>NZ_OY821667.1:2927500-3543383 GCF_963682185.1 uncultured Cohaesibacter sp. | reverse complement strand
CTTTTTATCAGGAAGGTTATACCCGCTAATTTATAGGCATATTGCCAAAACTGGCACCATTTGCGCCATCTCGCCAGGAAGCCAATGACTTGATGGAATCGCACCTCCGGACATGCTGACGCCGTGTCTAATGACCTGTAGCGCGCCTAACCTCGTGCGGCTTTCTTCTCACGCCGTCGCTGCACCGAAGACGGGATGTGCATGGCTTCACGATATTTCGCTACAGTACGACGAGCGATATCGATGCCGGATTGGCGCAGCAACTTCACCAAGGCATCATCAGACAGGATGCTATCGGCGGCCTCCTCATCAATCGCTTGCCTGATGCGATGCTTGACCGCTTCTGCAGAGTGACTATCACCACCCGACGTTGCCGAAATGGCTGAGGTGAAGAAATATTTCATCTCGAAGGTGCCACGATTGGTAGCGATATATTTGTTCGAGGTGACACGGCTGACCGTGCTTTCATGCATCTGGATGGCATCGGCGATGGTGCGCAGATTGAGCGGCTTCAAATGCGTTACGCCATAGGCAAAGAAGGCGTCCTGCTGCTTTACGATTTCCGTTGCCACCTTGAGAATGGTCTGCGCGCGCTGGTCGAGGCTCTTGACCAGCCAGTTGGCGCTTTGCAGGCAATCAATGAGAAATTCTTTCTCCTTTTTGCCTGCGGCCGTCTCGTTGATTTGTGCATAATAACTACGATTGACCAGCACTCGGGGCAGGGTTTCGCTGTTTAGCTCAAGCCGCCAGCCACCATCAGATGCCTGCCGCACGAACACATCGGGCACGACCGGCTGCACGGTCAGATGACCGAAAGCGCTACCGGGGCGCGGATTGAGCGCCTTGATCTCGGAGATCATATCGGTGAGGTCTTCGTCATCCACGGCGCACAGTTTGCGCAAAGCGACAAAATCCCGTTTGGCAAGCAGCTCCAGATTATCCAGAAGCACCGCAATGGCCGGATCATAGCGATTGAGATCCTTGAGCTGGATCGCCAGGCATTCGGATAGGGAACGGGCAAACACGCCGGATGGTTCGAAGGATTGCAAAATATCGAGAACACTGGCTACTTCCGCTTCATCCACACCGAGGCGATTGGCGACCATGGCCAGATCGGTTTGCAGATAACCGAATTCGTCCAGTTCATTGATAAGAAACTGACCAATGATCCGCTTGCGTTCATCTGCAATGGCTGTCATCAGCTGTTGTTCGAGATGATCGGCAAGAGAAATTTCGCCAGCCAGCACGGTTTCAAGGTCGTAATCGGGGTTGCCGCCGCCATCACGCATGGGCGCTGACATCCATGGATCATTCAGGCTTGGGCCTGCTTGCTCTTGTGGGCCACTATCATCGGGAAAAACATTATCAAGGCGGGCGTCCAGATCATTGGATATGGCATCCATCTGCTCCGGGCTCTCTCCAGAAAATTGATCGGACAGGTCCGGATCGGAAGCAGAGTCGCCAGTCCCTTCGCTGTTGGGTCCGTCAGAGCCTTCCGCATTGGTACTATTGGACTGATCAGCCCCTTGCGCTTCGCGCGCGCCCTCTCCGTTGTTATCCGAAGAGCCTGAGTCGCCGGAATAATCATCCGAGACAGATTCCAGCAGCGGGTTGCTCTCAAGTTCTTGCTGTACATATGCAACGAGGTCAAGATTGGACATCTGCAACAGCTGGATCGCCTGCATCAGTTGCGGCGTCATCACCAGCGATTGGCTTTGGCGCATATCCAGTCTGGGTGTCAAAGCCATGTAATCGTCTGTCCTTACCTGTGCCCCACCTAACCGTGATTGCTACGGCAGGTCTCATCCCTGTTACTTCAAGTCTGTCAGGATGTCCGGCGGCCTGCCTGTGGCACGCTCTTTTCATCCTGAAACACTGAACCACGCGGTGTCGACGCGGGTCGCGTGCCATCAAACGCCTTACGCATAGTACCAATTAACAACACACATATTGTGAGTTGGTACAAATCTTGCTTGTAAAATATAGCAGGATTACACCCTTTTGCACAATTCAAATCTGCTTATTGATAGAATATCTAATTTTATCAAAAGCTTATCCTCTGATTATTGTGCTTGGGACGTTCAAAGCCAATGTCCCTATTGCCTTGCGCATGGCCATTGAACAATTATTGGGCAATTTTTTAAAACTTCAAGCCTCAATTCACGGCCCCGCCTTTTTGCGGATTGTTTTCCCGTCTTCTCATCAGCCCAATGTGGCTTACATGGAGAAGCTCTCACCCAAATACAGACGCCGAACATCAGGATCGGCGATGATTTCATCGGGCGTGCCATTGGTCAGCACATTGCCAGAATGAATGATATAAGCCCGGTCAATCAGACTCAGCGTTTCACGCACATTATGGTCAGTGATGAGAACACCAATTCCACGCGCTGTCAAATGGCGCACCAGTTGCTGAATATCTCCCACCGCGATGGGATCGACACCGGCGAAGGGTTCGTCAAGCAGCATGAAAGAAGGGCGAGACGCAAGGGCACGGGCGATTTCGAGGCGACGACGTTCCCCTCCTGAGAGCGCGATGGCCATGGATTTGCGCAGATGCGTGATGGAGAATTCTTCCAGCAGCTCGTCCAGCTGTTCCTTGCGCTTCTTGCGCTTGGGCTCAACCAGCTCGAGCACGGCCATGATATTCTCTTCCACATTCAACCCGCGAAAAATCGAGGCTTCCTGTGGAAGATAGCCGATACCCAATCGGGCGCGGCGATACATGGGCAGCTTCGTGATGTCGTAGCCATCAAGGGAAATATAGCCCTTGTCTGGGCGAACAAGCCCGGTGATCATATAGAAAATCGTCGTCTTGCCAGCACCGTTTGGCCCCAGAAGGCCAACCGCTTCGCCGCGTTTGACAGCAAGCGACGCCGAGGTGACGACCGTACGGCGCTTGTAGCTCTTGCCGATGTCATGCACGACCATCCAGCCCAAACCATCCTGTTCGAGCGGATCGAACGTGGTTTGCTGATTTTCCGTCTCATCAAGAGATGAAAGATGATCACTTTCCTGCATTGGCAGATGCGTACCTGACTCTGGATTGCCGCTTCAAGGCAATCTTCTGATTATTGTCTCACCCCTGCCAACCCATAGTGGCCGTGATGGTTTTGCTGCCCTTTTTCTCCGAACTGCGAGACAATTCCGTTGGACTGCTCATAAATGCAATTGTCCTGCTTGTCGAGGGGCTTTGCCTTGCTCGCCTAGTTTTTAGGGTTGCGGTTTGGGATAAATAGGCCTTGCACGCGACCTGAGCTGCCATTCTGGCCACCAGACGATTTGGCAGCAGCCAAACGCGCTGCGCCGGAGCGCATATTGATGGTCAATTTAGAGCCACGCAGGACATTTTTGCCTTGCGTCAAAACAACATTACCGCTCAGAACAATCACTTCTTTTGCCATATCGACAGAGGCCGTCGAGCCGGTTGCCTTCTGGTCTTTCTGGCTCACGGTTACACCGCCATGAGCCTCAAGCCGCGTGATGGATTGCGCAGTGCCTGCGCCACCGCCCGAATAGTGGATCGTCAAGGTGGAGGTGAGCAGGGTTGTCTCGCCCTGACGTGCCCGCACACTGCCCTTGAAAATCGCAACTTTCTTGTTGTCGAAGATATCAAGCTGATCTGCTTCAATCTCGATTGGCGCATCCGGGTCTGTGCGCAAACCGGACGCCACATCGGCCATGCTCTGGGCCATAACGGGGGTGGACGCCATCAGCCCGCCCGCAACAAAGAGGCCGCCGGCCACCAGCAGCACCAGAGAAAGGCATGAAAGCCTGCGCGCCGGTTTCATGGTTGCCTGTGCGGTCAAACGACAAAGGGAAACAATCAGGGTCATTGGGGATCCCCCTCTTCCTGCGCAGCCCCTTGTTGAAGGGGCTCGGTTTGGTCTTGAGCCTTTGTTGGCGATTTATTGAGGAGCGCGGCGTCGACATAGAGGCGCACACTTCCGGTAAAACGGAACTGCTCGCCATTGTCGATGGCCTCAAGCCGGTCCGCCGACAGACGGATGTCGCGGGACGCGATATTCACCGGACTGAGGGTTTCCATATATCCCTTAGGCATATCAACGGCCACCTTTTCGGTATGCAGTTTGTAGCCCAGAGAGGAGTCGACCTGCACATCTCCATCCAGCCCCAGGGTTTCATTATTCTGGTCAAACACGCCGGTTTTGGAACCAATCGTCACCCATTCCTGCTTTTCATCTGTAATGCGTGCCTTGACGGTTTCAAGGTTGATCACATTGGGGGTTTCCACCTTCTGGGTGGCCCGATCAGCGGCCACTTCATAGGCGCGCCCGTCAGTGTAGCCGTTCAGGTTCGGATTCTGCATGACCAGTTCGTCCTGCTTAAGGCTTTTGTCATCCTCAAACCGAACCACTTCAGTCGTTTCCTCGGGATTATGCTTGCTCACCCAGCCGACGAAACCGGTAATGATGCCCAAGGCAATCACCGGCAGGCTCCATTTGAGAATGAAGACGCGTCTTGAATGGCGCTTGGCCCGACGGAAGGCCTTCATCTGTTCTTCAGATGAAATGATACGAGCACTATCCAGTGCGCTGTCCCGACGGCTTCCGCCGAGATCCGGTCCCATTAAAGGCCCCTGAGGACGCTCAAAAGGGCGCACCTGTGGCTCGGCCGGATCGCCGGATTGATCTCGTTTAGTCCTGTCTTGCATTGCTTCCATCCAATAAAGGCAGGCTTGATGCTTCTGCTTCGCCGCTCGGTTCCGGTGTTTCCTGTTTTTGCAGGCTTTTCGCTGCATCGGCAAGTCATTTCTACAAAGGAAAGAGGCGAAATTAAGCGTAAGGCCTCTTCGGCTGCTTGAAATGACGAAGGGAGCCAGACCGGCGTGACGCCGTTGCTCCCTTGGCCAATTGATCAGCTTTTTTCCTCAGCCGAGATCTTGCCCTTAGCTATGGGCAAAGATGTCGGTTTCGTCCCAACCGGCCAAATCCAGCTTGGCGCGGGTTGGCAGAAAATCGAAACAGGACTGCGCCATTTCCTTGCGCCCCTCACGCGACAGACGCGCACGGAAGATGCCCATCAGGCCGTGAAGATGCAAAACATCCGTTGCAGCATATTTCTTCTGGGCTTCACTCAGGGTATCTGCCCCCCAATCGGAGCTTTGCTGTTGCTTGGAGATATCGACATCAAGAAACTCGCGGCAGACATCCTTGAGGCCATGGCGGTCTGTGTAGGTACGGGTGAGCTTGGAAGCGATTTTGGTGCAGAAAACCGGTTCCGGCATCACACCGAATGTGTGATAGAGCACGGCAACGTCAAAGCGGGCATAGTGGAAAATCTTGGTAATATTGTCATTTCCAAGCAAAGTGCACAGATTGGGTGCTTCTTTTTGCCCCTTGGCAATCTGCACCAGATCGGCGCTGCCATCGCCTGGAGACAGCTGCACCAGACACAATCTGTCCCGATGCGGGTGAAGCCCCATCGTCTCGGTATCAATCGCGACTGCAGAAATGTTGTCATAGTGGTTGAGGTTGGGAAGGTCTCCCTGATGCAGTCTGATTACCATCGATCAAAAATCCTGGATGATTGAGAGGGTCAATGATGCTTGCCCTCCTGTACGGAAATGAAAAGCGACTTCTTACGAATATCTGCCAATGTTTGGAGCAGCATAGAAGGTTCGCCCCAGCGACTCAAGACTTGCTGTTCATTAAGCACATGCATCGAAGGCTCGCCCGGGCCTTTCTCACAAGGCAACCGCTTGCCCACTTCAGTCAATAGCAGAACGGGGAGAAGTCCTCTCAACCACCCAGCCTGAAAAATCCGGGTCTCAAAGATCGGGCAAAAGCGCATCGAGCACCAGCGGGTCTGGCAGGGTGGTTTCCGGATTGACCATCTGGAATCCGTCGGAGAAATCCCAGTGTGCCCAGCCCAGACAGTTTTCCTCTGCTCCAGCCCGCACAGCGCGCAGCCAATTGGCCCGGTCATGCGGGTCCACATCAAAAGTCAGGGTGCCAAACTCGTTGACAATCACTGGCTTTTGATGACGACGCGACCAATCTCCGACCATCGCGAAAGCATCTGAAATCCGCTTTGCATCCCAGCCATCACGATAGCTATCAAGCATTCTCTGGGCGGCCTCATCCATGCCAGCTGCCTTGAGTTTTTCAACCTGTTTGAGCACAGCCGGAGACGATGCATCCCCCGGGAAAGGCATCTGACCAATGATGGCGAGCGAACTCCCCTGCATCCATGTCGCGCCCTGATGGGTAAAATCCATGGGGTCATAATAATGCACGGCATAGACCAGCCCCTCTCCTTCAAGCGGTTCGGAACCGGCCAGCACTTCCACACGCTGAAAGATCGCCGGACCGATGATCAATTTGCGATCCGGAGCGATGGTGTTGAGGTGGGTTACCAGCGTCTGGGCCTGCTGCCACCAGACCGAAGCGTCTGCGGCCGGTTCATTGAGAAGCTCGAAATAGACATCGGCTCGGGACCAGTTTGCTGATCGTTCCGCGATCCGGTCCCATGCTTCGGTAAGCAGGGCAAGCCCGTCTTGCGGCGCTGAAACATGAATGCGCTGAAAGCGCCCTGAGGGATGAATATCGATGCTCACGGCATAGCCCATGCCGCTCAGCCTTAGGACTTCCGCATCAAGAGCGGCCATATAGGCTTCTGCTTGCTGCTCGGAGGCAAAGCGCACCATGAAACGCTCGCCATTAACTGGCAAACGAATATGGGTAAAGCCCAACATGTGAAGCTGCTTGAGAAGGCTGTCATCGGGTTTGTAGCCGGTGTAATCAGGATCCCAATTGGGCAGATTGAAGCCACGCGCCAGCTTGGCATCGGCACCGCCAACTGCGAGCGAAGAAACACCCTCGCACGCAGTAAGTCCTGTCGGCTGCCCCACCATAATGTCAGATGCTTTTGCATCCCTCGCAGCAACAAGCCCCAAGAGCGCGAAAGCGGCACTCAAAACGGCCAGCATATGACAGACAGGAAAGGCAAGATGTGCAAGGTGGGCAATCGACCGGAAGGCCTTCTTTATAGCGAGCATCGACATGAACATGGCCCCTTGTGATCGAAAATGCTAGCGGGTTCGGGTCAGCAACAACCAGAGTGCATGCGGGTTGGTGGTCAAATAGCGCCAGAACAAGCGCCCCGGTTCCTGATAGATGCGGTAGGCCCATTCGAGGCCAACATCCTGCATCCATTGCGGCGCACGGGCATTCTTGCCAGACAGAAAATCAAACAGACCGCCAGAGGTCTTGATCACGCCAACCCCGGTCAATTTTTCAAGATTGCGCGCCACGAAGCGCTGCTCAAGAGGCACTCCCATTCCGATCCATAGAATGTCAGGTTTGGCTTCGTTGATGCGCGCGACCACTTCAGCCTCTTCTTGCGGGGTCACATAGCCGTTGCGGTAACCGACAAACTGCAAATCCGGATAAAGCCGCTGCATATTTTCGACGGCCAGCTTGATGCCCTCGTCCGTCGCTCCCAGAAAAAAGAAGGTCGCCTTTTCCTTTTCCGCCAGACGCGCCGCGTTATGGATGAGATCTGTAGTCGCAACCCGCTCAGGCAAGGGCGTTTTGGACAGAAAACGCGATACTTTTACCAAAGGGGTTCCGTCGGCGTGGATAAGATCGGCCTTGAGGAACAAATCCTCGATCTCTTTATCCCGGGCGCAAATGGAAAGAACCTGCCCATTGGCGGAGGTCACATAGAGCGGCCTTTGCTCCTTGCCTCGGCTATCATAGGCAAAATCAAGCATGGTGCGCGCTGCGCCATCGCAGTCTTCCACTGCGATAGGCAACCCGCCAACCGTGATCTGTTGAATCTCTTTCATTCGATACCCCTTGGAGCCCCACACTCTTTTCATTCAGGGGTCGTGATATCTGAAAATACTTAACTTTGGGTTTGGTCCACGATGAGGGCAACGCCCGTTTCTGCGGACCATTCGCACCAGTCATCCATCTCAGATGGGCTCAGTTCACCGCTTTCAAGCACCAACAGGCAACAATCCACCAGATCAAGCAAATCTTCCAGCGCGTTCGGTGTCAGAATTTGCTGGGCTTCAACGATCACGAAGCCATAGGTTTCCCTGCATAGATCAATGAGGCTGGAGAGCTCTTGGGCTAGCTGCAGATCAAGGCCCTCAACATCGGTGAACCCCGCGGTGCCGATGAATGGAATAAGATCAAAGGCTTCGAAATGCTCGACTTTGGCGTTTTGCTGTTGAGAGACCACAGAGCCCCCAACTTGCTGTCTTAGCCTTGGCTGCTCCTGAAGCGAAATGATAACCGGGCGAGCGCCCTCATTTACGGCAAGATTTGTCATCTGATCGGTGAGGAAATCCAAACCGTTCCCAGGCTGAGTGGACGTTACCAGCATGCTCGGCTTATTTCCGTCGCCCTTCTCATTGACAAAGTCATTGAGCGCTTCGAAGAAATCATTGAGTTCAGAGCCCGATGGCAGATCGGAATGGCCCGAGGAAGCCCCGTGCGGCATTTGAATAACAACAGGTCCGGCTTCCTGATCGGTTTCATCTCTCACGGGGTCTTCCCCCCGTTTATCAATGCTGGCCTCTTGGCTTTCTGTGCCTTCTGCCTTGCCCTCATTTTCTGGAGCCGTTGCATCAACATTTTCGGCTTGAGACTCTGTTCCAGAGACTTCCTCAATGTCAGAAGCCTCTAGTGGTTGGGCCTCATCTTGCTCCGGGACAGAGGGGGCCTTGTCAGAGGGCTCATCGCCTTCCTTGTGCAAGACTGGCTGCTCTGGCGCACCAGCCCCTTCTGAGGAATCCTTGGCTTTGGCCATTGATCCTGCAGCAAAGGTGGCAGCCGCCGCGGCTGGCACATAACCACTGGCATAGCCAGACTGGCCATATCCAAACTGGGTCGAGGTTCCAGAAGTGGCCTGCAAGGGTGAGGTGCCACGCATCGCTCCATGCGTCGCCATAGTCAATCCACCGGCATCCCAACGGTCGGCATCACACTGCTCATTGCGAGCGCCTCTATATTCCGGGGCGGCAAAGGCGATCCGGATCAACGCAAGGATGAAGCCGCAAAGGAAACCAAGAATAACAAGCGCCACACCAACCAGCTTGATGGAAGGTTTGGTAGATTTGATGGGAACCGGAGCCTTGGATACAATACGCGCTTCATTGAAGTTGAACTGCGCCTGCTCGTCGGTCACCTTGTAGCGAGCCAAAAACTGCTCATATAGATTGCGATTTGCCGCGGCTTCACGTTCCAGATTATCCAACTCGACCTTGGCTTTGTTGAGCATGATAGAGCGCTGGCGCAAATCGGCGAGTTGACCTTCCAGTGCCTGCTTCTTGGCCAATGTGGTTTCATAATCCTGCTTGGCACGCTCTACCAGGCGGGCCCGTTCCTGCTTGATTTGACCTGCGATAATGGTCTGCTGATCGCGGTTGGCCAGAATGCGCGGATGACGACTACCCAGGGTCTGATTCAATTCGGCAGCCTCACGGCGCAGACGGTTCTGTTCCTGCATCAGCTGATCGAGATTGGCAAACTCCCCAGCCTGAGAGCCTCGGACACTGCCCGGCACGCCATCTTTGCGGGCCTGATCATAGCGCGCCTTGACGTCGGCCAGTTCGGTGGTGACCGTGCCCAGCTGAGAGACCAGCGAGGTCAATTGCTGATTATCAAGCGTGCCTTGCGCGCCGGCATCGACGATCCCGTTCTTGGCCCTATAGGCCACGACCGCTTCTTCCGATTTCTTGAGATTGCTATGCAGAAGGGTCAGACGCCCAGACAGCCATTGAGCCGCTTCTTCATTGGCATTGCTGCGATAATCCTTCTGATCTCGCACGAAGGCTTGCGCAACACCGTTGGCATATTTGGCAGCAAGTGTCTTGTCACGCGATGCTGTGCTGACTTCCACAATGTAAGTCGCGCCCTGACGATAGGCGGACATGTTGTTGCGGAACATGCCGATCAGCGCGGTTTCATTCTGGGCTTTGGCATATTCAGGGTCATCCTTGACCCCGAGCTCTTCAACCACCTTGGCCAGAAAGCCATCGCTTTTCATGATTTGCACATAGCTGGTCAAGGCTGCTGCATCGCCACCGATACCGGATATTCCCGTGTCGGAATTGGTCACCCTTGGCTGGCGTGGATCCACCAGAATAAGCGCCGTGGAAGAGTATTTCTCTGGCAGCATCATGAAAATGGTGAGCCCGGCCAAAACCACCAGTATCGCTATGGAGCAGATAAACAGAAACTGCTGCCGCACGAAGCGCAAGATGGCACGCGGATGCACCAAGCCGCTCCAGACATCGGAGGGCGGAGGATTGGAATGAAAGATGGAGGAGGCGGGCTCATCCTGCTTTTTACGCGCCTTTTTTCCTGCTTCCTTGACAGTCTTATTTTCGGCGGAAGAAGCAGCAGCTGCATCGGAAGCCTCCGGGTCGACACCCGGCTGCCAATCCAGATCAGATTTCTTTTTCTTGCGTCCAAACATACGCCAATCCCTGCAACTGAAACCATTCGCAACATAAACCGAAAAGCGGCAAAAAGATGCTTCTATTTGGTCGTCAGTATGCGGCGATCATATTGAGTTTTGGTTAACCATATGCCCGGCCATTCGCAGTTACACGGAGTGCAAACCCAAATTTTCGCTGAAAAAATGAGACAAGAGGACGCATCCCCCGACATTCTACCAATGTCACTTATCTCCCCTAATGATTGGCGGGACGATAGATCCGGTCTGCCAGCTTTTTGAGCCATGCCAAACGCGGGCGCAAAATAGCTCCATCGATAACCTCAAGACGCCCTGCCCGATTGAGGGTATGGAGCTTGCGCCCCGGCCAGCGATCATTCGGCTCCAGTATCTTGAGGGTCTTCTGCGCGTAGTGATCCGGAGACAGGTGAGTGACTTCCACTAGCTGCATGCGCGCGCCGTAAGAACTGCTGCAATCCTGCACCGGGCGGCAGAGCCTGCCATCGATATGAACAAAATTGCCCGCAGGCCGCGCCGTTGCCTTATCGATCAGCACCGGATTTTGCGCGTGCGGATGCCATGGGCCGAACAGCTCATCGGCATGGAAGATAGACAGGCAATCGGAATAACCCCCGCCCCCATCTCTTGTCACGCAAAAGAGCCACCAACGCCCGTCATGCTGGGTGATGGTCACGTCAGCGGCATCAATGTCGGTGAGGATGGTCTTGAATGGCTTCCATCCAATGGGAAAATTGTCTGTCCGATAGAGCGTCACCTTCCCGTCCGCCGAGGTTTCCGGGATCATATAAAGCTCTCCCTCATGCTCGATCAGAAAGGGGTAGGAGAGATGGAATGGCTCTTCCAGACAAGGCTGCGCAGGGCCTTTTGGGCCATTCTCATCCATCTCGACCACTGACAGGATCCCCTTCTGGGTGCGGGGATCAAGATCTTCGAAAAAGAGATAATGCGCCCCGTCCTTTTCCCAAGGTACCGGATCGGCGTAGAAGTGATTGTCGACATCATCAAGCACGTGCCATGGCTCCCCTTCCAGGGATTGACGGCTCCAGACATCGGCCTCAGACACCCAACGCCAGCCAATGCGCCAATGGCTTGGCAGAAACAGGCGATAGTATATCTGCTTGAGGTTCGCCTTGATGCCGTTTTTCACCGTCTGTTTGGAGAGCTGTCCGGCAGAAGGCCATTCGGCCTTTTGTGTGCAAAGCGGTTGGACCCATCGGTCGGGATTTTGCACCCACGCCATCAGTAGCGTAATCACTCTGGCATAGGTTTGATCCATGGAACCGGAGACGCCTTTTGCCAATTCGCCCGAAGGGTCTGCGGTGGCGACAAGGGTGCCCTCCTCATCGACGAAGGCAATCTGCGGCATGCCTGAAGCCATGATCGAGGTGATGAGCGCAGCTTCCGTGGAAAACCCGTTGAACAGCAGTGTTAGCCGCTTTTTGCCTTGAGGGGCCGAGCCATCGCCCACCAGATCAATCACCAGATCAATCTCGTCAGACGAGTTCAATGCGGGCGCCTTTTCCTCTAATGCCTCGGGCGTCATCGGGGATGCCAAATGGGTCTTTCCCTCAAACAGCGAATGCGCTTCAGAGCGGAGCAGTTTCTCCACATGGGTCGGATGTGGAGAAGCGGCCGAACGGGAGAAAAAGACCTGTGCCTGCCCATTTGCTGACAAACGTTCGACAAGCCGACCATGCCACATGCGGCAATGGGACGGGTCGAAATGGAGGCAATATCTCATAGACCCCGAGCTCCCTTCAAAAAGCGATATTAAAATGGTGTTCTAGATCAGCCGCGACCGGTGATGCTGCAAACCAATTGTTCGTAGCGGCCAACCATTGCGGACATGGAATAAAGAGATTTGAGCGCGCGACCGGACTCGGTCAATTGATCAGACAAGGTCTTGTCGCGCAGAAGCCTGCGGATTGGGTCTGCATAGCTTTCAGGGTGATCGCTATCGGCAAACAGGGCACACGGTCCGAGATCGGTTTTCATGACTTCCCGCAAGACGGGCAGATCATTGCAAACCACCGGCAGGCCGGTCTGGGCCGCTTCCACGGCAGCAAGGCCGAAGGTCTCCGCCTCTGTCGGGAACAGGAATATATCCATGGCTGCCAACAGGTCGCCAACTGCGGTGGAATCCATTTCGCCGGTAAAGTGGGTGCGGTCTTCCACACCGAGCGCCTTGGCCACAGAGCGCAGGCGCATTTCATCAGGGCCTTGCCCACCCAGCACAAGATGCCAGCATTCATTGAAGGTGAGCGCCTCGATGGCCACCTCCAGCCGTTTGAGCTTGTTAAGGCGCGCGATGGACCCCAACAGGATGACATCATCGGGCAGGCCGAAGCGGGCACGGGCCTCTGCCTTGCCAAGCCTTGAGCTCTTGTCCTTGAAACCATGGGGCACATGGGTGATGCGACGGGTATAGGCCGGCGGGAAGCCTGCATATTCGCCTGCCGTATCCACCGAGTTGACCGTTACCACATCATAGAGCCCGATTTTGCCCCAAATCTTGTCGATGCGCCGGATCGTGTTGTTCATCGTTGCCTGAGCGGAGACCTGATTGGCGATCACATGGCGCACACCGGCCAAGCGTGCGGCAGGAGCGCCAAACAGATTGCCATAATGCTGGAAGGTCAACACAACATCCGGTTTGAGCGCCCGGATCTGGAAAATCAGCTTGAGGAAAAACAGCAGGATCGCAAAGGGATTGCGGGGCCGTTTTTCAACGGTGAAGGAGGTGTGAGGCGCATGATCGAAGGCATCGGTCTTGCGATAGAAAAACAGATGGTGAATATCATAGCCCTTGGGGGCCAGGCCCTCGCCAAGCAGGCGCGATATTTCCTGTGCACCGGCATTCTCGGCCTGTGTCTGAATGAAGAGCAGGCGCAATGGGCGCTCTGTCTCTGCAGCATCTTGCGCGGCATCGGCAATTGATGCTTCTGAAATGTCATGCTCAGCGTGGTCCAGATTGCTCAAAAGATCACCTCGATGATAGTCAATCAGTTGGTTGTGCTTTTGCCGTCCCCGATGGCGCTTCATCGGAGCTTTCAGCCACGAACCGCAGGATCGAAGGATCCATACCGGTGAGGCGACGGCAGAAATAATTTGTCAGCAGTGCCATGCCGATCATAACGGTACCGGACACGGCTGCGGCACCAAGAATGCCGAAATGTGGGATAATGACAAAGAATCCGATCACACGCAGGGCCAGCGATGATGTGACGATGGTCACATAGCGCCCTTCATGGCCGGTCAACATAAGAAAAGCGGGGGCAGCCCCATTGGCGGCCGTCAAACCTGTGCCAGTGGCAAGCAACAGGAACACCCAGTAATAATCAGCGTAAGAGCGGCCAAAGATCATCAGCATATAATCGCCACCGATGACCACAGCGGTCAGCCCAACCACGACAATGAGCAAACTCATGCCCGCCATCATATTGAGCGCATGCTTCAACTCGGCGGTCTGGCGCGCAAAATAGAGCCCCGGTACGCGCCGGGTGCCGAAGGTATTGAGGCCACTGGTCGCCAAGCCGAACGCATTGGCGAGACGGGCGGCGACGAAATAGGCACCGGCAGAAACCGGATCGAGCAGCAGGCCGATCAGGAACACGTCCAGATGCTGGTTCGAGGCTTCCATGATGGAAGCAAGCCACAGGCGCACCGATCGCGGCGTCCATTGGCGCACATCATAGCCGGGGGTTACCTCGCCGATCTGCTTTTTTATACGCACAGCAACCACATAGGCCTGCGTGGCGATAACAAAAGCCAGCCCAAAAGCAAAAACGGCCAGAATTTCCGTGCTGGTAACCGTATGGCCGACAAGGAGACTGATGCTCAGGAAAATGACGGCAAAGGCCCGCCATGTGATCTCATAATGTCCGTCGGCCAGTTTGATGCTGACAACAGCCCGCGTCACATGGGAGCTATAAAGCGCAAGGCAGTTGCCCGCCAGAAAGGCCATGGAAAAGATGGCTGTCCAATTGCTGCCCTGGATTGTTTCGCGAAAGAAAGGCAGATCCATGGAATAGACGATCCAGAAGCCCAGACAGACGATCAGAACGCCAGCCGAGCTGACCATCCAGCCGTAACGCACGGCACCCAATGCCAGCCCTGGGCGATCAGACGTCAGATATTCATTCCAGGAACGCACAACCTGCATCTCTTGCCCTGAGGCGGCCACGATAGCCAGAATCGACAGGACAGAAAAGAGAATGGAAAAGCGTCCGAATTCAACGGCTCCGGCAGCGTGTGCGGCCAGCGAGAAGAGGGCAAAGGAGATGACGGCGCTACCGGCCTTGAGCACCATCGTTCCAAACAGGCCCCGCGCATCCCCGCTACCGATCAATCGCCGTATCTTGCTCATGATCTTGCTCATGCCCCCTGCCGAAGTCACTTGTGTCGCTTCTGTCATTGACTGCTTACCTGTATGCTTCCGGGACAACGGAATAGGATCGACGCGCCGGTTTACATCGCCAACAGATACAGTTGACCTCAACCGTCCTAGACAACCAAAACTAGCGGATCTTCCAAAATATTCGGTTACGACACTTGATTAATGAACAACTAATTCGAAAAATCTCACTATCCGCTTAACCGTCTCCTTACCTCCAAGGCAAAAATCTAACGCCCTGTCCAGCCATAAACCACCAGCCCGACCAGCTCCTTGATCAGCAAATCTGCGCGTTCGATCTTGCCGCCGGGATACCAGCTGAAGGCTTTGCTAGCCAGGTTTGTGCGATGATCCACCGGATAGGGCATCAGGTCTGTCCAACCCGCACGTTCAAAACTGCGCATGGAGCGGGCCATATGGAAGGCGCTGGTTATCAGTAACCAATGCTTTGATATATCATCGCCAACCAGACGAGCGGAGAATATGGCATTTTCTGCGGTGTTGCGTGATTTGGTTTCTATCTGGATGCGGCTGGCATCAACGCCCATCCCGACCAGCAGATCGCGGGTCATTTCCGCTTCACTTACCCCTTTATTTCCAAACACGACATCAAGAGGAGACGCATTGCCTCCTGAAATGAAGATCGGAATTTCGGGCAGCTTGCGGGCGAGACGGGCAGCCTCGGTGATCCGCTCTCCGGCATGGTTGAGTTCTGCCTGTTTCCATGTTTCGGAATGACCAGTCACGATGCTGCCGCCCAGCACGAGAATGCCATCGATTGGTTCGCCTTTGGCAAGATCGGGGTTGGTCGGATAGGCAGTTTCCAGCTTGGCCAGGACCATGTCTGTCAGTGGGGAAAGCACAAGGACCAGAACAAGAAGCGTCATCGCCAAGCCCCATCTGGCGGGCACCACCGCACCTGCAAACAGCATCGTCAGGCTGAACAGCAGCCCCAGAAAAAGCCAGCTCTCGACCAGCAGCAGCAATCCGACAATCTTGGAGAAGACAAAGAAAACAGTACCCATCACCGCTTACCATCCATGGGGTTCACCGTTCCATTTGAAGAAGCGGCCATTGTCATTTTGCGTTGCCTTGTCGATGGTTTCTAAAATGCCTCTGGCGCTCTCTTTAGGCGTGAGATTAGCATGCGCACCGCCCATGTCGGTTTGCACCCAGCCCGGATGCAACAGGATACAGGTGAGCCCGTCTTCAGCCACCTCCTGTGCCAGAATGGACATGACCTTGTTCACCGCGGCCTTGGAGGAACGGTAGGCATACTGGCCGGTGCCCTTGTGGCAAATGGCCCCCATCTGGCTGGAGATCGTTGCGATCTTGGCACCTTCAGCTGCCTTGAGTTGGGGCAATAATGCTTCGGTGACCCTCAGAGGCGCCATGGCATTGACGGCAAAGACTTCAGCCCATTCGTCATAATCCATGTCGCTGCGCGACTGGCGCTTGGACCCCTTGATGCCCGCATTGTTGATCAGCAAATCGATAGGCTGGTCCCTGAGATCTTCAGCCAGCGCATCAACCGAAGCCTGATCCACCACGTCAAGGGTATGAAGCGTTATGCGTCCCAGATGGCTTGTCACCAGTTCGCGCAGCGCATCCGCCTTTTCCGGCTGGCGACAACAAGCATGGACATGCCAATCGCCCTTTTCCAGATAGGCCGCCGCCAGAGCAAGACCAACACCACGGTTGGCTCCGGTTATGATGCAATGCTTCATTCATTCGTCTCCTGATACTTGATAGCCAGCCCTGATCGTCCTTTGTCAATGGTTACACAAAAAGGAGGCATTATGACAGAGGGCGCATTTGGTCCGTTTCTGGCGAAACAAGACTGGCATGGGCATGCCTGTGCAGCAGATTTTGTACCATTTACACACTATTTGTCATATAAAGAATTCTTTATATCATTATTGCTTTAACACAGTATGCAGGGTATAGCTGTGGCAACATCAGGCGGAACATGAAACCAATTCCAATATTTCGCCGTAAGAACTGTCACGTTTGAATAGGGAGCAGGCGAAAAGACCCGGCTCCGGAATTTGAGGAACCACTATGGCTGATTATGTCGTCAAAGATCTGTCCCTGGCTGATTGGGGACGCAAGGAAATAACCATTGCCGAAACCGAAATGCCCGGCCTGATGCAGACCCGCGCCGAATATGGCCCCTCCCAGCCGCTCAAGGGCGCTCGCATAACCGGTTCCCTGCACATGACCATTCAGACGGCAGTTCTGATTGAAACGCTGACGGCTCTGGGCGCCGAAGTGCGCTGGGCAACCTGCAATATCTTTTCGACCCAGGATCATGCCGCTGCGGCCATTGCAGCAACCGGTGTTCCTGTTTACGCCATCAAGGGTGAGAGCCTTGAAGAATACTGGGCCTATGTCGACCGTATTTTCGATTGGCCCGATGGCGAAGGCCCGAACCTCATTCTGGACGATGGTGGCGACGCCACCATGTATGTGTTGCTGGGTGCCAAGGTGGACGCAGGCGAAGAGATCATTCCAAATCCTGAAAATGAGGAAGAGGAAGTGGTCAAGGCCCAGATCCTGAAACGTGCCAAGGAAACACCGGGCTGGTTCACCAAAATCCGCGACGGCATCCTCGGGGTTTCGGAAGAAACCACCACGGGCGTGCATCGTCTTTATCATCTGGCAAAAGCGGGTGATCTGCCCTTCCCGGCAATCAACGTCAATGACTCGGTCACCAAATCCAAATTCGACAACCTCTATGGCTGCCGTGAATCTCTTGTCGATGGCATCAAGCGTGCAACCGACGTGATGATCTCGGGCAAGGTTGCCGTGGTTGCCGGCTTCGGCGATGTTGGCAAGGGTTCTGCAGAATCTCTGCGCTCTCAGGGTGCGCGCGTTCTCGTCACCGAAATCGACCCGATCTGTGCTCTTCAGGCCTCCATGCAAGGCTATGAAGTGGTCACCATGGAAGAAGCGGCCCCCAAGGGGGACATCTTCGTGACAACCACCGGCAACAAGGATGTCATCACCCATGATCACATGCGGGCGATGAAAGATCGTGCGATCGTTTCCAACATCGGCCATTTCGACAGCGAGATCCAGATCGGAGCGCTGCGGAACTATAAATGGCACAATGTGAAGCCGCAGGTCGATGAAGTGGAGTTCCCCGATGGCAAGCGCATCATCGTGCTGGCGGAAGGCCGCCTCGTGAACCTTGGTTGCGCCACCGGTCATCCATCTTTCGTGATGAGCGCCAGCTTCACCAACCAGACCCTTGCCCAGATCGAATTGTTCACGAACCATGACAGCTATGGCAAGGATGTTTACGTGCTTCCAAAGGCCCTCGATGAGAAGGTCGCCATGCTGCATTTGGAGAAACTGGGCGTCAAATTGACCAAGCTCAATAAGGAGCAGGCAGACTATATTGGCGTGCCTGTGGAAGGACCGTTCAAACCGGACCATTACCGCTATTAAGAGTTTCCTTAATCTTTTGTTAAGGAATGGCGGAAAACCAACAGGTTAACCCATCCGCTTGGTTAACGAGCCATCAAGCACCCTTTTCCCAATGTGAAGAGGGTGCTTTTTTTTAGCCATTTTTACACGAGGACTCTTCTGCCCGAGTCGCGGAAAGGTTAATGTAAAGTGATTCGATTTGGAACGGAGGAGGCCCCGAACCAAGTCTCTTAGTGGCGTGTATCTTAGCAGTATCCAATGCGTTGGGCCTAAGGCTTCTCCCTTGTTTGCACCATCCAGGGGCCGATGGAGGAGTCTGAGTCTTTTACGGATTCTGTCCGTAGCTGACGAGAAAAAGACAGCCGAACAAGCTAGGCTGAGAATGAAGAACCGGTCATGGTGTGTTGGGCACCGCAAATGACCAATTGGGCAGATAGACTGGCTTCTGGCCGGTCCCGGATATGGACTCTCGAAAAGAAGGGCCAGTTCGGAAATTTTAAAAAATGAATGACCGTTGAGCGGTCTTTCGAAGCGGCGGAAAGGACGAGCAAGATGCCGAAAAACGGCCTGTTCGGAGATATAATAAAAACCCATCGTCTCGGTAGATCCAAGGCCAGTCCTTATTCATCCAAGGGCCTTTCATCGCGGGACGCATCCTCTTCCCCTTCGTTCCGCTTTTTTCTGAGCCTGGTGGCCATTTCCAGCCTTTTCCCTGCCGCAGCTTTGGCGCAGACCGAGGCGGCATCAGCCCCTCTGTCCGATGCCGCCCAACAGAAGCTGGTGGCCGGTGAGCTATTGCCGTCCATCCCTGCCCTTGTTGAACGCCCCACCTCCTCACTCACAGAATCCTTTGGCGGCAACCCACTGCAATGGGAAATGCTCGGCCTTGCGCTTATCTGCGCCCTGACAATCTTTGTGCTGATAGCCGGTTGGGCCGTCATGCGCGAACGGCGGCGCAGTCGCAAACGCCTGATCAATGCCATGGAAGCGATCCAGACGTTGCAGACCAAGCTGGACCGTTCGGAAAGCCTTCTGGATGCCACCGATCAGTTGATGATCATCTGGAATGGCAATCACGAGCAGCCTGTAGTCATCGGCAATCTGGTCAGCAATGATCATCTGCTGCCCGTGGGCAATGCCATTCTCGCCTTTGGCAATTGGCTGCAGATCGACAGTGTACAGGACATTGAGACGTCCATTGCCAAGCTGCGTGCAACGGGGCAGCGCTTTGTCCAGTCGGCCCAGACGCTGAATGGAAACCTTGTCGAATTTCGCGGACGAACATCAGGCGGGCGGGCGCTGGTGCAATTGCGTGTTCTGGAAGGCGATGAGCATGACCGCGTTCGGCTTGAACATGAAGTGTCTCGCCATCGCAAGGAACTGGGCCGAATGAGCACCCTGCTCAACTCCATGCCTATGCCTGTCTGGTCTCGCGATGAAGACGGTCAGTTGACTTGGGCCAATGACGCCTATGTAAAGGCGGTTGATGGCGGTGATCTCGAAGCCGTTCTGGAAGACCAGTCAGAATTGCTCGACCAGCGCGGACGGGAAGCTGTTTTGCAGATCCACGAACGCCGCAGCCAGGCTGGTGGCGACAAGGATCTGGCCATCAAACGCCTGCCGATTATCGCTGAAGGCAAGCGCAAGATCTTTGATGTAACCGATATCTACTTGCATCCGGGCTCTGTTGGCATCGCAACGGATGTATCCGATCTGGAATCTGCCGAGAAGGCGCTGGATCGCATGCATCTGTTCTATGCTAATACGTTGGATCAACTGACCACTCCGGTGGCCATTTTTGATTCATCCCAGCAATTGCAATTCTACAACGCCGCTTACAGCAGCCAGTTCAATCTGGACCCCGCATTTCTTGACAGCAATCCCGACGAGAATGCCATTCTGGAAAAACTGCGCATCAATCGCAGCCTGCCTGAACAGGCCAATTTCCACGAATGGAAGAAGAAATTCCTCTCATCCTATCGCGATGTGGAAGCCCATGAGCATTGGTGGCATCTGCCAGATGGCCAGTCCCTGCGCGTCATTGCTGCGCCAAATCCGGATGCGGGTGTCATCTATATCTTTGAGAATGTCACCGAACGGCTGGATCTGGAAAAGCGCTACAATGCCCTTATCCGTATGCAGAGCGAAACGCTGGACCACCTCAATGACGGGGTTGTGGTGTTCGGCTCGGATGGTCGCCTGCGCATGTCCAACCCGGCTTTCAGCCGCCTTTGGGACTTTCAGGAAGACCAGCTGGAAGGCGAGCCGCATGTTGCCGCTGTTCTGGAGCTGTGCCGCCGCAAATATGATTCCACCAAGGTGTGGGCCACATTGATCGGCAGCGTCGTCGGGCTGGAAGACAAACGCGAAGGCGTCATGGGCCGCATGGATTGCATCGATGGACGCTTCCTTGACTATGCCTCGATTCCGTTGCCCGATGGCGCGACCATGATGACCTTTGTCGATGTAACAGGCAATGTTACCGTCGAGAGAAGCCTGCAGGAACGCAACGAAGCGCTGCTGGCCGCCGACCAACTCAAGAACACCTTCATCCAGCATGTTTCCTACGAGCTGCGCTCGCCGCTGACCAACATTATCGGCTTCACCGAACTGCTCACCAGCGAGTCCTTCGGCTCGCTCAATGAGCGCCAGCGCGAATATACCGACCATATCATGACGTCCAGTTCGTCGCTGTTGGCCATCGTCAACGATATTCTCGATCTGGCGACCATTGACGCAGGCATCGTCGTGTTGGAGCTGGCAGAGGTGGATCCGGTGGATTCCATTCGCGCCGCCGCAGAAGGACTTCAGGACAGGCTGGCGGAAAAGAATATCCATCTCGATATCTCTGTTGCCGAAAGCATGGGGCAGTTCAAAGGCGATCCCAAGCGGGTGCGGCAGGTGCTCTTTAACCTGATCTCGAATGCGATTTCCTTCTCCGACCCAGAATCGTCGATTTCCATCGTGGCCGAGCGCACGCCGAGCGACATCATTTTCACCGTGTCCGATCACGGCTGCGGCATGCCTGAGGAATATCTCGGTTCGGCCTTTGATCGCTTCGAGAGCCGCACGACAGAGACGAATCGCGGCGGAGCCGGCCTGGGACTATCAATTGTGAAGAGTTTTGTGGAACTGCATGGGGGTAAAGTGACGATCTCCAGCAATGAGGGAAAGGGTACGAGCGTACTCTGTAGCTTTCCCATTGACCCTCAAATAGACGCCCAATCCACGACTGCCGCTGCAGAATAACAAGCTCCGGCGGCCCTTTGCCTCGGGCGGTTAGATCAACAGCTCAAGGCGCAACAAGACGATGAGCGTCTTGCTCATGGCTCACATGCCGCAAGCGGCTTGTAGTTTTTCACCATAAGAGTCGACAAGCTCCCCATTCCTGCTATATCCAGTGCCCAGAACATGGCTTTGCATTTTCATCGCGCTGATAGCAGGGTGCCTGATGGCTGACCAAACATCCTCTTCTTTCCATAACAGCTCTGATTGGTCTTTTACCTTTGACCAGTTATCTGAGGCCGCAAGCGCCGCTCTGGCTGCGGACATGGCACCGTTGCTCACATGTGGCGATGTGCTTGCGCTGGAAGGGGATTTGGGTATGGGCAAGAGCTTTTTTGCCCGCGCCCTGCTCCGCGCACGCGCGGATGATCCCTTCATGGAAGTGCCTAGCCCGACCTTCACATTGGTGCAGGGATATGAGATTGCCTCCGGAGACGAAGAGCTGGAGCTGTTTCATTTCGATCTATACCGAATCAGCGACAGTGAAGAACTCTATGAAATCGGCTTCGAGGAAGCCTGGGAGACGGGCGCCGCCCTTGTGGAATGGCCCGATCGGGCGGATGATCTGATGCCAGCCTCGACCCTTTGGCTGTCCTTTGTTCTCTCTCAAAACGATGATGCACGCCGGTTGACTCTTTCAGGCGATGCCCGCTGGGGTGAACGCCTCCAGCGCCTTTGTGCCAAGCGTCAGCTGCTGATTGATGCCGGTTGGGGCGATGCCTTGCGCAAGCCGATCGCCTCGGATCTGTCCCCGCGCACTTATGATCGTGTCCGGCATGCTGA
Organism: uncultured Cohaesibacter sp.; assembly: GCF_963682185.1. Lineage (NCBI taxonomy): Bacteria > Pseudomonadati > Pseudomonadota > Alphaproteobacteria > Hyphomicrobiales > Cohaesibacteraceae > Cohaesibacter > uncultured Cohaesibacter sp. The sequence continues at coordinate 3,521,035 of NZ_OY821667.1, read as the reverse complement.
AGATCTGACGGGGGAGAGCAATGAAACCGAGCCCTCAACTCAGGGGGCTCCGAGCAAAAGCGATAGCCCTCAAGTGGCCATCCTGATGGATATGCCCGAACGCCAGCCCGGCCCCAAGCTTGATGATGGCCGTCTTTATGATCTGGTCGCCCATCGCGTCACCCGCCTCGCCCCGATGCTCTCTATCAGCGAGGGGTTGGAAGCCATGGGGCTGCGGGTTCCCAAACGCTACGGTGTTGCGCTTGATGAAGGCTTGATGTTGTGGGAAGACTTTGGCGCCATGACCCTTGCCGAAGGACCGGAAACGCCGGTAGAAGCCCGCTATATGGCAACGGTCACCGCGCTGGCTGCCCTGCATCAAAGGCCTCTGCCCGACGGGTTTGATGGCTCTGGCGGACAACATGCCCTTTCTCGCTATGACAAGGCTGCCTTCGAAGTCGAGCTGGATGTCTTTCTTGACCATTACTGGCCTCATATCCACGGCGCCCCCTGCCCTCAAGCCAAGCGGACAGCCTTCAAGGCTCTCTGGTCGCCACTGCTAGATCGACTCGTGGAAGTGGAGCCGGTGCTCGTTTTGCGCGATGTGCAGGATCCCAACTGTTTCTGGCTGGGAGAGGCAGAGGAACAAGGTGAGGAGCGCATCGGTTTCATCGATTTTCAGGATTGCCTCATCGGTCCGAACGCCTACGACCTTGCGGCTCTTTGCATGGATGCCCGCGTTACCATTCCCGCTTCGCTTGCCGACAAGATGCTCGCGCATTACAAGACCAGCCGTGCGCTAGACGACGCCCAAAGCGCGGCTTTTGACGAAGCCTATCATCTTGCTGCTGCCCAGCGCATTTCGAAAAATCTAGGGGCCTTCGCCCGAGCGGCCAATGAGGCCGGGCGCGCCGGTTACCTATCCCACATCCCGCGCAGCCTTGCCTATCTGGCGCGCAGCATGGACCACCCGATTTTGGAGACTCTACATAGCTGGTATCAGGCCGAACAGCTGATGCCGCCTTCTTCTGTCTGACGCTTTTTTGCGAAGCGTTTAACCTTGTCTCCGGATTTTGCAGACAGAGACCGCATAGAATGATAACCACAGCCAAGCCCCGGTGCTTCCTGTTGCACCACCGGGGAAAATAAAGACTAAAGCACGGACGAAACCATGACCACGCTCAAACGCCCCAAAACCGGAATGATCCTCGCAGCCGGAATGGGCAAACGCATGCGACCCCTTTCTGCAATTACTCCCAAGCCCCTGATTACCGTAGGTGGCAAGGCGATCATCGACCGCCCGCTCACTGCACTCGAACGGGCCGGTGTGGATCGCACTGTTATCAACGTGCATTATCTGGCAGACTTGATCGAGGTGCATGTCAAGCAATATGACAAATTCGACATTGTCATTTCAGATGAGCGTGATGGCCTGCTGGAAACTGGCGGTGGCGTGACCAAGGCGCTGCCCCATCTGGGCAAAGAGCCTTTCTATCTGCTCAATTCAGACAGCTTCTGGATGGAAGGGTCTGTTCCCAATCTTGATCTTCTGGCCCATTACTGGATCGACGAAACCATGGACGCCCTGCTGCTGCTGGCGCCAACCGTAACGGCAGTTGGCTACAAGGGGCGCGGTGATTTTCTGCTCGACCCGCATGGCCGTTTGCGTCGCCGCAAGGCCCACGAAGTCTCCCCTTATGTTTACAGCGGCGCTGCCATCATGCATCCACGCCTGTTCAAGGATGCACCAGCCGGATCGCACTCTCTCAATGCAGAATTTGACAAAGCCATTGAAAATGGCCGCCTCTACGGCCTGATCATGGACGGCACATGGATGCATGTGGGCACACCGCGCGATATCCGCAGCGCCGAGCGGGCTTTGGCCGAGAGCGCAACCGGTGGACGCCAGCTCTGATTTCGGCATCTGTCGCCTTGCGTCTTGAGGCGATCTGGCTTCAAATACCCCAAACATGAATCAGTTGGCCGATACCTATCGGCCAATTGGCTTTTGTGGCTCGCTTTAAGCCGAGCTGGCTGGTCGTGAGCCTGAAATGAGCGAAGAAACCGCATGGGGAGTGTCAGATGTACGGCGCAGCAAAAGTTTTTACCATCTCTCCTTCCTGCTCTTTTCTATCCACTCTGATCGATGCCCTGATTGATGACCATCTGGTTGAGGGCTTCAGCGCCGAGAATCCTTCCGATCTGGGACGCGCCATTATCTATGTGCCCACACGGCGCACCGCCGATGCGCTCAAGGAAGCCTTTCTGCCCCATTTGCGAAAGCGTGGATGGCAAAGCGCCATTCTACCCAAGATCCATGTAATCGGGGATGCAGAAGAGGATCTTCTGCCCTTCAAGGTGGCAGCCAGCGGTGGCGAGGACTTTCGCCATTTGCCAACCGCGATGGACAGCGTAGAGCGCCGCCTGACGATGACGCGGCTTGTGCATCACTGGGCCGAGACGGTGGCTCGTCAGGTTCTGGCGCTGGGGCCGGATCAGCCGTTGCATGTGTCCGGGCGCCCCACAGATGCCGCCTATCTGGCGATTGACCTTCTGGCGCTCATTGACGCCGTGCATCGCGAGCGCTCCGACTGGGCCTATCTGGACAATCTGGTGCCTGAGGATTACGGCGCCTTCTGGCAGATGAGCCTTGAATTTCTCAAGATCGCCACGGCCACATGGCCTGAGCATCTCGAGGGGCTGGAACTGGTTGATCCGGTGGAGCGGCGCAACGCTGTGCTTGCTGCCGAGATCATGGCCATCGAGCAATATGACGGACCTGTCATCGCGGCAGGCTCTACCGGCTCCATTCCCGCCACTGCCGACTTGCTGGAAGCAGTGGCGCGCCACCCCAAAGGGGCACTCATCCTGCCCGGTCTCGACAAGGATCTTGATGAGGAAAGCTGGCAGGCCATCGGCCATCTGCATCCAGAGCTGGGGCAACCCGAACCTGCCGCCGGTCATCCCCAGTTCAACCTTAAGCAAATGCTCGACCGCATGGCCCTCAAGCGCTCGGATGTGGTCAGCTTGGGCGCCGTATCTGCCCCACTGGCCTTAAGAGAAAAGCTGGTAAGCGAAGCCCTGCGCCCCGCCGAAACCACGGAGCATTGGCGCTCAAGCCTTGAAACCCTATCTCTTGCAGATCGCGCCGCCGCGCTTGCTGGCGTGACGATGGCCGAGGCCAACAACGAGCAGGAAGAAGCCCGCATCGCCGCGTTGGCTTTACGCGAAGTTCTCGAGCGCCCCGACGCCCGCACCGCGTTGGTAACACCTGATCGTGCATTGGCCCGTCGTGTGCTGCTGGAGCTCAAGCGCTGGGGCATCAATGTGGAAGACACCGCCGGTATGCCCCTTGCCGAGACGCCGCCAGCTTTGCTTATGCGCCTGATGATCGACTGTGTGGTCAGCGGCTTTGATCCGGTCAAACTACTCTCGTTGATGAAGCACCCGCTGGCCTCTTTTGCCATGCCGCGGGCAGATGTACGCCGTGCGGCCCGTTTTCTGGAATTGCGCGTTTTGCGTGGTCCGCGTCTTGGCGACGGGTTGAAGCCGCTGCTCGATGAATTTGCCCGCAAGCAAGCCAAAGAGCAGGAAAAGCTCGGCGCCGATATTGCTCTGCCGGAAGTCTGGCAGATTGCTGCGCATCTTCTCGAGCGTTTTTCAGAGGCAATCGCACCGCTGATCTCATTGATGGATGCAGAAAGGGAGCCTTCCTTTGGTGAGTGGCTGGCAGGAGTCATCTCCGCCGTTGAGGCTGTTGCCATGGACAAGGACGGTCTGCCTGACCGTCTTTATGACGAAGCTGCCGGGCGCTCCATTCAGGATTTCTTTGATCGCGCCTCGCTGGCAGCGAGTATTTCGTCCGACCTTTCACCACAGGATCTAGAGCCATTTCTGGTGGCCATGATGTCTGGTGAAACGGTGCTCTCCCATGGCGAGGGCGATCCGCGCATTCAGTTGCTCGGTACGTTGGAAGCGCGACTTCTGGATGTGGATCGGGTGGTTATTGGTGGCCTCAATGAAGGCTCATGGCCAGCTGAGACAAAAACAGACGCGTGGCTATCGCGTCCGATGCGCGCGCAAATGAAGCTCGAGCCGCCTGAACGCCGGATCGGGCTCGCCGCCCATGACTTTGCACAAGCCATGGGACGCAGCGAAGTCGTGCTGATCCGCGCGCTCAAGACCGGCGGTGAACCCACTGTGCCCAGCCGTTGGCTGCAACGCCTTGAGGCGGTTGCCGGTTCCGATGCCCGCCATGCCATGCATGAAAAGGGCGCTGAGCTGAAACGATGGGCCGAACAGCTGGATGCCGCGCGCACGCAGATTACTCTTAAACGCCCAGCCCCCTGTCCGCCGCTGGAAGCAAGGCCGCGCTCGCTTTCGGTCACAGAAATCGAGACATGGGTGCGCGACCCTTATGCCCTTTATGCCAAGCATGTGCTGGGTCTGAGAGATCTCGACCCCATCGGCTCGGCACCGGGCGGCGCGGAAAAAGGCTCAATCATTCACGACATACTTGGCCGCTTCACACAAGATTGGACGGGCCCCTTTGATGAAACGGCGGTTGAATGCCTTTTGGATATGGGACGGGAAGCCTTTGCCCAATGGGAAAATTTCCCTGATCTGTTGGCCTTCTGGTGGCCCCGCTTTGAGCGCATCGCCCGCTGGTTCATTCTGGAATGGGAGGCCGAGCGCGAGAACACCGTTGCTGGCCGCCATGCCGAGATATCAGGCCGCATCACCCTGCCGGTGCGCGGGGGAGATTTTGTGCTGCGAGGACGGGCCGACCGACTGGACATTACCAAGGATGACCGGCTTGAGGTGATCGACTTCAAGACCGGACAGCCCCCTTCTGCCAAGCAGGTGTTGCCCGGCTTTGCGCCGCAATTGGCACTGGAAGGCTATATGGCCAAGCTTGGCGGCTTCGAGGCCATTCCGCGTGGCATAGAAGTGGGCGATATGGTCTGGATACGCCTTTCCGGCGGTCGCAAGGCAGGCGAACGCAAGCCGGGGGTGGAGAAGGATTACGCCGCCGAGGACATTGTCGAGCTGATCGGCAAGCGCCTGCTGGCCCTGATCACCGCCTATGACGATCCGGCCAAGAGCTATCCATCGCGGGCTCGACCCATGTTCGAGCGGTTCGAAAGCCCCTATGATCATCTGGCGCGCGTCAAGGAATGGTCGCAGCAAGGCGGGGAGGAATAGAGATGGCCATGCAAATCCCGCAGGAAACCAAAGATGCTCAGGCCCGCGCCTCCGACCCGGAAAATTCCGCCTGGGTGAGCGCCAATGCGGGCTCGGGCAAGACCTTCGTGCTCGCCCGCCGTGTTATCCGGCTGTTGCTGGCAGGCACCGAGCCTTCCAAGATCCTGTGCCTCACCTTCACCAAGGCGGCGGCGGCTGAAATGTCGAACCGCGTGTTCAAGCTGCTGGCCGGCTGGACCGAGCTGAGCGACGACGAGCTGCGCGCTGAACTCGTCGAACTGGATGGCAAGCGTCCCACCGATGCACAGTTGCAGCGGGCACGGCGCCTGTTCGCTCGCGCATTGGAAACGCCGGGTGGGCTGAAAATCCAGACCATCCATGCCTTTGCCGAACGGCTGCTGCATCAGTTTCCGCTGGAAGCCAATGTTCCGGCACATTTCGAGATTCTCGATGACCAGCTGGCAGCCGACCTTCAGGCGGCGGCGCTGGCTCATGTCATGCGAGCCGCACGGCTGCAAACGCGCCCGCAATGGAGCGCAGCCCTGACGCTATTGGTGGACCATATGGGCGATATGGACATCCAGAATGCGCTCATTTCTCTGGTCTATGACCGGGAAGGGTTTGGCCGCTTCATGGAAGGGGGCGAAAGCTCCGAAGCGGGTGCCGGATCAACCGGGCTTGACGCGGCGGTTGCCAATCTCGCCCGAACGTTGGGGCTTTCCGGAACGGACAGCATCGAAGCGCTGGAAGCGGATATCCCGTTCGGTCCATTTTTCCCTGCCTCTTATCTTGGCGAGTTGGCGCCCCTGTTCGAGACCGGTGGCAAACGGGACAAGGCGCAGGCGGCGCTTATGCGGGGTCTTCTCGCCCGCCCGCCGCTCAGTGAGCAGACACGGCTCTGGCTTGAACTGTTTCGCAAGAAGGATGGTGCGGCCAAGTCCCTGTCTTACACCGCGTCGAAAAAGATGCTGGAAGGCGATCTCGGCCTTGCCGACGCCATCGAGCGCGAACAGATGCGGCTGGATGCCCTGTTTGACAAACGCAATGCCCTCATCACGCTGGAGGTCAGTCGGGCGCTTTTCACCCTTGCCGAAGGAGTAATCGGCTATTATCAGCGCGCCAAGGCGGCGCGTGGACTGATGGATTTTGAAGACCTGATCATGAAGGCCGCTCAGATGCTGCGTCCGGTGCGGGCGGCTGCATGGGTGCATTATAAGCTCGATCAAGGCATTGACCATATTCTGGTGGATGAGGCACAGGATACCAACCCCTATCAGTGGGAGATCATCCAGCGGCTGGGGGAAGAATTTTTCTCAGGAGACAGCGCCCGCGAGGTCAACCGGACCGTCTTTGCGGTGGGCGATGAAAAGCAGTCCATCTATTCCTTTCAGGGAGCCGAACCGAAATGGTTCGCCTATATGCGCGATTTCTTCCGCACAAGAGCAAAGGCGGCGGACAAGCCTTTCCATGATATCAAATTGCGGCTCTCCTTCCGCTCGACCCCCCATGTGCTCAAATCGGTCGATCAGGTCTTTTCCAGCGCAGCCACCTACGAGGCACTCTCTTCAGACAAGGAGCGGACCGACCATGAGCCGATCCGCGGACGTGATCCCGGTCTTGTTGAAATCTGGCCACTGCATGAGCCGATCGAGCCGGAGATGGATGAGGACTGGGCCAAGCCGCTGGACGCACAGGGCGAAGCCGACCCACAGGTAAGGCTGGCGCAGGACATCGCCAAGACCATTCGCCATTGGCTGGAGAGCGGGCAACATCTGGAAGGCAATGGACGCAAGATTTCAGCCGGAGACGTGCTTATTCTGGTGCGCAAGCGCGGGGCTTTTGTCACCGCCGTCAACAGGGCTCTCAAGGAGGCCGGCTTGCCCGTGGCAGGGGCAGACCGCCTTGCTCTGCTCGATCATATTGCGGTGCAGGATCTGCTGGCGCTGGGCGACGTGATGCTGTTGCCCGAAGATGATCTTTCCCTTGCCGCCGTGTTGCGCAGCCCTCTTTTCGGCTTATCGGACGAGCGCTTGTTCGACCTTGCTTACGAACCGGAGGGACGCCACACAAGTCTTTGGGATTGTTTGCGAAAACGCGCTGATAGCGCGGCACCGCAAGACGCGGATTTCGTCGAGATTTTCGCCCATCTCAGCCGCTGGCAAGGGCAGGTGGATTTCCAGCCTCCGTTTGATTTCTTCGCCCAGATTCTGGGACCGGAGGGCAAGCGCCGCGCCTTTATCGAACGCCTCGGTCCAGAGGCTGATGAGGTGATTGACGAGCTGTTGTCTCGCGCTCTAGATTTCGAGAAAAAGCAGACACCGAACCTTCAGGCTTTCCTTGCCTCCATGCGGCAAGGCGGTGCGGAAATCAAACGCGATATGGGTGCCGCAGAAGGCCAGATCCGCGTGATGACCGTGCATGGGTCCAAGGGGCTTGAAGCACCCATCGTCTTTTTGGTGGATGGTACCGGCAAGCCCGCCAGCGCCAGCCATCATCCGCATCTGGTGGAGCTGGAAGCGGCTGACGGAGGCCCTGCCATGATGGCGTGGAAAGCGCCAGCCGCCAACCAGCCTTCCCCTGTTGCCTCTAGCCTTGGCAAGCTCGATGCGGAATCCGAGGAAGAATATCTGCGCCTGCTCTATGTGGGCATGACCCGCGCGGAGGATCGGCTTTATCTTTGCGGTTTTGCAGGCGTGCGCGGGCCAGCGGAGAATTGCTGGTATGAAGTGGCGCGACGGGCTCTCTCTGATCATCTCGAAGAAGTGCCCCATCCGGTGACCGGCGATCCCATCCATCGCTGGCATCTGGAAGGGCGCTTCCAAGAGCGGCCCGCAGAAGATCCCAAGCCTCTCTCCGGCGGCAAGGAAGCGCCTGATCTGCCCGTATGGATCATGCAGCCAGCGAGCAAACCGCCCAGTCCGATGGCCTTCTTGCAGCCCTCGAAGGCCGCAGAAAAAATCGAAGGCGATCAGGGTGCCATGCAGCTTGTAGCCAGTGGTCCAAGCCGCAGTCTGGTGCATGACTGGGAGCCGCGCAGGCGGGGCACCGTCATCCATGCGCTGATCGAGCATCTGCCGCAAGTCTCTGAATCTGAAAGACAAAAGGCAGGGCTTGCTTATCTTTCTCATGTCGCCAAGGATATGCCCTTGCAGAGCCGCAAGGCCATTCTGGAAGAGGTTTTGCAGCTGTTGTCACGCCCCGAACTGACAGATCTGTTCAGCCCGCAGGGCCTTGCCGAGGTCTCGATTGCAGGCATGGTCACCGTTCATGGCGCGGAACATACCGTGTCCGGTCAGATCGACCGGCTCTTAGTGGGGGAACAGTCTGTCACCATCGTGGACTATAAGACGAATCGTCTCGTCCCCCACTCACCAGAGGAAGCCCCCCTCGCCTACCGGACGCAGATGGCCCTTTATGCCCGCCTATTGGCGCCGCTTTATCCGGGCAAGACTGTTGAAACCCTATTGCTGTGGACTGCGGAGCCTTGCATAATGGCGATTCCAGAGGCTCTGCGGCAATCTGCGCTCAACGAGATTGGCGTCAATCGACCTATTGCTCCTTGACGAGGGAAAGGGGAATACCTACCTTCAGGGCAACAGAACAATATTCACTTATCAATGAATATTGATAGAAACTAGCCCGAATCCGTTCGCTTGTGGAGCTCGGAAGGGGCGCATTGAAAAGAGGCAAGCTATGGCTATCGTAAATGCTACCGACGCAACCTTCGCTCAGGATGTTCAGGGTGATGTTCCTGTTGTTGTTGATTTCTGGGCAGAATGGTGTGGTCCGTGCAAGATGATTGCGCCTATTCTGGACGAAATCTCCAAGGAAAAAGCCGACAACGTCAAAATCGTCAAGGTCAATGTTGACGAAAACCCGAATACGGCCGCCCAGTATGGCGTGCGCTCCATTCCAACGCTCCTGCTCTTCAAGGGCGGTGAAGCCGTTGCCATGAAAGTGGGCGCAGCACCGAAAACCGATCTGGTCAAATGGATCGAAACCGGCGCCTGATCACTTCGGCACAATCAAGACAAAGCAAAACCCGGTCAGCAGCTCTGGCCGGGTTTTCTTTTTGCCTTTTGCCAACTTTTGTCTGAGAGCCAAATGGCAATTCACGCGCATTGGCGCTGGTTGGCACGAAATAGATCGGGAAACTGGAAGCCAGACAAACGAAAGCCCACCGGGGGAGGAGGTCCGGTGGGCTTCGTTGGAGGATCCAAAACCGGGAGGAGGAAGTTTTGGATCGGATCAGGCTTTGGGAGGAGGTAAAGCCTGAATTCTTAAGAAACTCGTGGCTTTCGCTTAGACTTTTGATCGTCAGCGAAAGACTTTTTTATTTTGCAGTAGCAGCTTCGCGTGCAATGTCGCTGATATCCGAACGGGAGATGCCCAGGTCGTTAAGATCGCGGGTGCTCAAACGGTTCAGTTCTTCAACAGTGTCGCGGTAGTTGCGCCACTGACGGTAATTCTTCACAACAGTATTCATCATTGTCGTCATCCTTTGTTGCTATGTGGCATTAGGTGTTCAACTGCTTTTTTCGAAGGCGCCTGAGTTGTAACTCGTTTTAAAGTTCCTCATCGCTTTCTTGATTATGTATATAGAACATGGCTTCGAATTTTTCACCCTACAAGTTTGCATAGCTGTCTTGACTATCATGCAATTCGTGCCCATCTCAAAATTTATCTATGCATTATTGTGATATCTAAATTTTGTCAAAAAAATAATATATATTTTTCAATGCCTTAAAAACGTCTTTCTTTACGACTAAGGGAGTATGTAGTTTCCACGTCTCGATTCCATTGCAAAGAATGCAAGGCTTGTTGTAGGGAAAAATAGATGAAGTCGGTGCAAAATGTCCCTTTGCGATAGGCAAAAGGGCCCATTTTTGCCCCCAAACATTCCCCCACAAGCTATTTATATCGATTTAAATACACAGCTCTTCGCGCCGACACGCAGGCACTTTGCGGAAAATTTCAGAGATTTGAGATCAACAGCATGACCAAGGCACACCAAAAGGCAACAGGCAGGCCCGGAAGGCTCCGGACACCCCAAAACAGCCCTTGCCGTAGCAAGACTGCAGAGCAAAATGTCACTGTTATTGTGGCAGGGTCCCGTTGGTCTTGAGTATATTGCCAGCCAGATAGAGTGAGCCAGCCACCAAAATACGGGGTGCCGGTTTCATATTCATCAGAGTAAGCCGCTTGAAGGCCTCTTCAACTGATCCTGCCGCCGACGCGGGGATACCTGCTTGCTGAGCGATCTGAGCCAGATCAACCGGATCAAGTGCCGCGTCATTGCCCTCGATAGGCACTGTGATGATATCTTTGGCCAAGCCTTTGAAAGGCGCAAAATAGCCTGCGGGATCTTTGGTGTTGAGCATGCCCACAACCATATGCAGAGAACGCGGGGCCTTTTCTTCCAGATCCGCAAAGGCGGACGCCACTGCCAGACCGGCATGAGGATTGTGGCCACCATCGAGCCATAGCTCGGACCCTTTAGGCAATTGATCGAACAAATGTCCCGAGGTCAGCCGTTGCAAACGTGCTGGCCAGTCAACAGAGGTTAGCCCCTTGGCGATTTGCTCATCGGTTATTTCTGGCAACACCTGACGGACTGTGGCAATCGCGGTTCCGGCGTTGGAGAGCTGATGGCGCCCACCAAGGCGCGGCAAAGGCAAATCCAGCAGACCGCTCTCCCCCTGAAAAATCAGGCTGCCATGCTCTTCATAGCTCATCCAGTCCTGTCCGCCAATGGAAAGTGGCTGAGCGCCAACCTTGACTGCCTCGGCTTCCAGAACAGACCGCACCTCGTCTTCTTGCTGCGCCCAGATAGACGGTATGTCCTTTTTCATGATGCCCGCTTTTTCCCACGCGATGCGGGAAATCTCGGTACCGAAAAAGCCTTCATGGTCATGAGCGATCGGCGTAATCACGGTCGCCAGCGCATCCTTGATGACGTTGGTCGCATCAAAACGCCCCCCAAGTCCCACTTCCAGGATCAACAGATCGGCAGGATGCTCAGAGAAAAGAAGAAAAGCAGCCGTGGTCGTAATCTCGAAAAAGGTGATCGGCTCGCCATCGTTGGCTTTTTCGCAGCGGCGCAGAGCATCGATCAGAATTTCGTCGGAAACCAGCGTGCCCGCCAGCCGGATGCGTTCGCGAAAATGCACCAAATGCGGCGAGGTATAGACATGCACTTTCTTACCCGCAGCTTCTGCCATCGCGCGCAGGAAAGCCGAGGTCGAGCCTTTGCCGTTGGTTCCGGCGATATGGATGGTTGGCGGCAAGGAAAGATGCGGATTACCCAACTTGGCCAACAGCCGCTCGATGCGCCCCACCTCCAGATCAATGCTTTTGGGATGGAGGCCAACGAGGCGTTCCAGAATGGCTTCTGTCTGTTCGGTCATTATCTTATGTCGCTATCCAGATCGGGGAAGCCGCAAGAGAACCGGGCGTCGGCGCCAACAGCTCATTCATGCTGTCATTCCTCAAAAACAGCAGGCCACGCAGCGGTGGCCCAGAATCAAGAACATCCCGTGTTTTCCAACAACAGGATGCTCCGGTATAATATGTCGGCAGGTCTCTTGCAAAAGCCTCCCGGCCCCGCTCACCCCGCCACGCCAGGCAAGGATCAGAAGGATCAATCAGCCTTCTTGTCGGTGTCTTTTGCCTTTTCTTTCTTCTCCCCATCGCTGGCACCGTCTTCTGGTGCCTTTTCAGATGCGGCTTCAGGGGATGCTTCGGCGCTTCCTTCCGGATTGGCATCCGGAATATCAGCCATGGCCTTTTCGATGGCGACCTGTTCGGATGTCAGCTCTTCGCCAAGATCCTCTGGCACATCGGTATTGGTGAAGAAGCGGCAGAGGCGTGCGATAACCTTCTTGAGGTCATGACGATGGACCACCATGTCCACCATGCCATGATCCTTGAGATATTCGGCGCGCTGGAACCCTTCGGGCAGCTTTTCGCGGATGGTCTGCTCGATCACACGCTGACCGGCAAAGCCGATAAGAGCCCCCGGCTCGGCAATATGGATATCACCCAACATGGCATAGGATGCGGTTACCCCGCCCGTGGTCGGGTCGGTCAACACGACAATGTAAGGCAGACCAGCTTCGCGCAGCGCCTGAACGGCAATGGTTACGCGCGGCATCTGCATCAGAGACAGAATGCTCTCTTGCATGCGCGCGCCGCCGGAAGCGGAAAAGAGGACGAAAGGCGTTTTGTCTTCCACGGCCTTCATCATGCCCTTGATCAGCGCTTCGCCAGCGGCCATGCCCAGAGTACCAATCATGAAATTGGGATCCTGCACGGCAGCGGTCAGCAACAGACCTTCGACGTCCCCTTGCGCCACTTGCACAGCATCTTTATAGCCGGTTTTGGAACGGGCTTCCTTCAGACGATCAGAATAGCGTTTGATGTCGCGGAATTTAAGCGGATCATCGACCACTTCAGGGGCTTCCAGAAGGCTATAGTCCGCATTGTCAAACAAATACTGGAAGCGCTGGGACGCGTTGAGCCGCATATGGAAGTTGGAATTGGGAACAACATACTGGTTGTTTTCGAGATCCCGATGGAACACCATTTCACCGGTGACCGGATCTTTGATCCAAAGGTTTTCCGGGACATCCCGGCGATTCAAAAACGAACGAATTTTCGGTCGAACGACAGTGTTAATCCAGTTCACGAACCAATTCCTGACTTGAGCCTTAAAACAGTCTTGACGGGGCAAACCCCATATTTGCTCCCCTGTCTTACCGTATTGCAGCTGGGGATGCAATCTGATGGTTTCAAGGCCCGATATTAGTATAGGCCTTGCCACACGAGCCGCGGCCCCTTGCGCCCGGAAGTGAAAATCCATGCTTTTCGTGATCTTGTCCGGGCCGGAGACGTCGGGATCTCAGCAGTAACACTCAATTGTGGTCAGGGCACGCCCTATTTTGTCACGCACAGCTTTTTTTTGCCTCACCCTTAACAAGGATATGGCAACAATGAAGCAGAGAACTCCGCAATGAAAAAACCCCGGACAGAGCCGGGGTTTCATGTTGCTTCTGATTGTGCCAGACCTTAAGCCTTGGCGCGTTTGCAGCCGTCTGCCAATCCCTTGACGATATCGGTCACGGCAGAAACAGTCTTGTCTGTCGCCTTGCCGTCAGCATCAAGGCTATCCTTGATGGCATTGACCAGTACGGAACCAACAACCACACCATCGGCATTGCGCCCAATGGCTTCGGCCTGCTCGGGGGTTTTCACGCCAAAGCCGACAGCGACCGGCAGATCGGTGTGATCCTTGATGCTCTTGACGGCGATGGCCACCTTGTCGGCATCCAGTGCGCCTGTGCCCGTAATCCCGGTCACCGAGACGTAGTAAACGAAGCCAGAGGTGTTTTCGAGCACCTTGGGCAGGCGTTTTTCGTCCGTGGTCGGGGTTGCCAGCCGGATAAAGTTAACCCCGGCCTCTCTAGCCGGAATGCACAATTCATCGTCATGCTCGGGCGGCACATCAACCACGATCATGCCATCCACGCCCGCTTCCTTTGCATCTTTGACAAAGGCTTTCGGGTCTCGCACATAGATGGGATTGTAATAGCCCATCAGGATGATCGGGGTTTCATTGTCTTCCTTACGGAATGCGCGCACCATGTCGAAGGTCTTGGCCATGGTGTGACCACCGGCCAGCGCTCGCTGGGTGGCCAGCTGGATAGGAACCCCTTCGGCCATCGGATCGGAAAAGGGCATGCCCAGTTCGATCACATCAACGCCTGCCTTGGGCAGAGCCTTGAAGATTTCCAGCGAGGTATCCAGATCCGGGTCGCCCGCCGTTATGAAACCAACAAGGGCGGCGCGGTTTTCGGCTTTGCAGGCAGCAAAGCGGGTATCAATGCGTGTTTTTTCCATTGCTCTTACTCCTGCATCCTATTCCGCAAGGGAACCCTTGCTGAGAAACTTGCTCACGGTGTTGACATCCTTGTCGCCACGACCGGACAGGTTCACGACGATAATCTGGTCTTTGTCCATGGTCGGAGCCCGTTTGATGACTTCGGCAATGGCGTGAGAGCTCTCAAGAGCAGGAATGATCCCCTCTGTTTGGCAGAGCAGCTGGAAGGCCTCAAGCGCTTCAGTGTCGGTAGCCGAGACATATTCGACCCGGCCACTATCCCTGAGGAAGGAATGCTCCGGCCCGATGCCCGGATAGTCCAGACCGGCAGAAATGGAATGCCCTTCCAGAATCTGACCATCGTCATCCTGCAGCAGGTAGGTGCGGTTGCCATGCAGAACACCAGGCTTACCCGCATTCAGAGAGGCGCAATGTTCATCGGTATCAAGGCCGTAGCCAGCCGCTTCGACACCGACGATCTGTACGTCTTCGTCATCAAGGAACGGATGGAACAGGCCGATGGCGTTGGAGCCACCACCAAGGCAGGCGCACAGCATATCCGGCAAGCGCCCTTCAGCGGCCAACATCTGCTCTTTTGTTTCCTGCCCGATGATCGACTGGAAGTCGCGCACCATGGCGGGATATGGATGCGGGCCGGCTGCTGTGCCGATGATATAATAGGTGTCGGCCACGTTGGTGACCCAGTCGCGCAGGGCTTCGTTCATGGCATCCTTGAGGGTGCCCGCACCTGCGGTAACGGGATGGACCACGCCGCCAAGCAGGTTCATGCGGAAGACGTTCGGCGCCTGACGCTCCACGTCGGTCGCGCCCATATAGACTTCACAAGGAAAGCCGAAGCGGGCACAGACGGTGGCCGTTGCCACGCCATGCTGGCCAGCGCCGGTTTCGGCGATGATACGGGTCTTGCCCATGCGTTTGGCCAACAGAATCTGGCCAAGGCAATTGTTGATCTTGTGGCTGCCGGTGTGGTTCAGCTCTTCGCGCTTGAGATAGATTTTCGCGCCACCCAGATGCTCGGTCAGGCGCTCAGCGAAATAGAGCGGGCTCTGGCGGCCGACATAATCCTTATGCAGCTTGGCCAGTTCCTTGTGGAATTCGGGGTCTTCCTTGGCTTCGTTATAGGCCTTGTCCAGATCCAGAATGAGCGGCATCAGGGTTTCTGAGACGAAGCGTCCCCCGTAAATGCCAAAAAAGCCGCGATCATCGGGGCCCTGGCTGACGCTGTTGGGCAGAGTGGTCGGGTCAGTCATTAGTGCTTCCTTGTTCAAAAGCTGTCCACGCCTGACCGTATTCGCTATAGCTCTTGAGCGGCGGCCTTGGCGGCATGGACGAAATCCATGATTTTCTGCCGGTCTTTAACGCCCGGCGCGCTTTCAATGCCCGAGGAGACATCAACTCCTTGCGGGCGGGTCAGGCGAATGGCCTCGGCGACATTGTCCGGATTAAGGCCCCCTGACAGGACGAATGGTTTCTTGAGCTTGAGATTCTGTATCAGGCGCCAGTCAAAGGTGATGCCGTTGCCACCAGGCAGATCTGTCTTCATGTCCTTGGGTGGCTTGGCGTCAAACAGCAGGATATCGCACACAGCCTCATAGGCAGGAATGGGCGCAAGATCTGCTTCATCCCGAATGGGCAGGGCTTTCATGACAGGGCGTTTGAACCGTGCCTTGATCTCCAAGACACGCTCGGGTGTCTCGGAGCCGTGCAATTGCCAGATATCAGGATCGATCGACCGGTCGATGGCCTCAAGCTCATCGTCACTCGCGTTGACAGTGAGGGCTACTATGGACGCTTTGCCGCGTACCGAACCCACCAGTTCCTTCGCTTTCCCATAATCCACATGCCTCGGGCTTTTCGGAAAGAAAACAAATCCAATCCAGTTGGCACCACATTGCAGGCCTGTTGCGATCGCCTCTGGCGTCGATAGCCCACAGATCTTTACATACATTGGGAACCCTCCTGTTGCAATGGCTTTGTCATCACCCGCTCGGGAGCTTATGGAAATCAAAGCCCTTCTTGGGTCGAGGCCAAACAGAAATGCCAGCCCTTGAGGCTGGCATCAATTCTTGTCAGATCGCTTTCCAAGCAACGGCTTTGGAGCCAATCCTCAACGGGAGCCGGCTTGCAAACCAGTTCGAATTACATCGCGACCTTGGTAACGGCGGTCGACCCTGCAGCAGGCAACGCCGGAACGTTGCTCTTTGGATCGGCGGCAATCTTTTCAAGGCGCTTTTGCTGGCGATCTGCTTCATTGCGCCACTTTTGCGCCTCATAGCGTTTCTCGCGCGCTGCTTTGCGATGGCGACCCTGTTTGAGCCATGCCATGAACCCGCCGATGAAAATTCCGATCAGCAACGCACCAAAGATCACCACATAGAGCGGCACCGTGAAATCCAAAACAGGCTGTTCAGGAGAGAACGGGTCCAGAGCCAGCTGCACAGTGTGACGGTTTGCTACCGCCAGAGAAATAGCGACAATGGCAAATGGCACCAGAATGATGAGCTGCAAAAAGCGTTTGATTATTTTCATAACCGAAAGATATCCAGTCTTGATCGGCAGGCTTATTCGCTCCCGTCCCCATCATTGAGGCGCTCGCGCATTTCCTTACCGGTTTTAAAGAACGGAACATATTTTTCAGCCACAGGGACCTTCTCACCAGTTCGCGGATTGCGACCGATGCGCGCCGGACGGTTCTTGACCGAGAAGGCGCCGAAGCCACGCAATTCGACCCGATCACCGCGCGCCAGAGCGTCGGAAATCTCATCGAGAATGGCATTCACAATATGTTCGACATCTCTCTGATAGAGATGCGGGTTTTGTTCTGCGATATGTTGTACCAATTCGGACTTGATCATCGTCCGCTCCCCTTCATTGCTACGCTTACAGATTTGAATTCGTTATCGAGCAGATCCCAACGGAATAAAAAGCGTAAAATGCTCTTATTGTTCGTTTTTTTGAGCCTGCCAAACTGAAACCAGTCCGTCAAGCTGCTGGGCAGTATTTCGTTGGTCAAATAGGTCAATAATTGGTTGAGGAAGCAGGCTGGCAGCGAGCTTGCTGGCAAAGCCAAATGGAAAACTCTCCGTGATCGGCTCCGGCTTCCACTCGATCAATGGCAGATCACTATCCAGATTATGGTTTTGAATCAACCAGTTCTTCGCTTCTTCAGGGCCGCCCAGCTCATCTACCAGCTGCAGATCAACAGCCTGTCCACCTGTGACAATTCGGCCATCGGCCAATTCCAGCGCCCTTTCCCTGTCAAAGGGGCGATTTTCCGCAACAAGGTCAACAAACCATTGGAAAGAATCATCAATCATTCTGGCGATCATCGCTTCGGCTTCAGGATTCTGACCGGAAAACGGGTTTGGCTCGGCTTTGAGCGGGGCGCTTTTGATGCTGCGCATCTTCACGCCCACCGTATCCATCAGGCCGGTTAGATCGGTATATTGAAACAGCACACCGATGGAGCCAGTGATTGAGGTGCGTCTTGCAAAAATGCGTTCGGCTGGCAACGCGATGATGTAACCGGCAGATGCAGCCAAGGCATCCATGCTGGCGACCACAGGCTTTTTCTCGGCCAGTTGCTTGAGGGCATTGTAGATCGCTTCACCGCCGGAAGTCGCCCCGCCGGGGCTATTGATGGAAACAATAACGCCCTTGACGCTGTCGGCTTTTTCCAACTGCCGGATCAACTTGAGCTTACGCTCCTGACCAATGATTGTGCCGGAAAAAACGATCTTGGCGATATGGCTCTTCTTGTGCGAGAGGCCGTCCTTATCGACGACAAAGTTCAGCGATGCAGCAACAACCAGAATGATCAGCGCCAGCACTGCCACTATGCGCCAAACCGACAATTTGCGCCGTAGCTTGCGTCGCTCGACCAAATGATCCATATCGAAAGCCATGGTTGTATGCCCCTTAAGCTGTTCCTGTTTGGTTTATCACCCGCGCAAACAGATTTTGCAACGCCAATATAGCCTGCGTATCGAAAAAGAGTTTGAAAAGAAATAACAAATGAAAAATGCCGCAGGTGAAATCACCTGCGGCATCCGTTTTATTGACAAGGGCCTTTAAGGCAGGGCGACTTATTCGTCGTCGCCGCGTGCTTTAAGGGCTGCACCCAGAATATCACCGAGGGAAGCGCCAGCGTCGGAAGACCCGAACTGTGCAATGGCTTCTTTCTCTTCAGCAACTTCAAGCGCCTTGATGGAAACACCGAGTTTACGGTTTTTCTTGTCGAACTGGGTGATGCGAGCGTCAACCGTTTCACCAACCTGGAAGCGGTCGGTGCGCTGGTCAGCGCGGTCACGAGCCAGATCGGCACGACGGATGAAGGAGGTCATGTCGGAACCGACAACCTTGACTTCCAGACCGTTTTCTTTCACTTCGGTGATTTCGCAGGAGACAATTGCACCGCGTTTCATTTCACCAGAAGCGTCTTCGAACGGATCGGATTCAAGCTGCTTGATACCCAGGGAGATACGTTCTTTGTCTACATCCACATCGAGGATGACGGCTTTGACAACGTCGCCCTTGTTGAATTCTTCCAGAACCTGCTCGCCAGGACGGTTCCAGTCCAGATCGGACAGATGAACCATGCCGTCGACTTCGCCTTCCAGACCGATGAAGAGACCGAATTCGGTCTTGTTCTTCACTTCGCCTTCGACGACGGTGCCAGCTGGATTGTTTTCTGCAAAAACAGCCCATGGGTTGTCGAGGGTCTGTTTCAGGCCCAGAGACACACGGCGTTTTACAGGATCGACTTCCAGGATCATCACTTCTACTTCCTGAGAGGTAGAAACGATTTTGCCCGGATGAACGTTTTTCTTGGTCCAGGACATTTCGGAAACGTGGATCAGGCCTTCGATGCCTGGTTCCAGTTCGAGGAATGCACCATAGTCGGTGATGTTGGTCACACGGCCGGTGAATTTCTCGCCCACTGGGTAACGCTGCTCGATTTCAGACCATGGGTCAACTTCAAGCTGCTTCATGCCCAGAGAAATACGATGTGTTTCCTGGTTGACGCGAACGATCTGAACCTTGACCGTCTGGCCGATGGACAGAACTTCGCTCGGATGGTTGATACGACGCCATGCAATGTCGGTGACATGCAGCAGGCCGTCGATGCCGCCCAGATCCACGAACGCACCATAATCGGTGATGTTTTTGACAACACCCTCGACGGTCTGACCCTCTTTGAGGTTCTGAACCAGTTCGGTGCGCAGTTCGGCGCGGGTTTCTTCCAGAATAACACGACGGGAAACAACGATGTTGCCGCGACGTTTGTCCATTTTCAGGATCTGGAAAGGCTGTGGCGTGTGCATCAGAGGGGTCACGTCGCGAACCGGACGGATATCCACCTGTGAGCGAGGCAGGAAGGCAACGGCGCCATCCAGATCGACGGTGAAGCCGCCTTTGACCTGGTTGAAGATGGTACCAGTGACTTTTTCTTCTGCTTCGAACGCTTTTTCCAGCTTGCCCCAGCTTTCTTCGCGGCGGGCTTTGTCGCGAGACAGAACAGCTTCGCCCATCGCATTTTCGATACGCTCGAGGTAGACTTCAACCTCGGAGCCAATCTCAAGACCACCGTCTTTTGCCTGAGCACCAAACTCCTTCAGTGCTACGCGGCCTTCAACTTTCAAGCCAACATCGATGATAGCCATGTCTTTTTCGATGCCGACGACAGTCCCTTTGATAACCGCACCTTCATGAGGTGAGGTTTCGCTGAAGGACTCATCGAGAAGGGCGGCAAAATCTTCCATGGACGGATTAAGATCGCTCATAAAAACTCCTAAATAACCCCATTTTTCGGGGCTCTTCGCGCCAATTGGTTCGTGTTACACCATGCTCTTTTCCCGACCATGTCCAACTTAAGGACAAGTCCACCCTTTGTGATAAAGGAGTGGTCCGGCGCGTATGCGGTCGGTAGGGAGCGCAATTTTAAAGGCATTCCGCAAGGATGCCCGTCAAGGTCTGAAAACAGAGAAAACTGAAAAAGCACAATCCGCCTGTAACATCCCCCAACGTAACAGACTGAAAGACATAAGAAATAACCAGAGTTATGCAAGTGAGCGCATAGCAAAAAGGGCAACAATCAGAGACTGATTGCCACTCTTTTATTTTTCCTGGCTTTCCTCAACAATCCTAACAGCTTGCTGGAATGCGCCTTCTATATCCAATTTTGTTGTGTCAAGCAAGTGGGCATCTGCCGCAGGCACAAGGGGAGCCACAGCTCTGTTCTGGTCGCGTTCGTCCCGTTTCTTCACATCGGCAAGGATCTGCGCATAGTCCGCCTGCTCGCCCTTGGCCAGAATCTCATCGGTGCGGCGCTGGGCGCGTTCTTCTGCCCTGGCAGTGACAAACAGCTTCACGTCCGCATCAGGGCAAACGACGGTGCCAATGTCGCGTCCGTCCAGAATGGCCCCACCCGGTCGGCTCGCAAAGCCGCGCTGGGCTTCCAGGAGAGCCTGACGCACGCGCGGCATCACGGCCACCTTGGAGGCTGCCTCGCCAATGGCATGGGCCGAGAGCACCGAGCGATCCAACGCTGCAAGATCCAGCCCGCGCGCGGCCGCTTCGGCCACATCTTCGTCATCAAGCGGTTTACCCGCGACAACAAGCGCATGCGCCACAGCCCGGAATGTCAGCCCCGTATCCAAATGCGGCAACTTGAAATGCTCCGCCAATCTGCGCGCCATGGTGCCTTTGCCAGAGGCTGCTGGGCCATCAATTGCGATGATCATTGGACAGTCCACTCCTTAACAGTCTTGTCTCACGTCTTTTCTCTGTGATCGGCGGGGCGGGATGTCGCGCCGAATTCTTCCTTAGCGACCCAATTCCCGCTCCAGAAACTCAAGGCTCCGGATACCATACCAACTGAGCCATTCGCCATCGACGAAAGCGTGGGCAAAGGGCAGCTCAGCCAAGAGCTGCTTCTTGGCATGAAACGGATAGGGTTCGGAGGCGCACAATAGGAGAGTCGTTTCCGGATCGAAAGCATCGAGATCGATCGCGGGATATTTTTCATCAAAATGCGCAATCTCGACGCCAAGGCGTGAAAGGCTATCACCGATGAAACACTCCCGGCTGACAGCCATCCATGGTTTGCGCCAAATGAGATAGAGAATTTTTTCCGGTGGTCGCACGGGCCGCCGCCCCCATTCCATCAAGGCAGGCAAAGGGGTTTCCGGTTGCCACGGCTGCTTCTGAAGGCTCAAGAGCACCCGACTGCGTTCGGCCATCTGCTGCAATTTATCATTGGCCAGAAGGCGCGCCAAATCGGCGAAGGTGTTCGCCATATCTCCCAGCGACGTGACATGGGTGACATGACAGGGAATGTCCGTCTGCTCGCCCATGAAGCGGGCATTCTCTTCCCTGTCCAGCAGGATCAGATCCGGCTTTGTGGCCACGAGTTTGTCCCAGTCCCAATCCTTGGTGCCCCCAACGACGGGAATGTCGGCAACCGCCTTCTGCGGGTGAATGCAGAAGCGCGTGCGGCCAACCGGCATGATACCGGCTGCCAGTAGGGTTTCCGTCCAGCTGGGGACAAGAGAGATCACGCGCTTTGGTGTCGCAGGCATCGGCTCTATTCAAACTCTGCGCCAAGCGCTTCCATGAGATCGGCAAAACCGGGGAAGGATGTATTGATGATGGCAGCGTCATCAACGGTCACCGGTTTTTCCGCCCCCAGCCCGAGGACAAGGAAGCTCATGGCGATGCGGTGATCCAAGTGAGTGATCACCCGGCCTCCACCCGCAATGGCGCCCTCGCCCCTCACGACGAGATAATCCTTGCCTTCTTCGAAAGGCACGCCATTGGCTTCAAGCCCTGCGGCAACGGCTGCCAGCCGGTCGCTTTCCTTGACGCGCAATTCTTCCAGGCCTTCCATGCGGGTTTCCCCTTCTGCATAGGCAGCCGCCACACTCAGCACCGGATATTCATCAATCATGGAAGGCGCGCGGGCTGCAGGCACCGTTACGCCTTTCAGCGCAGAGCTGCGCACGCGAATATCGCCAATGCGCTCGCCACCGCTGTTGCGTTCATTCTCGATGGTGATGTCCGCGCCCATTTCCAGCAACGTGGTAATGAGGCCAGTGCGGGTCTCGTTGAGCAGAATGTCCTCAATGACCAGCTCCGAGCCCGGCGTAATAAGAGCAGCCACAATCGGGAAGGCAGCCGAAGACGGATCTCCCGGCACGGTGACGTCCTGTGCGGTCAGCTCTTGCAGACCTTCAATCGTCAGAACAGTCTCGCCCGCGTCATTCATCTCTTCGCCGAGCGTTGCGCCAAAGCCGCGCAGCATCTTCTCGGTATGATCACGGGTCTTGACCGGTTCGATAACCGTTGTGGTGCCAGCCATGTTGAGCCCAGCCAGCAAGACGCAGCTTTTCACCTGCGCTGATGCCATGGGCACGCGATAGGTAATGGGCTGGGCCGGATCGGCCCCCTTGATCGTCAGCGGCAAGCGGTCACCCGAGCGGCTCAGAACCTCTACACCCATCTCGCGCAAAGGATTAAGCACACGCCCCATGGGGCGGCTGGAGAGGGATGCATCCCCCATGAAAGTCGTCGCAAAGGCGTGGGCGCCGGCAATACCCATGACAAGGCGCGCGCCTGTACCGGAATTGCCAAAATCAAGCACACCGGTCGGCTCTATCAAAGAGCCCGTGCCGAGCCCCTCGACATACCAGACATCTTCATCATCTTTGCGCACAGTGGCGCCGAAGGCTGCCATGGCCTTGGCCGTATTGAGCACATCCTCGGATTCAAGCAAGCCGTGAATTTGCGTTTCTCCGCGGGCCAGTGCGCCAAAGATCAGGGCCCTGTGCGATATGGATTTGTCACCCGGTACACGCAAATGGCCTCGAAGGCCTGAACACTTGCGCGCGGCAAGCGGAGACAAGTTGGTGCTGTCGTGAGCCATTCCCACCCCTTGCTTACTTTCCATGCTGGGCCTTTTGGCAGAAAAGCGCATAATAAAGCAGTCCCGCAAGGCCATTTCTTCGTTGAAACGGAACCCGACTTACACCATATTGCCCACTACGTCACGCCAACTTCGGAAGAAAAGAGTAAATTGACTCTGTTTTCGACTTTTAGCTTTTGACAGGCCGCATAAGGTTAGCTAATGGAGTTGGTCAAATCTTAGAATCGAAAACCTTGCTAGGTGAAGAGGCAAAGCTGTGGCACGACCAGAACTTGGAACCAAACGCGTCTGTGCAGATTGCGGCGCTAAATTTTACGACCTGAACCGCGATCCGATCGTTTGTCCCAAATGCGGGACGATTTACGAGTTGGCCAAACCATTGGCTGCTGAAGTGGCTGAGGTCGATGACAAAGAAGAAGAAGTTGTTGCGACCACTGCGGCTTCGAAAGAAGATGGTGACGCAGAAGTCATCTCTCTTGAAGATGCTGACGCCGAGCAGGCTTCTGATATCGATGTGCCGGATCTCGACGACGACGACAACAGCGATGACGCTGATGTCTTCCTCGATGAAGAAGAAGACGAAGAAGCCCTTGATGCGATCGGTCTTGACGTGGCTGTGCCAAACGAAGACGACGAATAATCGATACGCGCTCTTTTCAACTGGCTTTGGGCCTTTTGCTACGAGCATGGTGTATTGATAGGGCCCTCGCGGCGATATTCTGCTTATACCAAAGGAAAAGCGCAGCCAGAAACCGCTGCGCTTTTCCTTTATCTATAGGGGGCCGGATTGGTCCTTGTCGGGATTTTGCCCTTATCCTCCCTACCCGCCCCTGGGTCCAAGCCATGCCTACCCCCAATTAAGGCACGCTTGCGGAGTATCACAGGCACAGTCAGTTGGCCTTTGGGACATGCCTTTGAGAGAGACATCATCTATCTGGGGAAAGAATCCACATTTTCATGAGAATGGGGATTGATTTCACCCAAGCGCTTCAATATGTTCCGCTTCACCACGAAGCGAATATGACGCTTTGATGTGGGGCTATAGCTCAGTTGGGAGAGCGCGTGAATGGCATTCACGAGGTCAGCGGTTCGATCCCGCTTAGCTCCACCATTTCTTCCCATCTATTTGATATCTATAAATAACGTTTGATTTCAAGCGCTTGGTTTGCTGTATTCGCACACAACGCTGGTACACAACTTTAGAGAATCTCCCTTGCCACGCGCATCAAACAACCGCATCAAAAGAGGTAATAGATACTCCTTCCGCATTCGCGTTCCCCAAGACCTAGGCCGTAGACTCACAATGCCTGATCCAGATCCTTACTGAGAAGAGTTTGATCGCGGCGAGATAATTGTCGACAGCTTGTCATATCGGGTTGCTATGCCGTGAGCCTGTTTGAGGCGATTGAAAAATCTCTCGACAAGGTTGCGATAGCGATAGAGGAAGGCACTGAAAGCAAAGCTATTGGTTCGGTTTCTCTTTGCTGGAATATTGGCAAAAGCCTTGGCCTGTGCCACTTGGTCTCTGATGGCATTCGTGTCATAGCCTCGATCTGCCAGCAGGGTCGTACCTGTTCGTAGTCTTTGCAGCAGATCTTCGGCATAACCGCAGTCAGCATGTTGACCCTCAGACAGACGCAGGTCGATGGGAAGTCCATCAGCATCGACAAGAGCATGTATCTTTGTCGTCAGGCCGCCCCTGGAACGTCCCATGCCTCGATTGGATCCCCTTTTTTACCGGTCGCACCATGCTGGTGCACTCGGATATTGCAGTCGCGAGATTTCGTAGTACTGCCTTCAATAGCGGCCATTCGTGGGATCTCAAGGAGAATCGGGGGCAGCGAGCAGCTTGCTTATGCTGTCGAGACGGAGTAATTACAGATAAAATCCCGAGTTACCTCTGGGTGAAAAGTGTCGCCGCAGTGTAATTCTGTCAAAACGGGTGCGGCCACATCTCGTTTTAATGTACTAATTGGTTGATATATGAGTTTTAATCGAAAGATATAATGTATAATTAGTTAATATTTGAATAGACATATTTTTTGTGAATTCTTGAATTAATATCTTAATATTTATACAAGTAAATTTTCATTTTTTTCTTTGATATTTCGACATCATTTTTAATTTCTGTTTGTATATAAATAATTTCATCTTCAATGTTTTCTGAATTATTATTCACGTTTCTTCTTCTAAAATTTTGAATCTGAACAGTCATACACTCACACATAAATATGAGTGCATCCTGCAATTCAAAGAGGATGATGTCTTCTTCTATTTGCATTTTTGATGTGCTCATGAGAGTCAACATTTTCCCTTACAGCATAAAATTGCTCTCTGGTTTATTTCATGAGAGAGTTTGAAGCTATTTTGACTTTTTTCGCTTCCTCATCTAGGCTCAGAGTGGTTTTTGATATGCTTCTGATGTTGGATGTTATCGTCTCAACCGATTGTGATGCGAGGTGCATGTTGTGAGATATCTCGTGCGTGACACTTGCTTGTTCTTCCATTGAAGAAGACACAGCAGAAGAAATATCTCCAATTTTCTCCACGATTGATTTGACGGAATGAATTGCCTCGACAGCTGCATGGGTTGCGCCTTGAATGCTCTGCACTTGTTTGGCGATTTCTTCCGTCGCCTTATCTGTTTGAGTGGCAAGGCTCTTTACTTCCGAAGCGACCACCGCAAAACCTTTGCCAACGTCTCCAGCTCTTGCAGCTTCTATAGTTGCGTTCAGCGACAGCATGTTCGTTTGATTAGCAATGCTGCTGATAAAATCAATAACGTTCCCAATAGCTTTTGCGTCTTCTTCTAGCCTGGACATGATTTCGCTTGAGTGACTTGTTTCCGAGGCAGCATTGTTCGCCACTTCAAGTGCCATTCTCATCTGCTCGCCAATTTCTTTCGTTGACGAAGAAAGTTCTTCAGCTGCACTTGCAACATTGTGAACATTCCCGGCAGTTTGTACGGAAATGTCGGCAGACGAAGCTGCTTGGTTTGAGGCGTCAGATAGTGAGTTCGCAATGCTATCCAAGTCGGCTGCAATTCCTTGCTGAACCTCGTTGCGCCATTTTCTTTCCCGAACCTCTTCAGTAATGTCGGTTGCGAATTTCACTACTTTGTAGGGAGTCCCTGCCTGATCAAAGATCGGGTTGTAGGTTGCGCGAATCCAAACATCTTTTCCATGCTTGTTGCGCCTCTTAAATTCAGCGGATTTAAAGTCGCCTCGATTTAAGCTAAGCCAAAAGTCTTTCTAGTCTTTGCTTTCGAGGGTTTGTCGGTCAACAAAAATGCTGTGGTGCTTGCCTCTTATTTCCTCGAGGGTGTATGCCATTGCATTCAGAAAATTGGCATTTGCAGAAACTATCGTTCCGTCCATATTGAATTCGATAACAGCTTGCGATCGACACAAGGCGTCGAGCTTGGCACTATTCTCAGAGATCTCCAGTTTTTGTTGAGCGTCGTGCCATTCAATGAGGGTACCAATTTTCTTTCCGTTTGATTCAATCGGTTTTGAACGCAGAATATAGGTCTGGGAACCAAGATCGATGGTTTCTTTTTCTGGAACGCTGGTGAGCTGCTTGTCCTGACCTCGTTTCGCGAATTTCTCGTAAAAGAAATCAACGCGCGTTCCAGCGAGTGTTGCCAACTTGAAGCCGGGTGCTTTTCTCTTGATTTCTTCGCTTGCGACTTCCAGTCGGTCTTTTAGAGACTGGTTCAGGTGGACAATTCGGCGCTCATTGTCTGTAATAAGAACACTGATAGACAGCTGATCATAAGCTGCATTTAACAGAAGCGTGTGACCGTTATCAAACATTGCCATAATCAGATTCTTTCATCCTGAGGCTATTAACGGTTGCGAGAAAGGAAGAGCGAAACGGTTTCTTGAAGCTGACTGGCGTCGATAGCGAGATTTCCTGCATCATCTCTGAAATCTGAGGCAATTTGACCTGCATCTTGAGCAGCCTGACCAACGTGGGTCATGTTTTCGGCAACTTCTTTAGATACAGCAGTTTGTTCTTCAACTGCGGCCGAAACACTGGTCGACATTTCAGCCAATTTGTTGATCGTGCTGATAATTCGATTCATTCCATCGACTGAATTGTTCGCTGCAGACTGGATCTCCCCTATTTGGCTAGAGATTTCTTGCGTTGCTTTTGCTGTCTGTCCTGCGAGTTCCTTCACCTCTGCTGCAACGACAGCAAACCCTCGACCCGCCTCGCCGGCACGAGCCGCTTCGATTGTTGCGTTCAAAGCGAGTAGGTTTGTCTGGTCGGCAATTTCTTGGATGAGAGTGATCACGGAATTGATCTTGTCGGTCGCGTTCGCCATGCTGGACAAAGCAGCCTCTGCTACACCAGCTTCATCAGCGGCACTCTTTGAGATGGAATTGGATGAAGACAAGCTGCGTGAAATTTCTGCAATGGAAGCGCTAAGTTCCTCAACAGCCGCAACCACAGACGTCGTTTGCGTAGAGGTTTCTTCGGATGCGGCTGCCAGTGATGTCGATCTTTCATTCATCAACTGCGCCGCTTTTTGCAGCTTTTCCGAAGCGGACTGCATATCGTCGGCCATTCTCACTTCAGCACTGACAACCATCCAATTCAGCATTGGAGCGAGATAATTGCCATCTTTGTCGTATATTGCGCTTACCCTTAAATCGAGTGTTTCATTTCCCAGTTTGATTTTTGAATGAAATGGCAGTCTTGAAGGGTCTCTCAAGATTGCTCTTTGATGTTCGGGTTGTTTATGAAAGACATCGACACTCGCGCCGATCAATTCATCGACTTTGATAGGCAGAAGATGTTGCAGTGGCCTGAGGGTCTCGATGCTTGTCTTGTTGGCATAAGTAATATTGAAACTGTCTTTGTCGACCATCATCACGTTGAGAGGCATGTTGTCGACCATTTGTAGCAGACGTCGAGTTTGCTCTTCTGCCTTGACCTGTTCCGTGATGACACCCCAACTCAACATCGGGCCGACATAGACACCTTTTTCATACAGCGCAGTGATACTAAGATCTAACGATTGATCGCCAAACTTAATTACAGCTCTGTGTGGCAGGTTCTTCGGATCAGCGAGCAACCGCCGCTGGTGTTCCGGATTTTTATGAAAAATATCTATCGATTGCCCAATAATGTTTTCAGCCTTGCAGGGCAGCAGATGCTCGATAGCTTTCAAACTATTGAATGTAGCCTCATTGGCATAGTTGATTTTGAAATCGATAAGGTCGCATGTCATTACTGCCACTGGCAGATTTTGAAGCATCGTTTCGCTTTTTTTCTAGCTGAGACGGATTTGGTAGACATGGTACCGAGCATTTTCTTCTCCAGGTCAAACAACCCGTTTGACTATGTTTGATCATACGACCGATGTTTCCACGGCCTCGCCCTTCAGATTCCTGAAAATCCAAAAATTCTATTGCCAAAACAAACATGACCGATTGCGGGTGGTGGAACTTTATTTCTTCGAATTAATACTTGTATTTAAAAGTAAAAATAATATGAAATAATTTTATATAAATATTAATCATACGAATTATTCATTCATAAACAGAACTATATGCGATACTTTAGTATATATATTTGTTATGTTTAAATATAAATAATATTGTTGTTAGATTAATCAAGTTAAACATTAAGTGATTTTACACAGATTGAGTATATCCGTATCTGATGGAGCATTGTGTAGGAGTATATTCCATTGTTGATCAAGCTGCAGCTATCTCAGAAAATTCCGGCATTGGTCGTCGGGACGGCGGCTCTTGTGGGAGTTGGTATTGCGACTGCAAGTTACTTCAGTGCAAAGGAGAGCATCTCTTCTATTAAGGAACACACTGTTGAGACTGCTGCAAACATTGGCGCGGAGAGGACATCTCGATATTTTCAGTCCATCGAGCGGCAACTCAAGCTGTTGTCCAAACATCCAGGAACTCTCGAGTCTGTACAAGCGTTTCAAAGTGCCTGGTCAGAGTTGGCCAAGCAGGGCTTGGACGTGAAAGGCATTTTGCAAGACGCCTACATCAAGAACAATCCGTATCCTACTGGTGAAAAAGACAAGCTGGATAGTGCATCAACTGGCTCTGTGTATGACAAGGTTCACGCGAAATTTCATCCGTGGTTCCATACGCTGCAGCAGAATGAGGGCTATTACGACGTCTTCTTGTTCAATGCAGAAGGCGACCTGATTTATTCGGTGTTCAAAGAACTCGACTATGCCACCAACTTCATATCCAGTGATGGCCAATGGGTGAACACGGATCTGGGCGAAGTATTCCACAAGGCCATGACACTTACGGATGCAGAACAAATCGCTTTCGAGGACTTCGAGGCATACAAACCCAGTTTTGATGCTCCAGCGAGCTTCATGGCTGCCCCTGTGCGCGATGAAGCTGGAAAGAACATTGGCGTGTTGGCCTTTCAGATGCCGATAGACAAGATCAACGAATTGATGACGCAAGATCTGGGATTGGGGCGGACAGGTGAAATTATGTTAATCGGGCAAGATGGCCTGATGCGTAACGACACGGACTTTACGCCTGACAAGAACGACATTCTGGTAACACGCCTGGATAATCAGATTATTCGCGACGCATTTGCCAACGGAACAGCGAGCGGTCATGATCCCCTCGGTCGTGACGAGGAAATGGATCTCACAGTTAAGTCCTTCACCTATCAAGGGGTTCCCTATGCTGTGGTCGCCTTTGAAGCGATAAGCGAAAAAATGACTGACATAGTGGCCTTGCGAAACCATATGGCCTTGATCGGATTTGGGTTAATTGTGTTCGCTGCGTTTGTCGGCCTGTTGGTGGCACGCTCTATCACCAAACCGATGAATAGGGTCGTAAATTCCATGTCAACCCTGTCCGCAGGCAACATAGATGTCGATATTGATGATGGTGGACGAACGGACGAAATCGGAGACATGCTTCGAGCGGTTTCAGTCTTCCGGGATAATGCCGTGCAACGCGTTGAACTGGAACAAAAAGCAAACTCCGAACGTGAACTGGAACGCCAACGACAGGCGTATCTTGAGGACTTGATTGGTCGTTTCAAGTCCGCGATAGCAATGCGTCTGGAAGTCGTAACAGAACAAATGAACCTCATGCGCAAATCCGCGATCACACTTGATAAACTTGCCACAAATGCAAGTGCCGAGAGTGAAATCGCGAGTGATGCATCCCAGAGTGCTTCAGATGACGTTGCCAGCGTTGCCGCCGCAACACAAGAGATGACAGCAACGGTTGCGGAAATAGCGAGCCAAACTTCGAATACCAATCAGATCGTCAGGGATGCGGTTCTTTCTGCCCGTTCAACGACTGAAAATGTAAACACACTTTCAAGCGCCGCTGAGCAGATAGGAAGCGTCTTAAGTCTCATCCGAGCCATTGCAGAACAAACAAACTTGCTGGCGCTTAATGCAACTATTGAGGCAGCGCGAGCAGGAGAAGCCGGGAAGGGATTTGCTGTGGTTGCGTCTGAAGTCAAAGAACTTGCTCAACAGACCTCTAAGGCAACCGATGTCATTTCAGAGCAGATCCACGGCATTCAGTCATCGGTCCGCAATGCTGCCATTGAGATTGAAGCAATTTCCGGCAAGATTAACGACATCGAGAGCCTTACCGGATCTGTCGCCAGTGCCATCGAAGAACAACGGGCAACGAATGACGAGATTGCTCGGTCTGCGACTTCGGCAAGTGATAGTACCGGAAAAGCGGTTTCCAACATGTCATCTGTGAGCCATGCCGCTCAGCAGACTTCAGCTGAAGCGTCTTCGGTGAACACTGCATCAGATCTGGTTTCAGAGGCAAGCAACAGTCTTGCTCAAGAAATTGAGCAATTCTTACTTGATGTTACGAAAGATGTGAAGGATCGCCGCCGTTCCACGCGCAAAGCGTTTTGTGAGGATGTAACTCTTGTTCGCTCTTCAGGTTCTTCAAGCAAAGTGCAATTTGTGGATATTAGTCAGACCGGAGCGCAAATCAGTCAGATACAAGGCCTAAAGGTGGGTGAGACCGTCACACTTGAATTGTTGAATGGGGGACGGGTTCGTGGAACCGTCGCTCGTGAGAGCAACGTTGGATTTGGCATTGATTTTCAGGAGGCTCTGTCAGAGGAACTGGAGTTTCTGGCAGCCTGAATTTGAATAACAAATCAGGAATGGAGAATCTAGCTTCTTGAAAGTCGCCCCGGCCGAAGGTCTCCAAAGGGCCTGTAAGCGGTGAAATTTGAGACATCGGTTTGCCTGCAACATCCAACTTAACTGAACATTGCCGGACTGCCATTTCTATAGCCTTCGGGAAAGATAGATGTTATCGCCCAAACGCCAGAAATTCGCCTCACCTGCAATTACTGGTCAAAGACCTTAATTCCGCATGTTTGAGGACTTGTTTGAGGTATGAGATTGTCGACGTGCTCGATGGTCTTCCTGTCGCGCGAATGAAACAATGGCTTCAAAGCCTCTGGCTTTTCCGGCAATGGGCGAGTTGAGGCGGAGCGTGGCACCGCTGCCCTTGACGATCGCCGCAACGATAGCAAGCCCCACACCGCTGCCTTTGGCACCCGTATGTCCACGTTCGAAGGGGCGTGTCAGCCGACTGAGTGTGTCTGGTGCAATCACATCGCAGTCGTTGCGCACCGCCAGCTCGCCATTTTGGTGCAGTTCCATCTCTACCAAACTGTTCGGTGTTGCATGCTTGAGGGCATTTTCGATGAGATTGCGCAAGAGGATGGCGAACACATTGGCATCTATGAGCAACGGTAGTGGTTTGTCCGGCAACCTGATCTTCAGCCGGTCTCTATCCTCGCGAAATTCATCAAGAACTAGAGTGAAAATCGGAAGGATATCTCTGGCTTCTTCTGATAGCATCGCTCCGCCTTCGGCGCGTGCGAGCTGCATCAGTTTTTCTGTAAGGCGTGAGAGAGACTTGAGAGCCGTTTCAATCTGACGTGCGCGTTCCTGAATCGGGGCGTCTTCGGCCTCGGAGATCAATCTTTGTGTTTGAGCGAGGGCCGCAGCTACGGGGGTTCGAAGTTCGTGCGCGCTGTTGGCTGTGAAACTGCGTTCGGCCTCCAGCGTCCTACGCATGCGATCAAGCAGATTATTAACCGAGTCTGCTACAGGCTCAATTTCCGTTGGAAGATTTTGGGCGCCGATAGGGGAAAGATCTCCAGCGCCACGCACTTCAATCTCCGTTCTGAAACCGCGGATCGATCTCATAGAGATGCGTACCAGCAGCCAGACCCCCAGCATGCTGAGCGGCACCAGAATAAAGAGCGGCATGGCAAGCGCTTCCAGCGTGTCATGCGCTGCCCTTTGACGTCGAGCCATGGGATCTGCAACAGAAATGATCACATTCCCATCCAGCGTGGAGCCCGTGAAAATGCGATAATCATCCAGCGTCAAAAAACCCAATTGGTCTATGGGGGGGAATATATCCGCTTCTGCATTTTTGGATTGCAGCAGGATCCTGCCTTGAGCATCTCTTACGATATAAGTGAGATATTGGCTTTCTGGCGCGGTGAAGACAGGCTTTTCATCATCTTCTCTTTCATGCTTTTCTTCGTCTTTTTCGCCGTCCTCTTCGTCGTCCCTCTCTCTATGAAAACGACGCTTGAACCCTTCGCGATCAAGCCCTCTTTCTTCTCGCCACGATCTGCCAATACGCCCAATATTCAGGCCATCGATCGCCAGGTCACCCATTTCATCG
Source organism: uncultured Cohaesibacter sp. (assembly GCF_963682185.1). Classification (NCBI taxonomy): domain Bacteria; kingdom Pseudomonadati; phylum Pseudomonadota; class Alphaproteobacteria; order Hyphomicrobiales; family Cohaesibacteraceae; genus Cohaesibacter; species uncultured Cohaesibacter sp. Next base: position 3,488,322 of record NZ_OY821667.1, on the reverse strand, counting down.
CGCGTGTCTCGCCCCTCGACAATGTCGTGAATGACAGGCGGCAACAAGCGCTCGACGGCCTCGGCAAGCGCCTGATCAAAAGCACCATCCAGTTCGTGCTTGACGATAACGCCGCTGACCATTGTCGCGGCTGCCCACAGAAGGCCAACCCCGAGAGCCAACCCGAGTGAAAGTCGTAGTTGCAGGCTGTTTTTTACGAAAGATTTCAATTTCATGGCTGCTCCAGCCGATAGCCCATACCACGCACGGTTTCTATAATCCCAGAACCCAGTTTCTTGCGCATGCGAGAGATGTGAACCTCGATGGTGTTGCTCTCGATTTCCGAGTCAAATGCATAAAGGTTTTCCTCAAGCTGGCTTTTGGAAAGGAGATTGCCCGGATGTTGCAAGAAGGCTTCAAACAAGGCCCATTCCCTTGCAGTGAGGCTGACTTTTTTGCCTTCGCGTGAGATGGAGCGAGCGGCGATATCAACTTCCAAGGCACCAAGTTTGACAATCGGATTGGGATTGCCACTATAGCGTCTGGCAACAGCCTTGAGGCGCGCCGTTAATTCCTGAAGGTCAAAAGGCTTGACCAGATAGTCATCAGCACCGGCATTGAGGCCATCTATCCGGTCAGAGATCTGATCCAGTGCTGTGAGAATGATCACCGGTGTCACATCGCCTGATCCGCGCAATTTCTTGAGGAACGGAATGCCGAGACCGTCTGGCAGCATGAGGTCCAGCAGGACCAACTCATAAGGCGCTGTGAGAATATAATCGCTTGCGGCATCAAGACGCTGCACCCAATCTACGCTGTGCCCGTCTGCGGCAATCTGGTCGCGCACCGCGGACCCCAATACCGTGTCATCCTCGACCAACAAGACCCGCATTTTTCTTCGCCTTCTTTTGATTATTTTACACCGAGTTGCTTTTGAAGCCTGCCGCAGTGTTGCCGCGCAACCTTACAGGAAGCTGAAGCAAAAAGAAATTATCAGTCAGGTCGCCTTCAGTCTGGTCCGCGATAGTGCCTCCATCAAATCAATGCAACGGGAGACCAGAGCCATGAAGAAACTTATTGCAGGTGCCTTGCTGATCAGCGGCATCACACTCGCAGCCGGTGCAACCTATGCCGACGGTTACGGCCATGACGGACGCGGTTATTCCGGACAGGAACGCGAATATGGACGAGGCAAAGAAGCCCGCTATCGCGACATTGATCGCGACGGGGATCATCACTTCAGCCTGTTTGGCTGGAAGATGCCTTTTGGTTGGGACGATGATGACGACGACGATCATCGGGGAGGGCATGGACAGGCCGCGGCACAAAACCCGACAGGCCCGATCAACAACAACAAACTGATCAACAAGGGATCATCCCCGAAAGTCACCATGAACTGACTATCTAACGCACCTGGAGCCAAACTCTCGGCCCCGAACCGGATCAAAAATGGTCGGGGCTAATACATTTTCAAAGGAAACCAGACATGAATAAATACCTCGCTTCTGCTGCTCTCGCCAGCGCGTTCGTATTGCCCGCCGCAGCGCAAGCCAAACCAGTAACCTTCTCAACGACCATGAGCAACTATGGCGGTCCGGAAGCCTATATGGTGATGTATGTCACCGATGCTTCCGGGGCCTATCAGGGTTCATTGTGGATGTCGGGCAGCCGCTCGAAATATTATCGCGATCTGCGCGATTGGTCTCGCGCAACAGGTGGCAACTCAGCCGAAGTGGATGGCATCACCGGTGCAAGCGTTGGAAGTGGGCGCACGCTGAATGTGACATTGGATTTGTCAGATGCCCTGTTTGATGCAGGCTATGAGCTGCACATAGACACAGCTGTTGAACATATGGGCTCTGCTCCCTCGGAAGTCGTTGTACCGCTTGATAGGAACAATGCTGGCAAGGCGACATCTGGCCGTCGCTTCATCCAGTCATTCAGTTTCGACATGTAGCCCCTGTTTCATAATTCGGATTGATTGCCTCGATTGATAACGAGATTTCTTGCCATGCAGCAGCTTATTCATAAAATAACCGGCCTCTTTCTCATGCCTCTTGTTCTGGTTATCGCCATCAGCGGGGCAGCCCTTTCCATTTATCCTGTACTGGAACAAACCAGCCAATCAACAGGTTCCGCTACCAACCTGTCAGTTGCGGAGCTGGCTAGCACAGTTAAACAGAGCCATCCAGGTACATCCCAAATCGTTCGCCACGCCTCCGGGCAGATCGTTGCCTACTATTTTGAGAATGGCAATTCCGGTTCAGACCTTATCGATCCGACCACGGGCAAAAGTCTTGGGGCCTACCAGCCATCTCAGACCCGGATTTGGCTCACCGATTTGCATCGGTCCCTGTTTATGGGCGATGGCGGGCGCATGACCGCCGGTTTGGGGGCGGCGGTCATGCTGCTCATCTGTGTGTCTGGCCTGATTATGATCAAACGCCGAATGGGGGGCTGGCGTCAGCTCTTCGGTCCGATCCGGGGAACGCTGTCCCAACGTCTGCACCTTGAAGTGGCTCGGATGGCCATTGTTGGCTTAAGCCTGAGTGCCATTACGGGCCTTTATATGACCGCCGCTACATTCGGGCTTGCGCCGGACGGCTCCGGTTCGAACATCGCTTTCCCTGATGTCAATGGAGGAACACCAGCCCCCATCGTCTCCCTTGAAGGGCTGCAGAATGTGTCGGTGACACAATTGCGCGACCTGACCTTCCCCTACAACGGGGATGCAAGTGACGCATTTACGCTGACGACCGCCAACGGCTCTGGATATGTGGATCAGGCAACCGGTGCGCTATTGGCTTATACGCCCAATAGCAGTGCAAAACAGATTTATGAATTCATCTATATGCTGCATACCGGTGACGGACTTGCGCCGCTCGCTCTGCTGCTCGGTTTTGCTTCACTAGGCGTGCCTGCCATGGGAGCAACCGGAGCGCTTATCTGGTGGAAGAAAAGACAAAGCAAACCAAGGATTGCCAACAACACAAAACCAAGGGATGCCGATGCGGTCATTCTCGTCGGAAGCGAAGGCAATAGCACCTGGGGTTTTGCGCACAGCCTTCACGACGGGTTGTCCAGAGTCGGATTGCGAGTTCATACCGCCAAAATGAATGATATGGCCAAAACTTACCCTAATGCGAACCAGATCTACGTCCTCACAGCCACGTATGGAGATGGCGAGGCGCCCGCATCTGCCAACCAGTTTATGACGAGACTGGATGCCTATGAGGGCGACAAAAGTGTTTCCATAGCCATACTTGGATTTGGTGACAAACAGTTCTCGCAATTCTGTCAATTTGCCTTCACGGTTGGCGAACTCTTTACCCGGAACGGTTGGCATCAGTTTATGCCACTAGCCACGATCAACCGTAAATCCGTGCAGGAGTTCGCTCGTTGGAGTAACGCCTTGTCTCAAAATCTTGGCATCTCTCTGGAACTGGAGCCCGTTCAGATTGATGTGAAACGCCACAGATTGAAGCTCGTTTCAAGGGCTGATTATGGGCATGAAGTGCAGGCACCGACCTCAGTATTCCGGTTTGAGGTGGCCAATGAAACAAAATCATGGATGTCGCGCCTGGTGGGCGGAAGGCTGCCTGCTTTCGAGCCCGGAGATCTGCTCGCCATCACGCCAGAGGGAGATAGCGTTCCACGCTATTATTCGCTTGCATCCGGCCGCAAGAACGGCTTTGTCGAAATTTGCGTGCGCAATGTTCCCGGCGGTCTTTGCTCTGGGCAGCTGCATGGCCTCAAGCCAGGCGATCACATCGAGGCAGCCTTTCAGGCCAATCCCGGCTTTCGTCTGAAAGATTCCAGGGTTCCGGTTATTCTGATTGGTGCAGGGGCCGGTATTGCGCCTCTTGTTGGCTTCATCCGAAATAATCACCGCAAGAGACCAATGCGCCTTTATTTCGGCGCTCGTCACCCGCAGTCGGATTTCCTTTACCGTCACGAATTGGGTGAATGGCACACGAGCGGATTCCTGCATTCCTTGAAGGCAGCTTTCTCGCGCACGCAGCAGCGGCTCTATGTGCAGGATCGGTTGCGTCAGGATGCGGCAGAACTTGCGGCGCTCGTGCGAGATGGAGCCCAGATCATGGTCTGCGGTGGACGCGGCATGGCCAAAGGCATTGAAGAAACGCTGACAGATATACTGCAATCCACCGGGGTTGATCTGAAAGAGCTGAGAAAGGAAGGACGGTATGTTGAAGATGTCTTTTGATATAGAACGAGCAGGTCGCCAGCAAACCGGGTTGCACAAGCATGTCTTCAACGGAAAAACTATGGGCACCCGCTATAGCGCCATTATCATGAGCGAGGAGGTACAGCCGGCTGAAGGGCTCAAAGAAGCGTTGTACGCCTCAGTGGATCGGGTGGACAGGCAAATGTCTACCTGGAACCCGGACTCGGATCTTATGCAGTTGAACAGAGCCAAAGTCGGCGTCTGGACGAAAGTGCCAGCAGACCTTTTCAAGGTGCTGGAAGAAGCCATTGCGATTAATCGGGCTTCAAGTGGGCTGTTCGATCCGGCTGTTGGTTCCATCGTAGACGCATGGGGGTTTGGAGCCACGTCGCGGGAACCCGATGTAAAGAGCATAGGTGAGCAACTGCGCCAAACAAGAATGCCGACACACGCGCTTTTGGAGCTGGATCCTGAACAGCAGGCGGTACTGAAAAAGGCACAAGTGAAACTCGACCTATGCGGCATAGCCAAGGGCTATGGTGTGGATGCCATGGCCGAGGTGTTGAAGGCTTTCGACATCAAGAGCGGCCTTGTTGGCATTGATGGTGAAATGCGCGCTATCGGGCCTAAGGTAAAGGACGTGCCATGGTCTATTGCTTTGGAGAAACCTGACTATAACCTGCGAGAAGCATTCGGTATGGTGCATTTGCAGGACGCAGCCATCGCGACCAGCGGCGATTATCGGCACTGGGTAAAGGTTGGCAACCGCACTTTTAGCCATACGATGGACCCGCGCCGCAATGGTCCACTTCAGAATAATGTGGCATCGGTCAGCGTGATTGCCGAGCACTGCATGACGGCGGACGCATGGGCAACCGCACTCATGGTGATGGGCGCGGAGGCCGGGTTGCATGTAGCCCGTGCCAAGGGGATCCATGCCCTTTTCCTTATCAGAGATGGAGAAACGCTAAAGCAGATCGCTGTGGGGCCAGCGTTTGAATCTACATCGTCAGATTATCGAAGCACTTGCTGGATTTAACCATGAAGGCAAGTATCATTTCATCTTTGCTAAAGGCGACAAGGCTCACCAGCACAGCAGATTTCGCCCAAGAGGTCCAGCCATACAAAAGCCTTGCGTATCTGTGAAAGGCTACTTTGAAAGTTTTTGGGCCGCCTGATTACTCAATATGCTGCGCTTTGAATGAATAGCAGGAATGAGCAAACTGCCCTTCGGTACGTGCCAAATGCGCGGCGAACGCCTAAGCCTGCTATCTCCACGAAATTCCGAGATCATTGGATAAACGACATGTGAATTGGGCGGTTTCGCTCATCCCCCGCAGCGGTGAGATTTCTGATGCGGTTGGCAAAAGCGGATACTCTGCAGATCCCCAAATATATCCTGATAATAACAACATGTTCCGGCGGAAAACGGAGCTTTATCGTGGGCAACAGGTCCTAGTTACGGACGGCATAATCGGGAATAGAAACTTCGTTTTCGAGGTACTCTATTGGAATGTAACGAAATTTTAGCTTTCCATGTCTAAAATCAATTTATACGCATTTCTTTCGATGAACTGCTTCCGGGCGTATGTTTTTCCATGAGCTGCGAAGACTGAAATGCATTGTGTAGTGTACCGAGTACTATCGACATTTTGACTTACCTATCGCGCCCAAACCGCATGCGACCGGCAAGGAATGTCGAAAGATGGATGATGCAAATGGAAAAAGAATTCACTAGTTGTCTGTGCGATTTCGGAATGGCTCCGGCAAAAGCTTATGAGCAGATATCTCGTGAGCTAGAAGGAGACGGAGACCCTCATCAGGATCTGGGCAGCTTCACTGCCATTCACATGCAGCCCGAAGCCGACCGCTTGATTTACGACCATCTTGGTAAAAATCTCGCCAATCAAAATGAATATGGTGAAACGACGCATCTGCATAAAAGGCTCGTTCAAACTATTGCAGACCTTCTGGGATCGACAAATGCACAAGAGGCTGCCGGTTGCTCAACCTCCGGGTCGTCCGAAGCTTGTGCCATCGCGATGCTGATGCACAAATGGCTCTGGCAATCAAATGCATCCAGCGGCCAGTTGCATCGTACCCCCAATATCATTCTCGGCAAGAACACACATTTGGTCTGGCGTAAATTTGCACTTTATCTCGGCGTTGAAGTCCGGGAGGCAAGTTTTGACGACATCAATTGCTATCCGTTGCAAACGGTTGTTGATCTCGTGGATGAAAACACAATTTGCGTGGTTGCCGTCATGGGCTCAACCTTCTCTGGTTTTTGCGATCCGGTAGAAAAGCTCAATGATGCTCTCACCGAGTTGAACGAACGTAACGGCTGGAATGTCGGCATTCACGTCGATGGCGCCATCGGAGGCTTTATCCTGCCATTTATTAACGATCCCGACAAACCGGTTTGGGATTTTGCTTTACCTCTTGTGCGTTCGATCAATCTTTCAGGACATAAATTCGGGCTGGTTTATCCAGGTCTTGGCTGGCTTATCCTGCGGGACAAGTCCATGGTTCCCGATGCGATGAACATGACTGCGAGCTACCTTACCGGTAATACTCAGTCCTATTCGATTTCCTTTTCTCGTTCATCATCACTGGTCGTGGCGCAATATTTCAATTTTCTGCACTATGGTCGGGCCGGATATAGCGCCATTATTGAGCGCTGCTTGAAAAATACGCGTCATGTTGCCGCGAGCCTTGAGGCAACAGGATGCTTTGACATCATCAGTACGCTTTCTTTGCCAGTTATTGCTTTTAGCCTCAAGCCGGACTGCCCTCTGAGGGAGGAAGTCTTGACCAGCGATCTCAGAAAAAAGGGTTGGATGCTGCCCTTTTATGCAATGCCGCAGAACATCAATCGCAAGGTGATGAGGATCGTGATCCGGGAAGACATGAGCCGCGCCAGACTGGATGCTTTGCTTGAAGACATCAGGGAAATTCTGAGTGTGCGGACAGGAAGCATTCCCGCATTTAAACAGGCAGTTTGAGATATCCGATAGAGGAAAACAGGGCTATGGCTCAGTGGACGGCCACTTACAAAAAGCTGATTGCAGGAATTTTTTATTTCATGCTTTTTTGTGTGCTTTCAGCAAGTGGTTACGCAGAACCGCCTGCGTCTTCAGATAGCAAGCCGGAAACAACAAAAGCAAGCATCGCGATCAACATCAACAAGATCTACGAACTCAACGAGCTGAATGAGACCTATGTAATCGACGGGTATCTTGTCAGCTCCTGGAAAGACGTCCGTCTACATGACCGCATTGAAAAGGGTGAATTGAGCCCGGATGTTTACGAGAATGGTGCCATTGACGCTTTGATCTCCAACGGCCTTCGCATTCCGGCGATCGAGTTTATCAACGTAGTTGGGAGCCGGACCATTGCCAACAGGCAGGTCTCGCTAAGCGAAGATGGCGGGGTTCTTTACAACGAACGCTTTCAGGCTACCTTCTCAACCCCGATGGACTTTCGTAAATTTCCTTTCGACAGCCAAACATTGACCGTCCAGCTTGAATCCTTTTCCTACGACAAGAAACAATTCGAATTTGTACATCCAAAAGTCTACCCAGAACTGGTCGGTATGGAGATGCTGGCAGAATGGAACATTGTCGACAAACAAGTTTTCATCAGCGATCAAGACTATTCCCATCTCAGCGAAGACGGCAGCAAGACAGAATTCTCCCGCTACAATCTGCAATTCAAGCTTGAGCGTAAATGCGACTACTATGTTTGGAATTTCATGCTGCCGCTAATCCTGATTATCACCTCTTCATGGTGCGTCTTCTGGGTGGACGATTTTCTGACCAACATCTCCATCGCATTCACGCTGATGCTAACGGTTGTCGCTTTTACCTTTCAGGCGACCAGCCTCCTGCCGCGTCTGCCTTATACGACCTTCATGGGAATGCTTACGATACTGGGCTATCTGAGCATTTTTGCAAGCATGGTTGTCATCGTCGCAGCAGAGCTGCTGGAGCGCAAATCAGAAACATTTGACAAGGCCAAGCTGATGCGAGGCTCGCGCCTTCTCTATCCGGTCTGCATCGTCTGCATCATCTTGTTTGAAATCCGAATTTTCAATTTATAGAAAGCCAAGAGCGAGACTAACGAATGGAAATCCTTAAGCCTCATCCGAAACTTGAAGCCGCTATTCTCTCCTGTCTTGTGGTTTCCCTGATCTGCTTTCTGGCTTTTCTGATTTACAGCAAGTCTGTTGACGTGTTGGAAAAGGAGATCAAGATCGGCCTTCTTTCCAATGTTTCAGCTGCGGCTACTACGATTGATGGCGACCTGCACAAAACATTTGACCAGTCCACTGCACGCGATGATCCTGACTATCTGTCGGCCATTACTCCTCTGGAACAAATCCGTCAGGCTGCGACCAACGTTCGCTATATCTACACCAACATTCTGATAGGTGATGATGTCTTCTTCATTCTCAATCCGAGCCCACAGAATGACAATGATGGTGACGGGCAGCCCGATGAACCTCCTGCATTGATGGAGCGATATGACGATGCGGCGCCGGAACTGATCGAAGCGCTCAAGTTTCAAAAGAAGGTTGTTTCAGATCCCTACACTGACAAATGGGGAACCTTTATTAGCGCCTATGCGCCATTTTACGATGCAAAAGGCGATTTTGTCGGAGTGCTCGGTATGGATCTGCAGCTCGACGATTTTTATAAACGCATTCATCCAATCAGACAGGCCTTTGAAAAGACGGCTTTCATTGTGGTCTTTATTGGCCTGATCATTGGTTTGCTCACTTGGTTGTCGAGAAAACACACGGCCTTTCTTAGCCATCAGAATGAAGACTTGCGCTCGGAAAAGGCCAAGCGGAAGGGTCAGCTGGACGCAGTGAAGCAAAGCTTCATTCATCTGCTTGAGTATCTTACAGGAAAATCCGGGGCCGGTGGCAACAATGCGGAAAGCATGGCCCAGAGTTGGCTACGGTATTTAAGACGCAGCGTCCAGAAATCCTTTAATCCTCAAAATTTTGCTTTTGAAGAATTCGTTGCGGATTTGAAAGCGCAGTCAGCTAACGCTGTTTCGTTTAAGATTTCGACAGAGGGCGACATTCCCAATGTCGTGTCAGGAGACAAAAATGCTCTCAAAGACATGATCACGGCTTTGGTTGATCACATCCGGTCAATGGTAGAACAGGGCGCAGTGGAGCTTGACATCAAGTTGGTTGAAGAAAGGGTCGATAGTCTAATTCTGTCTTTTGACTTTGCTGGGTCAAATGGCAAATTGGAAACCAGTGCACTTGGTGAGAGCCTTAAGCCTGATCTTTCCAGAGCAGAAGACTACAGCGAACAAGAGTTGCGTTTCTTCAGCGCCATCGCCACAGCGAAGGCCATGGGAGGCACAGCCGGTTGGCTCAATGAAGGCGAAAAATCGAGCCTGTATCTGGAATTGCCAATCAACAAATATCAAGAAGACACAACCCGTGAGGCTGCATGATGAAGCAAATTACACCCTTCATCCTGGTGTTGGCTACGTTCGGCATTCAGCTCTCTTCCGGGATCAACTATATTACCTTTCCTCTCGCACTTCAGTCTCAGGGCGTGACCAATGCACTGATTGGCTTTGTGATGTCATGCGACATTCTCGCATTGATCGTCTTCTCAAGCCGGATTTCTCTGATCGTCAAAAAGCTTGGTGTCATTAACACCATTATCATTTGTTCTTTCGTTCGCTGTGCTGTGGTCTATTTCCTATCCAATAATGACATGATCATCGGCTGGATTCTGGGCATGTTCCTCTATGGCTTGACCACCAATGCATTGCTCGTGGTGGTCCAGACATGGCTCAATATGGTCTCTGCCGGCAAGCTCAAGGGATTGATTATGGGGCTCTTTTCCTCAGCCCTGTCTTTGGGAGTCGCTTTGGCGCCGATCCTTTTACGCTTTACCGACATGCATAGCCGCCTGCCATTCATTCTCAGCAGCTCGATTTCCTTGCTCGTTTTGGCAATCATGTTGACGGTTGTAAAAAGTCGCCCGTCTTTCCATTCCGACAAGAAGGCGCGCATTGGCTTTGTTTTCAAGCATGCCAAACTCATTCTGCTTTCTACCGTGGTTGGCGGCTTCTGCTTTTTTGGTTTGCCATCTTTCCTTACGATTTATGGCATCAAGAATGGTTTGAAAGCTGAAGACGCAGCGCTGCTGCTCACAATGTTCATGCTGGGCAGTGTTACTCTGGGAATGGTCGTTAGTACGCTCTCTGCCTTTTACAGCCACTATCGTCTTGTTTTCATCTGTGTCTGCACCTCGGTCTTCTGTGCTTCATTTCTATCCTTGGCGATCTATTCCCATTTGCTTGTCGCTTTGGGACTGCTCTATCTTTGGGGCGGATGCATGGGAGGGATCTATGCACTGGGGCTCAACATCATTGGCGAGCAATTCCGTAAGGAAGACCAGATGTCTGCCAACATGACCTACACGCTTATGGACGCGATTGGCGGCACGATTGGCCTTTGCATTATCGGAACGAGCATGGATATAGTTGGGGCTGAGGGCTTGTCCTATACCATAGTGGTCGCTGCCATGTGTTATCTAGTCTACTTCTTCAAATCCGTGGCATCCAGATTTACTGTTGCTCATCATCAACTCAAACCTGCGGAACAATGAAATCACACATCGCCATGATGCGGCCAACCTTGGGAATGTCAGGTTTTATAAATCCGCGTGCAGAATTATTCTGTTCACCGAACGGCAGCTGATGGGATGCAGCATTGCGAGGTCTATAGGTTTATGAGAGCCCGCAAAGGGCAGCGAATACCAATCACGACCCCAGATGAGCCATTTCCGGTGATGATGCACCGCACCGGTCCGAGCCCAAATTTGCCGTTAAGCTTTTTCAATTCCGCTCTGGATAGCCTGCTGGCCTTCGTGAACCGTTACGTTGCGGAAGGTTATTGTCTTGATCAGGCCCCGATTACCCTTTAACCGAACCGGCAAGAAGCCCCCTGATGAAATATCGTCCCATCACGATATATATGAACAAGACTGGAAGAGCGGCCAAGATTGAACCTGCCATTGGCAAATTCCAGCTGACGGCCTGCCCGCCTGCCAACTGGGCAAGACCGACTGTGATCGGATTTGCCGAGTGTCTCGTCAATGTGATTCCCCACAGGAACTCATTCCAAATCTGTGTCGATTGCCAGATGGACGTAACGACAAATCCGGGAATGGAAAGTGGGAAGATAACCTGAGTGTAGATAGAGAAAAAGCCAGCTCCGTCCAAGGTCGCGGATTCGACCAATGAGTCAGGTATCTGCATATAGAAATTTCGGAAAATGAGGGAGGTGATCGGCAGGCCATAGACAACATGCGCCAATATCAGCCCCGGCAAACCGCCATATAGGTTCATTGCTCTCAATGTCTGGAACAGCGGGATAAGAATAACCTGATAAGGAATGAACATCCCGAATAGCAATAGCGTGAATATCAACTCGCTACCCTTGAATTTCCATTTTGAGAATACGTAGCCGTTGATGCTCCCCAGAGCGATTGAAATCGCTGTTGCGCAAATCGTCAGGATAAAGGAATTGACTATGTTCGGTTTCAACAAGGCGAAAGCTTCACTGAAGCTTTTCCAGTTGAATATTGCAGGGAAATCCCATGAATGGGGCAAACTGATTTCCGATGGATCTTTCAGGGCCGTGATCAATGTCAGATATGCAGGCAGCAAATAGACCACGACCAGAAGCAATAGAACCACATACAGGACTACTCGAGACGGTTTGACCGTTTTCTTTTTCATGCTCTTTCGTCCTTATTGCGATAGCTGCTTATCAGATATGGAATGATAAACAGGGCAGCAAGGAAAAATAGAAGCATTGCAATTGCGGCCCCTCGAGCAAAATCATTGGCTCTGAATGTGGTCAAATACATATTCAGGGCCGGATGGCCGGTTTGACCATTATCAGGCCCAGTCATGGCGAAGATCAGATCGAACATCTTCAATGAAATATGACTTAGAATAATGATAGCCGAGATCGTAATCGGCTGGATCAGTGGAATGGCAATATGCCGATAATAGTTGAAGGTACTTGCACCATCCAACATCGCAGCATCACGCAGATCCTGAGAAATACCTGTAAAACCGGCAAGATAAAGCGCCATTGTATATCCGGAATACTGCCAGATTGTAGCCAGAATAATACCGGTCGTCGCCAGATTGAATCCGTGCTTTTCTTCCATTATCAGCGCTTTTGGCAACATATCGCCAAATAGATAAACCAGAATCCCGATCATAATGCCAGCGAGCAGCCATTTTACCGCATGTTTGCTTCGCTTTCCAAGAAGCCACAGGCCGATCACGATAAGTACGATGCTGATAACATTAAAAGCGAATGACAAAATGTTTTGCCAGTCAAACTGCAGGATTGACTGTGTACTGGAGAGCCATCTGAAATTGAACGGCTCGGCTCCGACATAGGTTGGGAGCACATTGACCCCGCCACTTGGCGCCAACAGCCAGCGCCAGATTGTACCGGTAACAATGAAACTCAACGACATTGGATATAAGAAAACAGTGCGAAAAAAACCTTCGGCTTTAGGCTTGTTATCCAGCAAGATCGCAATGAACAGGCCAACGCCTATGGCTCCGATGAGCAGGAATACCGAATAGAATATGGCATTGACCAAATCCTGCCTGAAACCTGAGCTCAGAAAACCGACAAACAAATCCTTGTAATTGTAAAAGCCGACATAATTTTTCTCCGGATTTTCGGATAATGCGCCAACTCCGCCCCAATCGGTCAGGGAGGTCCAAAATGTATTTCCTATAAATCCATAGACAAAAATGCCAACCAACAAGATCGATGGCAGTAAAGTGACGCCAGCCAATATTCTGTCTTTTGATACTGTTCGCATTTTTCGCACGCCTGACATTGGGTTCTGCGTACCCTTCGGCACGCAGAACTATTTATTCAATTATTGGCCAATTTTATTTTTGGTCGCAATTTGTTGCGCCAATTCAGCAGCAACCTTGGAGTCGCGTGTTTTCAGGAATGTTTCCATGACTGAAGCGAAATCATTCATGAAGCCTTCATTCGCAACAACGCCGTGTGCCAAAGAGCCAACGATTGTGTCTTTGGCAAAATCAGCAGCAGCTGACTCAGCGTATTTGTTATATTTGGACAGATCGCTATCCTTGCGCGGTGAAATGGAGCCCTTTAGTGGGTTAAACGCATCAGAGCCTTCTTTCGAGCCAAGCAGTGCCAACCAGTTAAGAGCATTCTCCCGATGGACGGCGCCCTTTGGAAGACCAAAACTGTCTGCAAGGAATATGAAATTACCGCTTGTTCCCGGTGATGGCAGCCAGCCGAAACCGGTATTCGGTTCCAGTTTCTTGGTTGTATTCAGATAGCCTGCAGCCCAGTCACCCATAATGTTAAATGCAGCACGGCCATCTACGACCATATCGGTTGCCTGCTGCCACGAGAGGGAAGAAAAATCATCATTGGTATATTGCAGGATTTTTCCAAAGAGATCCCAGGCTGCTACCCCTTCGGGACTATTGAACTTCAGATCGCCAGACCAAAGGCTTTCCCACTTTTCTGCGCCCAATGAAGCCAACGCGACAGATTCCCATAGGTGATTGGCTGTCCAATTTTGACCCATGGAAAGAGGAACGACACCCTGTTCTTTCAGTTTTGGTGCAACGGCAAGGAACTCGTCCCAGGTCTTCGGTGCCTCAATACCCCATTTTTCCAGATTTTTCGGGATAAACCAGATATCGTTTGACCGATGGATATTGACGGGTACAGACCAGATGCCCTTGTCGGTACCAATCAAGCTGACCAGACCTTCTGGGAAAATGTCTTTCCATCCCTGTTCTTCAAACAACGGTGTCAGGTCTTCCATCCGATCTGATTTGACCCATGTCCCGATCAATTCCTGACCAGCATGAACCTGGAAGGAATCTGGTGGTTCTCCACCCAGCATTCTGGTTTTGAGAACAGCCTTTGCATTGACCCCCGACCCACCGGTTACAGTGGCGTTGATGAGTTTCGTATCAGGATATTTTTCATTATACAGCTTGATCAGCGCTTCCAGCGCAGGCCCCTCATCTCCGGCCCACCAAGAAAAAATTTCCAGTTCATTTTTCTGATCTGCAGCATAAGCGCTTGCACCCAATGTCAAGCTTAACGCTGCTAAAGCACTTGTAAGTAATAGAGTTAGCTTTTTCATCTTATCCTCCCAGATAGAGTCATATTCGATCTGAAATGACCCTTGAGGTCATTTCAATCATGGCATCACCAATCCAATGCCAAATTTGTCTCTGGATCGAAAACAAACAACCGGTCCAGATCAAACCCCAGTTTCAGTGTCGTACCTGGATCGACTTTGTGTCTGCCATCCAGTTCGGCAACCATCGAAGTACCATTGATGTCAAATTCCAGAAGCGATTGCCCTCCAACAATTTCTGAAAACAAGACCTGCACATCATATTGCCAGGCAGGGGCATATTTATCTGCGGCTTCTTCTGCTGCAATGGCGTCCGGTCTGATCCCTGCCAGTACTTTTCTCCCGATCTCCAGTGCTGTTTCATGAGGAAACGGCAGGAACATTCCGTTCTCACAGAGAATGCCTTTGGCTCCGCCCTGTTCGGCGACCTGCCCTGCCATGATATTGGTCGGGGGATTTCCGATAAATTTTGCAACAAATACGGTTTTGGGTTTTTCAAAAACCTCAATTGGCGTTCCAACCTGATGAATTGTGCCATCCTTGATAACGACAATTCTGTCTGCCAAGGTCATCGCTTCAACCTGATCATGCGTGACATAGATGGTGGTTGTCTTCATTTTGATATGGAGCTTTTTCAGCTCCATGCGCATTTGGGTGCGAAGCTGCGCATCAAGATTTGATAATGGTTCATCAAACAGGAACACATCGGGGTCTCGAACGATTGCGCGTCCCATGGCTACACGCTGTCGTTGACCACCTGAAAGCGCAGCCGGCTTCCGATCAAGATATGGCGTCAGTTCCAGAACCTTGGCGGCCTGTTCCACTTTCTCCTTGATCTCATTACGGCTTAGCCCTGCCATTTTCAGACTGAAGCCCATATTGTCGAATACGTTTTTATGAGGGTACAAAGCGTAATTCTGGAACACCATCGCAACATTACGCGATTTGGGATCTATATCATTTACGACCCGATCACCAATACGCATTGTTCCATCTGAAATTTCCTCGAGCCCGGCAATCATTCTCAGAATGGTCGATTTACCGCATCCGGAAGGGCCGACCAAAACAACAAACTCGTTGTCCTTAATGGCAAGATCTATACCGTGAACTGTTTCAAAACTGCCGTAGCGTTTAAATACCTTTTCCAGCACAACTTTTGCCATGGCAGCCAACCTTCATTTGAATTGCTACATCATACGCGGACAGGATATTTTATATATCCAATTCTGCAGTACAAACCGGATCATCTCAACTTATAGGTTCATACTGATCCTACCGGATTAGCTAGTCAATGGCTGACTGAAAACCATTTGATGAGATAAAACGAAATTCAACCACTTGCTTGTTGGACTGATCAATTGATCGGCTTCTAGTGTCATCAGGGCAAGAATGTGGGTGCAAAACACTGGCGCAACAGAAACGACGCGTTAAGCCCGGTTCTCCACGACTCCCCCGCCTATTCGTTTCAATCTTGTCGCTTCAGCAGTCCGTTGGCTACCAACTTGAAACAATGGCTGAGATATCTTTTTCGATCATCCACTGCAGAAGGTTGGGAATTATCTGTTAATTTGGGAGATGACATACCGAACGCGATGTCTAGTAACATTTTTGCTGTTATCGTTGCATCTTCGAATTGGATATGGCCGCGCTCTTTTTGCTCTATGAGCCAATCTTTCAGAAGCTTAAGTGATTGAATTGGTCCCCGGCCATCAAACACAGAGGTTAATTCGGGATGTTCTTGACTTTCTGCCATCAACTTCTGAACAAAGGCCAGTCGGCTTAACTCTGCTTTTTGATCCAGATCTAGCCAGAAAATCTTTTCAAGGGCGACATTGACAGGCAAATCATCATAGTTGCCCGGTAATGCTATCATGTCACGCCGATGCCGATCGACGACGGCGGAGAAAAGATTAATTTTACCAGGGAATAAGCCATAGACGGTGCTCAGTGACATATGGGCCTCTGATGCAATATTGGCCATCGTCATGCCTTTATAACCTTGGCTCATGAACAGCGCCCACCCCTCATCAACTATTCGTTTTCTTTTTTCGTCGTCAGTCATGGATTTGGGGCGGCCTTTTGAGAGGCGGATTTGCTCTTCTTGCTTATTGTTTTGAAATTGCGATCTCATCAGGAACTTTCATTGAGGGTAGAATCTTCAGTTGACTCAGATTTATAGTAATCGTAATTACTGTAAATCAGGTTGCGCAAATTAGAACAGGCACAAAGCGATAATTACGCGATAATCAGCATGTGTCAAAAAGGCAACCACAATAACCAGCACCAATCTTCGTGTGGAAAGTCTTGGTAATGAAAACACGTAAAAAACCGTCTCTATTTTCAGCAATAGGCACGCTTTGTTTCTTGCTATCATTTGTAGGAGTTACGAATAGTAGCGAAGCTCAACAAGACAAGGCCACCTCGGAGGCCCAACAAGTCGGCGTTATGTCACTTGAACGGCAAAAGGTTCCTCAAACGATCAGTCTTCCGGGAAGAGCTGTCGCATTTGAGCAAGTAGACATCAGACCACGCGTTGATGGCGTGGTAACAAAGATACTCTACACACCGGGAGTTACTCTAAAAGTTGGGGCCCCTCTGTTTCAGCTTGATGATGCAAGCTATGTGGCGTCTGTCGCTTCCGACAAGGCAGACCTTGCCAAGGCAGAAGCAGATTTGCCAGTGAAGCAGGCCACCTATGAACGCGCACTGGCCTTGAAGGGGCAAGGATACACCGAGGCTGAAGTTGAAAGCGCCCGTTCCGATTTTGCCTCGGCCCAGGCAACCCTCGATGCAGCCCAGTCCGCGCTCGACTATGCCAAGACGCAGTTATCCTGGACAACCATTCGCAGCCCGATTGAAGGTGTCCCAGAAGTCTCCGAAGTATCTGTGGGAGATCTCGTCACTTCAGGTCAATCTGACGCCTTGACGACAATGACCCGTCTGAATCCCATTTATGTCGACATGCTGGACACCTCAACAAACATCCTCAAAATGCGTCGTCAGATCAAAAGTGGTTCTTTGCAGGCCAGCAAGCAATTGGATGCACGCCTGCAATTGGAAGATGGAGAAGTCTACACAGGAAAGGGCACTTTTGTTGCGCCTAGTTCGACGGTTTCAACGACCACAGGCACGATCAGCATGCGTTTTGAGTTCGAGAATTCAGATCACCAAATTCTGCCCGGGATGTTTTTGCAAGGCGAGGTGGAAGTTGGAACTCTTGATGCCTTTCTCGTACCGCAGAGAGCAACCGAACGCTCAAGCACCGGGGATCTGACAGCCTATATTGTTGACGAGGACAGCAAGGCCAAACAAGTCACGTTCACGTCCATCGGCGTATATGAAAATAGCTGGATCGTTACCGATGTTTTGGAGAGTGGGCAAAAAATCATTCTGGACGGATTGAAGACCATGGCGTCCGGGACCCTTGTCAAACCAGTGGCTGCCGAAATTGATGAAGATGGATTGGTTCGCGATGTAGCGAACGACGAGGATCAGTCTCAAGATCAGGCAGGGAAATAAACCGGTATGGCAAAATTTTTCATTCATCGCCCGGTATTTGCCTGGGTGCTCGCGATTGTTGTTATGCTTGCGGGCTATTTTGGCGTAAATAGTCTTCCGATTTCTCAGTATCCGGACATCGCTCCGACTACGGTTCGCATTTCTGCAAATTATACTGGGGCGAACTCCCAGACGGTGCAGAACTCGGTTACCACGATCATCGAAGACGGCATGACCGGTCTGGACGGGTTGACCTATATGACATCAACCTCGTCTTCGGGTAGTTCATCCATTTCGCTCGTATTTGATGATAGCGTCGACCCTGATATGGCTCAGGTGCAAGTGCAGAACAAATTGCAGTTGGTGCAATCGTCTCTGCCGGATACCGTGACCAGCACGGGCGTCAGCGTCACGCGATCCACCTCCTCGATCTTGTTGGTGGGGGCCTTGGTTTCCGAAGATGAATCCTATTCACAAGTGGAGTTGGGTGATCTGCTGGATCGCCTTGTCAAAGACCCTATTCAGCGCACCTCCGGTGTCGGATCGATCAACAGCTTCTCCTCTCCTTACGCGATGCGCATATGGCTTGATCCCAAAAAGCTTTACAAATATGGCCTCACACCAAATGACGTAACGGACGCAGTTTCAGACCAGAATAGCAACGTGACTGTAGGCTCCATTGGTGATCTGCCAGCCTCCAGGGGGCAGCAAATTTCTGTTCCATTGAACGCTCAGTCTCAACTTTCAAGTGTCGGGGAATTTGAAAAGATTGCTCTGACGACAGAAGAGGACGGGTCCACTGTCTATCTCGGAGATGTCGCAACAGTAGAAATCAGCTCCCAGGATCTCGGATCTACATCGCGCTATAATGGCCATCCCGCAGCTGGCTTCGGGGTCAATTTGGCCAATGGAGCAAATGCCGTGGAGACGGCTGCAGCCGTGCGCCAGACGGTCGCCAGAATCGAAACCGCACTGCCTGATGGGGTAAAAATCGTTTATCCCTACGATACATCGCCTTTCGTCGCCCAATCTATTGAACAAGTTTATCACACCTTGGCTGAGGCGATAGGACTTGTGTTTCTCGTAATTTTGATTTTTCTGCAAAGTTGGCGAGCAACAATCATTCCGACGATTGCTGTGCCGATCGTTTTGCTGGGCACCTTTGGGGTTCTGGCTGTTTTCGGAATGTCGATCAACACCTTGTCGATGTTTGCTCTCGTTTTGGCTATCGGTCTTCTCGTTGATGACGCCATCGTCGTTGTCGAGAATGTTGAACGTATCATGGAGGAGGAAAAGCTTGATGCCGTAGCCGCTACAGAAAAGAGCATGTCTGAGATTTCTGGCGCCCTGATCGGCATCGTGCTTGTTCTGTCTGCCGTTTTCCTTCCCATGGCTTTCATGTCCGGGTCAACCGGCGTTATCTACCGACAATTCTCGGTGACGATCATTTCCGCCATGGTCCTCTCCCTCTTTGTGGCTCTTATCTTGACACCGGCTATGTGCGCCAGCCTTCTCAAACTGAATGAAGGAGAAGTGCGTTTTGCGCCCGCGCGCTGGTTCAATCTCGGGGTTTCAGGCGTCAACAACGGCTACGCATCTGCGGTGGGACGCCTGATCAAGAGACCGTTTCGGATGTTCGTGATTTTGGCTGCCGTAGGCTTCGGTGTCGCCTGGGTCTATCAAACGCTTCCTTCCTCATTCGTTCCCACTGAGGATCAAGGTGTTTTGATGAGCGTTGTTCAATTGCCAGAAGGCTCTACTCGAGTACAAACAGAGGAAGCCGTTGCGGATATCGAACAGTATCTCCTCAATGAGCAAGGAGACAACGTAGCGGCAGTTTTTGCGGCCGTTGGCTTCAGCTTTAGTGGCTCCGGGCAGAATAATGCGATGATGTTCGTCAAGCTTAAGGATTTCGACCAACGTCCAAATCGGACTGCCGGACAAATTGCAATGGCTGCCAATATGCACTTCATGAAGAATCGCAAGGGTTTGATTGTTTTCATGCAACCTCCCGCGATTCAGGGAATGGGCGCTTCTTCCGGTTTTGATATGTATCTCGTGGATGATGGTGGAAATGGAGCGATTGCATTGCATGAAGCTGCCGACACCTTGGTTCAGGAAGCTCAGGCGAGCGGAAAGGTTACAAGCTTGCGGGGCAATGATTCTGCGACCAAGTCATCCCTGCAGCTGGATATCAAGCGGGAAAAGGCTCAGGCCTTTAGCCTGACCTTGTCCGAAATCAATTCCATGTTGACGACGATCTTTGCGGGCAATTATGTCAACGACTTTACCCTCAATGACAAATTGCGTGAAGTTATAGTGCAGGGTGATGTCCCCTATCGCATGCAGCCTGACGATATCAAGAAGTGGTTTGCACGCAATAGCGACGGTGAAATGGTGCCTTTCGGAGCCTTCCTCAGTGAAAGTTGGGGCAAGACGTTTTCTACGCTCTATCGTTATGGCGGAACCGGGGCAATTGAGATCACGGGGGATGCGGTTGAAGGCGTCTCTACTGGTGAAGCCATGAATACAATGGAAGAGCTGGTCGCTCAACTTCCCGGCAATTATGGTGTTGCCTGGGTCGGGCTATCGTTGCAGGAGCAAATGGCTGGCAATCAGGAACCGCTGCTATATACCCTTTCAGCCCTGATCGTGTTCCTCTGCCTTGCAGCTCTTTATGAGAGTTGGACTGTACCATTTGCTGTCATGCTTTCAGTGCCCGTCGGCGTTCTTGGAGCCTTGATCGCAGCTCAGTTTTTTGGACAATCAAATGACGTCTATTTCAAGGTTGGTATGTTGACAACGATCGGACTTGCTGCGCGAAATGCAATCCTGATCGTCGAATTTGCCAAGGGCCAATTTGAAAATGGCGTGCCGCTTCTAGAGGCAACGATGCACGCTGCCCGTCAACGTCTGCGTCCTATCATGATGACGACATTGGCCTTCATGCTTGGTATCCTTCCGCTTGCTCTGGCTACCGGAGCAGGAGCAAACGCTCAGAATTCCATTGGGATCGGCATGCTGGGCGGTATTATCTTCTCTGCCTTGTTCGGCATCATAATGGTTCCCGTCTTCTATGTAGCCGTAATGAAACTCGTTATAACCTTCAAGGAAAAGGTGTCTGCCCGATGAAATTGCTCAAATTAATGCCTATCGTGCTTCTGGCAGGCTGCGCCGTTGGTCCTGATTATCAAAGGCCAGACATTGGTTTGTCCGCCAATTATGTCGGGTCAAAAGTCAATGCGAGCCTTGTTGCCCGCGATGACGCATGGTGGAAAGACTATAAAGACGCTCGTCTTAATGCCTTTATTTCACGGGGCCTTGAACAAAACCTTGATGTTGCCGCAGCAAAGGAACGGATCAAGGAAGCTCAAGCCAATATGCGAGCTACGGGTGTTAATTCTGCTGTTGACGGGTCGGCCAGTCTGTCCCGAACCCGAAGCGGAGGGGATGGCGTTGGAGTCTCCAACGTAACCAATCGGGATCTGAGCGCGTCTCTGGTGATAGACATGTTCGGCGGCTTGCGACGAGAACGCGAAGCCGCCAAGGCCAGCATGCTCGCTGCCAAGGCTGATCTCGAGGAAACGCGTCTTGCTTGGCTGGCCGAGCTGATCGCGGATTATTCTGATGCACGCTACTATCAACAAGCATTGGCTTTGACCCGGGAAACAATCAAGTCCAGGGTTGAAACCGTAAGCATTATCAATAAGCAAGTCACGGTCGGGGATGCGACAGAATATGATCTGGCCGAGGCACAGGCATTGCTAGATAGTGCTAGAGCCGATTTGCCGCAATATCTGGCCTATTTCAATGCTCAAATTTTTGCCATTGCTTCTTTGCTGAACGAGCCTGCAGGCCCCATTCTGGCAGAGATGCAAAAGGGGGCTCCTCAGCTTAGAACCCCGGGTAGAATTTCGACTGGTACGCCAGCAGATCTCCTGCGCCAGCGGCCTGATGTTCGCTATTATGAGGAACTGCTGCATGCAGCTGTGGCGGATGTGGGTGTTGCAACAGCGGACATGCTGCCATCTCTCACTCTTTCTGGTGATCTTGGCATTTCTGCCGGTGCAGATAGCTGGTCGTTTGGGCCCGAATTGTCATTGCCAATCCTGAGCCAAGGCAAGCTTGCTGCTCAGCGTGATGCTTCGGTTTCTCAGGCCAAGCAGGCCGAAATCGATTGGCGTTCCGCTGTGACCTCAGCAGTCGAGGATGTGCAGGTTGCCCAATCCAATTTGACACAATACCGGCTTCGCAGCGCTGCCTTACAGCAGTCGGCTCGGTCCTACAAGAAAGCGTTTGATCTGGCCCAGAAGAATTTCCGGGGTGGAGCAATTACTCTTCTTGACCTGCTGGATACAGACAGATCAACTGCATCTGCCAAAATCAATGCAGCTTCAGCAGCCAATGATGCGGCGAAAGAATGGGCTACCTTGCAGATTGCTATTGGGTCAGGGGCTTTCACGGAAAAAGATTAGCCAAGTGAAAATTGCTCGCAGGGCAAATGAGTGAAGTGTTGGTTAAACGCATTTGCAGCCGATCCGTTTGCCTCATCGCCACGCTTGGGAATTGGCAGCCCTGTGAGCTACTCCCCGTCTTTTGCGCATTGCGGTTTCAGTCCTGTTCTATTCCGCGTATTGAAGGAAAGAGACGCGGACGGGTCCAAATGAGATCTCAAGCCTCGCATCGCGGGGGGATGAGAGACTGGACCCTCAGCTGGCGTCCGTCCGCAAAGGTGGGGCTCAATCGCTGGCTATCTTGCCAATGTTCGAGCCTCGTCCCAGAGTGTGCATAAGTTCTGGAATGTGCCAGACATCTCCGCTATGGCGTCTGCGTCACTGATCGCTTGTGCAAACCAGCGATGGGCGACCTCTGCAAAGATCGTTCGCCCCACGGCAAACCCCTTCACCAGATCGAATTTGGCTGCGGTTCGGAAGCTTTCAGCCAGCTGGTCGGTTGGCGCTTCCAGCCCCAGAACGACAATGCCGCGGCAATAGGGATCATATTTCGTCACCATGGCACAGGCACGACTCCAGGCCGTTTCGCTTTTCATCGGCTCAAGTTTCCACCAGTCCGGATAGACCCCAAGCTGGTAAAACCGCTCGATGATCATCGCCGCAGTGTCGTCTGTGATCGGTCCGACCTTGGAGGGAATTACCTCCAGCAAGAGTTCAAGCCGGTTGCTTCTTGCCGCGTCGGCAAGGCGGATGACCATTTCCTCCTGTTGCTGTTTCATCTCATCACTGTCATCAGGATGGTAGAAGCACAACACCTTGACCACATGATTGGGTGGCCATTCCAGCAAGTCGGTTCCCAGATCGGGCCCGATTTCGAGTTTAAGGGGGCGTGTGCCCGGATCCTCGACCGGACGGCCGATCCAGAGCCCCGTATCTGCAGCCTTATAGAGGGCATCGCGTCCAAGCCGCCCATCGCAGAGCAAGCCATAACCTGGACGGCCATCTGCGACCCTCTCTGTGGCCTCAAGGCAGAGCTGCTTGAACGGTCCGATCAGATCGCGGGAAACGCCCAGTTCATCCGCCATGTCTTCCAGTTGCTTTCTGTGATCAAAGGCAAAGACATGCATCTCCGGCCAGTCTTCGCGGCGGTTGGTTGACCAATGGATCTGGTCCAGCGCCTTGTCTTTGCGCAGTGCCTTTTCCGTCGAGCCATGTTCAAGAAAATATTCAAGTTCGGTCCAGGACGGATAGGCTGGCGTGCAGCCATGTCGGGACACAGCAAAGGCACCGCAGGCATTGGCATATTTGAGCGCTGTTGGCCAATCTTCGTCGCGAATCCAACCCGCCAGAAGTCCGGACATGAAACCGTCACCAGCTCCGAGCACATTGAAAACCTCAATCGGGAAGCCCGGGCCTGTCACTCCGTCATCCAGATCATCCGGAATGGCACCGACAAAGGCGCTTGCACCTTTTGCCCCGCGCTTGCAAACCAGAATAGCGGCCGTCTTTTCCCTCACAGCGCGTAGGGCCGTGAGCGTGTCTGTGCTGCCGCCTGCAATATGAAACTCTTCTTCCGTCCCGACGATCAGATCAAACCAATGCAGAGTGGATTGCAGCTTGGCCGTCACCTTTTCGGAAGCGATGAAGCGATTTTCGCCATCATCATGCCCGGAAAGCCCCCAAAGATTGGGCCGATAATCGATGTCAAGAGCCGTCCGGGCACCGGCTTCGCGCGCCAGCCGCAGGGCCTTGAGCACCGAGGCCTCGGTATTGGGATGCGACAAATGCGTTCCCGTGACCGTGACACAGCGCGCCTCCTTGATGAAGGCCGGATCGATATCGTCTTCGCACAGCGCCATGTCGGCGCAGTTTTCCCGAAAGAAAATAAGCGGAAAATGCTCCTGATCCCGTATACCCAGAATGACCAGAGCCGTCAGGCGTTTGGGGTCGGTGACAACGCCGCGGACATCCACCCCTTCGCTGGCAAGCTGCTCCCGGATAAAGCGCCCCATATGCTCATCGCCCACCCGAGTGATTACCGCCGACTTCAAACCAAGGCGAGCAGAGCCACAGGCGATATTGGTCGGCGATCCGCCAATATATTTCTCGAACGAAGCCATGTCCTCCAGTCGCCCACCAATTTGTGCGCCGTAAAGGTCGACCGACGATCGACCTATGGTAATTACATCAAGCATTGGAATTCCTCCTCCAAATTACGCCAACGAATTTTCCGCCAGATCGTATTTTTGAAACACATCAGTCAATATATTTCAAGTTGAATGAACTAGTTCATTTGTAGACCATGGCCCAAAACCCATCCTCATTTTGGTTCGCACAGCGATAGTCCGAGACACCTTGGATGGCGGGAGCCTTTTGCTGTTTCTGAGAGGAAGAAGTCCGCCAATATCCAATTGGCCTGCCAGCCCCCCAACAAAGCCTAATTACCCGCCAATTTCTGCGATTCTTCCCGCAATTCTTCGCATAAAGTCATGTGAAGACGGGGTACAACGTCTGGCTTTTTGGGAGCGACAACGGACACGGCGGCAGAAAATACATCCATTCGACACCTCTGCGTTTCACCAGTTGAACATGCGAGTGCATTGGCCATAGTCGACTAATGGTTTATAGGAACCAACTTGAAAATTGTTGATCGATATGGTTCAAAAATTATGACCATGAGTGAGGACAATTGCATGGTCGGGAGGAGAAAGTCGTGAAAGCATGTATGATTCACGCTGCTGGAGACGTGCGCCTTGAAGAGTGTGAGGAGAAATTTCCTGATGCCGGAGAGGTGGAAATCCAGTTTGCTTGGGGGGGAATTTGTGGATCGGATATTCACTATTTCCAGCATGGAAGAGTAGGCTTGTCGATTGTTCGCGAGCCGATGGTTCTGGGGCATGAATTTTCAGGAACCGTCAGCAGGCTTGGCTCCGGTGTGACTGGTCTTGCACCGGGCGACAAGGTCGCGGTGAATCCAGCGATGCCCTGCGGCCAATGCGAACAATGCCGCAAGGGACTGAGCAATCTGTGCACGGATAACCAGTTTCTGGGTAGTGCAGCCAGAACGCCTCACTGCCATGGCGGCTTTGCCGAAAAAATCATTATGCCCGCAGCGCAATGCATCAAGGTTCCCGCCGAGATGGATCTGCGCCATGTGGCGCTTGCCGAACCCTTCGCTGTTGCCCTGCATGCGGTTTCGATGGCCGGGGACATAGAGGGGCAGGAAATTCTTGTCACAGGAGCGGGTGTGATCGGACAGCTCGTCCGGATCGCAGCAAAGCGTGCCGGGGCTGCCAAGGTGATCATGGCCGATGTGTCTCCCCATGCCTGCGAGCGGTCAAGACAGTTGGGGGCGGATGACGTCGTCAACACGGCAAGTGCCGATGAGATACGCAGGCTACGGGAATCCGCTTCTCCAACTGTGGTTTTCGAAGCCTCCGGCGCCCCGGAGGCGCTGGATCTGGCAATCGACCTGCTAGAACCTCGTGGCCGGATCGTACAGGTGGGCTTCCTGCCACCAATCGCTCCACTGCAATGCGCAAAAATCCTGACCCGCGAATTGAGCCTCCTCGGCACTTACCGCTTCATCGATGAATTCAACATAGCGGTTGAGGCAATCGTGCGCGGAGAGGTCAATCTGCTGCCTTTGATCTCTGCCAACATGTCGCTTGAAGAGCCAATCGCCGCCTTCGAACGTGCTGGAGACAAGGCAAATTCCCTCAAAATAATGGTGAATTTCCAATGACACAGCCAGCAACACCTTCACCACTCCCCTATGACCCCGAACAACTTGCGCTGACCATGGCGCATATAGGTGTCGGAGCCTTCCATCGGGCCCATCAGCAATCCTATTACAATGATCTGGCCTGTGCCGGAGAACTGACCGGCGTGGTGGGTATCAATCTGACCCCGCCAGATCTGGCGAGCCAGTATAACAATCAGAACCGGCGCTATTGTGTGCTGACGGAAGACAATCACGAAAGCCGTGTTGACCAGATTGGCACCTTGCGGGAACTGCATGATGCATCAACAGCGCCAGAGGTTTGCTGGGACCCTATTTCCTTTGTGACCCTGACCATCACAGAGCCGGGCTATTGCCACAAATCCGGCACGACCGAGCTGGACTGGGATGTCGTCGCCAAAGATTTGGCATCACCCGAGACGCCGATGACAGCCATCGGATATCTCGCCTGGATGCTGGAATGCAGACGCCGCGCCAACGGCGCCCCCATTACACTGGCGAGCTGTGACAATCTCCCCAAAAATGGCAAGCTCCTGCAGGCGGTGATGGAGCAATATGTATCCAAAGCCTTTCCCGAATTGCTGCCGTGGATGGATGAGAATGTTTGCTTTCCGGTCTCGATGGTAGACAGGATCGTTCCCGCCATGAGCGATGCCAGTCGGCAAAAGCTTCAGGATGCCTGCGGACATGCGGATCAGATTGGCGTTGTCGCCGAACCATTCCGGCAATGGGTGATCGAAGATAAATTTGCCGCCGCGCGCCCCGCACTTGAAAAGGTCGGCGTCACCGTCGTTCCAGATGTCGCTCCTTATGCAAAAATGAAGTATCGCCTGCTCAACGGCATTCAGTCCGCCTATGCGGAAATTGGCAGATTATGCGGTTTAGAAACGTCATTCGATGCGTCCACCTGCCCTGAACTGGCGGATTGGGCACGAGTCTTTCATGCGTCCCAATGTTCAACGCTCATGTGCCCGCAAGGCGAGGATCTTGCCGATTACAGCCGGGTTAGCCTTCAGCGCCTGCAAAATCCCTGCATCTATCACCCGCTCAATCAGATAGCTAGCAATGCAAGCTTCAAGCTGCCGCAGCGGATCGCAGAACCGGTCGACGATCTGATCAGGAAAGGACGCGAGCACGCCGCAGAGCCTCAGGCCATGGTCTTTGCCGCCTGGGCCGTGAATGGCGGGAATACGTCCCCCGACAGCAAGGGCATCTCCATGAGTGATCCCATGTCTTCCACCATATCAAACCTATGCGATCTGCATGAGGGGAATGCGTATGATTTGGCAAAGGCCGTTCTCGCCCTGCCGATTTTCCCCCAGACACTTCAGACCTCTGTCCCCTTCGTTCAATTGGTCGGCAAATGGATCGAACGGTTTGCAATGACGGATCATGCCGGTCGGATTGCGGCAATTGGCGCATATGCAGGAGACACAGCCCATGACTAAACGCTTTTACGGTCGAACACCCGAGGAATGGTTTGGCGCAGGCCTGATGACCGTCGTCGTCGTGCTGCTGGGATTTCAGGTCATCGCCCGCTTCGGTTTCGGCAGGTCCTTCAGCTGGCTGGAGGAAGTCAGCCGCTTTGCCTTTGTCTGGTCGGTCTATTTCGGCTTTGTCATCGCGGCTCAGGGGGATCGGCACATTCGTGTCGGTCTTCAGTTGGAAATGCTGCCCGAAAAGCCGCGGCTCATTGCTTACACCATCGCAGACACCCTCTGGCTGGTCTTTAATGGCATCGTGATCTGGTATGGCTACGAGTTCACGATTTCCATGTTCGAATTTCCTTACATTTCGCAAACCACGGGCATCAATCTGGTCTGGGTCCAGATGATTGTGCCGCTGGGATTCATATTCATGTCGGTTCGCGTGGCTCAAGTCGCACTCGCAAGGTGGAAAACCGGTGAGGGACCCGCAGACAGCAGGATCGGAGAATAATCATGGATCCTACACTCTTGATGTCCTTGTCTTTCATTGTTTTTCTTCTGATCGGCGTACCGGTTGGCATTTCGATCGGTCTGGCTGCTGTGCTGGCGATGAGCATGGCGAATATGCCCATGTCCTATCTGGTGCAGGCAGCCTATACGGCCGTCGACGAATTCACGATCATCGCGGTGCCCATGTTCATTCTTGCGGGCACATTGATGGAAAAGGGCGGGCTGACACAGCGCCTGATCACCTTTTCCCGTGCGGTTGTGGGACCGGCTCCGGGTGGCTTGGCCAGCGTAACGATTGTGGCCTGCACTATCTTTGCCGCCATCTCCGGCTCGGGACCGGCAACCACGGCCGCAATCGGCTCGATCATGATCCCCGCCATGGTGCGCGATGGTTATGACGAAGGCTTTTCATCTGCGGTTCCATCATCTGCTGGCGGGATTGGCGTCGTCATTCCGCCCTCAATTCCAATGATCATCTACGGGATCACGTCGGAAACCTCGATCAGTACCCTGTTCATTGCCGGTTTCGTTCCGGGCCTGATGTTGGCTGCTGCGTTATACACGACCAGCCGCGTCATCTCTGGCCGTCGTGGCTACAGCTCAGGCGGTCTCACCGATCGTGAACCCGGAGCCATCCGTCGCACCGCTTGGGAAGCCAAATGGGCGCTCGCAGCTCCGGTCATCATCCTGGGGGGCATCTATACCGGAATATTCACGGTCACCGAGGCCTCCGTCGTCGCTGTACTCTATGCGCTATTGATCGGGATATTCGTTTATGGCGAAATTCGGGTGAAGACATTTGTCGACGCAATGATCTACTCGGTGCGCATTACAGGCACGGTGATGCTTGTTCTGGTCACGGGGCGCATCATTGGCCGCATGTTGACCGTGTTTCAGGTTCCTCAGGCTGTATCCCACGCCTTGACCGGCGCGGTTTCCGATCCAACCCTGCTTATCCTGCTGGTCCTTCTGATGCTGATCTTTATCGGCATGTGGATGGAAACACTCACCCAGATCATCATTCTGACCCCGCTGCTTTTGCCCGTTGCTCTCAGCATCGGCATCAGCCCGGTTCAATTCGGTGTGATCTTTGTGATCGCCTGTGAGATCGGCTATTCGACGCCGCCACTTGGCGTCAATCTCTTCGTGGCAAGCGAGATAGGAAACACGACTGTTGAGAAAGTCAGCAGAGCGTCCTTGCCATTCCTGGCGGCCGAGATCGTGGTGATGGTCCTTGTTTCATTCATCCCCGAACTGACCCTTTGGCTTCCAAGGTTACTCGGTTTCATCAACTAGAACTTTCAAGAAGGAGGAGACTTATGAAACTTCTAAAAACAACGATTGCAGCTGCAGTCATGGCAGTCATCGGGGCCTTGCCCGCTGCTGCTGCGGACTACACCCTACGGCTCAGCCACGGTGACAATGAGAACAACCCCACCCATCTGGGCGCGGTCAAGTTCAAGGAGCTGGTGGAAAAATACACTGACGGGCGCATCGAGGTGCAGATCTTCCCGTCAAACCAGCTCGGCTCGGAGCAGGAAGTGGCGCAAGCTTTGCGGACCGGATCCATTGAAGGGGAAATCCTTTATACGGGCAATCTGGTACCGCTCGCTCCGTCCGTCGGCGTGATGATGCTTCCCTATGCCTTTACATCCACCGATGAAGCCCATGCCGTGATGGATGCCCTCAAGGCACCGCTCAACGAACGCCTGCCCAAGGAAGCAGGTGTCCGTATCGTCGGCTATTTTGAAAAAGGCTTCCGGGTCATGACCAACAGCGAACGCGAGGTCAAGAATTTGGATGATCTTCAGGGATTGAAGATTCGGGTGTCCAAGAACAACATCGCGATCAGAACCTTCCAGTCCTGGGGTCTCGATCCTATCCCGATGGCCTGGGCGGAAGTCTTCCCGGCCCTTCAGCAAGGCGTGATCGACGGACAGGAAAACCCTTATACGACATCGATTTCCTCTAAATTCTATGAAGTACAGAAATACATCACGGAAATCCACTATCTGATCTGGTCTGGCCCGATCATTGTCTCCGAGCGCTTCTATCAGAGACTACCTGCCGATTTGCAGGACGCTTTGAACAAGGCTGGCGAGGACGCAGCAGCCTATGAACGCGATGTTTCTGCCAAGGAAACAGCTGCGGCCAAGGAAAAACTGGTGGAACTGGGCATGATTCTTTCAGGAGCACCCGAAGACGAGGAAAAATGGCAGTCCGCTGCCAAGGCACTCTGGCCAGAATTCGCTAAGGACATCGGTGGCGAAGAATGGGTGGAGCAGGCCTCCCAGATCATGACCGAAGCGATCCAGAAGTGATCTGAGGTATCTTGAAGCGATTTACCCGTGGCGCCGATTCCGCTTGATCGGCGTCACGGTTCGGATATAAGGTCAAATCATTCCCTGCAATTCAGCTAACCTGCCCGCAAGAAAGACGTGGGAGAACAAGAGCATGCCGACAGACAGATCAAAGGGCAACGAGCCACAGATCACGAGTTTCGATGGCCTTGTTGCCTATCTCTCGGAAAATTCGCACCGGCTTTCAAAGCGATTGAATCAGGTGGCAAAATTCATTCTGAGCCATCCTGATGAATCCGCCATCTATAGCGTCATTAAACTGGCGGATTTGGCTGGGGTGCCCAGTTCTACCTTCACGCGGTTTTCAAAAGAATTGGGCTTTGGCGGCTTTTCCGAGTTTCAGGATGTCATCCGCCCAAGGCTGCTTGGTCCCAAAAGATCCTTTTCCGAGCGAGCCGGACCCTCGCCCCTGATCAAGCCCGGCCATGAAGGCGGCCTGCAACCGGATCTTGACAATCCCAGCTCCGTCTTTGATGCCTTCGTTCACGCTGGCGTCGAGACGCTGGAGCGATTGCAGCAAGAGATTGACAGAGATGTCCTGCTTGCCTTTGTCGAAAAGATCTCGGTGGCACCCACCTTGCACATCATTTCGGCGCGGGGCGCCTTTGGCGTCGGTACCTATTGCTTCTACGGCTTTTCTCGCGTTGGCAAGCATGTGAACCTGATCGACAATCTGGGAACCATGCGTTCTGAACAATTGCGCTTCGTCCGGCCCGGCGATGTGGCGCTTGCGATTACATTCGATGACTACACGCCTGAAACCATCAGCTCTTCGGAGCAGATTGCGAAGGACGGCCATTGTGTCCTGTGCATCACAGACAATGAAATGAGCCCGATCGCCCGCTTCGCCCAGCATTCGCTGTTTGTGCGGGAAGGGCATCTTGGGCATTTCCGATTGCAGCTTCCGGCAATGGCACTCTGCCAATCGCTCATCGTCAGCGTCGGACGCCGATTGGACAGGCTGGGCGTCAACACCAAATAGCCCGCCCCATCGCCACTATCACCATCATGCCTTCAGACCATCTCCTGCAAGAGCACCGGCCTGCTGTTCTCTGAAAAACCCAAAAGGGAAAATCAGGCACATGTCTACTACAGCAGTCGCCACGTTTGTTACTCCGGCTTGTGGCGAGTCCATTCCGATGAGGTCATGTTCACCTACATAAGCAAAATGGCTGTTTCGCAGAAACAGCCATTCCCATAAATCTGATGATCCATGACGCGTGATTAGTCTACGAATGCGCGCTCCACCACGAATGTTGCCGGTCGTGCATTTGAGCCTTCTTCAAGGCCAAATTGTTCGAGGATGCTTTTTGTGTCGTTGAGCATTGCCATAGAGCCACAAATCATGCCCCGGTCTTCTTCCGGGTTGATGGGAGGAACACCGAGGTCCTTAAACAGTTTACCCGTTGCCATCAGATCGGTGATGCGTCCGACCCGCGGAAATGCTTCACGCGTGACCGAGCTGTAGTGAATGAGGCGGCCTCTGGCGAACTCGCCAACCAGCGGGTCGCTATTACAAAGTTCCACCAGCTCCTCACCATATTTCAATTCGCCGATATGGCGGCAGGTGTGGGTCAGGATGACTTGTTCAAATTTTTCATAGGTCTCTGGATCACGGATCAGCGACGCAAAGGGGGCAATACCGGTACCGGTCGAGAACATATAGAGCCGCTTGCCGGGAATGAGTGCGTCGTTGACCAGAGTCCCAGTCGGCTTCTTGCGCATGAGGACCGTATCGCCAACCTTTATCCGCTGAAGATGCTCAGTCAGTGGACCATCAGGAACCTTGATGGAATAGAATTCCACTTCCTCATCCCACGATGGGCTGGCAATGGAATAGGCCCTGAAAATAGGGCGTTCAGCATTGGGCAGGCCGATCATGACAAACTCGCCAGAGCGAAAGCGGAAGCTCGCCGGTCGGGTGATACGGAACTTAAAAAGCCCATCAGTATAATGCCGCACTTCGGTCACGGTCTCGGCAAACACATTTGCCGGGATCGGAAACGCCCGTGTATCGGCTGCACTGGTGCTGGGCTGTACAGCCAAACCTTGGTGCGTCATGCAAATCTCCTTATATGGTGGATCAGTCTTGTGGTGCCCTATTCGGCCGGCGCCGCACAATGCCTTCTTCTATTTCACGGGCTCAGCACCCTTTTGCGCAAACATCACACCGCTTCGACTTTGTGGCGCACCCATGGGCGCAACTGGTCAGCCGGAGCCTCTCCATTGCTCGCGACAGGCTGGTAGTAAGTTGTCACTTCCGGCCACTCGCCCCGGAGCAGCCCAGCTTTCACTTTTTCGCTGGTTACCAGAAAACTGGACACCCCACAGCGCGCAAGGAATGGCATCTGATCGAGAATATAATTGCCCACTGCGCGGATATCGCCAGTAAATCCGTATCGTTCGCGAAGGAGACGAGCACTGGAAAAACCACGACCATCCCCGAAACCGGGAAAATCGATTGCCACCGCTTCGATATGTCGAAGATATTTTGCCAGTTCGTTCACGTCATCGCCAGCCCCAACGAACACACCCAGCGAGGCTGGCAGAGAGGTCCCCTGCTCCAGCAGTATCAAGGCATCATCAAAAGCCAGAAAGGCCTTTTCGTTCCGGGTCGGACTTTCTCCCGCCGCCAGAAGCACCCAGTCGTCAGCGACAAATGCGCCATCTTTCCAAAGAGATGACTGGTAGTTTTCGACTTCATTGGTCATGAGCCTCTCCTGCTTAGATATGCAAACCGCACTCGGTCTTGTCAGACCCTCTCCAACGGCCAGATCGACCGTCCTCGCCCTCAGCCACCGGGCTTGTGCATGGAGCACAACCGATGGAAACATATCCCTTTGGCACGAGAGGATGACCAGGCAGCGAACGGGAACTGATATAGTCGGCGACGTTTTTGGGCCCCCAGTTGGCAAGCGGGTTGACCTTGAGATGGGACCCGTCCAATTCAAAAATCTTGAGGTTGGTGCGGTGCTGCGTTTGAAAATGCTTACGGCCCGTGATCCAGCCGACGCGATCTTCCATCATCTTGGCAAGCGGCATTGTCTTGCGCACATGACAGCAGGCATCTTGATCCGATATCCAGAGCGAACCGCGGGGATCCTGCTCCTTGAGACCCTCTTTGTCAGGGGCGATCGTATGCAGATTTCCAAGCCCGAAATGTTCCTTCAGCTCGTCACGATATTGCAGAGTCAGTATGAAATGTTTGCCCGTATCGATGAATAACACAGGATAGTCAGCATCAATCTGTGCGATCATGTCGAGCAACACGACCGAGTCAGCCCCGAAGGAAGAGACCATCGGAACCTCTCCGGCGCTTGCGTTGGACGCAAGCCATTCGAGAACACTCTCGGGTCGTTGCTGTTCAAATCGCGCATTGAGAGCGTCGACTTGCTCCGACTCTGGTAGAGAAAACTTCTTTCGCTTCAACATGACATTCCCTATGCCGCCTGTTTTCCATTGGGATAGAGGGCATCTTTGAACGGCTGAGGCCCCACCCGGCGATAGGCATCAATGAAGGTCTCATCCTTGTTCAGACGAAGAGCAAGATAGGTATCGAGCACCAGCTCCACTGCATCGATCAGGTCTTCAGCAGCAAAGCCTCTGCCGAGAATTGATCCGATGGAGGTGCTCTCGTCCGCTGCGCCTCCAAGCGTAAGCTGATAGAGTTCCTCGCCTTTCTTATCGACGCCAAGAATGCCGATATGACCGACATGATGGTGCCCACACGCGTTGATGCAGCCGGAAATATTCAGCGTAACAGGGCCAATTTCCTGCTGCCGGACCGGGTCTCCAAGACGGTTGGAAATTGCCTGGGCAATCGGGATCGAGCGCGCATTTGCCAGTGCGCAATAGTCAAGCCCCGGGCAAGCGATGATATCGGTCACAAGGCCGACATTGGCCTCGGCCAGATCCGCCTCAACCAGAGCCTGATAGATGGTCAGAAGGTCACCCTTGGCAACATGTGGCAGCACCAGATTTTGCTCATGACTGACGCGGATTTCGTTATAGCCAAAGCGGCTTGAAAGATCGGCAACAAGATGCATCTGCTCACTCGTGGCATCGCCGGGCACTCCGCCGATTGGCTTGAGCGATATCGAAACACTGACATGATCGTCCACCTTGTGGGGAAAGGTGTTGCGAGATACCCAGCGCGAAAATCCTGCATTCTGGGCACGGAGCTGAACCAGTGTCTCTGCGCCCTCCCGATCTGTCCGCAGTTCGGGCAGAGCAAAGTAGGTATCGATCCGTTTTATCTCGCTTTGCGGCACGTCCAGAAGGCTGGATTTGGAAAGTGCATATTCCTCGGCAATGTCCGCCTGTAGCTGCTCAAGCCCGGTTTCATGCACCAGTATCTTGATGCGGGCTTTATATTTGTTGTCGCGGCGACCATAGCGATTGTAGACCCGCAAGACGGCTTCCAGATAATTCAGAATATCCGCTTCAGCCACGGCTTCGGCCACCAGTTTGGCGATCATGGGGGTGCGTCCCTGCCCGCCGCCAATATAGACATCGAAGCCAATGCCACCGTCTTTCGTCTCGACCAATTGAAGCCCGATATCATGCACCCGGATGGCCGCCCGATCCTTGCGGGCGCCATTGATAGCAATCTTGAACTTGCGCGGCAGAAAGGAAAACTCGGGATGCAGACTGGACCATTGCCGGATAATCTCGGCGTAGACGCGCGGGTCGGCGATCTCGTCATGAGCGGCCCCTGCAAAGTGATCCGTTGTCACATTCCGGATGCAGTTGCCCGAGGTCTGAATGGCGTGCATGTCTACTTCGGCAAGCTCTTCCAAAATATCTGGCGTATCTGAGAGCGTCGGCCAGTTATACTGGACATTCTGGCGCGTCGTGAAGTGGGCGTAGCCTCGATCATACTTCGTGGCGACATCGGCCAGTTTGTGCATTTGCCGGCTGTTCAGAGTGCCATATGGAATAGCAACGCGCAGCATATAGGCATGAAGCTGAAGGTAGAGACCATTCATCAGGCGCAGCGGCTTGAACTCGTCCTCGGTCAGCTCTCCTGAAACCCGGCGACCGACCTGATTGCGGAACTGCTCGACTCTCTGGCGCACGAATGCGGCGTCAAATTCATCATAGCGATACATGCTTAGGTCTCCTTGCAAGCCTGAAAAGTCAGCTTTGATTACCAGTGAATGAGCGATCGAGATTGATGTCCGCAAAGGGACTAATGGTTGGCCCTCCAACCCTAATCCGCTCACGTAAGCGCAGGGGTTGAAGCTCTCCCTCGTCGACGTGAGCGACGGGAATGACGTCCAGGTTGACAACCATATCTCCCAAGCCAGCCACGATCTCCTGTGCGCTCTGTTCGCTCTCGTAACGCCGCGCCAGTTGAGTGTCTTCTACCCAGGCAAGCGCCGGAGCAAGAAAGACAACCCCGCCATCAAGCAATCGGTTTCCGGTTATCACAAACATCACGCTCTCCGGCTTTTGGCGCCCAGAGGAAAGCGTTTTCTCCTGTGGCGGCTCTTTGGTCCTGTATTCGGAATAACCAATTTGTAGGACCATCCAGACCTCTCGCCAATTGAGCCAACCCAAATTCGCAAATGTGATTTATCTGCAAAATCTTTCTTCGAATACCAAACCAATCCCGAGGCTACGGAAATAAAATTATTCCAATTTACGGCGCTTGGAGAAAATGGCTTGCGACCGGAGACAAGGCACCAAATCGACACCAATTTTCATCCGCACAATGGCTTTGACGAATTTTCGAAGAAGTATTTTTATACAATAAAATCATATGTTTATTGTATTCACTCATCGCATGGAAGTCGCCCTTACTTGAGTAAAAAAGAGCCCGTTCGCCATTGACACCCAGAGCCGAGGGCGATGCCCACACGTTGTTTCAAACCTGATATTAGTTTTATAATGCGGGTGTGGCGCTTAACAGGAACCAGACAAAACGACGGTCTCGAATTGCCTGTTTCAGCCGCAAAATGCGAACTGAACATGACGACCTGTTGGAGCTTCTGGAAGAGCGACTGGGACAAGACCAATCGCAACTTCAGCCTTCCTGAACAGCGGAGATGCTGCATGATATCGTTGCGGAGTGAAGTAGATCTGCAAAATGAACCCAGAGCGGTACGACGCCGAGATCGTATCACTGATCTGGCCACCCTACCGGTCTTTTTCAATCTAAAAGGACGCAGGGTTGTGCTGGCCGGAGAAAGCGATGGCGCAGCGTGGAAAGCCGAGCTTCTGGCCGCGACCGGGGCGATTGTACATGTCTATTCCAAAGAACCCGGAGAGGAATTGAGGCAGCTGCTTGTTGATGCAAAAACAGCTGAGCGACGCTATGTCTGGCATCGTCAGGACTGGACCGAGGACAGCTTCACAGGTGCCTTGCTGGCCATCGGTGACATCGAGGAAGCCGAAGAAGCCGAACGGTTCGTGACATCAGCCAATGCCGCCGGTGCCGTGGTCAACATCATAGACAATCCGGATCATTGTCAGTTCCAGTTCGGATCTATCGTCAATCGTTCTCCCGTCGTTATTAGTATCTCGACGGATGGCTCCGCCCCCATTCTGGGGCAGGCAATCCGTCGACGCATCGAAAGCCTGATACCGCCTGTCATCTCCGATTGGGCGAAACTGGCTCAAAGCCTGCGCTCCGGTGTGCAGTTGCGTTTTCAGCCGGGTGCGGAGCGTCGACGTTTCTGGGAAGCTTTTGTCGATCTGGCCTTTTCAGGTCCGGACAGGATCGCCGCGAACTCGATCGAGGATATCCTTCGCACATCCCCCACTCCCAACGCGTTGCCGTCAGGCAGGGTCACCTTCATTGATACTTGGCATGGAGAAAGCGATCTGCTTCCCATGCGCGCCATTCGCGCTTTGCATGCAGCCGACATCATTGTCTATGGCGATGAGACGAGCTCTGAAATTCTGGAGTTGGCGCGCCGTGAAGCCCGGCGTCTGTCGATCAACGATGTAAAGACGCGCCTCGGAGAGGAAAATGAAGACACGACCATGCTGCTGACAAAACTCGCAAGCTCCGGCAAACATATCGTTCGCTTGGTGTCGTCCCTTGATCATGCTGGGGTCAGTCTTGAAGATGAACAGAAAGCTCTTGCGAGCCAGAATATTGAAACCGCACTCATTCCTCCGATTGAAAATCGGTCAGATCGAGACGCTTGAGGGCGGCATCAGATTTGCCTGAGAGCAGATGATATTCAATCTCTGCAAGACGAAACAAAAACGGGTGGCTCCGTAGGTTGGGGCCACCCGTTCTCAGTCTGTAGGCTTTGGTAAAGTGTATCGAAGCCTGTTTGGGAGGAAACTTACAGCATCCCTGCATAGTGAGGCAGCCACAGTACCAACTGCGGGAAGAAGGTCAGCAGCAGCAGCAGCATGATCAAAAGACCAAGGAAGAGCCAGCTTTCACGGATCATTTCACCAAGCGGAATCCCGTTCAGAGCCTTGATGATGAACAGCAGGATGCCATATGGAGGCGTCACCAGACCGATCATCATGTTGAACACCAGCACGATGCCCAGATGGTGCAAGTCGATACCCAATGCCAATGCGGTTGGGATAAACAAAGGCGTGACAACCAGCATGATTGTCGAGCAGTCAAGCACGCAACCGAGAACCAGGAACAGAGCATTCAGGATCAGCAGGAACTGAACCCGGTTGAGATCCATTGCATCAAAGAATGCGAAGACCTGCTGGGGAACCTGCTCCACGGTGACGATATAGTTGAAGATATAGGCGCCACACAGAACGATGGTGACCACTGCCGTCGTCTTGACCGTTTCCCGCACCACCGAGATGAAGGACCAGAAGCCAAGCACACGATAGGCGAAGGCCGCCAAAAGCAGTGCATAGAAGGCTGAAACTGCAGCCGCTTCGGTCGGGGTGAAGGCACCCGAGTAGATACCGCCAAGCAGAATGATCGGCATCAGAAGCGCTGGCAGCGCCCGGATCAGAATGATTGGGAAAGCTTTGAGGGGGATAGCTTCCTCAACCGGGAACCCGCGCAGCTTGGCCATGATCATCACCGCGATGCCAAGCGTGGTGCAAACCAGAAAGGCCGGAACAACGCCGCCAAGGAACAATACGCCCACGGATGTGGAGGAGATCAGGGCGTAGAAAATCACAGGGATAGACGGGGGGAAGATCGGGCCGACAACGGCAGAAACCGCCGTGATTGCTCCTGCAAAACCACGCGGATAGCGATCTTCCTTGATCATCATGTCCGTCAGGACTTTACCGACACCGGCCACATCGGAGATGGCCGATCCGCTCATGCCCGAAAAGATGAGCGATGTCATGATATTCACCTGCGCCAAACCGCCGGGCACGCGCCCGACCAACGCCAAGGCAAAGGTCAATATTCGGTCTGACACCTTACCGGCATTCATGATATTGGCAGCAAAAATGAAGAGAGGAACCGCAAGCGCCACGAAGTTTCCGAACACACCGTTCAGAACATTCTCGGCAGCCAGACCGACATCTTGCCCGGAGAAAAAGAGATAGAAGATACTGGCAACGATCATCGAGATACCCATCGGCAGCCCGGCAATCGTGATACCAATCATGATGATCAGCATCAGGCTTAGAGCATGATCTGCGAAGAAGGTCATTCTAACTCAACCCTTTTAAATATATTTTTCCCACTTCTGGCTCAGCAAACCGTACAGCCGATAGACGGCCTGAACGATAAAACCCAGGATAAACAGCATGTAGCAGCCGTAGATCCAATACATGGGCAAACGCAGAACAGAGCTTTTTTTGCGGGTGAGGAACTGGAGATAATCCCATGTGGCCGGAACAAGCAGCACGAAAGAGATGAACAGTGCCAACATGGAAATGATGCTGAAGATCCGACGCGTTCTGGGATTTACGACATCGTAAACCACATCGAAAGACACGTGAGACTGAACCGGCGTCATGAATGCAGCCGCCCAGAACACGGTCCAAATGAATGCGATCATCGTGATTTCTTCCGTCCACAGAAGAGGCGCGTTCATCACATAGCGATAGAAGATCTGTACAATGAACCCGCCAAAGGCGAACAGGAAGAGCAGGACGCCGATCGCGTCGGCCGCCTTTTTCAAAAGGCGACCGGTTGCGAGCAGCATATCCTTTGAAAGGATATTAGCCATAGCAGCAAATGCTCCTTATTCGGCCATTGCGTTGATCTTTTCGACCCAGCCTTCCGGCCAGTTTTTGGAACGATCAGAGCTGAAGTAGAAGTCCTGCACATGTTTGCGGAATGCATCAACATCCGGCGTCGTGACCTTGAGGCCTTCTTCCTTGAAGAAGTCGATCAAACGGGCTTCTTCCTTGTAGCGCTGTTCGTTGTTCCAGTCACAAGATGCCTGCGCAGCTTCAACCATGGCAGCTTTTTCGCTTTCGTTCAGCTGTTCCCAGGTCTGGTTGTTCACGGCAATGTTGAGACCATCAACAAGGTGGTCGGTCAGAGTGATCTGCTTTGTAACTTCGTAGAATTTCGCAGCTTCAACCGTTGGCAGCGGGTTGTCCTGAGCATCGATGGTGCCGGTCTGCAAGCCAAGATAAACTTCGCCGAATGGCAGCGGAGTGGGGCTTGCACCCAGAGCCTGACCAAGGAACAACCATGCATCGGAGCCCGGCATGCGCAGCTTGATGCCTTTCAGATCATCAGGGGTCTGAATGTCTTTTTCAGCACGCAGGTTCAGCTCGCGTGTACCAAGATAGCAAGTATCGAGCAGCTGTACGTCCATATCGTTGGATACGGCTTCTTTCAGTTCGGCACCCAGATCCGAATTCAGGAAGGTACGATAATGCTTGGCATTCTGGAACAGGTAGCCAGCCGTCAGCACGCTATACTGAGGCAGATTGTCCGCGATCAACTGGAATGACAAATAGGTCATTTCCGCATTGCCACGCTGCAAAGCATCAAGGTCAGCGCCTTGAGCAAACAGGGTACCGGAATCATAGAGCTGAACGTCAAAGCGGCCCGGCACTTTCTTTTCCAACTCTTCCTTGAAGACATGCATTGCTTTGGTATGCAGGTCCGAAGGAACCGAAGCCGTGGTGTATTTGATGGTGAGCTTGTCTTGAGCCACAGCTGGTGCAGCAATGAAAGTGCAGCAGAGGAGAGCAGCCGCGATACCACGTGAAATCATGTTTGTGTCCTCCCGAACATAGAATGGTCACACACCAGAACCCTCCAGCCCCGGTGTATAGGAATAGCTCCACGAGAAACATTAGCGCGAAGAAATTTGTTTGACTAGCTGATATTAACACTTATTGTATCAGTTATCAAATCGAGTATACTACATTCGACTGAAATTTTTATGGGAGGCTGCACCTGATGTTGGAAAATTCCGACCTTAAGGGTGTCGTCGGCGCGGCGATTACGCCGTTCACCGAGGATTATGAAATAGATATCGAACAACTGAAACGGCATTGCGATGCCCTGCTTGAAGCGGGGTGTGCCTACACGTCCGTTTTTGGAACAACAGGGGAAGGGCCCTCGTTGTCGGTGCGCCAAAAGCTTGAAGCGCTGCGCAAACTCGCCGACATGGGCGCGGATATGTCACGCCAGATCCCTGGTGTTATGACATCATCACTTGATGACGCTGTTTCCATGTATGTGGAAGCTCACAAGCTGGGATGCAGAGCAGCCCTCATTATCCCACCTTTCTACTACCGCAGTGCCGGAGTAGAAGGCGTTGCGGATTATTATGAAGCCCTTGTCAAGAAAGCGGGTAACCCCGGCCTCGACATCGTTCTTTATAATTTCCCGCATTTCAGCGGCATTCCGTTCAGCGTTGAACAGGTGAAAGCCGTTCAGAACCGCATCGGATCTCTTGTGGTTGGCATCAAAGACTCCACGGGCAATCTGCCCGGTGGTCTTGAACTGATCAAGGCATTCCCTGAGCTTTCCATTTTCACCGGCAGCGACGCAATTCTGCGCGATATGGTGGATGCTGGTGGCGCAGGCATGATCGGCGGCATGACAAACCCGTTTGCAAAGGACTGCGTGCAGCTGTATCTTGGTGGCGTTTCGGAAGGCTTCGTGAAACGCGCCACAATGCGTATTGAGACAGTGGACGGAAATGGCGGTCTGAATGTGCTGAAAGCTCTGATGGCCAAGGTTTATGGCAACCCTGCTTTCGCTCGCACCATGCCCCCTATGGAGCCCCTGTCTTCCGACAAGTTGGCAGCCATTGAAGCTGCATTGGCGGAGGCTGAAAAGGCTCTTTAGAAACGCCGTGGTGAAAGGAAATTGAAGTGATAGCAGGTCGCGCGATGACAGAACACGCCGATACTTCTCGCAGTGTCAAGGAAACAGCCTATGAACTCTTTCAAGCTGCCCTCTTTGATGGCAAGTTGAAATCCGGTCAGCTTGTTAGCCAGAAAGATCTGGTCAAGCTGATGAATTTGTCGATTGGCGCATTGCGCGAACTGCTACCACGTCTGGAATCGGAAGGTCTTATAACCGTCGTTCCCCAGCGTGGGATCCAGATCACGGCCATTGATCTTCCGATGATACGCGATGCCTTCCAGATGCGCGCTGCTCTGGAGCGGGAAGCGGTCATGCATGCGGTCAAGAAGATGCCGGATAGCGTTCTGGAAGAGCAGCGCCAAGCTCATCTCAACATTGTAAAAGCTGTGGAGACCGGGCTGTCCGAGGCCGTTTTGAAACGTGGACAGCAGATCGACACAGATTTCCACAATGTATTGATCCGCCTGACCAACAATGAAATTCTCATTCAGGCCTACAATATTAACGCAATCCGCATCAGGTTGATCCGCCATGATCGAATCAGCTTGACCGAACTGCTGCTGCCTCACACCTTCACCGACCACCTGGCTATTATTGACGCCATCGCCAAGCGCGACACAGCGGCTGCCATTGAGGCGATGGATATTCACATCTCTCATGCTCGACAGAGGGCGACGGAGCTTTAGGTGACTTTACCAATTATCGGGCAAGACGGATCGCTGCTTGCCACAAACCTGCGATGCCAGCATCTCGCGCGCGTGTCAGGGTTGAACAGCCGCCCGCCATTCTTCGGCTGGGCGCTTGAGTGCGCACATTCGGCTCAGAGCCCTTCGCGCCAGACCGCATGGCGAATTGTGATCGGCGCTTCTGAAAAAGACGTACGCGAAGGCGGCAACCTCATCTGGGATTCGGGCAAATGCGTCGGGGAAGACAATTTCGTTTATGCCGATGAGACACTGATTTTCCCGCCAGACGCCCATCTTTGGTGGAGCGTTCAGGTTTGGGATCAAGACGACAAACCCGGTGCTTTGGCCGAACCGGCAGAGCTATTCACAGGGCTGGCCCAGAACCAGTGGCAGGCTCACTGGATCGGGCGCTATTTCGTGTTGCCTGCCGGACGGGATGTGCCGCAAGACAATCTGTACGATAATCGCTTTCAGGCCCGCCCCGCAGACTATTTGCGCCGCGAGATCGCCCTATCGGAGCGCCCCGTGCGGGCAACTGCCTATCTCTCCGCGCTTGGCCTTTATGAATTCTATATCAATGGTGTGCGCATCGGTGAAGACGTGATGGCCCCCGGCTGGACGGACTATCACACTCGCGTCGAATACCAGACCCACGACGTGACCGATCAGCTCAACGCCGGCGAAAACTGCCTTGGCGCAATCATCGGAGAAGGCTGGTATTCGGGCCGTATCGGACATAATCAACGCCGCGCTGGCAACCATTATGGCGGTCGCCCTGCTTTTCTGTGCCAGCTTCAACTGGAATATGCCGACGGACACATTGAGACGATCATTTCCGACGAAAACTGGATGACCCGACAGGGACCAATTTGCTATTCCGATTTTCTGGCCGGAGAAATGGTTGACGCCCGATTGGAGTTGGAGGGCTGGTGTCAGTGCGGCATCGACACGACCTATTGGCAACCGGTGGAAGAAATCATTCCCGAACCGGGCTTACCAAAAATCGATGCGTCGCGCGGCCAACCAGCCAGAGAAGTCGCTCGGCTGGAGCCCAAATCCCTGTTTGTTCAAGATGCGAACACAACCATCTATGACTTTGGCCAAAATCTGACGGGCTATGTCGAAATGCATGTGGAAGCGCGCGAAGGCACCCGCTTCCTGTTGCGCCACGGTGAAATGCTCGATTCGGAAGGCAGGCTCTATACCGAGAATCTGCGCTATGCCGTATCTGAGGACATTTATATTGCCAGCGGCAAGGGCAACGAGATTTTCCACCCCAAATTCACCTTCCACGGTTTCCAGTATGTGGAACTCACCGTCGAAGGGGAAACCTATGCGCAACCCGAGCTGACCGCAATTGCCATCCAGACGGACACGCCCGTTGTTGGCCATATGAAAACCGGCCACCCGATGGTCAATCAGCTTTTGTCCAACATCTTCTGGAGCCAGAGAGATAACTTCCTCTCTGTTCCCACAGATTGCCCACAGCGCGACGAGCGCTATGGCTGGGCTGCGGATGCACAGGTTTTCTGGCGCACAGCAGGCTATTTCATGGACATCTCGGCCTTCCTGACCAAGTGGATGGAAGATCTGATCGACGGCCAGTCGGATGAGGGTGTCTTCCCCGACGTCGCGCCAACCAAACCGCTCAATCCTTATCGGCTGACGCCGCAGCCGGGCGCTCCTGCCTGGGGGGATGCTCCGGTCATCATGGGCTGGATGCATTACCAGCGCTATGGCGACAAGGATCTGCTGGATCGTTGCTGGCAGCCTTTCGTCAGATGGATGGACTATATCGAACGATGCAACCCCGATGGCATTCGCCGCAATCAGGTTCACAACAACTATGGTGACTGGCTCAGCGTTGGACCGGCGACAGACCGTGAGTTGGTCAACACAGCCTATTGGATTTATATCGCAGACCTGATGGCTGATATCGCAGCCGCATTGGAGCGAGAGTCCGAGCCATGGATCGCACTTGGCAAACGCTTGCGGGCAGCCTTTACAAAGGCCTTTCTGGCAGACGATGGCCGATTGAAGGGCGACACGCAGACTGCCTATCTACTGGCACTTGATTTCGACATCTTGCCTGAAGAAGCCAAAGAGCGTGCAGCGCAGCGCCTTGTAGAGCTGATCGAGCAGGCTGGCGGACATCTGCAAACCGGCTTTCTGGGTGTGCGGCATCTTTGCCCTGTGCTCAGCGACAATGGCGCAGAAGAGCTCGCCGTTTCGCTTCTGCTCAAGGACACATATCCAAGCTGGGGCTTTTCCATCAAGCACGGCGCCACGTCCATTTGGGAACGCTGGGACGGCTGGACTGAGGAAAAAGGCTTCCAGAGCAAGGCCATGAACAGCTTCAACCACTATGCT
The DNA here is from genome assembly GCF_963682185.1 of uncultured Cohaesibacter sp. NCBI lineage: Bacteria > Pseudomonadati > Pseudomonadota > Alphaproteobacteria > Hyphomicrobiales > Cohaesibacteraceae > Cohaesibacter > uncultured Cohaesibacter sp. The sequence goes on along the minus strand of NZ_OY821667.1, from coordinate 3,443,657 downwards.
TATGGCTCGGTTGGCGAATGGATCTGGTCGCGCCTTGCCGGCATTGACTGGGATGAAAGCGCCCCCGGTTTCCGGTCTGTCATCATGCGCCCCATCTTCGACAAACGCATCGGATTTGTTGAAGCTACGCATGATGCCCATACCGGCCGCATTACGAGCAACTGGCATTTTGAGGAGAATGAAATTCACTGGGAGGTTGCCCTGCCACCGAGCGTTAACGCCAAGGTGACACTTCCCGGGGACATGACGTCCGATCTCGGTTCCGAGTTCACGCTGGAACCCGGTCATCATGTCATACGGGCTTACCCGCTATAAATTGAAATCAGCACTATAGAGACCTTTCTAGGCCTTGGGGGCAAAGAAAGGGTCTGGGAGGACAATCTATGTATTATATCGGTATTGATGTTGGTTCTGCGAGCGCGCGAACCGGAGTGTATGACGCAACGGGCACCCGTCTTGCCTTTGCGACCCGTGCAATCAAACAGTTTCACCCCAAGGCCAATTTTGTTGAGCAATCATCGGCCAACATTTGGTCGATGATTTGTGAAGCCACCAGGGAAGCCGTTGAAAAAGCTGGAATTGACGCCACGAAAGTGCGCTCAATCGGCTTTGATGCAACCTGCTCACTGGTTGCGCTTGACAAAAACGGCTCCTCCATTTCGGTCTCCGAAAGTGGGGAAGCCGAACAAGACATCATCATGTGGATGGACCACCGCTCTGATGTGGAAACCGCAGCTATCAATGCAACCGGCCACGACGCGCTCAAATATGTCGGCGGCGAGGTCTCCATCGAAATGGAGCTGCCCAAGATCCTGTGGCTGAAGACCAAATTCCCGGATCGCTATGATGCTGTCTGGCGTTTTTATGATCTGGCGGATTATCTGGTCTGGCGCTGCACTGAAGTGGATGCAGCCAGCACATGCACATTGACCTGCAAATGGAATTATCTGGCGCATGAAGGGCGTTTCCCCACCGATATGCTTGACGCAGTGGGCCTTGACGATCTAACGGGCAAAGTCCCGACAGATGTTCTGCCGCTGGGAGATGCCGCTGGTACTTTGTGCAAAGCTGCCGCAGAGCAACTGGGCTTGCCTCAAGGCATCACCATCGCGGCAGGCATTATTGATGCCCATGCTGGCGGTCTGGCTCTCATTGGCGCCAAGCCCGAAGGTGGTCTGGCCCTTATTTCCGGTACATCCAACTGCCACATGATCGTCAACCAGAATCCAGTTATGGTGCCCGGCGTCTGGGGCCCCTATTTCGGCGCCATGCTGCCAGGCTTCTGGCTTGGCGAAGGGGGACAGAGCGCTGCCGGTTCGCTGGTTGAATGGACCATCCACCAGTGCGAGGCATGGCCTCAGCTACAGGAAGAAGCCAAAGCAGCGGGCAAACATCCGATTGCCTTGCTCAACGAGTGGGTCGCCGATCTGGAAGCCCGCGAAGCCAACCCGACCGCTGCCCTGCATGTTCTTGGCGACCATCATGGCAACCGCTCTCCACGCGCCAACCCGCATGCACGCGGGGTTGTCTCCGGTCTGACGCTGGAAACCGGCCGTGACCAGCTGGCTCGTCTCTATCTGGCCACCTTGCAGGCCGTCGCCTATGGCACGCGTCACATCATTGAGGAAATGAGCAAGGCTGGGCATACCATCACAACGCTTTATGTTTGTGGCGGGGCGACCAAAAACCCACTCTGGCTGAGAGAATATGCCAACATCACCGGCCGTGAAATCCAGATGGCCAGTGAAGAGGATGTTGTCACCCTTGGCGCAGCTATCCTTGGTGCTGTGGCATCAGGCGACTTTGAAAATATTCCGACCGCAAGCGCAGCCCTCGTCCAGCCGGGCGACAGCGTCAAGGCCGATCCATCGACTGCCGCTTTCCATGCGGCAAAATATCAAGTCTATCTCAATCTCTATGAAAACCGCGAACATCACAATGCGCTGATGGCTCCGGTCCTTTGATTTGCAATATTCGGGAGTTGAACCATGTTGAAATTGCCTGAACCGGCCGAGCTGATCACAGCTGGCGACAAGGAAATCCTGGTCGTCACCAACGCCGACCTGCGCGAAAGCGCCAACGTGCCTTGCTGGCCCGTCTACCAGAGCTTTTCCGAAGCTCTGGAAAAGGAGCTGAGTGCGCAGGGCTACAAGATGAAGCGCGCTCACCCTTATCATGAAGACCGCAAGCACGGCTTCATTTCTTCCCAGAAGGAAGGCTCCGAGCTGTTCTCCCGCATCGATCCGGACGCACCGCTGATCGTTCTGCTGACCGCTTGGCAATATTCCCATCACATCGCACCGTCGCTTTCCAAGCATCGCGGCCCTATCCTGTTGATGGCGAACTTCGATGGCACCTGGCCGGGTCTTGTCGGCATGCTCTGCATGGCTGGCACGCTGACCTCTCTTGGAGTTTCCTATTCCCGTCTGTGGTCGGAAAAATGCGAAGATGACTTCTTCAAGCAGGGTCTGGCCACATGGCTGAAGGACGGCAAGCTTGATCAGGACACCAGCTATCTCAGCGACGTGACAGCCGATCATCCGCTGATGAAGAGCGAAGCGGGACAGGATGGCATCAAGGTTGGTGAGTATATCCTCAAGCACAAGGCTATTCTTGGCCTGCATGACACCTTCTGCATGGGCATGATGAACGGCTTCTTCCCTGTGAAGGCCCTCACCGACATCGGCATGCCGCTTGAATCCCTCTCCCAGTCGGCCCTTCTGGTCGAAATGGAAAAGGTTCCCGCCGAGCTGCGCGAAGCCTGCCTCAAATTCTATGAAGATCGCGGCATGCAGTTCCAGTGGGGCAGCGACAGCGCAACCGAGCTGACCCGCGAACAGGTGCTCGAACAGTGCGCCATGATGATCGCCATGGCACGCATCGTCACCCGCTTCGGCCTCACTGCGGTTGGTGTGCAATATCAGCAGGGTCTCAAGGATTGCTGTGCAGCCTCTGACTTTGCCGAAGGCGCCATCGGCTCCACCGAACGCTTCCCGATCCCGGACGAAGACGGCTCTATCATTTGCGAAGGCAAACCGATCCCGTGCATCAACGAAGTGGACATGGGCACCGCCATTCCTCAGGCCATGCTGTTCCGCCTGCTTGATGCCATGGGGCTGCCATCCGAGACGACCCTGCATGACGTCCGCTGGGGCAGCGAATATGAAGGCACCTTCTACTGGGACTTCGAAATTTCCGGCGCGGTTCCGTTCGAGCATATCAAAGGCGGCATCGCTGGCTCCAAAGGCTATCGCCAGCCAGCCATGTTCTTCCCAAAGGGTGGTTCAACCATCGCCGGTCAGGGCAAGGCAGGCACCTTCGTTTGGGCGCGCGCCCATTATGAAGGTACCGATGTCTTCATGCATATCGGCACCGGCATGGCCCATGAGCTGCCAGAAGCCGAATGGACCCGCCGCAGTCAGGCGACCAACGCCGAATGGCCGCTGATGAACGCCACTCTTGACGGCTTGGGCCGGGATGATCTGATGGCTGGGCACCAGTCCAACCACATCACGATAGCCTATGTACCGGAAGACAAACTGGCCTATGTTCTGAAGGCCTTTGTCGCCCAAGCCCTGACGCAAGGCATCAAGGTGAAGATCGCTGGCACTGCCAAAGACATGCTCTGATCCGTCAGACATTGCAAAATCAAACAAAGCGGGAGACGTGGTCGGCACGTCTCCCGTTTTTTTTGAAAGAACGAGTGCAAAACGCGATGAAGCCTTTGAAAAGGAGCTGACAACATGGCACCATTGGTCTGCTAATCTTATGTAAAATCAATGGAAATTGGACTTTTATGTACTGCTTACCTCTGGTCAAATCCGGTAGCCTTGTGCTTGTTCTTTTGGCAACCTTCGTAACGGGTGCGCAGTCCGGCGCGCTTGATCAGGGTGCACAGCTCTATGCAGACCGGTGCGCCAATTGTCATGGAGAACGGGGAGAGAAAAAGGCTCTGGGCCGGAGCCGCAAGTTAACCGATATGACAGCCGCCCAGATAGAAGAGACTTTGCAGCCCTATCAGTTGGGGCTACCTGCCAAGAATATGAAGGAGCGGATGAAGTCTGGACTGACAGATGAACAGATCGAAGCGCTGGCTGCATATGCGACTCAAAGGAAGCCCTAAGGCTCCCTCCTTTTGAGGCTTATAAGAGCCTTTGGACTTTCTGCTCCAGTTGTTCTCTGGTCAGCGGACCGTAAATAACTTCTTGCAGAACACCCTTTCGGTCAATCAAAAAGGATGTCGGTGCGGCCTGCACGCCATATCGGGTAGAGGCAATCTTTAGCTGATCGGACAGCAGCGGATAGCTGACCTTCAGTCTTCGGTTGATATTTCTGATCACCTCAGGACTCTGCCCGAAATTGACTGCAAAGACAGAGAAATCCTGATCCCCGATTGCGTGGTAGGCTTCATCAATGGCGGGCATCTCGGCCAGACAGGGGCCACAGCCTGCCCACCAGAAATTCACGAAAACCACCTTGCCTTCCAGAGAGGCCAGAGCCACCGGCTCTCCATCCGGTGTCATGGCTGAAATAGCGGGCGCGGGCGCGCCCACGCGCACAGGCTCGTTATCCTGACATCCCGCCAAAACCAGCAAACTCAACAATAATGCGGAAATGATGCGTGTCATGGTGATCTCAGCTCTCCAGATGCCCATGGCGCAGACGGATAGTCCTGTCGGCCATGGCTCCTATTTCAGGGTTATGGGTGACCAGCGCAATGGTGCGGCCATCCTTGTTGAGACGTTTGAAAAGATCGATAATCAACGCTTCGTTTTCTTCATCAAGGTTCCCCGTCGGCTCATCAGCAAAAATGATGGCGGGCTCGTTGACCAGAGCGCGAGCCACACAGACCCTTTGCTGCTCGCCGCCGGAAAGCTGCGAGGGCAAATGACTGGCGCGGCCGCCCAAGCCAACGGATTCCAGAATGGCCTGTGCCTCCCCCGCATCGGCGATGCTGTGATAATGCTGTGCCAGCATGACATTCTCCAGCGCGCTGAGATAGGGGATCAGGTGGAATTGCTGGAAGACGAGGCCGATTTTCTCGCGTCGTACCACGGCGCGGTCTGCCTCGGACATATCCGAGACATTGGTACCATCCAGCAGATAACGTCCTGCGGTGGGAACATCGAGGCAGGAAAGAATATTGAGCAGCGTCGTTTTACCCGAACCGGACGGTCCCATGATGGAAACGAACTCGCCCTTGGAAATGGAGATATCGATCTGATCGAGCGCCTTCACGGTGTTGAAATGCTTGCTGAGCCCCTCGGTCTTGATGACGCGATCCTCCTGGACACCAAAGTGCCCTGCGGAGGCCGTGGCAGGGGTCGTGTCTGACATCTGATCCATATTACTCTCCTTTGAGAACCAGCGCCGGTAGAATGCGCACCGCGCGCCTGATCGGAATGATCGCCGCGATCATTGCGGCTATGAGTGAGACCCCTAAAGTCAGCGGAATCACGATAAAGCGGACGGAAACCCAAGCATTGAAAACGGTCTGCCCGAGAATCTGGGCAACGCCAAAGCCGAGCACCAGCCCCAACATCACACCGATTAGCGCGATGAGCAGAGTTTCAGTGACGAACTGTCTGATGATGGCGCCATCATCTGCGCCAAGAGCCTTCTGCAGGCCGATCTCGCGATTGCGTTCGACCACCATCGCCGACAAGATGGCATTGACGCACAGGCTGGTGATGATCAGGATGATCCCGGCGACCAGTGCCATGAAGCCTTGAATTTTGTCCAGAATTTTACCATCGGACTGAGCGATCTTGCGGATCGGCTTGGCTTCCAGTTGTGGATGTGCCTGATTGATCTTTGTTGCCAGATCTTCGGCGCCCTTCCCTGTTGTCACGATGCTGAGCATCGCCAGATCAATGGTGTCGGGGCGATCCAGAAGGGTGCGGGCCACTGGCAAATTGACCAGTATCTGATTGTCCTGCGCTTCCCCTGTTTCTATAATGCCCTTGACGCGCAGCGTAATCTGCTTGCCGCTGTCCCGACCGATCAGATCGAAACTGCTGCCAACGTCAAGTTCCATGGTGTCGGCCAACGTGCGTCCTATCATGGCGTTGCGATCGTCAAAGTCCACATTGATCCAGCTGCCTTCGAGTTGCCAGTTGGGATAGATCTTTTGCAAACCCTTGAAATTGACACCAGCCAGCACCGCGTCACCGAGCTTCAGTTTGACAATGCCATAAAGAAACGGGCTGGCGCCGGTCAGTCTATCCGCATCGATGGAAGACAAGACGGCCTGATAGTCAGCTTCCGCGATGTGAGGCGGGTTGGCTTGATCGCTGGGACCGAGAAAGAAATTGGCCCCATAGGCGCGCAATTCATGGCTCATCTTTTCGGAGACATCGAAATAGAGGCTCGTGAGGGCTGTCACCACCGTAGCGCCAACCATGATAGAAGCGATGGCAACCAGCACCCTACCCTTGCGCACGGTCAGCGATTTGAGCAGCATCAGAAGGCCAAATCCCAGCTTCGTCTTTTTATTTGCGGCCATAAAGCACCTCCACCGGCATCAGCCGGGCAATGGAACGGGACGGCACGATAGAGCCGACAAAGGCAATGGCAATCGACACCAGCAGCACAACGGGAATGATGATCGGATGGAAAGCGAGGGCCGAGCCGAAGACCGTCCAGCCGACGATTTGCGACAAGCCAGATCCAACCATGAGACCGAGCAGCCCCCCGATGAGCCCGATAAGCATCGCCTCGGACTGGAACAGGAGGAGGATTTGCCATTTCGCGGCTCCCAGTGCCTTCAGCAGCCCAATCTCTGCGGCGCGTTCCATGACAGAGGTGTTGATGAGCGAGGAGACGCCCATCGCCGAGGAGACGAAGGCTGCCAGCGTGACCACCAGCATCAGCACCTGCAGTTTGCCAATGATTGCCCCTTCGGCATTGGCCACCTGCCAGACCGGATTGGCCGATGCATCAGGCAGCGCCTCGTTGAGCTGGTGGGCAATGGAACTAACAAAGGCGCTGCAGTACCACACGTCATATTCTGAGCTAGACAGGGAATCCGGATCACGTTGTGCTTTGCGCGAGAGATTATTCTCCGGAATGGTCAAGGCGCTGACACTCACCTTCTGCACCTTGCCCTCAAGTCCGGCAAAGTCTTGAACCACCGATAGTGGAGCAAGAATGGCGTCATCCTCTGTCTCGCCGGTTGACAGGATGCCTGTCACCGTCACGGTGAGTGGAGCAGCGGATTCTTCATCCCGCTCCGCTGCGACCAGAGGCAGTTCATCACCGACCGCAAGATCCAGTCTTCTCGCCAGAGACTTGCCGACCAGAACCTGGTTTGCCGACTCGTCATCGGGCCATGCGCCGCTCACGTCCCAATAGGGGTGGGTCAGGGTGGCACCGGTGCGATAGAGCTCGTCACTGGGTAACGGGAAAGACTTGTCGAAATAGGTGCCGATCAATGGCAGGCGTGTCTCTTGGCCTTTAAGCTCTACCGGCACTTGCAAAAAGGGCGTGAAGCCAACGATATTGTTGCTCCAGAAAATATCCTTGATATTGGCGAGGTCCTTCTCCTGCAAATAGTCGCGGCCCTTGAGCGGATTGAAATCAATGCCGCCAATCTTGAGCGGAATGGATTCACTCTTGGGCACAATGGAAATATTGGAGCCGTAAGCCTTCAATTCCTTTGCCATCTTGTCGCCGACATCGACGGACAGATCCAAAAGGGTGGTAATCAGGCTGGCCGCAAGCGCAACGGTCATGATCGCTATGACCTTGCGTCTGCGCGCTTCGAGGAAAGATCGACGGATCATTCTGAAAAACATGGTGGTGTCCTCACAGCGTCACGCGACCCTGAGCGGGTCGAACTTGGGCTTTAAGGGACCCGGCATAGCTTTCGGGGGCTTCGCGAAATGTCTCGTAGGACTCCTTGGAGCCGAAGAAGAATGTCTTGCCCTTGAAATCATACTGGTAAGGCGCTTCAAGATTGATGAGCTTTTCCTTGGTGACGGGGTCGATGACCTCGATGGCGACCACTTCGGAGAAATAGCGCGCCCCGTGTTCCAGCTCGGATGCGGCAATGACGATGTCGCCCTGGTCTTCGCGATGTTGAAGCGGGATCGGATTGCAGCCTCCGGCCTTGCCGATGGACGGGATGAAGATGCGCACATTGCAGGCGACGCAAATGACGTCATTGCCCTTCTGGATGTAACCCGCATCACCGCAGATCATGCAGGCATCATAGACCACACCGATCTTTACATGCTGCTCGTCATAACGATTGATCAGGAAGAAGCGCACCCGGTGGCCATCCTCGGCAATATAGGCATAGCGATGAAGGTTGCCGTCCTTGACCGCGTCAATGGCTATGTGGATTTCGCCCTGTTCATCGGGCACGGCATCCGCTGCGGCGGATAGAGTGGGCGGGCGCGAGGCGTAGAGATCCTGATAGAGCAGGCTGATGAAACTAAACACGATAAGGGCAAGGCTACCTGCCAGCCACCGCCGCGCATTCAACCGCGCAGCCCTGTATTTGCGAAGATCCGCCCTTGTCAGATCGGTTTTTGTTGTAGCGTTCGAGGTCTGGGGCCTTTTGGTGCCGGAAAGCAAGAAGCCGACAGACAGAATGAAAAGCAGGGCAAGCAGCAGATAAGACTTGAACTGCGCATAATTGGTCACCTTGGCGACAATGGAGACGCGCGTCGATGTGACACCCAGAAGGCCCATCTGCATGGCCCCAAGCAACGCCTCGCACAGCCAGATGATAGCAAACGCAAGGATGGAAACACAAAGAACCATAAAGACAAGCCGTCTTGAACGGCTGCCGATATGTGCGATGACGATGGGCAAGACAATCATCAGGGCTGAAGCAACAACAACCGCAGCGCTGTTAAGAAAGAGTTCCGTGTTGAGCACGGACGTTGCCGTAAAGCTCTGATCTGCAAGCAGAACGCGCACGTCAAATGCGCCTTGCAGGGCAAGCATTGCGATCACATAGCGGATACCGAGCCGGACGAGCAGGGTCGGGCCAGTATCTGTGCTCTTATCTGGCCTGTTGTTTGCCCCCTTGGCCGAGGGCATAAGCAATTGCAAGCCGCTCACCAGTAAGGCGCTTACGCTCAAAAGCCTTAAAAGGGTGCGCACGCGTGGCTCGATCCCCATGGAAGCGGCGAGGCCATAAAGCAGATAACCGGCCAGAATGAACAGGGCTGCGACCCAAAGGCTGCCCCGTTCTTCCCGCTTACGCGAAGTTGGCTCCAGCAGCGAGAAAATCAGCGCTGCGAATGCCGCAAGCGGCAGGAAGGCCTGAATGATGCTGACGAAATAGAGGGACATAGTGCGTCGTGCCTTTGGACCTTTTTTGTTGATCCGTTTGCCAATCCGTTGGCAATTGAGAAGAGAAACACCGGGTGTTCCTCTTCTTGATTGTTGGGTGTTGACCGCTTCATTGAAGGGTCAACGATCTTGAGGGATCAGACGCCTATTTGAGAGGAACGAAATTGAACTCGTAATCCGCATCAAATGGCTGGAACCATTTGCCAACGCCGCTGTCTTCATCGGTGTGACGACCAAAGCCCTGACGGGATGGCGCGTCGATATGGAAGGTCAGCTTGTAGTTGCCTGCACCGGCCATCTTGACGTTGGAACCATAGTGCGGACCATCAATGGCGACCATCGGCATCAGGTTACCGGTCAATACCTTGCCGGTGTCTTCATTCTCGAGGCGGTAGGAAACCGTGAGGTAAGGCACCCATTCGCCGGCACCGAAGCCGTTCTCATTGCCTTTGGCAGCGTGGATGTCGGCTTCAAGATGAACGTCAGCCTGAGAGGCCGGCAGATCAATGCCGCGCGGTTCCATGTCGATCGGATTGAGATAAACAGCGGCGACTTCAAGCGTGTTTACTTCAACTGCTTCGCCAATCGGAAATTCCTTGAATTCAGCTTTGGCCGGAAGGGCTGCAAGCATGGTAATCACGGCTGCAGAAGCGAGAAGCGATGTCTTTTTCATAATCATTCCTTTGGTTTCTTCGTTGGGTTCGGTTGGTTCAAAGTCAGAACTGACAGACGCCCCGAGGGGACTGTCTTTGCGCTCTGGTCCGTGCCGAAGGAAAGTTCCAACGAGCAGCGCGGGTTGATTGGTTACAGTTTGGCCAGCTGTGCGACTGGTCAGGCCGCAAAGCTGGATCGGGTTTCTTGGTTTTCTCCCTAAGCGGTTAGATCCCTTGGCGGTTTGCGCGTCATCACGACCCATAGGCCGATGATGGCAGCCACCAACAGGACGGCTTGCGGTAGGGCTGTCTGCCAATAGGGGTAGATGCCCATGAGAGAAAATTCGGGAAGCCAGGACACGAGGGTCGGCTCGATGATCTTGCCTTCGACCAGCTCCATGATGCCCTTGCCCGTGAAGACGAAGGCCATGTAGTAGAGCAAAGCTCCGGTGAAGACAAAGAAGGGTTTGATCGCCAGACGCTGAGCACCAAAGCGGAAGGCAAAATACAGAACGCCAAGCAGCAGGCAGCCAAGCACGAAGCCGGCGATGATGGCAGGAATGCCAACCGAGTCACTCGCATCAAGCGCCAGGGCCTGATAGAAGAGCACGGTTTCTGCACCCTCGCGATAGACTGCAAGGAAGCTGGCAAACCAGAGAGCTTTCATAGAACCACTCTCGATGGAGCGATCAACGGTGCCCTTGATATACTGCATCCAGCGTTCGGCCTCTGCTTTGGAAAGGAGCCAGTAGCTCATGAAGAAGAGCACAATGGCGGCCAGCAGCATGGTTGCCCCTTCAAGCAGTTCCTGCTTGTCGGCAGTGACATGGAAAACCAGTTTGAACAGGATCGCAGTCACTACGCTGAGCCCCAGGGCCACGGCAACGCTGTTGACGATGACGCCAAGTTTGTCGCGATTGCCTGTCTTGATGAGGTAGGTCGCAATGGCCGTCACCACCAGCATGGCCTCGAAGCCTTCACGCAGAATGATGATCAACGAGTAGATGAACAGCGCCCACGGGCTGTCGCTGTCTGTCGAGAAGAGCCCGACTGCCGTGTCCAGATCGGTTCTCATTGCTTGAATTTCGGCTGTCAGCTCTGATTTGGAAGCCCCCGCTTTGATCAGGGCTGTCAGTTTGCTGAAATGGCCTTCCAAAGTGGTCTTGAGGCCAGCATCGCGAGCGCCGACAATCGTCTCCATGCCGGAGTCTTCGAAAATGTCGAAATAGCTGTTCTGAATAGTCGCAGTCGCAGTGGCTTGATCTCCGGCCTCATAAAGCGAGGCGGCCTTGTTCATTGCGGCGATTACCTGATCGGCAACAGATGCCCAGTCACCTTCTATCTGCTCGGGCGCTGCTGCAGGGTCTTCCACCATCTTGCTGCCTTTGACGACTGGCAGGCCGGGTAAGACATCAGCGATATCATCATGCAGCACTGCAGCCGAGGCGCGCACCATGCGGGCGGGCTTGCCATCCTTGACCAACTCCATGATGCGGGTGAATTCCGCATTGAAGGCGATATCCTGTGATTGGCTGACATAGCGTCTGACGACTGTTTCCAGCAGACTGTTTTTGTAGCCTTCCCAATGCGCCTTGCGGATCAGTTCTTCTGCAGCCTGTTCATCCCCGCTTTCATAGGTATCGGAGGCCTGTTGCAGGATGGATAGGATCGTGTCGTTGACCTCAAGCCAAAAGGCATCCGCAACTTCTTCAGGCTGTGCTTGCGCGGAGGCCTCCGCAGCCTTGACCGCGTCAGATACCTCTGCCTTGATGGCGACACCTTCTTCGAGTGCTGGTAACGTGTCCCAAATGGCCGCGATCTGCTGATCAATCCGGCTACTTACTGTTGCGACCGCCTCTCCATTCATGATCAGCTTGCGGATATCGCCGAATTCCGATTCCAGTTCGTTGCTTCTCGCTGCGGAAATGTTGATGCGGATGGGCCCTTCAAGATTTTCAAACAACTCGAAATAGGCCTTTTGCACGGTTGTTTTGGCTAGATCTGCCTGTCCCTGCTGATATTCGCTTTCGGCCTGCCTCAGCACAGTTTCGATGCGCTGCATAAGGCTTTGATAGTCAAGGCCATCATCAGCCCACGCTGGCAACAGCATGGTCCATGCAACAAAAAGAAAAGCGGCGGCTTTAAGGGCGTTTCGCATTTTGATCAATTCCGGTTATTTGGATTGGGTACTCGTTTGCGAAATCAGATGAGGCAATCTGAAAGGCCAACAGAGAGAAGCCAGACGAGACAAATTGGTAACGCAAATGAGTATCATTCTTAACTTCACGCTAACGTGATAATGTTGAGCAGAAAACTCAATTTATAAGAAGTGTGCCATTTTGTCGCACTTTACTGACAAAATGCCACATTGAAATATGTGTTTTTGCTTATTTTTGGTGTGATTGGTTCCCTTCATCGGTGGAAATCCTTCCAACTTTCGTTCAATGGCCCCCCTCTCGGACGGTGGTCGGCTTGATCGAACCAAGCTGCGCGGCTCATTTTCTCTGTAGTACCTGCGCACGATCCGTTGTTATTAAACACCATCTATTTAGAATATTTTGTTGATAGTAATTCACTATTTTCAACATTTAAAACTCAATCAAATCGATCTATCTTTGCCTTAACGAAACGCCGCACCTTGCGGCCCCGATTGATGAGGACAAAATTATGATCGACCTTTCTTCCAATATCCTGAGCTTCGCCGGCGCAGGCTCCGTAACCGCAATCGCCCTTGCAGCCTTGTTGCTGCGTGTCTCCCTGGGGGGCCTCTTTCTGGCTCATGCCTATCTGAAATACTTCATCTTCACGCCCAAAGGTGCCGCCGGGTTCTTTGCGTCCCTTGGCGTGCCAGGCTGGTTTGTCTATCTGACCATCGCAGCCGAAACCCTTGGCGGTATCGCCCTGATCGTGGGCTTCCAGACGAGCCTCGTTGCGCTGCTACTCATCCCGACCCTTTTGGGGGCTACCATTCTGGCACATGCCAAAAACGGCTTCTGGTTTACGAATGAAAATGGCGGCTGGGAATATCCTGCCTTTTGGACCGTCGCCCTGTTTGTTCAGGTTCTTCTGGGAAGCGGAGCATTGGCTCTGACCGCCTGAACCGGTCTTTGACCATCCCTCGCGTGTTCCCCTCAAGGCGCGTCGATCATACGGCTCCAGTGCTTGGATGTGCTGGGGCCGTATCTGTTTGTCCGCGCCAAAAAGCGGTTCCGCTCTTGCCTTTTTGAAGCAATTCTCATTATATTCTGCGAGATTGCAGGAACCTGTCGCCACCATCTGTCCGAACCTTTTTGAGAAATGCGAATAAGGCTCGAAAGAGGCCATTGGTTGTTGCTTACCACTTCTCAAACGGCACGCGCGGTCCTCCCCTGTCCCCAATAACGTGAATGGTGCCGCATAAAACCCCTTTTAAATAAAGCGGACAAGTTAAAGGCCTATTTCATTGAAACTGTTTGTAAAATGGACCCTTCTGGTCATCCTTTCCTTTGGGCTCGCAGCAAGTCTGGAGTGGCTCGGGTTGCCTGCCGGGCTTCTCTTGGGGCCGATGATCATTGCCATTATCTTTGCTGTGAATGGCAGCGCGCTTAAAAGCTCCCGTCCGCTCTTTATTTTTGCGCAAGGGATCGTTGGCGTCATGATCGCCAGCAATCTGCCGCTCACCGTCTTTAGCGAAATCTATGTGGACTGGTCGGCCTTCCTGTTTGGCACGTTGGCAACCTTTATCGCTTCCACATTGTTGGGCTGGTCTCTGGCACGCTCGGGTCTTCTTCCGGGGACCACCGCAATTTGGGGCTCGTCACCGGGTGGGGCCACGCTCATGACATTGATGTGCGAATCCTATGGTGCCGACATGCGGCTGGTCGCCTTCATGCAATATATGCGCGTGCTGGGCTGCGTCGCCTCGGCGTCCCTTGTTGCAATGTATCTGGGCGTGCCATCGTCGATGCACTCTGCTTTCGAGTTTCCCGAGCTGGCGAGCTGGGTGGCCGCCATCCCCGCGATCATCGTTGCCTATGTCGCGTCCGCTCTCGGGGTCAGGTTCAACTTCCCCGGAGGCGGCATTCTGCTGCCCATGGTCGTGGGGATCATCATCAAATTCTTCCTGCCGATCTCTCTTACGCTCCCTTTGCCCGTGCTTGCCCTTAGCTACTCGATCATCGGATGGGGTATCGGTTTTCGCTTTTCAACGGAAACCCTCAAGCATGCAGCCAGGGCTTTTCCCAGAGTGCTCGGCTCGGTGATCCTGCTGATCTTCATCTGTGCGGGTGTAGGCGTCATTCTTACGCTCGCCACCGGGATTGATCTGCTCACCGCCCTGTTGGCTACGAGCCCGGGGGGGCTTGATGCCATCGCAATCATAGCCACGTCCACAGATGTCAATGTGCCGTTCGTATTGGCAATGCAAACCAGCCGTTATCTGGTGGTTGCCTTTGCGGCCCCCGTGCTGGCGAGATCTTTGTCGGCAAAGAGCAATCTGGCCTGAGGGACTTTCGGCCAGTTCAGCCATGCCTGCACAGCCAAGAATGATCGCTTTGGCCCGATCCTCAAACGCGAGGTGGCAATCTCGCTGCGCGATCGGTCTCAGGCTTTCGAATTTGAGTCTTCCAACGATGGGCACAAAAGGGCAACCGGCAGTCACCCTTTCGAGATCGCCTCCATGCCACTCAAAAGCGGGTAATGACTGTAGCCCCGATTGATTGGAAGCTATCCATGGTCGTGAGCGCCTCGGGTGCTTCGGCAAGGCTGATTTCCTTGCCAACCAGACGGGCCGGATCGAGCTTGCCAGACTGCACCATCGCCAGCATCGCATCATAACGATGCGCCTGCATGCCGTGAGAGCCCAAAATTTCCAGTTCCTGCCCGATAACCTTGGCCATGGGGACTTGCGGGGTGGCATGGTCTGCCAGCATCAGACCAACCTGAACATGCTTGCCGCGCCGACGCAAATTCTGGATCGAGTTAAAGCAGGTGACCGGATTGCCCAGCGCATCAAGTGAGACATGCACGCCTCCTTTGGAGATCTCCATAACCGCTTCGGCGACATCAGCCACCGCGGTGCTATTGATGGCTGCAACGGCTCCCATTTCTTTTGCCAAAGACAATTTCTTGTCATCGATATCGACCGCAATGACATTGGCGCCCACAGCATTGGCGATCATCACGGCAGACAGGCCGACACCGCCACAACCATGCACGGCGAGCCATTGGCCTGCCGACGTCTTGCCCTGATCCACGACAGCACGAAAGGAGGTAGCAAAGCGGCAACCAAGGCTGGCAGCAGTAGCATAGCTCATGTCTTCAGGCAGCGCGATGACATTGAGATCTGCCTGATGAATGGCCACATATTCAGCAAAGGAGCCCCAATGGGTAAAGCCGGGCTGCTCCTGATGGCTACAAACCTGCTGATTGCCAGAATGGCATTCCGGACAAGCTCCGCAGCCGCAAATGAAGGGCACCGTCACCCGATCGCCAACCTTCCAGTTGCGCACATCCTTGCCGACAGCAGCCACAACGCCAGCCAATTCATGCCCGGGCACATGGGGCAGCTCGATATCCGGATCATGCCCCATCCAGCCATGCCAATCGCTCCGGCAGACGCCTGTTGCTTCCACCTTGATGACAATGCCATGCGGCTCCGGGGTCGGATCATTCAAGGTCACGATTTTCGGGGTTTCACAAAATTGCTCATACAGCACAGCTTTCATCGCCGAACATCCTCTGCAGTAAACTATCTTTCTGTCACTTTACGCATTTTTCTCGCAAGAGCCTTGCCATTCTTGTTTTCTTCCGCGAGCATTAGAGCAATTTCCCCTATTTAGTGAACTATTTTTAAAAGAGTCTGCTCATGACCGAAATGGACAAAGTGAATGTCGAGATTCTCAAACAGCTCCAGAGCGACGGGCGTCTATCGAATGCCAAGCTCGCAGAGCATCTTAACATGAGTGAAACGCCCTGTTGGCGACGCCTTAAAAAGCTGGAAGAGAACGGCGTGATTGAAAGCTATCAGGCCAATCTCAATCGCCGGAAAATAGGGCTCGGCGTCATGGCCTTTGTGCAGCTTCGCTGTTCGGATCACAGTCAGGACGCAACACGCAAGTTCCAGCGTATCATAGAGGATAGCCCGAATATCCTCTCCTGCCACAACACAACGGGTGATGACGATTTTCTGCTGGTCATTGTTGCCAAGGATCTGGATGATTATAGCGCCTTTGTCGACAACGTCTTGCGCAAGCTTCCCGGTGTGGCGAGCATACGCTCCAACCTGTCTCTCAGAGAGATGAAGGCCTCCAGCAGGCTTCCCATTCTTCTCTGATAGCAACAGGGCACGCCCAACATTGATGAGAAGGAATGCCCAAAAGCCAGCCCTTTTCCGCCAAAAATTAGCATGCGAGCGGGTTCAATAAGCGCTTGGTAAACAAATTAATGATAATATCCAATCCAGTTTGTAGAGGTCGCGAAAATAAGGTAAATATACTTATAATTTAGACGTCCCAGCCATATTTCCATATACCTTTTCTAAAAGGCAGTCTCATGAGCAAGATGCAATATCGGCCAGAGATCGACGGCATCCGAGCCATCGCCGTTCTGTCTGTTGTCGTGTTTCATTCAGACTTGGGGCTCCTGAAGGGCGGTTTTCTTGGCGTAGACCTCTTCTTTGTCATCAGTGGTTACCTGATCACCCGCATCCTGATCAATGATCTGGAAAGTGATAGCTTCAGTATCATCACCTTTTATGAGGGACGCATCCGGCGCATCTTGCCCGCCCTGTTTGTGACACTCGCGCTTTGCTTCATCGCGGCATGGTATTTGATGAGCCCCATTCATATGGAGGGCTTTTCCCGCAGCCTCGTAGCTGTGGCGACATTCAGCTCCAATATCCTGTTTTGGCAGGAATCGGGCTATTTTGATACGGCGTCCGAGCTTCGCCCCCTACTCCACACATGGAGCCTTGCGGTTGAAGAGCAGTTTTACATTTTCTTCCCACTCTTTCTGATGCTCGCATGGCGCTTTGGCAAGAAAGCCACGGTGTCCTTGCTGGCTCTGGCTTTTGTTGTCAGCCTCGCTATCGCTCAGTGGGGCGTTATGAACAAACCCGTCGCCGCCTTCTATCTTATGCCGACGCGCGCCTGGGAACTGTTGGTTGGTGTCTTCGCCGCTTTTATGGCGCTGAATATGGAGAAAAGACAGATCACACTGGCCCTTCCGCTTCGCAATCTGTTAAGCGGCATCGGGCTCATGGCGGTTGTCGGCTCCATCCTGATTTTTGATCCGCAAATGGCTATTCCGAGCTTTCCCGCTCTTGTGCCAACGGTTGGTACCGCCCTTCTCATTCTGTTTGCAACCCAAGGCACCCTAGTCAATCGCTTTTTGCGCATCAGACTATTGGTCGGCATCGGCCTGATCAGCTACAGCGCCTATCTGTTTCACCAGCCTCTTCTGGCCTTTGCCCGCTATCGTAGCCTGCATGAGTTGAGCAGCACGGTCTCCATTTTTCTTTGCGTCTCGACCTTTATCTGGGCCTATCTAAGCTGGCGCTATATCGAGCAGCCATTTCGAAACCGCAAGGTCGTTGTTCGCAGTGTGATTTTCCCGCTGGGCGCGGCCGCGACCGCGATGCTTATTGTCTCTGGCGTCTGGAATATTCGCAATAACGGGATCAACGCCAACAATGACACCAAAATCGTATCGTCTAACATTTATGATGCCTGCCACTTTCACCATCCGGCCAATAATCTGAGTATGGATTATTGCCGGGCGTCTTTGGGGTTTAACAAATATTATGTGCTGATTGGTGACAGTCACGCGATGACATTCTTTGTGGAGCTCAAGAAGACCCTTGCAAAAAAGGGCTTTGGTCTGATTGCCTTTACAAAGAACACGCTATTCCCGATCGCGGGCACCTATCGCGAAGGCATGCCGGATAATGAAAGCCGGATGGCCTTTCTGGACAGTGCCTATGATTTCGCCATGCATGATCCGCATGTTGAAGGGATTTATGTGGCAGCGCGATGGGCAGCTCATATCGAGGGCGGGGCCTTTAAGCGACCAGACGGCCTGATGGATGATCATCCTTTCTCGCACACCCGTATTGCGAGATCATCAGGCGCAGATCAGACATCAACGTCCGACCTGCTGGCCTATTCATCGCAATTCCTCGCAAAAGTCGCCAGCTACCGGCCAGTGACCCTCATTGGCCCCGTACCGGAGGTCGGGGTTGATGTGCCAAGAGCGCTATTGCTCGACAGGTCCGTGCTGAATTATCCTGTTTCCTGGTATGATGACAGGGAAAAAAACGTGCTTAAGTTGCTGCGCATGGCGCGCAAGGAAAGCCCGAATATCTCGGTCGTCGATATGCGCAGCATCTTTTGCAGCAATGCCTCCGGCGTTTGTATTCAAGAGCAGGATGGCCATTCGCTTTATGTCGATGATGACCATGTTAGCCTGACCGGCGCTAAACTCGTCATGTCCGCAATCTCCAAACAATTGGACAATAAGCAAACATTATCTCAAACTGAACCCAATCAAACCTCGAAGATAGGCGCAAAAGCTCAGGGTAGCTAGACGCGATACATGGGCTCTGTCTGCTGAGTCTGCGTCAATGCACCTTTGTAATTATTTTACAACGGCAGGGGCTTTTGCTTTTCATATATTTTCCTAAAATTTTGCATTATTGAGAACAATCCACAATTCACTGCAAAATATCCAAACAATTTATTCCTATATAATTGCATTATCGGATTTTTCTATCCAACATAGTGAAAATACGAAGCCTTGGTGCATCATTTATTCTTTCCTGCGTTCGAAGAGTGGGCCTGGCTCTGGAAATGCTTCATGGGAAGGAATATATATGCTAATATAACACTCAATAAAGGAATGTATCTTTCTTAACTCCTGCTAAGATAGGAACAGAAAATGAGATATTTGAGCCACAACGAAATCAACCACGCTCTTGTACGCGGCCATTTTGAGCGCTCAAAACAATTCCACTCCCTGCTGTCCCGTTTGTTCAAAACCGGCGAGGCATCAGCAGCGCGGCGCTCTTCCAAACATCACACACCGGTGAAATCGCGCACCGTTTCTGCCTGATTGAAATTGAGCGCTTGTCGAGCATGAAATGCTGACATGACGAGATCTAAGGGTGACCGCTTTACCGCTCGGTCGCCCTTTTCTTTTGCGGTCTTTTACCGCTCTTCTTTTCCTAATTTCCTCCTGAAGATCACTCTGTCTTTTGAACAGCGATACTGTTTAAGGCCATGTTTAGGCATATGACGCTGCAGAATGGCCGCTTCAGGATATTGCGATTTTCCCTCCCCGCTAAATTAAGTATATATTTTTCTGTTTTTTTCCAAGTAGACATGTAGTTTGGAATCGTTTTTACTATCAAAGTATTTTTGCGTAATTCTTTCAATATATTAACAAAAGGTTTACGTATGTATTCCAGCAATCGACGATGCGTTTTTGCTCAAATACTCATCAAAAAAGTAGCTCTTGCCAGCTTGATGATGGGGGGATCAACGCTTGTTGCTGGGGCATGTACGTTGACCTCCAGCTATCAGTCTGTGATCACCGCAGGCTCCTATGGCCACAGTGCTTCCGATATTTCCTGCGACGTGTTTATTCTTTGGACGATTGTAAACACCCCCTATATCCTGCAAAGCACGGGCGGCACGGGATATAAGGGCGAGGACCACTCTGACGCCAACCATTTTGGCACTTATGGCCAGACAGGCGGCAACGGGGGCGATATTTCCCTTACCTTTTCTGCCACTGATACCATTTATGCAAATGGTCTTGACCTGCCCTATGGAGACTCGCTCTTCAGCCTTGTTTCCACGGCCGGTAAAGGGGGCACAGGCGGCACGGGGCGCACCTATTCCTATGGGCGCAACGGCGGCGCAGGCGGGCGCGGCGGAGACATCACCAGCAGCGTCGCAGGAACATTATTGGCCAGCGGAGACGATGTGAATGTCGTTTATGCCCTTTCGCAAGGGGGCGATGGCGGCACCGGCTTTGGTGGCACCGAGAAGAAGATGTTTTACAAGCATTGGGGGTCCGGTGGCGATGGCGGTGTTGGTGGAACGATCACAATCACCTCGACCGCCTCCATGACGGCTGACGGTCACCTTGCGACAGGCATCCGCGCCTTAAGTCAGGGCGGCGATGGAGGCCAACCGGGATATATCTCGGGCGATCACAATGGCGGAAGCGGTGGCAACGGAGGCGACGGCGGCACCGTATCCGTTACCAATTCTGGCACAATGACCATTACCGGCCACAGTAGCGCTGGTATTCGCGCCTTTTCCTTTGGGGGCGATGGCAATGACGGCCATAATGAAGCCGGGGAATATCACTATGGCGGCTATGGCGGAGATGGAGGAAACGGCGGCTCCGTCACAGTGGTCAACAGCGGCGATATATCTTCGAGCGGAGACGAGCCGCGTGGCATTGATGCTCTTTCCACGGGAGGCGAGGCTGGCACAGGCGGAACCGGTCATGTTGGCGGCTATGGTGGTACTGGCGGATCGGCAGGCACAGTGTCTGTCACCAACAGTGCAACAATATCGATTACAGGTGATGACGGTGCTGCGATTTTTGCCCGCAGCATGGGCTATAGCGGCAATGATGGCGGCGAAGGCCACCCGGCGTCGGATGGCCGTAGTGGCGGCGATGGCGGCGAAGTTTCTGTCGAGAACCAGGGGGATCTGATCGTTTCAGGAGATGATGCCTATGGAATTTTCGCGCAAAGCCTGGGAGGCAATGGGGGCGACGGGGGCCATGGTGAAGGAAAAAGCTATGCGGGCGATGGCGGAGATGGCGGCCATGCGGGCAATGTCTCGGTCACCAACTCCGGCAGCATCAATACCTCCGGCACTGGCGGCTTTGGCATCAAGGCCATCAGCGAAGGGGGAACCGCTGGTGATGGCGGCTCCGGCCACCATGGTGGGGATGGCGGCGATGGAGGCAGCACAGGCGGCTCCAAGGGAGAAATTTCGGTCACAAACTCCGGCACCATCCAAACCAGTGGCACAGCTGCGGATGGCATCGTTGCCATTTCCAATCCGGGCATTGGCGGGAATGGCGGCGTACGCAGCGGAGAAGGTGGTGACGGTGGAGATGCAGGGCTCATCGATATCACCGTCAACAATACCATTGAAACATCCGGAATTTTCTCAAGTGGCGTCTTTGCCACCAGTATCGGCGGCAATGGTGAAGACGGTGGTAGTGACAAGGTCGGCAGCAGCAGCGCTCATGGCGGTGATGGAGGTTCGGCCGGCCATGGCGGCGACGTTTCATTCAACGCATCAGGCCCAACATCAGGCACCGTGCTTGACAGCCAGACCTTTAATATCCTGACCACTGGTGATCTCTCCGCCGGGGTTCATATGCAGTCCATCGGGGGCAATGGCGGACGCGGTGGCGATGCCGAGGCGAGCGGCTTTTTCTCAGCGGTTGCGGTGGGCGGCGATGGCGGACCGGGCGGCAATGCGGGGCATCTGGATGCAGAGTTGAGTGACAGCGCCATCATCAAGACCACCGGCAGCTGGTCGGACGGCCTCGTCTTGCAATCCATCGGCGGCGGGGGCGGCATGGCAGGCAGCGCCAGCGCCAGTTCTCTGCTCGACTCCACCGCAGTGGGTGGACAAGGAGGCAATGGAGGAGATGGTGGCACCATTCAGGTGGAAATGCATAACAGCACCATCCTGACCCAAGGCAACAATTCGACAGCGGTTCTGGCACAATCCATTGGTGGAGGTGGCGGCGCTGGCGGTCAGGCTTTTGCCAGCGCAACAGGCTTTGGTCTTTCCTCTGCCACCGCAATTGGTGGCAAGGGTGGCTCGGGCGGTGACGGTGACCATGTCTATATTGTCAATGGCAGCGGCAACAACATTGTTACAGGCCTCGCCGATGACGCACTGGCAGGCACCAATTCGGTCGGCATCATCGCCCAATCCATTGGCGGAGGCGGAGGCAATGGCGGATCGGCAGCTTCGGTGAGCCTGTCTGTCGGCGTCGGCACACCCAGCTTTTCAAACTCGGTAGCCGTTGGTGGCGCGGGCGGCTCCGGTGGGCGCGGGGGCTCGGTCACCGTGGCCAATGACGGCACCATCCAGACCTACGGGGCCAACGCCTCAGGTATTCTGGCGCAGTCCATCGGCGGCGGCGGCGGCAATGGCGGCGATGCCAAGTCGCTCAATGCCTCCATATCTGAGGATGCTTCCATCACTCGCACCAAAACGGTTGGCGGCTCTGGTGGTGATGGCGGACACAGCGACACCGTTGAGCTCGTCATGTCTGGCAGCATCGCAACGACAGGCGACAATGCGGCGGGTGCAATTCTGCAATCCATTGGCGGGGGCGGCGGCAACGGAGGGTCGGCAGGCGCCATCACCCTGACCGGCTCGGCAGGCACCAGCCTCTCGGATACCCACATTGTTGGCGGTTCGGGTGGCAGTGGCGGGGATGGCGGACAGATCACCGTCAAGGCATACGAAAGCGGCGGCAACAATGCCACCATCACGACCTCAGGCGAAAATGCATCCGGCCTCATTCTCCAATCCATCGGCGGGGGCGGCGGCAATGGAGGCGATGCGACCAATCTGGCGATTTCAGCAGCGGCAGACGCGACAATCTCGCGCCATCTGACAGTGGGCGGCACAGGGGGCGACGGGGGACATGGGGATGATATCGTCATGACCAGCAACAATTTTGGCCCCGAACAGATCGATATCCAGACAGCGGGCAGCAATGCCCATGGCATTCTGGCGCAATCCATCGGCGGGGGTGGTGGCAATGGCGGGGACAGCCTGTCCATTGCTGGTGCCTTTACGGATGGAGGTGAGTCCTATCAACTTTCCAGCACAGTGGGTGGCAAAGGGGGAGCGGGCGGACGCGCCGGAACCATATCCATCGAGAATGCAGGCTCCATTATAACTTCGGGCGATGCAGCCTTTGGCATGTTGGTCCAGTCTGTCGGCGGCGGCGGCGGCAATGGCGGCAATTCAACCTCCATGGCCATTTCAACAGAAAAGGGCGACATCAACGCCGATCAGACCATAGGCGGCAGCGGAGCCATTGGCGGTGATGGTGGGGTCGATGGCAAGACCAACAGCGTCACCAATTATGGCACCATCACCACAACCGGCAACCGTTCGTCTGGCATCGTGGCCCAATCCATCGGTGGTGGCGGCGGCAATGGCGGCCATGTAACCTCCTTTGATTTGACCGTCCCCAGCGGAGACGATGAAGAAGGCTCAGAAGAGGGCGAAGGTGGAGAAGAAGAGGGCTCGGAATCAGATCCCGTCATGGACAGCCTCAAGGGGCAGGTTCTGGAAGCTGCCGGTCTTTCGGGCACCACGCTTTTGGGCGGAAGCGGCGGGGCTGGTGGCGATGGCATGACTGTCGTCATCACCAACGAAAACGGGATTTCAACCTCGGGCTACAATGCCCACGGCATGGTCGCTCAATCCATCGGCGGCGGCGGGGGCACCGCAGGCACGGTCACCTCCTTTTCTGCTGATCTTACCCAAGATCCAAGCTCTTATGCGGATGATCGCGTTGCTGGCGCTTTCCGCACGATTAAACTCAGCCAATCCCACGGGGCCCAGGCGGGCGCAAACGGATCCGGCGGCTTTGCCACCATTGCAGCCAAAGCAGGCAGCATCACGCAAACAACCGGCGATCTTTCCATCGGCATGCTCGCCCAGACCATCGGCGGCGGCGGTGGCGATGGCGGCTTCATTGAAGCTGCGGACGCAACGCTCAACGAGGACGACCTACCGGACACATGGGCAGCCCTGACAAGCCACTATGATCTGACCTCCCGGCTGGGCACAAGCGAATCCTTCTTGCTCTTTGTCGATATCATTCCCGGTGGACGGGTGCGCGGCGATGCCAAAGCCTATGTCGAGGATGGTGCGATCGTGGTCACTCATGGCACCGCCTCCCCCGGCGTTGTCACGCAGGCCATCGGCAATGGTGGCGGCACCTATTCTTCGGGCATTTTCAGCCGCTATCTGGCGGGCGCGGGTTCCGAATATAAGGCAACTTATTCCCTAGGCACAGCAGCCACGGATAGCGCGGGCCATGGCGCCATTTCCGAACTGGTTGTCAGCGATGCCAGCTCGCACATCACAACCAACGGCGACCTCAGTCACGGGGCCCTCGTGCAATCCATTGGCGGAGGTGGTGGGCTGGTGTCCTCTGTCATCGGAGATACGGTCGCCTTCTCTTCCCAGAGTCTGGAATTCATTCTGGGTTCTGAGGTGAAGCTGGATAAAGATGAAAATTATGGCGCAAAGGCCGAGGCCACCCTCAATGATGGCGCGATCACAACATCGGGCACCTTCTCCTCTGGCGTTGTTGCCCAATCCATCGGCGGAGGTGGCGGACAGGCCCTTGCTCAGCTGGGGCAAGTGGACAGCACAACAACCAGTCTGACTGCCCGTCTTGGCAGGAATAATGTGGTTGGCGGGTTCAGCAGCGAAGCGCGCATTGCCAATCATGCAACCATCACAAGCTCGGGCGATGGTTCTCACGGGCTGGTGGCCCAGTCGATTGGCGGTGGAGGCGGCATGGTCTCCGTGACCAATCTGGCCAGTGCAGCGATTGCTACGCCCTATATTTTCTATGGCAGCTCCAAGAGCCCTTCAAGTGCCAATGGTGAAACGGCCAGCATCACCAACTGGGGCGATATCACCACCACCGGGCAACAATCCTACGGCATTCTGGCTCAATCCATCGGTGGGGGTGGAGGCCTTGTCAGTCTGGACGCTGGCGACAGCGTGCATTTGCACAGCTATGCGTCTGATCAATCGGCAGGAACCGCTTATGTGAATTTGGTCGCTGGCGCAAGCATCACAACCCACGGGGATGGCTCGCACGGCATCTTCGCACAATCATCGACAAGTGGCGGTTTGCTTAATCTGCTGGGCGATACGACCATCACAGATTACACCGCGCAGACGTCTTCAGGCTATGACAAAAATGATGATAGCGGCCACGGCGGTACAGTGGAGATCTATGCAGACGGCACCATTGCAACAACCGGCGCCTATGCCCACGGTATTTTTGCCGCCAGTACGGCGGGCTCGACGATTCTGTCGCAGACCAGCGATGGACTGGCAATTTATGGCAACCACGGTCTGGCCAATTCAGGCGCGGTTTCGATTGAACAGTCCGGCTCCATTGTGGTGAGTGGTGAAGGGTCTGTGGGCCTTTATGCCCTTGCCAACAACTGGAACACGGATGACAGCATCAAAGTCACCAGCAATGGGGCCATATCAGCCAGTGGCGAAGGGGGTGCCGCGATCCGCTTGCGCAACGTTCCAAAGGACGAAACCTCCGGGAGCGGCGGTAACGGTGCCCACACGACAACCAGTCTTGATATTCAATCCGACGCGACCATTCTTGCTCTGGACAGCAGCACCGCCACAAGCGCCATCGAAGCAATTGATGATCATGGTCGTTTCACCATTGATATTGCAGGCACAGTGGGAGCTGTCGAGGCGGATGGAAGTTCGGCCCAGACCTATGATGCCAAGCAGCATGCCATCAAGACCTCCGGCTATGGCACCATCACCGTTGAGTATGGCGGGCTGGTGCGCGGCATGATCGCGGCTGAAGAGGCCGGCCGGCTGGTCCTTCACAACAAGGGAGATATTGATGGCGCGGCCAGCAAGCTTGCCGTCTATGACAGTTATTCCGGTTCACGCCATTTCCTTGAAATCGATCCGGGCGCCGCGACTGGTGCGATGATCGAGGCGGACCACATCAATGTGCTTGAGGGCACTTTCAATCCTTATTTGAGCAGCTTCAGTTCGTTTTCCGGCGATGTAACCATTGTTGATCTGGCAAAGGCCCCCTCAGGCTCCCTGCTTGACCATGTGGTAGATACACCGGTGCTCACCTTCTCCAAGCAGTTGTCCGATAGTGGCCGCGAGGTGGTGCTGACGGGGGTCAAGGCCAGCTTCCTTGATGCGGGATTGAGCGGCAACAGCCTGACAATTGCCCAGACCATGGATGCCAAGGTGCAGGACTGGATGCAAGGCGGAGCCATCGATGATCAGGGTCTTTATGACTTCCTGCTCTTTACGGCAAAGCAGACGTCCACCGAAGCCGTCAGCGACATGCTGACCGATTCACTGGATGCCACCAAACATTTCGGGCAGACCATCGGCCAGCATGACAATGGCGTCGCCCATCTGAGCAACTTGCACAGTTGCGGCACAAGCGAAGGCTCTTATGCCGCCATCAGCGAAGCCGAATGCAACTGGTTCAAGGTCAATCACAATACCAGCCTCAGCTTTTCGGACGGTCGCACGGCCAATACGACGGGTCTGTCAATGGGGCGTCAGGTTGCCTTTGGCGATGTGTGGCGGCTTGGCATTGGGGCCAATGTCAATTTCAATGACATGAGCAGTACGACCCTGAGCAGCAGCGGCACCTCCTATCATGCAGGCGGCGTGGTGAAATATACCGAGGGACCTTGGCTGGCAACGGCAGGGCTTTCCGCTTCCTACAGCACCGCTTCGGGTAGCCGCATCGTACCAACCGGGGCGCGTTCCCTTTCAGACCAGAAGAGCTTTGGCCTGTCGGCTCGTCTGCGTGCAGGACGTGAGCTGGAGCTGGGGCCACTCTTCTTCATGCCGCTGGTGGATCTGGACATGTCTTGGATTCATGATTTCGGCTATGAGGAAACGGGCGGTGGGGCCTTCAATATCAAGGTGGAGGAGGACAACCTCTTCCTGTTCGACCTCCATCCCCATATTCGTTTTGGCACCGCATTCAAGAGCGAAGAGACAAACGCCACCATCCGGCCCTATATGGATGCCGGTGTGCGCTTCGGGCTTAATGATGACACGCTCACCCAGAGTTTCACGTCATCGGCGATCAGCAATGCAGCTCAGAAATTGACGGTTGATCGCGATGACATGCAGGCAACGCTGGGCGCCGGTTTTCAGGCCTTTATTGGCGACAACCTGGAGGCCAAAGTCGAGTATGAAGGGCGCTTCAGCGATGAGGGGCGCGGCCACGCCGTCAGCCTGAAGCTGGGCTGGTCATTCTAGGCTCTCGGCCACACGCAAGGGCATCACACCGGAGGGCCTAATCAGTGATCTTTGGCCCCGAAATCACAGAACCGCAAAGTGACAGGAACTTTGCGGTTCTGCTTTAGGCAGGAATGGATTTATTCAATCGGTCTAGTGGGGGAGATCAAACCGTCTCGGCCCATTCCACGCCATCAGGGAAGGAGAACCGCTCTTGCGAATCTGCCTTGAGGGTTGCGCCATAGCCGGGCATGCTGCCCGGGAAGTAGCGACCATTCTTGACGGTCAGCGGCTCTTCGAAATTCTCGTGCAGATGATCAACATATTCCAGAACGCGGTTTTCGAGGCTTCCGCTCACTGCGATATAGTCGAACAGCACGATATTCAGCGAATATTGGCACAGGCCAACGCCGCCACCATGCGGACAGACCGGCACATCATATTTGGCAGCCATCAGCAACACGGCCAGCACTTCGTTGACGCCACCAAGGCGCGCCGGATCAAGCTGGCAGAAGTCGAAGGCTTCGGCCTGGAAGAACTGCTTGAACATGACACGGTTATGCGCATGCTCACCGGTTGCCACACCAATCGTGCCGATGCTGTCCCTGATTGCCTTGTGGCCAAGAATATCATCCGGGCTTGTAGGCTCTTCGATCCAGAGTGGATCGAACTCGGCAAGACGGCGCATATTGGCAATCGCTTCTTCAACGCCCCAGATCTGGTTGGCATCCATCATCAGATGGCGATCCCAGCCCAGCTCTTCGCGCAGAATGCGGGCGCGCTCGACATCCTGTTCGATGTCCGCACCAACCTTCTGTTTAAGGTGGGTCCAGCCCCCTTCAACAGCTTCACGAGCCAGACGGCGCATTTTTTCTTCGGAATAGCCAAGCCAGCCAGCCGCAGTTGAATAGGCCGGGAAGCCTTTCTCGTGCATTTCGGCTTCGCGAGCAGCTTTGCCTGTTTCCTTGCGTTTGAGCATGGCAAGGGCTTCATGCGGGGTGATGGCATCTTCGATATAGGTGAAGTCCACGCAACGCACCAACTCTTCAGGCGTCATGTCAGCCAACAGCTTCCAGACCGGTTTGCCTTCGGATTTGGCCCACATGTCCCATAGGGCATTGACCAGAGCGGCCGTTGCCAGATGAACAAGTCCCTTTTCAGGGCCAAGCCAGCGCAATTGGGAATCCCCGGCGACCAGCTCATGCCAGAAAGTGCCGAAATCCTTCGTGATATCGTCCAGTTCCTTGCCGATGACGAAAGATTTGGCGAGGGTTTCGGCGGCTGCCACAACCAGATTGTTGCCACGACCGTTGGTGAAGGTGAGGCCATGACCGGAAAGAGCCTCGCCCTTGTCTGTCTTGAGGATCACATAGGTTGCCGAATAGTCCGGCGCTTCATTCATCGCATCAGAACCGTCCAGATTTCTGGACGTTGGAAAGCGGATGTCTTTTACGACGACATCTGTAATCTTTACCATTGATAATTTCTCCTGTGTGGGGTCTGGAGGGAAATGAAGCGGCAGGCTGTCAGCTCTGTTTCAAAGCATTGATTGCCTCGATGAAGGCGGCAGCATTGGTGCCAACCTGATCGACGGACATGCCCGCCTTGTAGAGTGCGCTGCCCAGGCCGAAACCTGCGGCTCCTGCGGCCCAATAGTCCGCCATCGTGCCAGGTGCGATACCGCCGACCGGCAGGATGCGCGTGGATTTGGGCAGAACGGCCAACATGGCCTTGACCACTGCAGGAGCCGCACTTTCTGCGGGGAAAAGCTTGAGGGCATCCGCACCAGCATCGAGCGCAGCAAAGGCTTCGGTTGGCGTTGCAATGCCGGGAACGCAATAAAGGCCAAGAGACTTGGCGTAGGAAATCACTTTGGTGTTGCAGTGAGGCATGACAATCAGCTTGCCCCCCGCAGCAGCCACGCTATCGACCGCATCGGTGCTCAAAACCGTACCGGCGCCAATCAATGCGCGGCGGCCAAGACTTTCCTGCAGGATCGAGATGCTTTCAAAGGGGCGCGGCGAGTTGAGTGGAACCTCAATGATGCTAAAGCCGGCATCAACCAGCGTCTGACCCATACCAAGGGCTTCTTCAGGAGCCAGACCGCGCAAAATGGCAACAAGGGGGCATTGCCCTACAAACTGTTCAAAGTTCATGGTTCACACTTTCACAGAAAATTGGGGAAGAGTGGACCTCGCTCCAGGAGAGAGCGAGGTCCGGATGGTTATCGACCCAGAAGGCTGAAGATGCCAATCGAGACGGGTGGTATGTAGGATATGATCAAGAGGAGAATGATCATGATCACAACGAAAGGTATGATCCCTCTTACCACGGTGCCGAGCTGGGCGTTGCCGACCCTTGCCGCCACGAACAGGTTGATACCCAAAGGTGGAGTGATGAACCCGATTGCCAGGTTGACCACCATGATGATGCCGAAGTGGATCGGATCCACACCCATGGAGGTTGCCACAGGGAACAGGATCGGAGACAGCACCAGAATGGCTGGCGTGGTATCCATGACACAGCCAACGAACAGCAGCAGTACGTTGATGATCATGAGAATGATGATCGGGTTATCCGAAATCGTCGTCATCAGGTCAGCCACCTGAACCGGGATCTGCTCGATGGTCAGGATCTTGGCAAAGGCGGTTGCACAACCCAGAATGACCATCGTCGTACCGGTTGTGGAACAGGAGCGTGCAACGGTCTTGAGCAGCTGCGAGAAGCTGATCTCACGATACAAGACCAGACCGCAGAGCAAGGCATAAACCGCGGCAACAGCGGCCGCTTCCGTCGGGGTGAAGATACCCGCATAGATGCCGCCGAGAATGATGACCGGGTTCAAAAGCGCCCATTTGGCTTCCCACATCAATTTCGCAGCGACACGGCAATCAAAATTGCCCTCAATCCCCGAAATTCCGGCCTTCTTGGCATAGAAGTAGCTCCAGCCCATCAGCGCAAAGCCGATCAGGAAGCCTGGAATAATACCAGCCATGAACATGTTTGAGATCGATGTGCCCGTTGCAACGCCGAAGATGACCATCGGGATGGAGGGGGGGATGATAACCCCGATCGAACCAGCTGTAGCCACAAGCGCCAAAGTGAAGGACTTGGAATAGCCTTTTTCCAGCATGGTCGGAATGACCATGGAGCCAACGGCGGCCACTGTGGCCGGGCCCGAACCGGAAACGGCTGCAAAGAACATGCAGACAGCGACAGTAACAATGGCAAGTCCACCGGTAACGCGACCGAAGAACACATTGGCGACGTTGAGGATACGGCGGGAAACACCACCAGCACCCATCAGGTCACCGGCAAGAATAAACAGCGGGATCGCCATGATCGGAAAGCTATCCGTACCGGCAATCAACTGCTGGGAAATATAGTTGGGCGAAAGAGCTTCTGCGGCAAGCGCCGCTGCTGCCGAGGCCAGACCAATGGCAATGCCTACAGGGACATTGAGGATGAGGAACAGGACCAGGCTTGTAAAGAGAACTGTAGCGACCATGCCTTAGAACTCCTCGATGTTGGATTTGTCAGGATTGCGAAGGCGCCAGATAATGGTCTGAACCTGTCTGATGGCAGTCAGGAAGAAGCCAACACCGGGTGCGGCGTAGATCATCCACAACGGGATAGCCAGAGCGGTCGAACGCTGGTCGAGCATCATCTGCTTGAGCACCAGCTCATAGGTGGTCTTGACGATAAACAGGGCAAAAGCCAGAAACAGAAGGTCGCCCAGAATGACAACCCACCGCTGCCAGGATTGGGGAAAGAGCCCCAGCGCTGCGTCGATCTTGATATGCTTCATTTCACGCGCGCTGTAGCTGATCATCAGATAGATCAACCAGATAAAGACATATCGCGCCAGTTCTTCGGACCAGGACAGAGATTCCCCCATCACATACCGCATGAAAACCTGCACCGCGATAAGGGCGGTCATGAAGAGCAGGAGAAAGACGCTGATTGAAATTTCGAAATACTTGTCCAAAAAGCGTAGAATGGTCATCTACTTGGTCCCTTTCGAGTACCGAATTCAGTGGCCGCAAAATACATGTTGCACGGAAGGTCTTTCCCACTTCGGGACCGGCATTGATTGCAACATGTGGACGAGGGCTGGCATGGCCAGTCCTCGCAATTGGCGGCTGACGAGGCTTATTTCTTCAGCAAAGCATCCATATATTCAGGATGATCCATTTTGGATTTGACGAGATCGTAGATGTTGGCATCTACAATGATCTTCTGCCACATTGCTTTCTGATCAGGGGTCAGCTCGGTAACAGTCACACCGTCTTTCTTGATTCTGACGAGGATTTCTTTTTCCAGTTCCTGGGAGCGGTTACGCTGGAACGTGGTGGTCTCTTTGGCAGCAGACGTGATAGCGTCCTGCTCTTCTTTGCTCAGAGAGTTGAATTTATCCAAGTTCATGAACACGATATATGGTGTGTAAACATGCTGGGTCAGAGACAAGTTGCTCTGCACTTCCTGGAAGCGGTTGCCGTCGATGATGCCCAGTGGGTTTTCCTGACCGTCAACAGTACCCTGCTGCAGAGCGGTGAACAGCTCGGAGAAAGCCATCGGGGTCGGGTTGGCACCAAGAGCGCGCCATGCAGCCAGATGCACGTCGTTTTCCATGGTGCGGATTTTCATGCCATCCAGATCGGCTGGCTCGGCAACAGCTTTTTTGCTGTTGGTGAAGTTACGGAAGCCATTTTCCCAGAAAGCCAGACCTTTGAGGCCTTTTTTCTCAAGGGTTTTCAGGATAGCCTGACCGGTTTCACCGTCCAGTTTCGCATATGCATCTTCAGGGCTCAGGAAAAGGAAAGGAGCGTCGAATGCATACAGATCCGGGAACAGGGTAGCCAGCGGAGACGTGGAGCTCACACCGATATCGATATCACCAAAGATGGTGCTTTCGGTGATCACGCGGTCGTTGCCCAGCTGGTTATCCGGGAAGTGTTTGACAGTCAAAGATCCGTTGGTTTTTTCCTCAACGATGCGTTTGAACTCAACGCCAGCGTCTTTACCCGATACGGATGTCACGTTGGAGAAACGAAGGGTTTCAGCAACAGCTGGTGAAACGATTGTGCCTACAGCCAATACTGCTGCAAGCGTAAGTGTTTTAATGGACATTTCTTCCTCCTGTGGTAAATGTCTCGAAGTTTATCGCGAAATTATAGAAATTGATGTCCGGTTCAAAGTTGGACCAAACCCCAATTAATACTTTCCCCTTTAGCGAAACGAACAGCTTCTTCTGCAACTTTACGTTTCAGTTCCAGGGCAGCATCTTCCGAATACCAAGCCATGTGCGGGGTCAACTGACAGTTTTCCAATGCGCGCAGAGGGCTATTTTCAGGCAACGGTTCGATTTCTGTGGTGTCGAGGGCAGCACCGGCAACCTTGCCGGATTTAAGCGCAACAGCCAGAGCGTCTTCATCGATCAGACCACCGCGTGCGGTGTTGACCATATAGACGCCATCTTTCATGCGGCTGATGGCTGCTTCATCGATCATGTGATAGTTTTCATCGGTGACCGGGCAGAAGAGAGCAAAAATGTCTGCCTGTGTGATCACATCATCAAGGGTTCCAGCCTTGATGAAATCGGAGCCATCGGCTGCGTTTGGCGTGTAGAATTTGTCATAGCCAACGATGTTGAAGCCAAGGTCATGCATCTTCTTGGCATAGAGGCGACCAATACGACCAAGACCGACAACACCGACAGTGGTTTCAGAGAAACGACGGATCGGAGAGGCAACCGTGAAGTCCCAAACGCCTGCATGCACAGCCTTGTCCATCTTCGGCACTTTGCGGATGACCGAGAGGCTCAGAGCGATTGCATGGTCGGAGACCTCATGCATGCCATAGTCAGGCACGTTACAAACCTGCACGCCAGCTTCCTTTGCTGCAGCCAGATCCACATTGTTCACGCCAACACCGTAACGGATGATCTGCTTGAGATCGGGCAGTGCGTCAAAAACGCGTTTGGTGAATGGTGCATACTGGTTCAGAGCGATGTTATAGCCCTTGATCTGGTTGATCAGGTCGTCTTCGGTTTTGCATTCCAGAAGGTCGAATTCCATACCTGCCTTGGCAAAAACATCCCGCTCCATATTCTGATCAGCATGATCAAGATCGGTAATGACGATTTTCATTTGAGAACTCCTTCGGTTAGCGGCCCAGATAGCCGCCGTCTACCGGTAATGTGACACCGTGCACGTAGTCGGATGCGGGGGAAGCCAGGAACACGAGGGGACCTTTCATGTCCTCTCCATTGCCCCAGCGTTTAGCCGGAATACGTGCGGTGATTTCTGCGTTTCGGCCTTCATCGGCCAGAAGAGCGGTATTCATGTCCGTGGCCATATAGCCCGGAGCCAATGCGTTGACGTTGATGCCCTTGCTTGCCCATTCGTTGGACAGGGCTTTGGTCAACTGCATCACGCCACCTTTGGATGCGGCATAGGCAGGAACCGTGAAGCCACCAAAGAAGGAAAGCAGAGAGGCAATATTGATGATCTTGCCCTTGCCTTTTGGCAGCATGACGTTGGCTGCGCGTTGACAGAAATCGAACACGGCGTTGAGGTTGACCTCAAGAACCCACTGCCAGTCTTCCAGAGGAAATTCCTCGGACGCATGGCGGCTCTGAACGCCGGCGCAGTTAACCAGAATGTCCAGCTCTCCGCCCAGCATGCTGACGGCCTTGTCAAAGCCTTCCGCGCGGGAGGCCGCATCGGCAAGGTCGATGGCGAGGCCATGGCATTTGGCGCCGTCCTTGTTGAGGGTGGCTGCCACTTCGGCAGCCTTTTCACTTGACCCAACAATCAGAACTTCGGCGCCCGCTTCCAGCAGGCCTTCGGCCATGCCGAGCCCGAGGCCACGGGTACCACCGGTTACGATGGCTTTTTTTCCGGATAGATCCAGCTTGTACATAGTGCTTTCCTCAGGCTCAGGCTTGGCAGTCAACAAGGATCTTGACGGTGCGCAGGGAAGGATCTGCAACCATGTCGAAAATCTTGTCGCTTTCGCTCAGCGGAATGACCTGTGAGATGACTTTCTCCAGATCCTCGGCCATGTTGGCCAGAAGCGGCACGGAGTCAGCGAATTCGCGCATGGTGTAAACGCGGCTGCCAACCATGGTCTGTTCCTTGAAGTTCAGGTCCATGAGATCAACGGCATGCGGAGCCTTGTGAACGCCGGTCATGCAAATGGTGCCGCCAACGCGCGTCAGCTTGGTCACTTCAAGCGCTGCGCTTTCAACACCGGAGCATTCAAAGACGATATCAACGCCAACATTGTCGGTTACCTTGTTGACATGGTCGATCAGGTTGGTCTCGCGGACATTGACGGCATCGAAGCCGAATTCCTTGCAGAGAGCCAAACGGCCTTCATCAATATCGGAGATAATGATCTGGGCTGCACCGGAATGCTTGAGCAGGATGGCGGTGAGAATGCCTATCGGGCCGGCGCCCATGACAACGCAGCGATCAAGGGTCTTGAATTTGGCCTGATGCAGCGTGCGCACAACAACAGCCAGAGGCTCAGCCAGGGCAGCGAGCTTGTCGGAGGTTCCTTCTGGCACCTTGACCAGAACGTCTTCGTCAACCCAGCAATGGTCAGCCATGGCGCCATCGGTGTCGATGCCCAGCAGACGCAGGGTCTGGCAGACATGGGGTGTGCCGTTTTTGCAAGGGTAGCATTCGCCGCAAGAGATCAGCGGATAAGCCGTTACATGATCACCAACAGCAAATTTGCTGCCTTCAGCGGCAGTTTCGACAATGCCGACAAACTCGTGACCGAGAATAAGTGGCGCTTTCGCTCTTGGATGCTTGCCGGAATAGATGCCGATATCACTGCCGCACAGACCGCAGTAAAGCATCTTCACCTTCACAGCGCCTTCACGCGCCTGTGGTTCAGGAACGTCCCTGACCTCAACTTTATTGGGGCCGGCATATACAAGTGCTTTCATCTTCTTGCCCTTCAATATTTATATTTCAGATCTGCTATAGCAGATTAGTTTAAGAAACCGCCGATACCAGTTGTCCGCTTTAAATCAGGCCACTTGTTTCTGCGAAATTCCAAAGCCCGATATGCGCCGTGTTGTCGAACTGCGCTGCGCATTCAAGGCCGAAGCTGGCCAGAGCCCGCTTGTAGAGATCACACAGGGCGCCATCACCGATCATGATCAGTGGCAAAGAGGCATCGTCCTGCAACTCGCGGGTGGCCGAGGTGAGTTCATTACCGATCAACAGACCGGACATATAGTTGCTGAGCGCTTCCTTGGGCATGCGTTCGGTCAGCCCCATGGTGCGCGTGGCAAAAAGCTGATGAGTCAGATCCCCCGCCCCGCCATGTTTGGCGACGGAAAGGCCAAGATCGAACGCCTTGTCGGCTTCTTCTTTGGATGCCTTCTCTTCCGGCATCAGGCGCCCCAGAATGGAGTGATCACACAGGACGGCGAAAATTTCACCCGTCATATAGGTAGAGAAGCTTTCCAGCTTGCCGCCATTCATCGTGACCCATTTGGAGTGGGTGCCCGGCAGCAGAATGCGGGAAGCCTGCCACCAGTCATCATGATCGATTAGCGCGCCAGCGATCTGGATTTCCTCACCGCGGATCACGTCCGGAGCAAGATCCGGATCATCAAGCAGAACGCCCGGAACGATATGAAGCGTGCCACCATCGGGCAAAGTTGCCTGACCGGCCTTCTTGGCCAGATCGCTCAGATCGGCGGGGCACCGCACATAAGGCGCCTCGGCCCAACCCTGAGCAGATCCAACCATACCACCGGTCACCACCGAAACATCCGGATACTGCTTGCGCCAATCGCCACAAATGCTCTCAAACGCGGCCTCATATCCCTTTACACCACCAGGCTCTGGAAGATGCTGGATGCCATACGGACTGTGCCGCTGGTCCAGAACTTTGCCGTCTTCCATCAAATAGGCACGCAAACTGGACGTGCCCCAATCAAGTGCGATCAAGAGACTCATCTTTCATTACTCCAACCGAGTTCCCGTGAAATCTTCTGAGCACATCTCACAATCACCGGCCCGAGCAGGTTGATCCGCTCCCGAGGCATGAAATTGAGTGTGCTGGAAATAGAAATGGAAGCAACAGCTCTGTTGCCATCGGCAAAGACGGGCGCTGCCACGCAGCGAATGCCGATTTCGTTCTCTTCATCATCAAAGGTATAGCCCTGCTCCTTGGAGAGCGACAGATCGGAGAAGAACTCAGGATAGCTTTTCAGCTCGGGCCATCCCTGCTTCAAATGCGTCTGACTTGACGTGAAGTCATAGAGTTCCGTCCACTCATCTGTGTCCATGGTCATCAAAATGGCCTTGCCAAGTCCGGTAAAGGCCATTGGCATGGTCAGACCGACGCGAGACCGCATCTGGAAACCGCGGCTGCCGTTGATCTTGTCCAGATATATGATCGCACCATCATTGGTTGGCACGGCAAGATGAATGGTATCGAGCACCTCCGCAGACAAGGCCTCAAGAAAGGGCCGGGCAATGCCAGCCAGCGGGCGCTGCTCACGGGCGCGATCGCCAAGATCGACCAAGCGCGCACCCAGGAAATAGCCTTTTTCGGGAATGTGGTAGAGATAGCCTTCCGTCACCAGGTTGTGGATCATGCGCGTAATCGTGCTACGCGGCACCTGCAATCTGTCCGACAGGCCTTTGACACTTGCCACTCCGTCGCCAACAAGCTCCAGAATGGTCAGTCCTCTCAGCAATGTCTGCGTCCCAGCCATAAGAGTCCGTTTACCGAACTCGCCATAGTAGGCCGGTCCTCCCAAATGTGCCATATTTTCCTCCTGGCCCGATCCTATGAAGAGATTTTTGTTTCGTCAAATATTAAATCTAACATTCAGTATCTGGTACAGCAGATCTCAATAATACTACGTTTTAATACTTATTTTCCGATAAAAACCTCGACAAAAGACGCATATTTTCGGTGGAAAATGCCTCCTGCTCCAGTGCCATTAGCCCCCAAAATAGGAAATGGCAAAATTTTGCAGAGCAAAAATTCACCTGTTCTCCTGATCGGTTCAGGAAGGGAAATCAACCTGAAACAAGGCAGACACGAGCTGTTGTGGTGCCAAACCAGGCCTTGCAAGAAACATCTGGACCAGATACGCATCAAACCGAATGACCAAATGTCGCATCCTCAACAATATTGTACTTTTCGGGATCTCAATCTAATCATAACAATGCATCGAGGGAGGCTTTCAGAGCGATGAGCGCACGCATTTTGTCTTCGACCAACAGTGCATGTCGACCACAAAATCTTCGCAATCCGCACGCACGGTCATCCCCTTAGTCAACACATCATGAGACACGCAGCCAGGCCCAGATAAGCCATTACAATAAAAGCAGAAAACACTGAGGCGAATGAATGTTTACGCGGCCAACCCTACTCTTGAACACATGCGGCGGCCGCAGTATGTCTGAAGACTATCGCGACAAATTGGCGCAGTTTTTTCTTGCTTCTCATTCCCCTGCAGCGTCTCATTTTTCCCAATTATTTGCCAACAGCGCGCGTGATTGCACCGCAGCCCAAAAGACCGGCAGGTGCCTTTGCATACCAGAGCGGACTGTTGGCCCATTCCAATGCGGCATCAAGTTATTTTCAAATAACTTGCCGTCCCTCTATCCGGGACAGAATCAACAGCATGGCGCGGCTCTCAAGACATCGCCCTGTGAGGGCCGACAAACTGCCAGATCGAGAGGGGTCGCTCCCTCTTGCGCGCACCAGAATTCGCCCTCAGGGCGCATGCCACAAGAAGCAAACCGGCACCATTCAAACACGCTTTCTGGCTCCCCTTATGCCAGAGGAGCAAAGCAAGGAGTAAACGCATGACCGAGCAGCTTAAGATTGCCTCCATTGGCGAGTGCATGATCGAACTGTCGCCAGCCAAAGGCGTCGAAGGATTTGCCGAAGGAACAAAGGTCTTCCGTCAGGCTTTCGCCGGCGACACCTTTAATACTGCCACCTATCTGGTGCGGCAATTTTCTCCCAAGGCTGAAGTTTCCTATATTACCGGCCTTGGTTCGGACATGCAGAGCCAGAGCATGCGTGAGAAATTTGTCAGCGAAGGCATCAAGGTGGATCACATCACTCTGGTTGAAGGCAAAAACCCCGGCCTTTATATGATCGAGAATGATGAAACCGGCGAGCGTTTCTTCCATTACTGGCGTAATGATGCAGCTGCCAAGCTGATGTTTGGCGGCTGGTCTGTCGAAAAGATTGCCGCGCTGCTTGGCGACTTCAATATGGTCTATTTCTCTGGCATCACGCTGGCTATTCTGGACGATGCCCAGCGCGACAATCTACTCGCAGCTCTGGCCTCGCTCAAAGGCAAGGTGAAGGTTGCGTTTGACCCCAACTTCCGCCCTGCCCTGTGGCCAGACAGAGATAAATGCCGCGCAGTCTTCAGCAAGGCCGCTGGCGTGACTGACTATGCCCTGGTGGGCTGCGAAGACCACGCCGCTCTCTGGGAAGAAAGCGACGCCGACAAGATTGCTGACGCATGGCGCGGCTGGGGGGCTGGCGAAGCCATCATCAAGGGCGGCGACAACAGCTGCATCATCGTCAATGACGAAGGCCGCATGGAAGTTGCTCCTCCTGCCAAACTGAAGCCAGTCGATACCACGGGTGCAGGCGATTCTTTTGCCGCTGGCTATATCGGCATGCGCATTCAGGATAAAAGCGTTGATGAAGCCGCCCGCATGGCCCACGCCATTGCAGCCAAAGTCATCATGCATCCGGGTGGCGCCATCGATAAAGCTGTCTGGAGCCCGGTTCAAGAAGGCGAATACTGACACAATCCTTCTGGTCCAGCCCCGCGCCGGACCAGACCGTACGCTGAACACCGCAGATTCCAAGGTTGGATATGCGGCTCATATTCTATCTCACAACAGGATAAAACCATGTCCGCTTACGTTCGCACTGTAATCACTCCGCTTGAGACCGTAACCCTTACGGCCGAAATGATGCCAGCTTCCCTGCCAGAAGCTTATGCCCGCGTTAAAGCTGTCGTTGAAAAAGATTCTGGCTACGGCGCTGCCTGGAAAGTGGGTGGCTCCACCCCCCCAGCCCAGAAGGCCCTTGGCATCGACGAAATCTTCTTTGCGCCTATGCATGAAAAGGAAATCGTAGCCGCTGATAAACTGGTACCGGGCTTCAAGACCCTGAGCATCACGTCCGAAGGTGAAATCGCCCTGCGCATTTCTGCCAAGGCAGAAAGCTATTTGGAAAAAGGCATGGATGCTGTGGCTGCGGCTCCGCTTACCGATCTGTTCGATGTCTGGTGTGTCAGTTCCGAAATGCCTTCAGGCGCTCTCACCAATGGCGGCGACTTTGGCGTTCCGGCTATCGTCTCCGACCGTTGCGGCTCAGGCTGCTTGGTGCTTGGCCCTGAACATGCTTATACGGCTGACACCAAATGGAATGGCGAAGTCATGAAAACCGAACAAAACGGTACCGTCATCGCAGAAGGCACCACGTCCGATCTGGTTGGCCCTGCCGATGAAGTTGCCCGTGACTTCATCGTTGTTGCCATGAAATATGGCTTCCGTCCGAAGGCTGGTCAGTGGATTTCTACCGGCGGCATCATTCCTTGCAAACCGCTTGAAGAAAATGCCGACATCAAGATCTATTATGATGGCAAGGTCGAACTGGCGTTTAAAACCGGTTACGATGCTGCATAAGTGCGCCTGACATTACATATCGCTGGCGGTTGCGGCCATCGCATCTGCTAACGATATCAAAAAGAAAGGCCGTTCTCTCTTGGTGGGAACGGCCTTTTCTTATGACTGGAATTCTCCGCTCGGCGCCATGCGCTCAAACGGCCTTTGTCTGGGTAATATCGGGAACGTCCCTACTGAAGGTGCGGTGATAACGCCCGATATGGAAATCGAGGATATTGATAGCCGCTTCGATCTTGCCATCGCGCAGGACTTCGATCATTTCGCCATGCTCTTCAAAGCTCTTTGTGGTCTGGATGCGATCTCGTCCCAGATAAGTCCGGATTGCAGAAACCTTGGCTTCAATCAGGCGGTAGCTTTCAGAAAGATAATGGTTATCACAAAGCTCGAACATGGCTCTGTGGAACTGTAAATCAAGATCAAGATAGTGAGAGCGCTTGTCTATTTTCTTGGCTTCTTCCATCTTCTCCCAGATGCTTGCCAATTCGGAAACGAGCCCATCACGATTGCGTTCAAAAGCCAAACGCAAAGCGGCTGTTTCCAAGATGTGGCGATATTCGGAAAAGCGCTCCAGATCGGTTCCGCTCAATGTGAACACAAAAGTCCCCTTCTGGGGAATCACATCAACCAGACCTTCCACTTTCATCTGAGCCAAGGCATGGCGGATAGGTGTTTTGCTGATATTCAACCGATCAGCAAGCTTTTGCTCCGACAAGGCTTCACCAAGAGCGAATTCGCCCTCACTGATAGCGGCTCTTAGTTTTTCCGTCGCAATATCGGATAAGGACGGAGGCCTTTCGATTTCTTCCAATTGTGTCACACTCAGTTTCAAGAGTTTTTCTAAATCGAGAATTCCGATTCCAGTGTTAGTATCAAGTATACCACACACCAGTCAGATGCAAGCTACGGTTTTACCGAGATCATGGCAAATAGTTTTTCCAAGATTCCCGATGTCTCCTTTGTGCTGGGTCTTGAGAACAGTTCGATGCAACCAAACACTCCCAACTCTTTACTTCCATTCGCGTAAAGGATAGCAAAGACCTCTCATATATGGCTTGTTTCTGCTATTTTTAAATAGCAGAAACTGCTGATTTTCTCACCACTTGCGTTTGCCGGGTGCCATTGGAGATTTCTCAGCCCCCTTCGCAGTGATGCAGAAAATGCGCAAGGATGCGCTCACATTGGCATCATATAAATTGCATCACTTCCACCGAGAAGCACGCCAAGCCGTGTTACTGCTGGCTAAGACGCTAGCCCAGCTGTCAGGCGCATGACAATGGAGCAAAGCGACCTATTTAAGGCTTTGAAGTCGCTCTTCTCTGGCAACTGCATGAGAAAATGCCGAAGCCTTGTCAATCAGGGCGCGATCCGGGCGAATACCCGTATAGAGTTCGAACTGTTCAACAGCCTGCAACACGATGACCTCTGCACCGGATATGCATGTCTTGCCATGCTTTTCTGCGGTCTGCATCAGGGGTGTTTCAGCGGGCATAGCCACCACGTCGAAGACATAGTCGGATGCCTTGATGATCTCTTCGTCAAAGGCCAGCATATCGGCTTCCGGCCCCTGCATGCCCATGGGGGTAACATTGATGATGAGCGGCGCCGTCAGACCTTCTGTCGTCGGAGCCCAGTCGAAGCCATAAAGATCGGCAAGCGCAGGGCCGGTCTTCTCGTTGCGGGCAACGATGGTGCCTTTCTCATGGCCACTATTTTTGAGCGCAGCCGCAACGGCCTTTGCCATTCCACCTGACCCGCGCAGAAGAAACGGCGTTGCCGGATCGATCTTTGCTGCGGCGAGAAGATCATAAATGGCGATATAATCGGTGTTGTAGCCGGTCAGATGCCCGTCATCATTGACGATGGTATTGACGCTATCAATCGCACTGGCGGATTGTTCCAATGTGTCGAGCAGAGGGATCACAGCTTCCTTGAAGGGCATAGAGATGGCACAGCCCCGGATGCCAAGCGCCCTTACGCCACCGATGGCGGCGGGCAGGTCTGTTGTCGAGAAGGCCTTATAGACGAAATCAAGCCCGAGCTCTTCATACATCTTGTTGTGAAAGCGCGTACCGAACGGGCTGGGTCGGGCAGACAGCGACATGCACAGGCGGGTTTTGGGTCCGATCAGAGGTTTTTGCGTCGACGTCATCAAAAAAGCCTTTCTCAATATCCGGGCGCGAGGGAGCCATGTCCCCGGCAGACTGACTATAAGGCGCTCCACGGGGCAGAGACAAGCTTGCCCATATTGCAGACACCACGCGGGACAAACAAAAAAGCACGCCCGTAGTACGAGCGTGCCAGTCTGCTATTATTGATGCCGGATCAGTAGAGGGGGACTTTTGTGAGAATCTGGCATCTGCTTTTCTTATTCGGCAGCCACTGTCTGTGGTACCTCATTTACCGGACGCTTGAGGATAACCAGAAGCGCTGTGGTAACGGCCGTGCCGATGAGGATGGACAGGATATACATAGGCAGGTTGCTAACAGCATTCGGAATGGCCAGCACGAAGGCACCACCATGAGGCGCGCGCAGACCGCAACCGAAATACATGGACAGCGCACCGGTCAGAGCGGACCCAACCATGATGGACGGGATCACACGCAGAGGGTCTTTGGCTGCGTAAGGGATCGCACCTTCTGTGATGAAGGAAAGGCCCAGCACAAAGGCTGCCTTACCGGCTTCATGCTCTTCTTTCGTGAAGCGGTTCTTGGCGATGAAGGTCGCGATGGACAGGCCAAGTGGCGGCGTCATGCCAGCAGCCATAACCGCAGCCATCGGGCCGAAGGTATCGCTGGTCAGAAGGCCAACAGAGAAGGCATAAGCCGCCTTGTTGACAGGACCACCCATGTCAAAGGCCATCATGGCACCCAGAACAAGACCAAGGATTACGGCGTTGGTCTGGCCCATGCCCTGCAGCATGGCGGTCAGGCTTTCGTTGATGTAGCGAACAGGCTCACCGATCACATAGACCATCAAGAGGCCGACAATGGCAGTCGACAGCAATGGCAGCACAAGCACCGGCATCAATCCCTCAAGGGATTGGGGCAGCTTGATATTGTCACGTAGCCACAGGGCCACATAACCGGCAAGGAAACCGGCCAGAATGCCACCAAGGAAACCAGCGCCAAGATTGACAGCCAGAAGGCCACCGATGAGGCCTGGCGTAAGGCCGGGGCGGTCGGCAATGGAATAGGCCATGAAACCGGCCAGAACCGGAACCATCAGTTTGAAGGCAGCGCCGCCACCAATGGTCATCAGGGCTGCAGCCAATGTGCCTTCTTCCTTGAAGGCCTCAATGCCGAAGACAAAGGACAGGGCGATCAACAGACCACCGGCCACAACCACCGGCAACATGTAGGACACACCGGTCAGCAGATGCTTGTATGGGCCAGACCGGCTGGCCTTAAGGGCTGCCTTGGCCTCTTCAAGTGACTGCATTTTCTCGCCACCCTGAGCGCCTGCACCAGCTGCCGGAGCGGCTGTTTCGGCTTCGCTGAAAGCAGAGGCGATCACGCCAGCGGCGTCTTTCACGGCGGCACCAACGGATGAGCGATAGATCGGCTTGCCAGCAAAGCGGCTTTCATCCACATGGGTATCAGCGGAGATGATCACCACATCGGCTGCAGCAATATCTTCAGGGGTCAGCTGATCCTTGGCCCCGACAGAACCTTGGGTTTCAACCTTGATTTCGTGACCTGCAGCGGTCGCCTTTTTCTTCAGGGCATCGGCGGCCATGAAGGTGTGAGCGATGCCCGTTGGGCAGGACGTGACAGCGACAATGCGCTTTTTGGACTCATCAGATGTGGACACGGCTTCCTCCTTATGCTGGTCACAACTTGTTTGCTCGGGTAGCCCCGCAGCTTTGAAAGCCTTGGCCAATACTCCAGCTGTATCCCGAATGGCCAGGCTCGTGGTTGTCTTGTAAATGGTCAGACCCTTGAAGGGGGTCGGATCGATTTCTTCGTCAATTGCCAGGATCACCAGATCCGCCTTGGCGATTTCCTCTTCCTTCAGAGGAGAGGTAATTTCATCAGGAGCGCGACATTCCACCAGAACGTCATGTCCTTGATCACTGGCAACCTTGCGCAAGGCTTCGGCCGCCATCAGGGTATGTGCCCGGCTTTCCGCACTGGCGGACACACCTACAATTGTTGCCATTGCTCTTCCTTTCTCCTCTCGGACCTCACAATTTCTCTATGACCACATCGGCAGCGAAGGCCTTGATGACTTCCTGCGCGGGCAAATGAGGCCGATCTCTCCCAGAGCCCCCAGAGAAAAGCCGGTTGCCAGACGGGCAAGATCCGCAAGCGGCAGCCCTTCCGACCGGCTGTGTAAAATGCCGGCGACCATCGCGTCGCCTGCGCCAACCGTGCTCTTGACCACAGCGCCTTTCGGCATGGCATGCAGCACGTCTTCTTCAGTGATAAACAAAGCCCCGTCTGCACCCATGGAGACAACAATGAGGCCAACCCGGCCACCCGTTACGGTGCGCGCTGCACTGATGATCTCTTCGTGGCTTGTAAGCTTGCGACCAACCAGTTCGGACAGTTCGTCCACATTGGGCTTGATGATGTCCGGTCCGGCCTCAAGAGCGGCGGCGAAAGAAGGTCCGCTCGCGTCCAGAATGACATCCTTGCCAAGCCCTTTGAGGTGGCTGATCAGATCGCGATAGATGGTCTGGGGCAAACCGGCAGGCAGGCTGCCTGCAAGTACAAACTGCTCCGTGCCGTTGGCCGCCAACTGATCAATCTCCGCTTCCAGAGCAGCAAGGCCTTCAG
Source organism: uncultured Cohaesibacter sp. (assembly GCF_963682185.1). Lineage (NCBI taxonomy): Bacteria > Pseudomonadati > Pseudomonadota > Alphaproteobacteria > Hyphomicrobiales > Cohaesibacteraceae > Cohaesibacter > uncultured Cohaesibacter sp. Next base: position 3,399,167 of record NZ_OY821667.1, on the reverse strand, counting down.
CGCAATTCGTGAGGCCGGGGGCGTTGATATCGGTGATTTCCTGTTTGTCAGGATCAACGATCTTGATGTTGACGCGGGTCGCCCCTGCCAGCCGAACAAAGTGGTCATCAATATCCAGGCGGCCAAACAGCTGTTCGAAGGGATGGGCATTGTCCTTGCCCAAAAATCCAGTGACGGCGATCTTGTGCCCGAACTGGGCGAGAAAGCTGGCCACGTTGACCCCTTTGCCGCCAGCATCGGACTGCTCGCGGGCCACTCGGTTCACCTCGCCCATGGCGAAGTTCGGGATCTGGATGGTTTGGTCAATCGCCGGATTGAGGGTCACTGTAGCGATTTTTGCCCCTACACTCATGACGTTTTTCCCCTGACGGATGTCGGCCGAATTTCGGCTGAAAATGCTAGTCTGTTCGGTTCGGGATAAGGCCCCGCCGGTGAAAACCACTGGCGGGATAGTCTCTTTGCAACGGTCGGGCTATTTCAGCGCGCGAACCTCTGATGCCTCTGTGCAAGCCAACGCCCTCTGGGCAAATGCCTTGGCCTCAGCCATGGAAAGGCTACGCACCTTGGCCTTGACCGATGCGATGGCCGGAATGCTGACGCTGAGCTCATGCACGCCGAGACCGGCAAGGATCTTCGCTCCGAGCGGATCGCCAGCGATGCCGCCACAGGCGCCAACCCAGATGCCCGCAGTATCAGCCGCTTCCACCGTCTTGCGGATCAGGCGCAGAACCGCAGGGTTCAGGCCATCAGCCATCTTGGCCAATTGCGGATGCATCCGGTCCATGGCAAGCGCATATTGCGTCAGATCGTTGGTGCCGATGGAGAAGAAATCCACCTCGCGGGCAAAGTCTTCGGCCATCATCACGGCAGACGGAATCTCGATCATCATGCCGATTTCAACCGGATCGGCGCCGACTTCCTTACGCACTTCCTCGGTGATGGTCTTGGCAACCCGCAATTCATCCATGGATGAAATCATCGGATACATGATGCGGATCGGTCCATGCGCGGAAGCGCGGAAGATGGCCCGAAGCTGCGTGCGGAAGATATCGTCTCGCAGCAGGCACAGGCGAATGCCGCGCACACCGAGGAACGGGTTCATCTCTTCCGGTGTGGAGAGATAAGGCACATCCTTGTCGCCACCGATATCCAGCGTGCGAATGATCATCGGCAGACCGTTCATGGCCTTGATCATGGCGGTGATGGCTTCATATTGCTCATCTTCGGTCGGCTCGGTGTCGCGCTGCAAGAACTGGAATTCCGTTCGAAGCAACCCGACACCTTCCCCACCAGCCACCACGGCGGCATTTGCTTCTTCTACATTGCCAATATTGGCAACAACCTCGATACGGTGGCCATCGCTCATGATGGCCGGTTGATAGCAGGCATTCTGCTCGGCTTCAGCCTGACGCGTATAGGCCTCTTTGGCTGCCTTGGCTTGCTCGGTGTCATTGTCTGTCGGCTCGGAAACCAGAACACCTGAGGAACCATCCAGAATGACGGCGGCCCCATCCTTAAGCGCCAGACATGTCTCTCCGGCGCCAACCACGGCGGGAATATCCAGACTGCGGGCGATGATGGCCGTGTGCGAGGTCGGACCGCCAGAGGCGGTGCAAAGTCCCAGCACCAATTCGGGATCAAGCCCGGCAGTGTCAGACGGGGTCAAATCATCTGCCACAAGGACGATCGGGCTGTCGGGCAGGTCGGGATCATCTTCCACTTTGTCGGCCAGCAATTTAAGCAAACGCCGTCCGACATCGCGCAGATCCAGAGCGCGTGCTGCGAGAATTTCATCCTGCATGGCAGCGAGCGCTGCAGCATGGTCTTCAAAGCTCTGTTTCCATGCCCAACCAGCGCTGGCGCCAGCTGCAATTCCTTCGCGTGCTTTGCCCAGCAGTTCAGGATCTTCGAGAAATTCGCCTTGCGCCTTGAAGATGGCGGCTTTTGCGGCGCCTTGTTTGGCCAGCATATCATCATGCAGTGCTGCCAATTCGGCCTTGGCCGTAGCAAGCGCCTGATCGAGACGTGCGCTTTCATCTTCGCTAGACCCTTCGGCTTTTTCAGAGACCACGATGCGTCCGCGTTTCAACTGGCAAACCGGCCCCAGCGCGATGCCCGGAGAAGCAGAAATGCCGGCAATGGCCGCGCCTTCATAGGTGGAAACCTCTGTTGAACCAGAGTGATCCGCGGCAGCTTCAGCAGCGGCTTCGTCTTCATCTTCCAGCCCTTCTGCAAAGGCATTGAAAATGGCTTCGAGGGCTTTTTCCGCGTCCGGCCCGTCCGCACTGATGCGGATCGTCGCGCCATTGTCGATACCCAGCTTGAGCAGACCAATCAGGCTTTTGGCGTCGCCGACCTTGTTGCCGTTGCGCACCAGAATACTGGACTGGAAGGTCTTGGACAGATCAACAAGGGCAGTCGCCGGGCGAGCATGCAGCCCGTGGGGGCTCGTGACTACATGCTCAAAGCCCAGCTCGTGTTCCTCAGGAGCGTCTTCGTCCTGCGCATCAACTGCGGTGTCCTGCCCACCGGACAGGCGGCGCGCAATATCGCCCGCATTTTTCGTGGTAGCCAAACGCTTGGCTTCTTCAGCATCGTCCAGCACATCGGTCAGATTGGAAAGGATGGTCAGATGTTCGTCTGATTTGGCAGCAATGCCGACCACCAGATGCACCCGCTCATCATTATTCCAGATCACGCCTTCAGGCAGCTGCAGCACGGCAACGCCTGTTTCCTTGATCAATTCGCGATCTTTGGGGATGCCATGGGGGATTGCAATACCATTGCCCAGATAGGTATTGGCGACCTCTTCGCGGGCGAGCATGCTCTTGATGTAACCCGGTTCGATATTGCCGGATTTGACCAACAGTTCGCCTACTTTCGCGATAGCGTCACTCTTGTCGAGCGCCTGCCCTCCGACACGGATAGCCGATTCCTTGAACTGCATCATTTCCTCCGAATACTCCAACCTGAACGCCATAAGACCGCAATTGCTTTTGCCTATTGTCAGGGTCCGGCCACGCATGACCAACGTTCTGCGAGATAATAAATCTATTTAAGTGAATTATTAAAGGAAAATATTTGATTCACATCAATCAATTTGTCGAATTTCGGTAAATTTGCGGATGAAAAATAGCTCTTTTGCGCTTTTCACCGTCATAATACGGCAATATTTCAATTATTACTTCTATTTGATGTATTAATTAAATTACCGAAATCGCAAGATATTTTGGCATTCATGATTAATTTTGGACTATTTGGTCACCGATGAGCATGGGAAGATGTCATAAAACTGTTGATTTTTGTCTCCTCAAACTGATTAATTCCATCAAAGTTATTTTTTGATCTGCTTCATAGCCGCCGCAAGCCCCCGCGCTATAGGGTCGGGCTTGATCAGCCCACTTGATTCCTATGCATGCGCATGGTGCGCCGGTCTTCTTTTGTCAGCGAGAAGAGATCAAACTCAAGGGAAGGACGCGGAAGAATGGCCAAAAAGGGGACACGCGCAGGATCTGGCAGCGATGGCTCTTTTGGGTTCAACCAGAAGAAAGTCCGCGCCTATAATGAACGGCTCGTTCTATCTCTGATCCAACGTCATGGCGCTTTGGCCAAATCAGAAATCACGCGCCGTTCCGGCCTCTCCGCCCAAGCTGTTTCTGTCATTATCGGAGAATTGGAGAAAGACGGCCTGCTGCTGCGTGGAGAACCCATTCGCGGGCGCGTCGGCCAGCCCTCCATTCCCATGCGGCTCAATCCCGACGGCGTATTTTCTTTCGGCCTCAAGATAGGGCGCCGCAGTGCAGATCTGATCCTGATCGATTTTGCCGGGCAGACGCGAGCAACAAATCGCATCACCTATTCCTATCCGATGCCAGATCTGGTGATGGCTTTTGCCACACAGGGCATTCGCGAAATGAGCCAGAAGATCGATGCTGACCAGCAGGACAAGATCGCGGGCATTGGCATCGCCCTGCCCTTCCATCTATGGGACTGGGAAGACAAGGTGGGCGTTTCTCCCGGCACCATGGAAGTCTGGAAGCAGTTCGATGTGGCCAATGAGCTGGAAGCCGCAACGGGACTCAATGCCTTCACGCAGAATGATTGCACTGCGGCCTGCTGCGCCGAGGTTGCCTTCGGGCGCGGCATGGCCTTTAGCGACTCACTCTATATCTTCGTGGGGACCTTTGTGGGAGGCGGGGTTGCCCTTAACAATTCCATCTATGCGGGCCGCACCCAGAATGCAGGCGCTCTGGCCTCGATGCCGATGCCCGGCCCGGACGGCGAAAAGAAGCAGCTGATCGACTTTGCATCGCTGTTTTTTCTTGAAGAGATGCTCAAGGAGAAGGGCATAGACCCGTCCCTGCTGCAACAACACTCCTACGACTGGTCGGATCTGGGGGATGTGCTTGAGGAATGGCTGAACAAGGCCGCCCATTATATCGCCCTTGCCATCGCTTCGGCGACCGCCATCATCGATTTTGAGGTGGCCATTCTGGATGGCACCATGCCTGCTGCCGTACGCGAAAGTCTGGTCGAAAAGGTGCGCGATGCAATCAGCGAACAGGGCTGGAAAGGCATTGACCTGCCGGTGGTGCTTGAGGGCACATTGGGGAGCCCGGCAAGGGCGCTGGGTGGCGCCAGCCTGCCGCTCTTCATCCGTTACCTGCTGGACCAGAATATGCTCTTCAACCAGTCCTAAGCCGACAGAGTCTTGATCAGAACCACTCTCAGCTAAGCATCGATCTTGGTGATATATTCCACGATCTGGTTGAGATCTCCCTTTTCATCATAAACGGCCTGACTGACAACAGAAGCATTGATTTCCCTTCCGTCCGCATGCCTGATCTGGCATTTGACATCTTGGGTGTGCCCCATATTGATCATGGCAGCACGCACTGGCTCGGAGGCCAGATGCTTGAACTGCGTCGTCAGATAGTCGCCAAGATAAGATCCTTGAACCTGTTTGCGATCATAGCCGAAGGCTTCCAGCCATAGATCATTAGCCTCGAGGATCATGCCATTCATATCAGTTATATGCAGCGGCATGGGCACGCTATCGAGCATTTTCTCATAGCGCTGGCGGATTTGATTGACCTGCTTTTCCAGCTTCTGTTGCTCGGTTACATCGCGCAGAGAGATGACGGCCCCGATCTTCAGACCCGACTTGTCATGCACCGCACTGCCCGTCGCATTGACCATGCGCGGGTTAGAGCCGTAGCGCTCCAGAATGATGTCGGATTCCTCGAGCGTTTCATTCTCGAAGGCCGCCCGCAACGGGTTTGACTCCGGCCCCAGTGGGGTTGAGCCGTCGGACTGGAACATTTCATTGGTTGTCAGATAGGGCATCAACATGCTTAGCGAATTTTCGATGCCGAGCATCTCGCTGGCCTTTCTGTTGAAGATCGCCGGCAGCCCGTTTTCATCACAACCGATGATTCCGTCCTTGGCGTTATCCAGAACAGCGGTCAGATACTCATTCTTCACTTCCAGCTGCCGCGTGCGCGTGGCGACGATAGCCTCCAGCCGAGCATTGGCCTCCACCAGCTTGTTCTGAATGCGGCGTTCCAACAGAGCGGCTCGGATACGCGCGCTCAGAATGGCAAAATCAACCGGCTTCTGGATATAGTCGACAACGCCGCTTTGCAAAGCCTGTACATGCAGCGCGCGTTCTTCCTGAGCGGTGACCATGATTACGGGCAGATGCAGGTCCGGATCCAGCACCCGAAGCCGTGCGAGCACTTCAAACCCGCCCAAGCCCGGCATGACAAGATCAAGAACCATCAGATCCGGAGGATCCTTCTTGATCGCTTCCAGAGCGGCTTCTCCATCGGAGACCAGTTCTGTTTCATACCCCTCAATTTCAATAAACAGACCGATCATGTCCAACAAATCGCGGTCGTCATCGACAATCAAAACCTTGGGGCGTTCCCGCGGGGACATTGCATTCATGTAATCACTGGGAGATTGAGTCGTCAGGCTTTGCATTATGACACGCTCCTCATCGGGTCAGGGCCACGGGTGACTGGAGCCTCTTCGACTTGAACTGGGCTTTGCACATCCGTAGGCAACTGGACATTGAAAAGATCGGATTGTTCCGGTTGGACGGCTCCAATGAGATCGGCAAGCTTTGCAAACAGTTTTGCGATCTCGTCCTTTACTTCAACCGGCAAAGGGCCACTGAGCTGGACCACCATTTTCAAGGTGCGCTCAAGGCCAGCAGCTGTTTCGCTGATGTCCCGAAATCCAATTGTGCCGGAGCCTCCCTTGAGCTTATGCGCCTTCGCGATGGCCTGTTGCACCAGCTCGGGTGAAGGCTCCTCCGAAGCCAGGATCTCGGCGACAGTCTGCTCTATTTCCCTCTCTTCGCGCTGCAGTGTTTCGCAGTGCCTTGCGATGAGTTTTCTAAGCTGGTCAATCATGTGTGCCACTCCCTGCTGGATCATTCTGGCTCATTTGACGGTTCCAGATTTTCTGGACATGTGCGGGAAGTTCTGTCGGATCGAATGGTTTTGTGATGACGTCGATAGCGCCACCGTCCTTATAAGCCTGCACTTCATGGCGCTGTGCCTTGGCCGTCATGAAGATGACCGGAATATCGGCCAGCTCCGGCGTGTTTTTGAGCCGGTTGAGCGTTTCCACGCCATCCATGACGGGCATCATCACATCAAGCAGGACAAGATCGGGCTGAAAGGAGGGAATCGTCTCAATCGCTTGCTTGCCATTCTCACATAGATCAAGCGTATAGCCAGCCAACGTGCCAAGAGCCAATTCGGCGATGGCGCGAATGTCGTGATCATCTTCAACATAGGTGATCCGTTGCAAAGGCTTTGTCATGATCAACTCCTATCGACTCACTCATCAGTTAGATGGCATGGTTCCATCGGTTTATGCGGCTTCTGGTTCGGTGCTTGCCTTTTCTTCAGGTAGAATATCGAGAATTATGTAGAAGGTCGTTCCAACTCCGAGTTCCGTCTCAAAATCCAGAACACCGCTGTGGGCCATGACAATTTCCCGGGAAATGGCCAATCCAAGACCGGTTCCCCCTTTGGCACGGGTGTCAGATGCGTCGGCTTGGGCGAATTTATCAAAGACCTTGTCCTGAAAGTCTTCAGGTATGCCGCGGCCAAAATCCGTAACGGCGATACGCAGGCGCCCGCTCTCTTTATCGGGCTTAGCTGAAACGATTACCTTCTTGCCTTCAGAAGCATATTTGGCAGCGTTGGAAAGCAGATTCGTTATCACCTGCTCCAGACGACAGTGATCGGCAAAGATCAGGATCGGCTCGTCCGGACATTCCAGCTCAAAGGACACGCCATGCTGTTTTCCATAGGCGCGGTTGGTTTCCACCACCTCTTCAAGAAATGCGACCGTATCAAAGGATTTAAACTCATAGGAAAGCTTGCCTGCCTCTATTTTCTCCATATCGAGAATATCATTGATGAGCAAAGACAGTCGGTCGCAATTGCTATAGGCGATATCGAGCATCTTGCTGGCATGCTCTGGCAAAGCATCCGTTGACGTGCTGCGCAACAGGCCCAAAGCTCCCTTGATGGAGGTAAGTGGCGTGCGCAATTCATGGCTCACGGTAGAGACGAATTCACTCTTGAGCTTGTCGACTTTCTTGAGTTCAGTGAGATCGGTCATGATGCCGGTAAAGAAGACCTCCCCCTTGATCTGCAAGCGACTGACCGCCAGATGCACTTGCACCGGGCTTCCATCCTTGCGGACCGCGCTGACTTCGCGGCCCCCTTCGAAAATCCTGGAGGGTGCCCCCTTGCCATGATTACGCAAATAGGAATCGTGATGTACCTTGTCATGCTGGTTCATGAGCATGGACACATTCTTACCGATCATTTCTTGCCTGGAAAAACCAAACAGGTCTATCGTCGCTTCATTCACTTCCCGAATGATGCCGCGCCGATTGATCATGAGAATAGGATTCTTGGCGGTTGCCAATATGGCGCTTATGCGCTGCTGTTTTTCTTCAAGATTGGAGGCCATATGGTGGACTGAACGCAGCAAGACGCCGATTTCGTCATTGCGATGTTCGCCATCCAGTTTAAGGCTATCTGTAGAGGCCCCCATAGACAATTGGCGAGCCGCATAGGACAATTGCTGGATTGGTTTCACAAATTTATGTGTCAAGACAAACGCAATCAACGCACCAACCAGAGCCAAAAGCGCAGTAAACAAGATAATTTGTTGTTTCATCGCGCGGTTTTGCGTCAGCAATTGCGCCATAGGCGTCATCACTGCGGCGAGCAGGTAATGCTCGGTATCGGCCCAGTCAAACCGGATCCGGCTCACGCGAGCGACATAGCTTTCTGTTTTGAGCCCAAGAGTCTCTGATGGACCGCCAACCCAGTCTGCAACCATGTTATCAGCCAGAAGCGGAAAATCGGTTGCCAGGGAACGCGACCTGTCAACCAGTCTGGCAGCTCCATTGCGAGCCGTACCAGACGCGACAACAATTTTGGGCGGCTTGCTCAAATAGGTGCCATTTTCATTGAACAGGGCCAATTGTTGCGGCGCTCTTATTGCAAATGCCAGATTCGCAATCACCTTGCTCATGTTGATATTGACAATAATCATGCCAAGGGGCTCATCGTCCTTTCCCCAGACTCTGGTGGCGACACGCATGACAAAAATCCGCGGTTCTTCGATCACACCATGTTCCCGATTATAATCAATACCGAAATAACTGATCTTGCCTTTGTTGGAGCGGAGTGTTTCAAGCACGTAGGGCCGATCACTCTTGTCCTGCAGATCTTGGTGCTTGACCCGCATCGCGCGACCATCCAAGCTATTGACGCGGATCATTTCCTTGCCGTCATTGCCAATGAGGCGCACTTGTAACAGGTTGCGGTTGCTCTCGGCCAGCGATAGGAAAATCTGAGCCAGTCGATCTTTCCAGATGGTTTCTTCCACGGAAGCGATTTCGGGGATCGCGCCTCTGTTTCGTGCATTGAGAATGCCCTGAATTGGCGGCGTTCCGCCCAGCATGACCACGTTGCGAGATGTATCCTCAACAACAGCCCGAAGGTCCTTGACCACGCGCTGCACAGCAAAAGTCAGGCGTTCATCTTCATATTTAATGCTGGCTTTTTCGTTTTGCCAAATCTGCCAGAAGCCGACACTTACAGAGGTTGCGAGCACCAGACCAACAGCGATGACCAGAAAAGACACTGATATACTGCGCATATTTGTCGAATTCTCAGACCTGAAAAATTTCATCGGTTCGCTCGTCAACTCCGGCCAATAGTAACTATACTTATATCTTTGTGTACATAACAGACAATTAATCCCAAACTAATAATTTAGTATAGACAATACAAACACATCTAAACTTTAAATCACTTTCCAAATTTCAGTAAATATCAAATTATAATTAAGTAATAAATTTTTAAAACTATTTTCCTTAACCTGTAATAGTAATAAATACACATACAAACCCATATTTGGTAAAGTCATGATCCGCACCCACGTTGACGCTGCCTCAGAACAAGCCGGCTCTTCAGAGGTTGCAGCGTCTTTGAAAATTCTTGTCGCTGAAGACAGCTCCATTACCCAGGACTTGCTGAAGCTCGTCCTGCAGCAGCGGGGCCACGCCATAGAAATTGTAGACAATGGCAAGGATGCCCTGTCTGCGCTCCTGGCGGAACCATATGATCTGGTCTTGCTGGACTTTCACATGCCCGGCATGACCGGTATCGACGTGCTCGCTCACTATGACGAGTCCACGCCGGACCACCCGCGACCACATTTTGTCGCTGTGACAGCCGACATTGAAGGGTTGATGGCTCATGAGAAAAAGTGCGAGCGGTTTGACGCCATTGTGCCCAAACCTCTCAATATACAGGAAATCCTGTCGATCATTGATGATGTCCTGGTTGAGAGGCAAAGCCAGCAACCACAGCATCAAGAGACAGCCCCTTTCTCAAAAGCAACATCTCCTTCAGCTCCCCCTCAGTCTGGTGCACCCTTCACCGAAGGCTTTCGCTGCCTGCGATGGCCAGATGATTTCGCTCAGGATGAAGACAGACGGCGGACCCTAAAGCTTCTTGCTGAGAATACCCCCTTTGACGCGATCATCATAAGCGAGAGCATTGACAGCCGCGCCCTATTGTTTCTGTGGCAGATGCGGGGGCTGCATCTGCTTCCCCTTATCGACACGGCAGGCACTCTGGGAGCCATGGCCGATATCAATGCCGCCTCTTTGGCTCCGCAGGCAGATGGTAGCTTGGCACGCATAATCGACAGCTTCCATACGCGCCGTGTCCTGGTTCATCGCGAGATCCTAAATAGCGATATCCTGTCTGACAAATTATTGACCCGCCTCTTTATAGCTGACCGATCGCTCCAGCCACACTATGCGAGCCAGTCACGCAGCGGCGTAGCATTCAACATTCCGCTGGACAGCGAGACCATTTTCCATGAAGCCAGCAAACTGCAGCAGAGCGGGTTTTTGCATGCTCATTTCTTTGATCGCTTTCATGTCTGCAACAACTGTGGCAGCGCCCATTTCAATATCCGGGAGGAATGCCCGTCTTGTCATTCCTCCAACCTAACAGAGAGCGCCTATATCCATCACTTCAAATGCGCTCACCAAGCGCCAGAAGACGACTTCATTCAAGGGGACGAACTGATCTGCCCCAAATGCCGACAGCGCCTTCTGCATTTCGGCAGCGATTATGACAAGCCCGGTATTGTGGTGAGATGTCAAAGCTGCGGACACACAACCTCAGAGCCCGATGTCGGCTTTGTGTGCCTTGACTGTCACAGCCGCTTCAGCGGAGACGCCGTTGAGACACGGGATGTATATCACTATGACCTGCAGGAAAAGGCGCGTGACTATTTGCGCATCGGCCCGAGCTATATGGGCTTAACACAGAATATCCTAAGCTTTTCCGATCTGCCACTCGACATCATCGTCTCGCTCAACGAACAGGCGAAGCGCTTCAATGAGTTTGGCGAGTCCTTTGCTCTTCTGGAAATACGTTATCAAAAGGCGCGCGAGCTGGAACAGGACGCAGGACCACGCCAGTTCATACAAACCAGAGAGCTGTTTATTGAAACGCTGCGCGGCATTTTCTCCTCCGTTCTCGGCCCCGAGGGTCACAGGATTGTCAAGGGGCACAGTTCAGACTTTGCCATTCTGAAGAAAACGGAGCCCGAGGAGATCCAATCCGCACTTGGCGGCATCATCGAACAGGCAAGACAGCCCTTACGGCTTGACCCGGGTGTCCAGATCACGGTGTTCGGTCCGGGAGACCTGTTTACATGATCAGTCATCTGGTTGAGGGCTTTGATTTCCTTACGGCACAGTCACCGGCAGGGCTTATCACGCTCTACTGGTTTGTCCTGCTGTTTGAAATACCCCGCTACGGGGTCGCCTTTCTGGTGGCTGCTCTCTTCATTCGTGGCCGCATCCGCTCCAGCGCCCCCCTCACATGGAAGGGACGCCTCTCCGTTATCATCGCGGGGCACAATGAAGAGAAAGCGGTTGAACGCTGCGTGCGCAGTCTTTGGGAGCAGAGCAGAAAACCCGATGAAATCGTCGTTGTCAGCGACGGCTCAACCGATGGCATGGTGCGGGTGTTGCGCACTTTGCAGCGGGAAGGGCTGGTTCAGAAGGTGCATAGCACCGACTTGCGTGCGGGCAAGGCAGCGGCGGTCAATCTGGCCGAGCAGCTCAGCTCCGGCGATGTCGTGGTCAATGTCGATTGTGATTGCTCCTTTGATCGCCACGCCCTCAAGGAAATTGTATCCCCCTTCTCTTCCCCCGATATAGGCGCCGTAGCGGGAAATATTCTTATTCGCCATCAGGAGCGCAGTTTGTGGACGAGCTTTCAGGCGATTGAATATCTGGTCAGCATTTCGCTGGGCAAGCGCGCTCAGGATATGGTTGGACTGGTTTCCTGCGCGTCCGGAGCCTTCAGTGCCTTTCGCAAAAGTGCCATCGGATCTGTTGGCGGGTTGGATGCCGGCGGCGGGGAAGACTTGGATGTGACCATGCGCCTACGCAAGGCAGAATGGGCCATCGGCTTTGCTCATGAAGCCATTTGCTACACGGACCCACCCAATTCGGCACGGGCTCTCGTCAAGCAACGCTTCCGCTGGGAACGCGACGCCATTCGCCTGCGCTATCGCAAGCACGGGGCATTGATGAATCCCTTCTCACGAAGCTTCAAGCCACTGGAATTGTTCCACGAAATGGAATTTCTGCTACTCAATGTAGTCGCAGCCCTCGCACTGCCATTCTATTTTCTCTGGCTGTTTGCCTCTTATGGCGATCTGGCGGTCCCCATTCTGCTGGGCGCGCAATGTGGTTTGATGCTGATCGACTTTGTTCTGTTCCTGTTGGCGGCTTGGGCCACCCCCAAGGCTCAGGCTTTGCCACTGGTTCCCTATCTGTTGGGATACAGCCTGTTCTTTAACAACTTCCTGCGCTTTGTCCGGCTTCTGGCCTATGGCCAGGAGTGGGTCTTTCGCAGCTCCTATCAAGACAATTACGTGCCCGATAAGGTGCACAAGGTGAGGGAATGATGACCCCGCATCTTTGTATGACATCCCAGCACAAGGGCACAAATTCCAAGAAGGGAGGCGTCCCCCATGCGCAGCCTTAAAAAGCGCCCCCGGTCAGACAATCTGGCCAATCAGAAAAGAAGCCATTCAACCTCCTATGGCCGCTATATCTATCTGTCTATTCTCATCGTCCTGGCAGCCAGCCTCGCAAACTACATGTGGGGTGACCTGATCATGTTACGGGGCGATGGTCTTGTGTTGCGGGACAAGGCAATTCTGGCAGCCAGCCACACCTCGCGGGTAGAGGAAATATTCGTTGAGGAAGGTCAGACGGTCAACAAGGGTGATGTGCTGATGCATATCGAATCCTCCGAGCAGCTCGAGCGCCTTGCGGATCTTTCCACCCAGCAGGCAGACCTGACGCAGCGGGCGGCGGAGTTCAAGTTGCGCATGCAGATTGCCAATCGTCTGTTGCCGCTTGCCAAGCAGAGGGAAGCCCAGACCACAAAGCTGCTCGGCGTGGTCGATGACCTGCAACGCAAAGGAAACCTGACGACATCCCGTTACGAGGAAATTCTCAAATCCAGCTTTGACGCAAGCTCCCATCTGGTTCAGCTCACCGTGGATCTGGATATGCTCTCCGGGCAGATAGGGATGTTGGAAGCAGCCCGCAAGGATGCGGCCGTGGCTCTGGAAAAGCTAAAGGCCCATTATTCCGATGGCATGATCACTGCGTCCGTGTCGGGCACAATCGGCACGGAAGTGCCCTCCCCCGGAGCCGTCTATCGCACGGGAGACCCGATGCTATCGATCTATGCGGGTGAGGCCTATATTCTGATGTATTTGCCCCGCCGCTATCTGTTTTCCATTGAGCCTGGCATGGCTGTGGACGTGTCAAACGGGCGCAGCAATGTGTCCGGAGTGATCGATTCCATCTTGCCGTTGTCCGATGCGTTACCGAAAGAATTCCAGAATAGTTTCAAGCCCATGCAGCGCAACCAGTTGGCCAGGATAAAGCTGCAGGATAGGGCAATTTTTCCTGTTTATGAGAAGGTACGGATTTCGCGCCCCTATTGGTAAGGCATAGCAACGCAAGGCGCCGAAAGGTGCCTTGCGCAGGTGCTGACGCGCAAAACCATCCCGAGCCAAAGAACTGCCTCAGGATTCCTTGACCGGTTGCTTCTTTGGTTTGCGGAGCAATACCAGAAGAGGAATGGAGACCAAGCTCAAAGCCGCCATCAGCCAGAAGTCGTCAATATAGCTCAGAATCGCCGATTGCTGGGTTACCAGCGCATTGACCCTGTAGATGGATGTCGCGACTCCAGAGAGAAGACCGGGAACATGCTGATGCACGGCATCAGATGTGATTGTAATGCGGCTGGCCAATTCTGCATGATTTACCTGCATCATGTGGGTGAGCACAGCTGAAACCACTGAGACCCCGATCCCCTGCCCCATATTACGCACCAGTGCATACATGGCGGTTCCATCCCCGCGCAGCTTTGGCGAGAGCGTCATGAAAGCCATGGTGGAGAGGGGCACGAAGATGAATCCCATGCCAAAACCTTGCAAAGCGCCAGTCAGGATGATCGGCCAAGATCCCATTTGCAGGTTGAAGCCGGTCATCATCCATAGAGAAACCGTCATGACCAGTGCCCCGAAGACCATCATCAGGCGCAGATCCACCCGATGGCTCAACCGCCCGACAATCATCATGGCGGCCATCGAAGCCACTCCTCTTGGCGCCATGAGCTCGCCGGAGGATAGCACCGAATAGCCGAGGAAATTCTGCAGCAGCGGCGGCAGGAGCGCCAGACCGGAGAACAGGGACAGTCCGATAAGAAACATGACAACAGAGGCCAAGGCAAAGTTTGAATCCTTGAAAATCCGCAGATCAACAAAGGGATTTTTTGCAGTGACTGAGTGGACCAGATAGACCCAAAGGCCAGTAATCACCAGCCCGAGCTCAACCCAGGTTTCAATGCTTTCAAACCAGTTATTGTCCGAACCACGATCCAGCATCAACTGCAGCGAACCGACACCAAGCGCGAGCATGGCAAAGCCGAAAAAGTCGAAATTCCGCTTCCGAACATCCGAATTCGGCATATAGACGAGCAACATGACGATACAAAGGATACCAACCGGAACATTCACCAGAAAGACCCAGCGCCAGTTGACACTCTCGGTTAGCCAGCCACCAAGGGTTGGCCCGATGATCGGGGCCACCATGATCCCCATGCCGTAGATCGCCATGGCTTGTGCCAGACGCTCCTTGGGGTTGATATTCATGATCACGGTCTGCGCCAACGGTGCGATCATGGCACCGCACAGCCCCTGAAGGATGCGGAAGGCAACCATCTCGCCAAGGCTTGTGGCGATGCCACACAGAGCCGATGCCACCGTGAAGCCCGTTACAGCAAAGAGGAACAACGGCTTTTGACCGATCCTGTCGCTGAGCCAGCCCGTGATGGGAGTGGCGATGGCTGCCGCCACGATATAAGAGGTCAGAACCCAGTTGATCTCATGCTGAGCGGCCCCAAGCGATGCAGACATATGCGGCAGGGCAACGTTAGCAATGGTCGTATCGAGCACCTGCATGATCGTGGCCAGCATCAGCCCGAAAGTCAGCAGCGCCCTATTGGCGACAACCACAGCAGGTTGCGAGTCGGATACGGAGTGAGACATACCTGTTTCCCTTGCAGACCGGGCCCCACGAAGGTGCCCGATGCATAATGTCCTTAAATGCCCTTGAGTTTATCCAAAGTGGACTGGCCTTTGTCGACGCTAACCACTGCGCTCATGCCAGACCGTAAGTTGGCTGTTTCGGGCGCCTGTTCCAGTTCGATGCGCACTGGTACGCGCTGCACGACCTTCACCCAGTTGCCGGTTGCATTCTGAGCGGGGATCAGGGCGAATTCTGCCCCTGTCCCGGCGCTGATGCTGCTTACCTTGCCATCGAAGTGAGTGCTCGGATAAGCGTCAAAAGTTACGTCCACCGGCATACCAACCTTGATGCCTTCCAGCTGGGTTTCCTTGAAGTTGGCTTCCACCCAAGTGTCATCTGCTTCAAACAGAGTGGCCATGGCGCTGCCAGCGGTAACAAATTGACCAACATTCATGTCATCCACTTGTGCAATAACGCCAGCGCTCGGGGCCTTGATCGTGGTCTTTCTCAGGTTGCGCTCGGCCAGCTCAAGCGTCGCAATTTCGGTGCGGACCGTTGGGTGCTCGTCGGTTGGAATGGACGGATCACCGCCAAGCGCAGCCCTTGCGCTATCCACCTGTTTTTCCGCTGTGGTAACGGCATTCTTGGCCGCCAGAAGGGAAAGCTTGAGTTCATCCAGCGTGGAGCTGGAGGCAATGCCCTTGTTCGCCAGAATTGCGCGTCGGTCATAGAGCTCCTGTTGAACCGCCAGGGTATCCCGGGCGGACGCCAGAGAGGCCTTTGCGGTGTGGAAGCTCACTTTCAGTTGCTCAACATCCAGACGTGCTTCGGCAAGAGCGGCTTTTTGCTCATCCACGGCGATTTGGAACGGTTCGGGATCCAGCGTGAACACGACGTCGCCAGCGGAAACATGCTGGTTGTCTTTCACGCCCACAAAGGAGATCCGTCCCGAAATGTCTGCCGAGATGGCAACCTTTGTCTGATGCGCATAGGCGTTGTCGGTTTCTTCAAATCGCCCTCCGGTCAACCAGACCCAAAGGCCGCCCAGCACGATGAGCAGTGGCACGGACACCATGAGAAGGAACCGGCCTGACATCTTCTTTTTGCTTTTGTCTGCTGTATTTTCTTCAGATTGTGGCAACGGTGCAGAAGCGGGAATGCGGTCCTCACTCTCGGGAGTGGACGCATCGCTTTCAATTTCCAATTCGGTCACATTGTCTGCAACCGTTGTGGTGCGAGCACTCATTTCTGTGATTCCTTGTTTTCGGGAGACATATCTATTAACTGGTCTCGGATGCTTTTCAGACTTTCCATCAGGATTTCCCTGTGCCCATCCTTCAGGTTGCCGAGTATCTGATCAAAGAGTTCGCGACTGATGCTGCGCGCATGGATGAAGAGCTCTTTGCCTTCTGCAGTTGCGGTCACCAGCTTGGCACGGCTGTCTTCTGGGTCCTGAACGCGCTTAACCAGATTGCGCTTTTCAAGCCTATCCAGTATGCCGCTGATGGTCATCGGATCGCTGTCAACCGAATGCGCCAGCGTTGCTTGAGACAAACCATCAGTATGATGCGACAGAAATCCAATGACGCGGGCCTGCTGCAAGGTCAGCCCACAGCACTTGGACTGCTCTTCATAGCGACGACGAAACAGGCGGGATACCTCGAAAAGAAGGTAGCCCACATGCTGCTCTGCTTCCTTCATATCCATGCAAACCTCGGGGGACCAATTCATATGTGTACTTATAATAAGCGCATATATGTTGTGGATTTTCCGAGAGTCAATGAAGAAGATCTTGCATTTTCTGCATAGCACCTGTGATGCGGGAATTAAGGTACGACTCAGGCCAATTGAAATTCTTAAATTCTGTCAATACGCAGAAAAATGCAGAAAAACACAAAAAGCCCCCTGATCCTGATTGGAACAGAGGGCTTTCATTTCCAGATAAATGGCTTTCTATTTTCGAGGCATGCCCGATGGCCGCGAAAGCCGTTTGAGCGCAGCAGTGCGATAGGCAGCATTGGGAGCGCCATATTTGTGGTAGTTGGCCCGCCTTTCGACGATTTCGAAGAAGAAACCATCCCCATAGGGGCGACTGTAAAGCTGCAGATAGGCGCCGTTCTCATCTTCATCATAGAAGATGTTGGCCTCGCTCAGTTGCTTGAGGAAATCATCATCCAGATCGAAGCGCGTTGCCAGATCTGCATAATAGTTTTCAGAAATCGGCAGCGGCTCAAAGCCACGCTCTTTCAGCTTGGCAGCAGTTTCCAGCAGATTGTCCGTTCTGAAGGCAAGGTGCTGAACTGAGGAGCCCGAACTGTCGGCAACAAAGCGCCCAGCGAAGGTACGGTGGGTCTGCACACCATTCAGCGTCAGGCGGAAGGCTCCATCCGAGCTTTGAATCGCGCGGCTATGCACAAAGCCGCTTGGGTCAGACACATCAACCAGAGGGGTTTTATCAAGCGCAAAGATGGACTCATAGAACAGGGTCCAGGTCTGCATGTCTTCATCATTGACGACCTGCGCCACATGATCGATGGAGGTCAGCCCCACGCCGCTGGTGTTGATGTCTTCCTCGATCGGTTCGAACTCCACTGACCAGACCTTGGCCAGCGGGCTTGAACGATCCAGCAGATGCAGGACAGAGCCGCTTACGCCACGCACTGCGGGAATATTCAGTTCCCCGACAAGGCGCTTCTGCATGAAGGGGCTGGCGCCAAGAATACGGGCGCGTTCCGCCGCTGCAGAGGCATCATCCACCAACAGCCCGATGTCGCATACCGAAAGCCCATGCATGACATAGGCTGAATGGGCGAAGCCCTCTTTTGAGGTATTGACCACCAGCTTGATATCGCCCTGTTGCCAGAGGGTCACCTCGCGGGCGATATGCTTGGCCGTGGCGACAAAGCCCAGGGCCGAAAGCATTTGGGCCAGATTGCCAGCATCCTTGTCGCTGGCGGCAAATTCCACGAATTCCACGCCGCGGATCGGTTCGCGCACCGGCATCTTGGGCACATTGAGCGCCAGATGCGGTTCGGCCTGACGCACCTTGTCCATCAGGTTGAGCAGCGAGCGCTGACCGTCAACGGCAATGGCGCGCGGCCTGCCGCTGCGGAACTGGTCGTTGAGGATTTCAAGGGCGATTGGCCCTTTATAGCCCGTGGCAGCAACCGATGACATGAAGGAGAGCAGATCCAGTTCCCCCTCTCCCGGCATGGTGCGGAAGTGGCGGGACCAATATTCCAGATTCATTTCGATCTTGGGTGCATCGGCCAGTTGCACATGGAAAATCCGCTGACCGGGAATGGAGCGGATGGCATTGAGCGGATTGTTGCGCGCCAGAATATGGAAGCTGTCGAGAATGAGGCCGACAGAATCATGATCGGCCATACGGACCACTTCCCAAGCATCCCGATAGTCAGAGATGACCCGTCCCCAGGCGCGGGCTTCATAGCCAATACGCAAGCCGCGCTTGGCTGCGCGTTCGCCCAGGTCGCGGAAATCCTCGGCGATCTGCTCGATACCGCCCAACGCTTCGGGATGATCAGATGAGCTCACCAGAAGCAGGTCCGTGCCCAGTTGTTCCATCAGATCGAACTTGCGTTCAGCGCGATCAAACGCGCGGGTACGCGCGGCACCGGAGAAGCCTTCAAAATCGCGCATAGGCTGAAGAAGATCGATGGTCAGACCATGATCGCGGACCAATTTGCCAACAGTTTCAGGAGACCCGTCAAAGGTTATGAAATCCTGCTCGAAAATTTCGATCCCGTTAAAACCGGCTGCTGCAATAGCCGTCAGCTTCTCGCTGAGATCCCCTGCAATAGAGACGGTCGAAATCGATGTTTTCATGGCAGCCCTCCCAAGCTGTTGCAATCACATTATAAATGTACCAATTAGTACATTGAAACTAGCATGCCATAGGCCTGATGCACAGTCTAAATCTGTGCACCAGCCTAATGGACTAAAAAAAGAGTGTTTTACGTTGAAGGTCCAACGCAAAACACTCCAGTGGGTGGATAGGTTTAATTGGTTGCCACGTGCCCTACGCCACCTTGCGGTGAGTAGATGTCGAGGATATTCCAGTGGCCCGAGGTTGGGGTCGGGTTGTTGATCATGGCCACATCGAGCACCGTCGGGCGCCCGCTGGCTATGGCCGCTTCAAGGGCTGGCTTGAACTCGGCGGCTGATTTGACGCGCACGCCTTCGCAGCCGTAAGCGCGGGCAACGGCGGCATAGTCCGGCAACTGTTCAACAGGCGTCTCTGCTTTGGGAAACAGGGTGCCGTAGTTGAGGCCATAATGGGCCAACTGCAAGCCTGCGATGGTGCCGAACGCATTGTTGTTCATGACCACCCATATCACCGGCAGCTCCATCTCCGCAGCGGTTGCAAGAACGGCCGGATTCTGCCCGAAGCCACCATCCCCGACGAGGCTGATGACCACCTTGTCCGGAGCGGCAATCTTGGCGCCAACAGCTGCCGGAGGGCCAAAGCCCATGGTCGCAAAACCGCCCGGAATGAGGGCTGTGCCCGGTGTGCGGATATCAAACTGCTGGGCCACGCCGTTCTTGTTCCAACCCACATCGGAGGTCAGGATGGCATCATCCGGCATCACATCCCGCAAATCCGCCAGAATGCGTTCAGGCATCATCGGGAAGGCATCAGACTCCTGCATTTCCTTGTTGGACTGCACGAAGTCAGCGCGGAAATCATCGATAACCTTGCGCAGCTCGGGCCGGTTGATGCCTTCGGGCTTCATTTCCTTGGCCACCCGCACGAGCACCTTCAAGGCGGACTTGAGATCTGCCACCGCGCCAATCTCAACGGGATAGTTGCGGCCGATTTCCTGCGGCTCGATATCGATGTGAATGAGCTTGGAGGCCCCTTCACCGATATTGAAGGTATAGTCGGGATACCAGGACGAGCAGTCCGCTTCCTTGAAGCGTGTCCCAAGGCCCAGAATCCAATCCGCATTGAGCGTGGTCTGGTTAGTAAGCGGCGTACCCCAGAAGCCTGTCATACCCAGCACCAGTGGATGCGTGTCTGGTATGGCGCCCTTGCCCATCAGGGAATAGGCAACCGGCAGATCAAGATGATCGACCAGTTCGCGCAACTCATCGAACGCACGAGACAACATGACGCCACCGCCGGCATAGATGACCGGGTTCTTGGCATTGATGAGACGTTCGACAATGAGACGCGCCGTTTCGTCATCGATGGAGGGCTTGATCAGCGTCTTTGCATTGGCCATCTGGCGCTGCCACAAAGCAGGATCGATCTCGGCAGAGAAGAAATCCATCGGCACATTGACCAAGACCGGCCCGGGTTGGCCACTTTCTGCCAGCGCAAAGGCCTTTTCCATGATTTCGGGGAACAGCTCCGGCGTATCAACACGCCAGGCCCGTTTCACGAAAGGCCGATAGATCTCATATTGGGCGCCATCAGCATGCAGGTTGACTTCCTGATGGGGATGTTTGCCGTAATAGTAACTGGGGATGTCACCGGCAATCACCACCATCGGGGTGCAGTCCAGCGCCGCATTGGCGACACCGGTCGTCGCATTGGTCAGGCCGGGGGACAGGTGTGACAGAACGACGGAGGCCTTGCCCGTAACCCGGGCATAGCCATCAGCCGCATGCGCACTGATCTGTTCGTGACGCACGGTCACGAACTCGATGTCGGAATCAGCCAAGGCTGCGAGGACTGCAATGTTGGTATGGCCACACAGGCCAAAGATATGTTCAACGCCACGCGCTTCGAGATATTTCACGAGGTGACTGGCGGCTGTCTTTTCCTTGTTTGGAATGCTCTGGTCGTTCATCACATGGTCTCCGTGTTGTAGAACTCACCGAACAGTTCTTCATCAGTCGGGCGATCCGCAGCAATGGGGCGAGCAACCCAGGTGACATTCATGTAATGCTTGAGCGAAACATTCTCGTTGGTGATGTTGCCACCCCAGATGCCGCAGCCCAGCGAGCTGGTCATTGGCATGCCATTTTCGAAGCTGCCAGCGTTGGCCTTGGATTGTGGCTGACGCACCATGACACGGCTGACCGGAGCATTCATGGCGTGCCGCAAGATGCGGTCGTCATCGTTGGAATAGATGCCGCAGGAATGGCCCTTGCCGCCGACTTCATAGATGGCACGGATCTTGGCCATGGCATCGTCAAAGTCCCTGAATTTATAAAGTGCCATGACGACGCAGAGCTTCTCGCCGGAGAATTTATGCTCTTTGCCGATTTCTTCCTGCTCGACCATGATGAATTTACGGTCTTCCGGAATTTCAAAGCCTGCAAATTCGGCAATGCGCTGGGCAGAAATGGCAACGGTCTCTACGCGCCGTCCCCCATCGTCCTTCCAGAGGGCTTTCTTGATCTTTTCCTTTTCCTCGGCATTGCAGAGATAGCCGCCTTCCTTGATGAGAGCCGCCTTCATGTCGTCGTAGATCTGTTCAGCGATAACGAGGTTACCGTCTGCCGAGCAGCCCGAGCCGAAGTCCGAGGTTTTGGAAATGCGGCTATTCATGGCGGCGATATCCACTTCAGCGGTCTCGTCAATCACCATGGTGGAGTTGCCCGCTCCCACGCCATAGGCCGGTTTGCCTGAAGAATAGGCCGCTTTCACCATCGGCTTGCCACCGGTTGCAAAGGTGACGTCACATTCGGCCATCAATTCGTTGGTCATGGGAATGGAAGGCTCGGCCACACACTGGAACAAATCTTCCGGGGCGCCCAGTTTTTTGCAGGTTTCACGCATCACGCGAACCATTTCCGCTGTGGTTTTCTTAGCGCGTGGATGCGGCGAGAAAATAACGGCATTCTTGCACTTGATGGCATAGATACCGGTGACCGGCGGGGTCAGCTCGGGGTTGGTGGTTGGAATAAGCGAAGCGATGACGCCAGCCGGCTTGGCGATCTTGGTCAGCCCCTTGGCCTCATCCACCTCGATCACACCAACGGATTTCTGACGCAGGGCATCGCGCAGAACGCCAAGAATCTTGAAGCGTTTGCCTGCGCGTCCGGCGCGGTCGCCGATGCCGCTTTCATCCACGCCCATCTGGGCGATGCGGACAAAAGTCTTCTCATTGCCGCAGTTCCAGCCAAGGGCCTGTGCCAGACGATCCACCTGCGCCTGATCATAATCCTTGATTTCTTCCATGGCCGCACGGGCGCGTTCAATCATTTCAGCGACCGTTTGTTTTTCCTGTTCGGTTATTTCTCGTGCCATATGTCCTCTCCCTAAAAATCAATTCTCTGGCGGCGCTCAGCCTGCCAATCCATTCTGTTGATCGGCAAATTGCGACCCACCCTCGAAGACCGACTTGGCAGCCTCGAGGCAGTTGCGTGCATGCTGTTCGTGACCCAGGCTGGCCGAGCGCTCCGCATTGGGGAGCTCGATGGACAGCGGCAGGTCCGGGAACAGATAGTTGATGACGGAAAAATCAATCGCCCCTTCGCCGGGATAAAGCCGGGCATCTCGAGCAATACGGATCATCTCATCCTTGGTGTAGGCAACGTCGTCGGCGTCACAGACATGCAGGAAATTGATCCATTCGCTGGGCACCCGCTCCAGCGCAAATAGCGGGCATTTGTTGAAATGCATATAGAGCGTATCAACCAGCAGCCCCTGATTGGGACAGCCCGCAAGCTCCAGAATTTCCACGCATTCATCCAATGTTGCCAAACGCGAAAAGGCGGGAAATTCGAGATTGATCGTCAGGCCGAACGGTTCGGCCAGTGAGCAGATGTGAGCAAATTGCTCGACAATATAGCCGCGATCGTTGCGCACATCGGTCCAAGCCGAGCAGATAACCTGAGACGCGCCCAGCTCTGCCCCTGCCTCAAAGGCTGGCACAAAGCTCTCCGGCTCAATATCGCGATGAATCTTGGCCAGTTCCACATCGATGCATTTGATGCCCGTGTCCTGCATCGCCTTCTTGGTGGCACTGATCACGGCGGGATCGGTCGGGTTGATCTCCGGCTCTCCGGCGACACCCAGATGGATAAGGCGAAAACTGGCATGGCTGAAGCCCGCTTTCGCGGCGATTTCGACCTGTTCGGGCGGCGTTACGCCCGGCACTGTCAAATAGGCTAAAGAATAGTCACGCATCACTTTTCCTCCGAGAGTTGCGCCCAGGGTGGTGGTGGCATGTGGGCCATGCGGCCCGGGAGCGTGCGCTCCAATAAGGCTTCTGCCTGTTCAATCGGCGCCTTGAGCATCTGCCAGTTGATTCCGGTTTTGATGCCCATTTCCTCGCAGGCAAAAGCCACATCTTCTGTTGCTATATTTCCGGTTGCCTTGGGTACGAACGGACATCCCCCAAGACCACCTGCCGCCGCATCGAAAATTCTTACGCCGGCGTGCAAACCGGCAACGAAGTTGGCAATGCCAAGGCCACGGGTGTCATGCAGATGCAAAGACAACGCCACATCGGCCTGAATTTCATCGCGCAGACGACAGCACAAAGCGTAGACGGCTCGTGGGTTGGACAATCCCGCGGTATCAGCGATGTTGATTTCTTGTACGCCCATAGCGGCAAAGTCGCGTGCGATCTCGCTGACGCGATCCGGATCGATATGGCCTTCAAAACCGCATCCGAGTGCTGATTGAATGCCTGCTCGAACGCTGACGCCTTCGCCAAGTGCCTTCTCGATAACGGGCTTGATCTTGGCACGGCCCTCGTCAACCGAGCGGTTGGTATTTTTCTGCGAATGGGTCTCTGATGCAGATACGGAAATGGAAAGATGCCTCACCCCGACAGCAAGAGCCCGATCAAGACCGGCACCGTTGAGCACGAGCGCGGTGTAGGTTACGCCTTCCCTGGGCTTCAAGCGCGTAAACAGTTCATCGGTATTTGCCATCTGCGGCACCCACTTGGGGTGAACGAAGGAGCCAATCTGAATGCGCTGGACGCCAGCTTCTTCAAGCTGAGCGACGAAACCAAGCTTCTCTTCTACGGAAAATGCGCGCTTTTCATTCTGCAAGCCATCGCGCAAGAATTCGTCTTCGATCAGAACGCATCCGTCGAACGCATACATGCCTTCCCTCCCCGTTGGCATTTGACCAGAGTCACTGGTCCTGTCTTTCAAATTTAACCGTTTGGGTAATTAAATAAAAATATCTATTTTGATATATCAGCAAACATGATGTTAATTTTTGCGAGCGGAGTTGCCCATGCTGACCTTGCGACAGATTGAAGTCATTCGCGCCATCATGGTGGCCGGAACGGTGAAGGGCGCAGCGGAGTTGCTCAACGTCTCTGCGCCGGGCATCAGTCGCGTGATGAAATATACCGAGGATCAGCTCGGCATTCGCTTGTTCTCGCGTATTCACGGGCGCTATTCGCCCACCGAGGAAGCGCGCGACATCTTTGAGCAGATTGCTTCGGTTTTTCATTCTGTCGAAAATCTGCATCAGGCTATCGACGGGTTAAAGCAGGGGGAGAACAGGCGCGTATCCTTTGGCGCAGTCCCCTCCATTGCCCACCATGTTCTGCCCAGTGCCGTCAGGGCGCTGCATGACCAGTTTCCCGGCCTTGAGCTTCATCTCAATACGATCAAGATCGAGGAAGCCATCGACTATCTTCTGCTGCAAAAGGGCGAACTGGTGGCCATGAGTTACCGATTGGACCATCCGGGTCTTGCTGTCCAGCCTCTCTATAACGGGCAACTGTTTGCCATTCTGCCCGCAGACCATCCTTTGGTGCAAAAGGAGCAGTTGTCGGTGCGGGATCTCGCGAAAGAGCGGCTTGTGGGCATCGAACCGACAGACCCTTATGGGCAACTGCTGATGGCGCCATTTATCGACGCTGGGCTTGATGTGTCCTATTCGGTGGTTGCCCGCACCGGGCAGACAGTCTCCACACTGGTGGCACAGGGGCTCGGCGTCTCGATCATGGATGAACTCTCTCTTGCAGGGCCTCAACAACATCCCAGCATCGTCGTGCGCCGCCTGGCTGAACCAACCAGTTTCAGAACCTATGCCGTCTTTGGCGCGGATCAGCCACGTTCAATTTTCACCGACGCCATGGTGAAATGCCTGATCGCGGAAATGAAAAAAGCCGCTGCGGAACGCAAGCGGCTTTCTCCCAATTGATGTATCCCTTTTTGGGCTGCTGCTAGAAACCAAACAATCTTGGCAACGTGGTTACTGTTTGCGGCACGAAAGTGATGATAAACAGGACGACCACCTCCACCAGAAAGAGCGGCAATATCGCGCGTGTTATCTTCACCATCCCGACCTTCGCGACAGCTTCGGCGACGAAAAGGCAAAGACCAAGTGGGGGGGTGATCAGGCCAATCATCAGGTTGAAGATGACAACGATACCGAAATGGGTCGGATCGACACCGAGCGACACCGCAATGGGATGAACAATCGGCACCAACACCAGCATGGCAGCCGTCCCTTCCAGAAACAGGCCGACGAACAGGAACAGAAAGTTAATGGCGATGAGGAATGCAACCTTGCCATCGACATTGGACAGAACCCAATCGGTCAGCATGTTTGGCACCCTGTTATAGGTCAACAGCCAGTTCGCGGCACTCACGGCGGCGATGATCACAAGGATGACTGAGCTGTCCTTCATGGCCCGCGTGAAGATGCGCGGCAGAGCCGCTACAGGGATATTGCGATAAACGAAGACGCCAAGAAACAGGGCATAAGCCACCGCGAAGGACGCAGCCTCGGTTGGAGTTACAACGCCAAGCAGAATGGAGCCCACAACGAAGACCGGCATCAACAAAGGCAATATACCGCCGAGTAGCGCCTTGATCGGAGAAATCTCCACGAGATCAAGTGACTTGGTGCCCGTATCATTCTTGACCGTCGCCATAACATAGATCGACAGGAAGATAGCAAGCAAAACACCCGGAACAATGCCGCCCAGAAACAGCGCGGGCACGGAAACGCCCGAGACAATCAGGGCGTAGATAATGACGGGAATCGAGGGGGGAATAATCGGACCAATCACCGAGGAAGCCGCAGTGATGGCAGCAGCGAACTGTCTGCTATAGCCATGCTTTTCCATCTCGGGAATGAACACACGTCCGATCGCAGAGGTATCGGCAACCGCCGAGCCGGACAATCCGGCGAAAATCACCGACGCCCAGATGTTGACCAGCGCGAGCCCGGCCCGCATACGTCCAACCAGAACATTGGCAAAGGCGATGATGCGCCCGGTGATGCCGCTTTCATTCATCACCTCACCGGCCAGTACGAAGAGCGGAATGGCCAGCAGTGGGAACGAGTTGATACCGCGGAACATTTCGGTCGCAACAATGCGGATGGTGAAGGGCGCATCATTCATCGCCATAAAGGCGAGCAAGGTACCCAGAATGGTAATAGCGATAGGAAGACCGATAACCAGCCCGGCAACAAAAATGGCGTAGATCATGGTGTGGCCTTTCCCTTGGGCAGCTCTTGAGGGATCTCATACGACGAGGCTGTAAAGCGGTCCGAGAGCCGAAGCGCTGCCGCGATGGCCAGCATGGCGCCGCCGAAGACGATCGCATATTGCCAAGTACCAACCTTGCCGACCCATTCAAGAGCCTGAATGCCGGTTACGTTGGCCAACCAGTCTCCGGTTGACTTAAGGCCGGAACTGGCAACATGGCCGCGTCGCATCGCAAAGGCATGGCCCGCGAAAATCAACGTAAAGCCAGTGGCGCAAGTCAGCAGATCACAAAAAGCCAGCACCAGCTTCTTGGTCTTTTCTTCCAGCATATCAATGAAGATGGCGAATTTGATGTGGCTGTCGGTCATATAGGCATATGCGATGCCAAACATTACACCATAGATTGTCAGATAGATCGGGAGTTCTTCTCCCCAGGCGATGGATTTGCCAATTGCGTAGCGTCGGACGGAGTTGACAAAGATTACCAGAAACACGAGCGCCATAGAACTTCCCGCGCCAAAAGCAAAAAAGCGGCGCGCGAAACGGCTTATTTTTTCCATAATAGGCAGTTCCCTGTTTGCATTGATACAAAAGCCGGAGGCAAGTCGTTGCCCACCTCCGGCGGTCTCGGAAGTTACCTATTTGGACGCGTCTTCAACCGCCTTCTGAAGGCGATCAATCCATTCAGCGTCGTCGCCAAGTTCCTTGCGAAGATATTCTACAACGGCTGGCTGAGCTTTTTCTGCGAAAGCTGCGATTTCTTCAGCAGTTGGCGAATAGACCTGCATGCCTTCTTCCTGAACCTTGTTGACGCCTTCAGCGGTTCCCCACTGCTGAATGGCGCGGCCCATGGTGCCGGCAACCTTGGCAGCCTTGGTGACGACCTGTTTCTGGGCGTCGGTCAGGCCCTGATAGAATTCATCAGAGATCAGGATGAAGTCTGCACCATATACGTGCCCGTCAAGGGTCATGTATTTTTGCAGCTTGTGCAGACCGTTATTATAAATCACGCCAACAGGGTTTTCCTGTCCGTCAACCACACCGGTCGACAGGGCGTTTGGCAATTCCGTCCACGCGATTGGCGTCGGTTCACCGCCCAGGCCCTTGACCATTTCCACATAGAGCGGAATAGGCTGCACGCGGAATTTCAGGCCCTTCATATCTTCTGGCTTGCGAATTTCGCGAGTGCCATTGGTGAAGTTACGGAAGCCGGTTTCGCCATAAGCGAGCGTGCGAAGGCCGGTCTGCTCAAGGCAGTGTTCGCCGAGGGCCTTACCGAATTCTCCATCCAGCACGGACCATGCAATGGTTGCTGACGAGAAGGTGTAAGGAATATCAAGGACACCGGCTGCCGGGCAGATTTTGGACATGGCACCGGAGACAAGAACCACCTGAGTGAGCCCTTCCTGTGCCTGACCGACCAGTTCGGTCTCGTTGCCAAGAGATCCAGCCGGGAACAACTCAACCGTCAGATCCGATTCGCCTTCGACGATATTCTTGAAAATATGAGCGGCTGCGCCTTTTTTCGATGCAGTCCATTCATCAGGATCAACGTGAGCAACACGGATGGTTTGAGCGCTTGCATAGGATGCCAACCCCAGTGTTATGGCCGCGGCAACTGCAAACTGCCTTCCAATTTTGAACGTCATATCATTCTCCTCCCTAATAAGCGTTCAGATTTCAGTGACTTGGTTAAAGATCAAACGTATCGAAAGTCTCCTTCATGCGATTGGGGTCCGCGGGCAGGCCCGTGAACAGTTCAAATGCGCGAACCGCTTGGAAAACGGCCATGCCGGAACCCGGCAATGTACGGCACCCACAAGCACGCGCATCCTTGAGAAGCTGGGTTTCCAGCGGAAAATAGACAATGTCGGCGACCCACATCTTCTCATTGAGATAGTCGATCGGAAGGGCTGAACCGGGCAGCTTTGCCATGCCCATCGGCGTGGCATTGACCACTCCGTCGGGGCGATGGCTCGCGAAGACCTGACCCAGATCTCCTACAGCCCGAACAGCCATATCCGGCCATGTTTTTTTCAAGTGGTCGACCAAATTGTCAGCTCTTTCGAGGTCCATGTCATGAATGGACAATTGTTTGACACCGCATTGCACCAGCGCGTGAGCGACGGCGACACCAGCGCCGCCTGCGCCAATAAGAAGTGTGTCATCCCATTTTGCACCAATCAAGCCTCTACGGAAGCTTTCTGCAAACCCCCATAGATCGGTGTTATGCCCGATCCTCTTCCCATCCTTGAGAACAACCGTGTTCACCGCGCCAACCATTCTGGCGTTGTCGGAGAGGTCATCGAGCAAAGGTATAACCTTCATTTTATACGGGTAGGTGACATTCACCCCGGCATAGCCGTCCTTTTCGACAGTGTCGAGCATGTCTGAAAGAGACAGGTCAGCGCGGCTTTCGTCATCCATATCAAGCAGATTGTAATCGCATAGAAAGCCCTGGGCTTTTGCTTCAGCCATGTGCATGGCCGGCGTGCGTGACTTGCCAATGCCACAACCGATCAACCCGATATTGATATGGTCCGGAATGACCGCTGCGTGTGCGCCTTGCATTGTGCAGTTCCTCCTTCACCACCCTCTGATTGAGGGTGGCACTGCATTGTACCATTCGGTTAATTATTACCGCACTTTGTTCCAAGCGGATAATTTCGTCAACCCCCCTTTAGTTGACAGCGCGACGGGTGGACTTTTGATTTCGGATCGATAATAGTGGGTGCCCAAAATTGGTAAGCCAAAGCGTAAAAATCATGGCAGACAGAATCCCTCAATCGCAAAAACGTATCCGCACCTGGAAACAGGATCCTGAAGCCGTTCGGGCCGACATCTTGCGTGAAGCGACATCCGAGTTTGCCAAAAATGGATTGGCTGGCACACGGGTCAAGGATATAGCCGATCGGATTCAGACCTCACGCCGCATGATCTTCTATTATTTTGGTGACAAGGAAGGGCTCTATCGTGCGGTGCTGGAAGAGGCTTATCGCAGCATTCGAGAAGCCGAGGAAGAACTCAATCTGGATGGCCTGCCACCGCTCGATGCCCTTGTAAAACTTGTAGAATTCACCTTTGATCACCATAGGCGCAATGAGAATTTCATTCGCCTTGTGATGACCGAGAATATCCTGAATGGCCAATATATGAGCCAGAGCGAATCGCTGCATATGACCAATACAAAGGTCATCAAGCAGCTTGCCAGAATCTGTGAAGCTGGAGAAAAGGAAGGCGTCTTCAAAAAGGGAATTTCACCGCTTGAACTGCACTGGGAAATCAGTGCACTGTCCTTTTTCAATGTGTCCAACAGGGCAACTTTTTCGATCATTTTCGGCAATGATCTGTTCTCGGAAAAAGGGCAAATCGCTTTGCGAAAGCACATTGTTGGCTGTGTCACATCCTCAGTCAAAGCGGATAGCTGACAGGCATTTTTCCATCCTTTCGACCAGAATTGTCACACGAGACAAGCCTGTTCAGTCCCTCGTACCGGCTCGAAAAGCGCGAAATTCCCCAAGCTGAATAACTCTTTTCTAGAAATTTTGTCTGATAAAATGGTTATTCTCAAAAATCTGAAACTATTCCCGTGCAAATGACCCTTATTTTGCGCGCTCCGTGTCCTTCATATTTTCGTTCTAACCGTGCATTTTTCGATATTCAAACCTCAAGCAACAGTATATAGGACCATCGCTCTCTATCTGGGACTCTTGCGGAAATGGGAGCCTGTCTCAACCGTGATCGTGAGTGCATCCCATGCCATCGCATCCTCTTTCCCAAATTCTCATTCGTCCGGCCAATATGGACGACCTTTCCGCTCTTGTGGCGCTTGAAGACCGCTGTTTTGATAGCGACCAGATCAGTCGCCGCTCCTTTTCTTCTTTCATGAAGACGGATACAGCCCGCCTTCTCGTGGCGATTGGCGAGCAGGACAGGCTGTTTGGCTATGCCTTGATCCTCACTCGACAGGGCACATCTGTTGCGCGTCTCTATTCGATCGCGGTGGAGCCGGAGGCTCGCGGGCTTGGCATTGGCTCCCAGCTTCTGGGTGGTGCCGAGGCTATCGCCAAAGAACTGGAATGCGACCGGCTGTCGCTGGAGGTTCGCGCCGATAACAGCAAGGCGATCAGTCTTTACCAGCGCTACGGCTTCGTGCCGGAAGAGGCCTTGCCGGGCTATTATGAGGATGGCGCAGACGGGCTTCGCCTTTTGCGCGTGCTTGAGCATCTGCCCCATGGCTCCAAACCGGCCAACCGCACCCGCCTGCCGATCATTCTGGTGGATCAGCTCAAGGATCTGGAAACACCGCCAAGCGGTTCTCTGGTCATGACCGTGCGGCAATATCTGGCGCTGGAACATGGAGTGCCGGGGCGACGCATCATCAACCTGTCACGTTCCTATGAGCCATTATCGCTTGGCTATTATTGCAGCCTGCTGGCCGAAGCCCGCAAGGAACGCTGCCTGCCAGAAGCCGATGCACTGCTCGACATCAACTGGAAGCGCATCCATCGGCAGGCCCTCCTGCGCCTGGATCAAATGCTTGGCAGCATGCAGGACAAGAGCTTCCCCGCTTCCATAGACATCTATTTCGGCCGCACCACTGAGCGGCGCTTTCGAGACATCGGCAAAACGGCTTTCGACCTGTTCCGCTGCCCTGCCATTCGCATCTCGCTGCAAGAAGACGCGAAATTCAGGATCAAGGAAATCGAAGCGGTTGCCATTCACAAGCTGGGCGAAGAGGAAAAGCCGCGCTTCCTGTCGGCCCTTAGCGCCTTTCTCAAAGGCAGTCTGCCCAAACCGTCCATCCGCAAGTTGCCTTCTGCCGTCGTGGCCATTCTTGCCAATCCGGAAGAAGAGAGCCCTCCGAGCGATGCCAAGGCGCTGGAGGCATTCGCAGCTGCCGCTGAAACCGTAGACGCACGCGCTGAATTCATCACCGCGAAGGATTTCGGTCGCCTGCTTGAATTTGATGCCCTGTTCATTCGTGAGACAACGGCTCTCAACCATCACACCTATCGCTTCGCCAAGCGGGCGCAGCGTGAGGGGATGCCCGTTATCGATGACCCACATTCGATCCTATGTTGCACAAACAAGATCTATCTGGCGGAACTTTTGAAATCGAACAGGATCCTGACGCCCAAGACAACGATCTTTGACCGTCCACGCCTGAAGGCGCTCGCCGACGAGTTCGAATTTCCCGGTATTCTGAAAATTCCCGATGGCTGTTTCTCCAAGGGTGTACACAAGGTGTCGAGCCGCGATGAACTGAACGATCTCAGCAAATCGCTGTTCCGCAAAACGGATCTTCTGATGATTCAGGAGTTCATGCCGACGGATTTTGACTGGCGGATCGGGGTGCTGGACGGAGAAGCGCTCTATGCCTGCAAATATTACATGGTGAGCGGCAACTGGAAGATCTACGAATATGAAAAGGACGGCACCATCCAGTCTGGCGACTCGGAGACGATGCCCATCTCTGCCGTGCCTGTTGACGTGGTCGAAACGGCCATTCGCGGCACTCGGTTAATCGGCAACGGCTTTTACGGAGTGGATATCAAGGAAACACCGAAAGGGCCGTGCATCATCGAGATCAACGACAACCCGTCCGTTGATTATGGCATTGAAGATGATGTGCTGGGGGCGGATCTCTATCAACGCCTCATGGCTGTGCTGGTCAGCCGCATCGGCCGGGGACGCGTTTAAGGCGCCTCGGAGGAGAGGCAGGGAGGTATGCCTCACACGATCTGATATTTCTCGACGATGGCGCACAGGGCTTCTTCCTGTGCGCTGTTGGGACGTGGAAAGGGCTGGCGCCCGAGACCAACGCTGTTATCCATCAAATAGAGAAGCTGTTTGACCCAGAGGGCCATGGGCCCCAATGCCAGCAGGTCGGCTCGCAGTTCCGACAGCAGGGATTGCCATTTCAGCGCATCCTTGCTGCTGCCATTGGCAAAGGTGAGGCAGAGATTATTGAGCGTGTGGGGCAGGATATTCCCCAGATCAGACATGCAGCCTGCAGCCCCATGGGAAAGCGCCTCACAGATGAGGGAATCCGTGCCCACATAATGCTCAAAATCCGCCTTGTCCGCTGCGATATCCAGATAGGCCCGCATTCGGGCTCCGTCGGTGCTATTGTCCTTGATGCCCTTGATGTTGCCGTGGGACGCCAGTTGCCCAACCACCTCTGCCGAAAGAGGCTGCATGGTGATGGCAGGCGCATTGTAAAGATAAATCGGCATCTGCAAGCTGTCGGCCACCTTACTATAATGCAGGAACACATCCTCATCCGGGCAATCGGCAAAATAGGGGGCGAGCACGGTTGCCCCATCCACTCCAAGCCCCGAGATATCCTTGCCCACCAGAATGGACTGATAGGTGGAGGGCATGCCGATATTGGCCAAGACCTTGACGCGCCCGTCTGCTTCTTCAACGATTTCGGCGCAAAGGCGCACTTTCTCCGCATGGGTCAAGCAGGTGAAATCCCCTTGTGTGTCCCCCACCAGAATATTATTGCCGAAGCTGATCTGCCGCCGGACCTGATTTCTCACCGCTGAATAGTTGATCGTGTCATCGCGGTTGAAACAGGTGATAATGGCAACATAAGCCTCAGCTCTTTGGGGCTGGCCGGTTGTCTCTGGTGCCACATGCGGCATGTCCTGCTTTGCTATGCGAAGGTCTTCCATCTCATTGAGCTTTTCTGATGGGGTTGCGCGTTTGGGCCTGAATATCGAGCAGCACGGCATCATCGCCAAAGCCACCAGCCTTGGAGATGAACCATTTCACATCTACCTTGTCGGACCGGCAGGCCCCGAGCACGACACCCGGCAGTAGTTCGTCCGCAAGATCAATGGCCTCAATGCCGAGCGCGGAGGCAACAGAAATGGCGGTTTCGCCGCCCGTGCTGAATACGGTTTTGCAATGTTGGCTCTGGCAAATATCAAGCGCAGCCTGCCCGACCAGAGCAGCGATGCGAGCGCCTTCTTCTTTGCTTACCCGCGCAGCAACACTGCTGTTATCCATGCGCAGCAGGAGGGCGCCAGATCTGCCCCAGTTCGTCTCAAGCTGTGCGCGGCAGAGACCGGCTACGTCCTGCGGCTTGGCATCGGGGGGGACTATAATGGATTGATAGTCTCCCAGCTTTTCAGCGGCGTCCGCCTGTCGCAGTGATGGTTTGGCAAGACTACCGACGATGGCCAGCAGCGGCCCATCCAGGATAGCGCCCTGCCGTCTGGTGGATTTGCTTTGTGGTGTTCCCTCGCAAGCCGCCAGCGCTCTGGCAAAGCCCCCTGCTCCCACGGGCAGGCAGTCGGCCTGCACTGCCGCTCTGGCCAGCGTTGCCAAATGGGGTTCATTGACCGCATCGGCAATGATCAGCCGAGCTCCGGCTTTAACATGCCCCTTGATGAAAGAAACCAGCGCTTCCACTCCGGCTTCGCAATCGGCAATCGTCAGCCCTGCGGTGACAAGGCGCGACTGCTCGCCGAGCATGCTGGCAATGTTAGAGGTCGAGAGCGGGTGGAAAGGGTCTTTGCCAATATCTGTCTCATGCAGAGGCACGCCGGACAAATAGATGGTTCCCTCGCGGCAGGTGCGTCCGGTTTCGGGCATGGCGGTGCAGATAAGAGCGGCAGCTTTGCCGGTTGCCTCAAGGGCGGCCTCGATTTCGGCGCCGGGATTGCCGCGCATGGTGGAGTCGATCTTCTTGTAAAAGCGTTCATATCCCTTCTGGCGGCAAATACCGATCACATGGGCCACTGTGGCCGCTGCCGCATCCGGAGCCAGAAAACGGGTTTCGGAATTGATGGAGACATTCCCTTCAAGCAGTCCTTCGTCATGCAGGGACGGGAAATGAAGGAGCAACTTGATCTGCTTGCCAAGCCGCGAGAAATGCACCCCGGAATCCCCTGCGCCGGTGAAATCATCTGCGATGATCGCCAGTTTCTGATCCTGTTTCACCCTTTCCCCCCACAATGTTCCAAGCCCGTTCTTGTCTTCTTCATCTCTTCTTCAGGCCTTCTTCAGCTACGCTGCCATTCCCCTTTTTCAGCCACACTCACATGCCCAGCGTGACGTGTTTGATATAGTCGCGCAGGTAGGAATAGCTGATCTGGAGGCGCCCATCGGATGTCTCAATGATCGAGGGGTAGGAATAATCCCCCCGGAAGGCACCTGTCTTGTCATGAGCCGACAGAAGGTGGGCGTCTTCTTCGACGACCAGTTCCTCTTTCCAGCTATTTCCCAGATCGGACGAGCTGGCAATGATGAGCGGATTGCGCGGCACGCCCCAGATGGCGCTGTTTTCTGTCACCTCGCATTCGGCCAGAAAGGCTTCCTTATCCTTCACCCAGGGCGGCACCGCACTTTCACAGTCGCGACCGGCAGCGCTGATATGGTTGTAGATGATAAGCAACCGGCCATCGGACAGCTCGGCAGCCTGAATGGACGAATTGTTGTTGGGCAGAGGCGTTGGCTCCGGCGCAGACCATGTCAGGCCACCGTCGTCAGAAACGGACCGGAAGATATTGTCCGCCCTGCGGCTGCGATAGAAGGCCACCTTGCAGCTGGGCTGGATATTCATATGCACGCAGCCCTCACTATGGGGTACGTCCTGGAGGCGCCAACTGGCCCCACCATCATCGGAAATCTGCACCAGTGAACGATCATCGCCAAAAGCGTTCTTCATGCTGGAAAACCAGATCGGCAGCAACAGCTTGCCATCGGGGTTGACCACTGGTGGATGGCGGATGAAGGTGCCTTCCTGCGCAAACAGTGTTTCAATCGAGGCCCAGCTCTGCCCTTCATCATCCGAGCGGCGCAGGCGTATGATGGCGGTTCCCTGATCCGTCTTGAGCTGAGCCGTGTAAAGCAGCCAGATCTGTCCGGAAGGATGGCAGAACAGGGCCGGGTTCTGCTCGGAGCGGTTGGCATCATCGCTCATCTTGACCGCATCGCTCCATGTCTTTGCAGCATGATCAAAGCGCGAAAGATAGATGGAGATATCGGACGAACCCTCCATGCTGCCACCGAACCAGGTACAAAGAAGATCGCCACTCTCCAGCTCCAGAAGGTTGGATGCATGGTTGCTCAGGCATGGGGTCGGAATGGCTCTGCTCTCAATAATTTTCATGAGTACACCTGGCTTTACTATGTGTTCGGCGCCATGCATGATGCTTGGCAAAAAGGCATAAAGGGGCTGTATGCACGGGCGAAAGCGGTTGGTCTGCCGCCCGCGTTGTCAGTGTGGTCCTGCGAAATGAGGCCATCGGGATCGCTCAAGAGCGAAAGTCAGGCGTCTTCAGTTTCCAGTTTTTCTTCCATGGCAATCTCGTCCAGACGCAGGCAGGCGACCTGATGTCCAACGCCATAATCCTCCAGTTCCGGCACGGATTGCGCACAGGCATCTGTTGCGTAGGCACAGCGCGGATGGAACCGGCAGCCGCTGGGTGGATCAATGGCGTTGGAAACATCCCCCTTGAGGATGATCCGCTGGCGTTGGCGCTCGATATCCGGATCAGCTTCCGGCACAGCCGACAGTAGCGCCTTGGTGTAGGGATGCAACGGCCGCTTGAACAGATCCTTCTTCTCGGCGATCTCCATGATCTTGCCCAGATACATCACCGCAATCCTGTCGCTGATATGGCGCACAACCGCCAGATCGTGGGCGATGAAGAGATAGGTGAGATTGTATTTCTCCTGAATATCCATCAACAGGTTGATGATCTGCGCCTGAATGGATACATCAAGCGCGGAAATCGGCTCGTCACAGACGATGAATTCCGGATCGCACGCAAGAGCACGGGCAATGCAGATCCTCTGACGCTGTCCGCCGGAGAATTCATGCGGGT
Source organism: uncultured Cohaesibacter sp. (assembly GCF_963682185.1). NCBI lineage: Bacteria > Pseudomonadati > Pseudomonadota > Alphaproteobacteria > Hyphomicrobiales > Cohaesibacteraceae > Cohaesibacter > uncultured Cohaesibacter sp. The sequence goes on along the minus strand of NZ_OY821667.1, from coordinate 3,362,745 downwards.
AGCGGTTGGCGACATTGGGATTGAGCCCGACGTCGCGAATGAGCTGGGCAATCCGGCCTTGAATCTCATTGTCAGGGCAGATTTTATGAACCTTCATCGGCTCGGCCAGCGCTTCACCGATGGTCATGCGCGGATTGAGCGTTGAATAGGGATCCTGAAAGACGATCTGGGCCCGCTTGCGCATGGCGCGCAGTTCCTGCTTGGACAGGGAGGCCAGATCGACCCCTTCAAATTCGACACTTCCTGACGTGGAGCGATAGATCTGCAGGATCGTGAAACCGGTCGTCGATTTGCCGCATCCGGACTCGCCTACGAGCCCCAGGGTCTCGCCCTTGAATATATCGAAACTGACGTCATCGATGGCATGCACGACCGCTTTCTCGCTTCCGAATGCGCCGATCTTGATGGGGAAATATTTGACAAGGTTTTTCACCTTGACCAGTGGCTGCTTGGCTGCACGCGTCATAGCATCCCCCCCTCTTTGGGCTCAGCAGTCTCTTTGGTTACATCCACCCAGCAGGCGATGCGGTGGTGCGGGTTGGCGCCTTCGCCGGAGACCGGCTCCAGTGGCGGTATCTCTTTTGTGCAACGCTCCTTGCGATAGGCGCAGCGCGCGGCAAAGGGGCAACTTTGCGGCTCCACAAACAGGTTGGGCGGAGCCCCCGCAATGGAAGGCAGCCGACTGCCAGCCTCGGTCTTGATGCTCGGGATCGATTTGAGCAGACCGATGGTGTAAGGGTGACGCGGGCTCTTGTAGATTTCATCCAGTGGCGCTTCTTCCACCACGCTGCCGCCATACATGACCATGATGCGATCCACCATGCCAGCCAAGAGGCTAAGGTCATGGGTGATCCAGATGATCGACATGTTGAGCTTTTCACGCAGTTCCTTGACCAGTTCGACGATCTGGGCCTGAATGGTCACGTCAAGGGCCGTGGTCGGCTCGTCGGCAATCACCAACTCGGGCTCACCCAGCAGCGCCATGGCGATCATCACGCGCTGACGCATGCCGCCCGAGAGCTGATGGGGATATTCATGCAGGCGATGCTCGCTGTTGGAAATACCCACCAGATCGAGATATTTGGCCGCCTGTTTCATGGCATCGGCCCGGCTCATCTTCTTGTGATAGATGATACCTTCGCAGAGCTGCGCGCCGATCTTCATGAACGGATTGAGCGAGGTCATCGGATCCTGAAAGATCATGCCGACCTTGGAGCCGCGCACCATGTTGATTTCGCTGGCGCTGGCCTTGGCCAGATCCTTGCCTTCCAGCAAGACTTCGCCCTGGGTGATCTGGGCAGCTGGTGGCAACAGCCTGATCAGGCTCATCATGGAAACGCTCTTGCCGCATCCGGACTCGCCGACCACACCGAGCATTTCCCCCTTGTCGAGCGTGAAGGAAACACCGTTTACCGCGTAAAGATAGCCATTGCGCACCTTGAAGCGCGTATGCAGATTGTTTACTTCCAAAAGTTTGGTCAAAGCGCCCTCCCTTTAGCTGTTCGTTGTGTCTCTATTTCCATTGCCGTGGGTTGAGCGCATCGTTGAGACCGTCGCCAAGGAAACTGAAGGCGATGGTGACCAACGCAAGCACTGCGGCAGGCGCTGCAAGAATGTGCGGATAGAGCTGCCAAACGCGCAATCCATCCGAAATCATGTTGCCCCAGCTGGGGATCGGAGGACGCACGCCAACACCCAGGAAGGAGAAGGAGGATTCAAACACCATGGCTTCCCCAAGGGCGGCACTGATATAGACGATGATCGGGCCGATGGAATTGGGAATGACATATTTCCAGACGATCTTGGCCGTTGGCACCCCAATGGCCTCGGCGGCGAGCACATAATTCTTGTTGCGCACCGACATGATCTGGCCGCGAATGATGCGGGCTGCCTTGGGCCATTTGATGAGGGCTAGCGAGCCGAACACCAGCACGAAGTCCACCAGAATGGTGTTGCGATAGAAGGCGTTGCCGGTCAGCAGGAATTGCTCATCCATCCAGTTGACCAGCCGCGGCTTCATCGAAACGTTGATGACGATCACCAGCAGCAGGGAGGGCACCGACATGGTGATGTCGATGAGCCAGACGATGAAAGAATCCACCTTGCCACCGAAATAGCCACCGAGCGAGCCCATGAAAATGCCAATGATCAGACTGAGGAATGTGGTCGAGAAGGCCACGATGACGGCGGTTCTTGCGCCATAGATCACGCGGCTCATGATATCGCGCCCCAAATCATCGGTACCGAACCAGTGGACCCAGGATGGTGCCTGATTGCGGGCATGCAGATCCTGCGACAGGAAGTCATAAGGCGTGATATAGGGGCCGAAAATGGCGATGAAGAACAGGAACACGACCAGCAGCATGCCAATAACGGCGAGCTTGTTGGCGATCAGCCGGTCAAAGGCATCCTTGGCCAGACTGAACTGCTTCTCTTCCTGTTGCAGCTCAAGGGTATTGTCCGTCATTATTCGTCTCCTGTCTTTTTGGCTGCCGCGCGGGGATCAAGCAGCGGATAGGAAATATCAACCAGCAGGTTGGAGGCCATGACCACCGTCGAGAAGATCAACACGATCGCGAGAATGACCGGATAGTCCGAGGTCTTGATTGCGGTTTCGGTGAGGCGCCCGAGGCCGGGCAGCCCGAAAACCTTTTCGATGAGAATGGAGTTGTTGAGCGTGGCAATCACCAGAAGGCCGATCTGGCTGACAACTGGCGTCAGCACGGGGCGCATGATGTGTTTGACCACGACCTGATAATTCGGAATGCCCTTGGCGCGTGCGGTGCGGACATAGTCTTCGCTGAGCACCTCAAGCACACCGGCGCGCGCCTGTCGAATGATCAGCGCCATGGGGTTGAGCCCCAGAACCAGAAGGGGAACAATCACCTTGAAACTGAGCAGGCCAGACCAGCCATAGGGCACGTCCATATCCATGACCAGCACGAGAAAGACGATGATCAGCGGACCGGCAACGAAAACCGGAATGCCCCAGACGATGAGGGCGAAGCCCACGATCAGATTATCCAGCAGCTTGTTCTGATTGAGCGCGGCAATCACGCCCAGGATGATGCCAACGATGGAGAGCAGGAAAATCGCGGTGAGCCCGATCTTGAGGGTCACCGGAAGCGCTGCGCTGATCATCGAGTTGACCGAGCGACCGGAAACCAGCGAGTTGCCGAAGTTGCCATGCGCGATATTGCCAAGATAGTCCACGAACTGGACCAGAAACGGCCGGTTCAGGCCTGCGGCGTCCCTGATGGCTTCCACCCTGTCAGGATCATAGGCCACATCACCGGGAGCCTGCAGAAAGATAAGCTTGATCGGATCGCCCGCTCCAAAGAAGACGAGAGCGTAGATCAACAGAAGAAGAATAAATACCGAGGGAATCCACTTCAGAAGTCGGAATAAGATGTAGCGTCCCATATCAAGTCATCCTTGCATATTCGGGAAAAAAGGACGGGAAGTGAGACCACCACGACCCGTCCAGGTTCGCCGTCCTTACGGACGTTTTGCTTCGTCGATGGTTACATTCCATGGCTCGATGACCTGCCAGTCATCGTTCTTGTCGAAATTCATAACCCATGGCATGGCCCATTTCGACATGACGTCGTAGTAGTAAGGAATGTAGGTCCAGTCTTCACGGAAGAGACGCTGTGCTTCCTGGGCAAGTTTGATGCGATCGGGATCTTTCACACCCTTGGCAGATGCTTCTTCCAGCAGGGCATCAATCTTGTCGTTTTTGTAACCACCCAGCTTGTTGCGGGCGTTACCGGACTTCGAATAGATCGAGCCCATCAGGTAGGAAACCGCATCAGGAACGCGCGTACCGACATCGTCACGGAAGATCTGTACGCTCTTCTGGTCCGGACCGGAGTAGGTTTCGATGGCAGGCTTCATTTCAATGCCCTGAATACCAAGAATCTTGCGCCATTGTTCGGCAATATACTGGGCAGCGGCTTCATGGGTCGGGGTGGAAATACCGACAAACATGATTTTTGGCAGACGGTTGGCATCCTTGTATTTGGATGCAGCAAGGGCAGCCTTGGCAGCTTCAGGATCATATGGATATTTCTTGAAATCCGGATCTACCCCGGGAACCTTGTTGAGGATCTGGGTTGCCGCAGTGAAGGGGCCGTCCGGGAAAGCTGCAAGAGCAAGCTCTTCAGGATTGACGGACATGATCAATGCCTTGCGCACATTGATGTCGTCCATCGGAGGTTTTTTGGCGTTGATCCAGAATTGCTGGCCTTTGGCGAGCGCCGGGCCTCCGAGGAAATCTGGTCCAAGGTCCTGAATGATCGTAGGCGTAATAAGCTCGGTGTGTGCATCCATCGTGCCGCGTTTGAGCATCAGGGTTGCTGTGCTGGCGTCAGCCACGGTGGTCAGAGTGATTTTTTCCAGTTTTGGTTTCGGACCGAAGAAATTCGGGTTCGGTACAAGGGTCAGAATGCCCTGATCAAGATCCATGGTTTCAGGCATGAAAGGTCCGGAAACAACGACGCCATTCTGAGGCATCCACCAGTCGGACTTTTCATTGCCATTGTCGTCCTGTGCCTGCGAGATCTTCACCGGTGCGATCAACGCCGTTGCGATTTTCTGGTCAAAGATCGGATCGGCGCTTGCGAGCTTGACACTCACAGTTGCTTCATCGGTGACCGACAGGCCGGTCATGTCTTTTGCTTTGCCGACGACCACGTCGTTGAAGCCTTCAACGCCACCAAGGAACAGGTTGACGCGGGCGTGCTTGGTTGCCGGGCGGGCAGACAGGTTCCATGTGCCGACCACATCTTCGGCCGTGATCTTGGAACCATCAGACCAGACCGCATCGGGATTGACGTGCAAGGCCCAGTTGACATAGCTGTCATCGGACTCAACGCTTGAAAGAACGTAAGGGGTCAGCTTGCCGTCCTTGTCGAAATACATTGGCGCAGCCCAGCTAAGCGATTGCCAGCGTGCCGCATGTCCTCCTCCCTGAAGGGGCGACCAGTTCTGCTGCAAAACAGGATGGGCAATGTTGAGCACCTGGCCACCTTCAGCCGATGCCTGGCCGCTTTGCAGCGGTGTCAGCCCGAGCACGGTAAGCCCGAGCAAAAGGACTTTGAAAATATCCTTTTTCATGTATTTGTCTCCTCTCATTTCAACTTCGTATAGGCAATGACGTTCTTTGCGCGCCTTAACGAAATTTTTGCAATTCGCATGCCACCCAAATAAGCAATTGATATTTAGTTGTTTTTTGAAAAGAATATGGAAATAGCCGGATCATCAGCTGTGTTGTTTTGCACTAATTGTTGATGCATATCGCATCAGCCCTTCGTTGCAATTTCAGCACCTGCCTCGCATACTCTCTCCTGACCAGAGGGGGAGATCAGGTCATGGTTATTGCGTTTATCGCGCCTTTTGAGCAGATCCGCATCAAGGCGCAGAGCATCATCGATACATCCAATTACCCGGCCAAAGCCTATCTGGGCGATCTGCATCAGGGCGTGAAAGCGGCCAAACGGGCTCTGGACGAGGGCGCCAAAATCATCATCAGTCGCGGCGGCACCGCGCGTCTGATCCGCCGCTCTCTCAATGTGGAGGTGATTGAGGTGGAGGCCTCCATGCAGCGCACGCTGGCCTTCGTCTATAAGGAAACGACAGAGACGACGCGGGTCGGCATTGTTGGCTTTGCTCCCCTCATCAACCTCGTCTCACCGGTCTGCACCATCCTGTCGCGCAACTATCGCTCTTTCGAACTCCGCGAGAAGGAGAGCTTTCAGGAGCGGATGGATATGCTGGTGCAATGGAAGCCGGATGTGGTGATCGGCGACGCGGTTGCCTTCCAGTGGGCAAAATCCAAGGGGCTTAACGCCTATCTGATCGAATCCAGCATGGAAACCATCGTTGATGCCTTTGAACGCGCCATGCTGGTTTACAAAAATCTGAACCGCTATTTTCTGGCCGAGAAGAAGCTTGAGGCCGTACTTGATTGCACACGAGATGGTGCGGTTCTGGTCAACAGTGAAGGCCGGATCGAGGAGATCAACAAGCAAGGCAGTACCATTCTGGCCCACCCGCGCGACGAACTGCTCGGGGCCAATATTGCGGGCTTTTTCAATACGCCGGAACTGAGCAAAGCCCTGCGCAAAAAGGCCCATGCCCGAAACATGATCGTCACCTGCCATGACGACAAGCTGGCGCTGGATCATATCCCCGTCTCATCGGAGAAGCTTTCTGACAATGCCTCGGTCATTCTCTTCCAGCCGGTGCAGAAAATTCAGGATGCTGGCAATCTGATCCGCAAGAAATTGAGCGAGAGCGGCTTTTACGCCAAATATACATTTGAGCATATCATCTACCATTGTCAGGAGATGAAGCGTCTCGTGGAGATGGCCCAGCTTTACAGCCGCACCGCCAGCAACATCATGATTGTGGGGGAAACAGGAACCGGCAAAGAGCTGTTTGCCCAGTCGATCCATAATGCGGGGGCGCTGTCAAACGGCCCCTTCGTGGCCGTGAACTGCGCCGCATTGCCCGGCAATCTTTTGGAAAGCGAGTTGTTCGGCTATGCGCCGGGGGCCTTCACCGGTGCGTCCCGATCAGGCAAGATCGGCCTCTTCGAGCTGGCCCATGAAGGCGCGCTTTTCCTTGATGAATTGACCGAAATGGATGTCTTCCTGCAGGCCAAGCTGTTGCGCGCTTTGCAAACGGGCGAAATCATGCGGATCGGCGACAACAAGGTCATCCCGATCAAGGTGCGCATCATTGCCGCAACCAACAAGAACCCGCTTGAAGCCATCAGGGCGGGCCGGTTGCGGGCCGATTTATTCTACCGCCTCAATGTGCTGGATCTCAAGATTCCCCCTTTACGCGACCGCAAGGGTGACCCGGAACTGCTATTTACCCGTTTTCTGGAAAAGGCCTGCCACCAGCAGTCCATTCCGGTGCCGCCGCTGTCTGGCAAATTGCTCAAGGAATTGCGACATCATAGCTGGCCGGGCAATGTGCGCGAGCTTGAGAATTGCGCCGAAAAATTTGCCACGCTACAAAGCCTGCATGATTTCGACACGCCGCTCCTCTCCTCGGAAACCCATCATATGGGTCGGATATCAAGCGTTGAGACAGGATCAGACAAACTGCTTGAGGGGGCCACTCTTGACGACATGATCGCCGCCAAGGTGAACCAGATCTTCAAGCAGGAAAATTGCAATATCAGCAAAACGGCGCAGCGGCTTTCGATTGACCGAAACACCGTCAAACGCTGGCTTGGCAAGGAAAGCAAGCCGCAAGGCCTCATGCCCCATTAGGCATGACACTCCCGCTTCTCCCATCTCGCCACTTACGCAGATTTGCGCCTAGTAGGCTTTGCCACGGGCAGACACCGGCCAGAGGCATTCGACCACCCCTTTGCGCACGCCAACATAATAGTCATGGATATTGCAGGTCGGATCGCAATGGCCCGGCACAAGGCGCAGCTTTTCGTTGATTTTCAAAACCCCGTCAGGATCGGCAATGGTGCCGTGCTCATCGGAGCATTCCAGATAGGTCACATCATCCCGGCCATAAACGACCGGCAGGCCGCTATCGACAGACTGTACCTTAAGGCCCGCGTCCACGATGGCACGGTCTGCCTTCACATGGCTCATCACGGAAGTCAGCAGGAATAGGGCATTCTCCCATTCGTCCTCATCGATGCGCTTGCCATCCTCATCGAGAATGCGCCCATAATCCGCATCCATGAAGGCATAGGAGCCGCATTGCAGCTCGTTATAGACACCGGAAGTGGATTCGAAATAGTAGGAGCCAGTTCCACCGCCGCCGACGATATCACAGGCCAGCCCTTCTTCGTCCAGCAGCGCCAGACAGTCCTTGACCAGAAGAACGGCAGCATCGATCTTGGCCTTGCGATCCGCATAGGCAGGCAGATGCTGCATGGAACCCTGATAGGCCTGCAGACCGGAGAATTTGAGCCCATAGGCCTTGTTGATGGCCTTGGCCAATATAAGGACTTCCTGAGGGGTTGAGACACCACAGCGTCCTGCCCCGCAATCCACCTCGACCAGACATTCGATTTCTGTTTCATGGGCGCGTGCGGCTTCGGAAAGTTCGTCCACATTTTCCAGAGCATCAACGCATACAATGGTGCGAGCACCCAATTTGGGCAGGCTGGCGAGGCGGTCTATCTTGTGCGGGTCGCGCACCTGATTGGAGATGAGAACATCGGAAATGCCGCCACGAGCAAAGACTTCCGCCTCGGAAACCTTCTGGCAACAGACGCCACAGGCGCCGCCCATTTCCATTTGCAGCAGAGCGATATCGACTGATTTATGCATCTTGCCATGCAAGCGGTGGCGCATGCCATGGGCCTTGATATAGGCTCCCATCTTGGCAATGTTCCGTTCCAATGCATCAAGATCAAGAACAAGACACGGGGTCTGAATATCGGCTTCCTTCATGCCTGGGCGGGCTGGGATATCAAATCCGACCTCTAAATGCTCGATCTCGAGATGCTCAATATTTTCGACGGGTGTCACCACACTGTTCCTTCTGGCTGGTTGGCTTATTGTTTTTACAAGCAACAGACCTCAGGTGGCAAGGTGGTGTCAACAGGCCTAGTACGGATGTTGCCCATCTCAGGAAGAGTTCCCCCAAGCAATGGAAAAAGAAGGGCCGGCAGTTTACCGACCCAGTTTGCTTTCCAATTTGATCTTTTTGATAAATCTTACTCTTTTGCCATCAACGAGACGAAAGAACCGCCATGATACCACGCAGTTCTGCGAGCCCCTTCAGACGCCCAATGGCAGGATAGCCCGGCTGCGCCTTGCGCTTCTGGTCATCAAGAATATCGAGGCCATGGTCGGGCCGCATGGGAATCGACCAGTCATCACGGCCTTCCCCCTTGCGTCTTGCCTCTTCATCCAGCGCCGCTTGCATGAGGGCAACCATGTTCACATGTCCGCCCAGATGCTCCGATTCATAAAAGGAGCCCATGATCGCGTCACTTTCCAGAGCCACGTTGCGCAAATGCAGGAAATGAACCCGATCTCCAAGGCGTTTCATCATGCCGGGCAAATCATTATCCGGGCGCGCCCCCAGTGAGCCGGAGCAAAGCGTGATGCCATTGGCAGGAATATCGACGGCATCCATCATATATTGGTAGTCTGCCTCAGTGGACATGATGCGTGGCAGGCCCAGAAGTCCGAACGGAGGATCATCCGGGTGGCAGCAAAGGCGCATACCAAGGGTTTGGGCCACTGGAGCCACTTCTTCCAGAAAGGCAACAAAATGGCTTCGTAGTTGCTCCTGGGAGATATTGTCATACTGGGCTAGGTTGGCCCGCACATTTGCCATGGAAGGTGCCTCGGCATCTCCGGGTAGGCCGTAGATGATTGAGCCCGCCAACAGCTCGCGCCCGGCATCATCAAGGCGCTCGAAGCGGCCCTTGGCTTCTTCGATCACATCGGCGGGGAAATCTTCGTGCGCCCCTGCCCGTTCCAGAATGAACAGATCAAAGGCAGCAAAGTCGATCAGGTCGAACCGCATGCAGGTGGCGCCGCTCGACAGCCGATAGGTCAGATCCGTTCGCGTCCAATCCAACACCGGCATGAAATTATAGCAAATGATCTTGATACCGGCGTCGGCCAGATGCTGCATGCTCTGTTTGTAATTTTCAATATGAGTGCGCCAGTTGCCCTTCTGCTGCTTGATGTCTTCAGAAACCGGCAGGCTTTCAACAACTTCCCAGGCCAGACCGGAAGGCGTGCCATCCTTTTTTCGAGCGATGAGCTGTTGGCGCGCCGCAATTTCTTCCGGGCTCCAGATGTCTCCGGTTGGAATGTGATGAAGAGCGCTGACAACCCCTTCCACACCGGCCTGAAGCATGTCCTCAATTCCAACCCGATCCTGAGGACCGAACCACCGCCACGTCTGACGCATTTGCCGTCTCCCGTATGTTGTTCTTGGCGCCCGATGGTCCAACTTCGAGGGATCAGGGGCGCATGCCGGCATCCCGGAGCATTTTAACCGGCTGCAATGCGCATATGGTCCAATGCCTCTGCGCTCTGTTGCCGCGTTATATCATTCTTTATCACAGCCAATTCCGGTTGACAAGTATGGTGGTATGCCAGTATGGTGGTTAACAATTGGAGGATAGCCTATGTCGCTGCTTGATGGGTTGGAGCAACAGGAAATTGATCTGCGTTTGCCGGTGGCACCGCAGATCCACGCGATATTGCGCCAGCAGATCATCCGCAACCAACTGAAGCCGGGCACCCGTATGTCAGAGGCCGAATGGGCTTCTTCTTTTGCTGTTTCGCGCCAGCCGGTAAGGGAGGCCTTCATCAAGCTGGCCAATGACGGTCTGCTCGATATCCTGCCCAACAGGGGCAGCTTTGTGAAAAAGATCTCCCGCAACGCGGTGATGGATGCCCGCTTCGTGCGTGAGGCAATTGAATCGGACATCGTGCGGCTTGTGGCCGAGTCCCATGACGAGGCGGTGGACAGCGAGCTGGCAAACCAGATGGAACATCAGAAGCGAGCGGTTGAGACGGATGATCCGGATGCCTTCATCGCGCTCGATGAATTGTTCCATCAGACTTTGGCCGAGGCGGCCCACAAGACGGGAGCATGGGCCGTCGTGCAGAGCCAAAAAGCGCAGATGGATCGTGTCCGCTATCTCTCGTTGGTTGAGCATAATACCGCGAAATTGCTGGAACAGCACAATGCCATTGTTGCCGCGATTGCTGCCAACGATGGTGCGGCAGCAGAAGCCGCGATGCGGTCTCACTTACGCCGCATCCTTAAGGACCTGCCGCAGATCGCTCAAGAAAAGCCAGAACTATTTGAACCCGGGGGCGGTTAGTCCCCATCGACAATGACTTGGGAGGAACAAATGTCATTTTCGGCTTTTAGCAAAACCATTCTGGCTGGCGCAGTTGCCAGCCTTCTCGGCTCCGCCGCCATGGCGGCCGACTATACCCTGAGCATCAACACTGCTCTGGCCACATCCGATCCGCTTTACAAGGGGCTTGAATCCTTTCAGGCCAGCGTTCTGGACGCATCCGACGGCCGCATCGAGGTCAAACTGTTCCCCAATTCCCAGCTCGGTCCCGATGAAGACGTGCTCGAGCAGGCCCGCGCCGGGGCTCCTGTGGCCGTGATCGTTGATGGTGGCCGCCTTGCCGTATTCCAGAAGGAACTGGGTGTGCTTGGCGCTCCATTCCTGGCGTCTGGCTATGAAGGCATCCGCAAGGTTGTCACCTCCGACCTGTTCGAAGAATGGGTCAAGAAACTGCATGACGCGTCAGGTCATCAGATCCTTTCCTTCAACTGGTGGCAGGGCGAACGCCATCTGCTGACCAATAAGGAAATCAACGTTCCCGCAGACCTCAACGGCATCCGCATGCGGACACCGGGCGCCCCTGTCTGGACCGGCACCATTGCCGCCATGGGGGCAACGCCAACCCCGATGCCATGGGGCGAGGTTTACTCTGCTCTGTCGTCCAATGTGATTGATGCCGCCGAAGCCCAGTTGCCAGCCATTGTTGGTGCAAAACTGGATGAGGTCATCAAATATGTCACCAAGACCGGCCATATCAACCTGATCACCGGCATGGTCACCTCGGCCATGTGGTTCGACAGCCTGCCAGCAGACCTGCAGACTATTCTGCGCGAAGAAGCCCTCAAGGCTGGCGATATAGCATCCTACGGCACCCTTAAATCCTTCGAAGGCATCGAAAAAGAGCTGAAGGAAAAAGGCGTCGAAGTGCGCGAAGTCGATGTCACGCCTTTCAAGGAAGCCACCGCCAAGGTCTATGACGATCTGGGTTATGGCGACCTGCGCGACAAACTGCGTGCCATGGCCGCCGAATAATCAAGAGCATGCATAAGAGCTGTCGCAAGCCCCCTTGCGGCAGTTCGCACAACGCGGCCCAATCTCAAGCGCACTCTTTCACCTGCAAGATGGTCACCAAGGCTTGCGCACTTCAACGATAAACCGCATCATTCTCTCATCCCCCGTCTTGAAAGAATGAACAAAAAGCGAGGCTGTCATGCCGGGGTTTCTTGGAAAAATCGAATTTTTTGTTGGTGCTGTGCTGCTGGCCGTGATCACATTTCTGGTCTTTATCGCGGCAGTCATGCGTTTCTTCGGACACCCGTTGATCTGGTCGGTGGATCTGGCGCAGTTGCTGTTCATCTGGCTCTGCTTTGTGGGGGCAACCCGGGCCATGCGCGAGCGGGTGCATTTGGGCGTCGACTTTCTGGTCCGCCTGTTTCCCTTTGCAGCGCGCCGCCTGATCGAAACAGCGCTGGCTTTCCTTTTCATCGCTTTTCTTCTGGTGCTGGCCTATGAGGGCTACAAGCTGACGATGCTCAACTGGCAGCGCGTATTCGGCGATTCCGGTCTCTCCTATGCATGGGTTACCATTTCGGTGCCAGCTGGTTCGATCCTGCTCACCATCTCCATTCTTTCCAACACGGTTCTTTCGTGGCGTTCGGATAAAGCTGCGGAACGGCTTGTCTTCACCCGCCCCAAAAGCGCCGATGACACAGCCAACCAGACAGAAGCCGTGGAGGGCTGACCCATGGGACTGATCGCACTTATCTTCGCAATTCTCATGATACTGGGCGCTCCGGTGGCCTTTGCCATCGGGATCTCCGGCTTCGTCTTCTTCCTCACATCAGACATCATGCCGATCTCCATCGGCGTGCAAAAGATTGCCACGGTGTCTCAGAGCTTCCCGCTTCTGGCCGTTCCCTTCTTCGTGCTGGCCGGACACCTGATGAATGAAAGCGACATCACCGATCGCCTGTTCCGCTTTTCCAAGGCAACGCTGGGCTGGATGTCGGGAGGTTTGGCTCTGGTGTCCATCTTTCTGTCGACACTAATGGGGGGTGTTTCCGGCTCGGCTGTGGCAGATGCAGCCATGGAGGCGCGGGTGCTTGGACCGCAAATGCTGGCCAATCGCTATTCCAAGGGCTACACGGCGTCAGTCATCGCGCTTTCTTCTCTGATCACGGCAACCATCCCGCCCTCCATCGGGCTCATTCTCTATGGTTATGTGGGGCAGGTTTCCATTGGCCGGTTGTTTCTGGCCGGGGTGGTTCCGGGGCTTTTGATGATGCTGTTCCTGATGGTTGCCGCTTTCGTCATCGCCAAACGGCGCAACTATGTGATTGAAGCAGCCGAGAAGCCGACCCTTGGCGAAGTGGGCCGGGCGGCATGGGACGCCAAATGGGCGCTGCTGTTCCCCATACTGCTGATCATCTCCATCCGTGGTGGCATCTTCACGCCGTCTGAAGTGGGCGCTTTCGCCGTGGTCTATGCCATTCTGATCGGCAGCTTTGCCCATCGGGTGATGACATTCGATTCCATCAAGCGCGCTTTCGGCCATGCGCTTTCCGATATAGGCATGATCATGCTGATCATCCTGATGAGTGGCATGATCGGCTTTGCCATCATTTTCATGCAGGTGCCCCAGAGCGTGGCAGGTTTCCTGCTCAATTCGCTCAGTGAACCACATCTGGTGGTCGGGGTCATCCTGATCTTCCTCCTGATCTCGGGGCTGTTCTTCGAGAGCACCATTCTGGTGTTGCTGCTCACGCCGATCTTTGTGCCGGTTATCAAGAGTGCCGGAGTGGACCCAGTGCATTTTGGCATCCTGATGATGACGATCGTGACCTTCGGTTCCATGACGCCGCCGGTCGGAGTGGCCATGTTCACCGTCTGTAGCCTTCTAGACACGCCAATCGAGGAGTATGTGAAAGAAAGTCTGCCTTTCATGCTGGCCATCCTGTGCCTTGTTCTGTTACTCCTGTTTGTACCCGAGCTGGTACTCTTCTTGCCCAACTGGGCATTTGGTTAGCGGATATTGCCTTTTTCCGCTCATGCAAAGAGAAGCCAGAGAGCCGCCGCGCCATTGCCAGCAGCTCTCGCCTCTTTGCCCGTATAATTCCACTTATGCTGACCCGCGTCATTCTACTCCGGGCCACTCAACGCAAGAGTTTTTGATATGACTTCCGACATTTTCGACGCAGCAAAAGAAACCGTAAGGCGCCCCGCCTATGATCGCGATGCCCTCAAGGTGCGCATGTGCCATATTGGCTTTGGCGCGTTTCATCGGGCCCATCAGGCCGTCTATACCGATCAATTGATCGGAGCGGGCGGAACAGATTGGGCCTATCGCGAAATCGAACTTATGGGACCGACTGACCTGCTGGATGGTCTGGCAGAGCGCGACTATCTCTACACCGTGGTTGAAAATGGCGCCGAAGAGCAGGACGCCCGCATCGTCGGCTCCGTGATTGACCATCGCCACATGGCACAGGTGGGGCCGGAAGGCATTGTGGAGGCCATTTCCGAGGATGGCATCGAACTGGTTTCCATCACCGTGACGGAAAAAGGCTACACGTTGGCAGCCAATGGCGGGCTTGATTTTGACAATCCGATGGTGAAGGCCGATCTGGAAAGCCCCCACGCTCCCAAGACGGTGGTCGGCACGCTGGTTGCCGGTCTTGCCAAGCGTCGCGAGGCGGGCAAGCCGCCTTTCACCATTCTCTCATGCGACAACCTGCCTTCCAATGGTCATATGACCAAACGCGCCGTGCTGGACTTTGCCCGCGCGGTGGATACGGATCTGGCAGCATGGATCGAAACCGAAGCACGCTTCCCCTCCACCATGGTCGACCGCATCGTGCCAGCCATGACCGAAGAAAGCCATCAGATCCCGGCCGATTGCATCGGCTATTCCGATCCGGCGGGGATTCTCTGCGAGCCCTTCCGTCAGTGGGTGATCGAGGATGACTTCGTCTCGGGGCGTCCGGACTGGGATCAGGCCGGAGCCACTTTCACCCGCAATGTGTTGCCTTATGAAAATATGAAATTGCGGATGCTGAACGGCTCCCACTCCTTCCTTGCATATCTTGGCTATCTGGGCGGATATGAAACCATCGCCGATACCATGGGCGATGCCGCCTACAAGGCGGCGGCCCATGCCTTGATGATGGATGAGCAGGCCCCGACGCTTGAAGCGCCGCAAGGGGTCGACCTTGGTGCCTATGCCGATGCCCTGATCGGGCGCTATTGCAATCCGAATATTCGTCACCGCACATGGCAAATCGCCATGGATGGCAGCCAGAAGCTCCCCCAACGCGCGCTGGAATCCATTGCCCATCACCTCAAGGCTGGCACCCCCTACCCTCGGCTCGCCCTGCTGGTGGCTGGCTGGATGATCTATGTGAGCGGTATTGATCTGGAAGGGCAGCCGATTGATGTACGCGATCCGCTCGCCGAAAAGCTCAAAGAGCTGGCACAAGGGGACAGCATAGAAATCATCGTTTCCAACCTCATGCAGCAGTCAGGCGTCTTCCCTGCAGAGCTGGCGCTGAGCGCCGCGCTCAAGATTTCACTGGAAGAGGCCTATAGAGCTATCAAGGAGAAGGGCGTCAAAGAAGCGGTTGCAGCACTCGCCTGATTGCTGGCCCGAAAGCGTGATTGAAAGCGATCAATACTGCCCCATGCAACAATGGCCCGTTGTTATGACGGGCCATTTTCTCTGTGGTGAGCAGTGCAGTTTTAGGGGTGTCAGAGTTCAAGAACACCTGCAAGCTGATCCGTCATTTCATGCCCCTCACCGGTCCAACGAAAGAAGAGCGGCTTTGCATTAGGCGCCGTGGGTACATCATTGCCGACATTTGCCAGAACCATTGCGGCGCGGATGACGCCAGCATGGCACACAAAGACCGGCAGGGTGTCTTCGGCCTTGGCACAGCATTCCGAAATTGCCTTGTGCACGCGGGCGAGCAGCTCATCCCATGTGTCGCCATCCTTCGGTTCGGCATGGCGCGAGGGCAACTCGCTGACCAGTTTGCCCTCAAACTCACCCCAGTTCCTCTCGCGCAGGTCCTCATGGATCTCGAAGGTGCGATTTGGAAAAGCCAGCTGGCAGGTATCCTTGGCTCGTGTCTTGGGGCTGACAAACAGGCTGGTTTCCTGCAGCCAATGGAGGCTGGAAAGCTTGCTGGCCTGTTCCCGACCAAGATCAGACAGGGGCACATCGGTCGCACCCGCGACGATGGCATCCCGGTTGGCCGTCGTCTGGCCATGGCGGATCATGCAGAAGGTGCGCTGTGGCAAAAGGGGAAATGTCATGGGAAATCGCTTTCGGTTGGCTCTTGGTTGCCGGGCGATAAGGGCGGAAAAGAGGTTCGGCAACCCTTATTGTCTTTTCACACTTTTTTGCTGTGACGGGCTCTGATTTAGCGCCCGTTGCAAGGCTTGTCCAGTCAGTGTCGGGTGCGGGGCCCCTTTTCATGCGGGCATATTATCGCAGCTTTGGCCCCTCAGGTCAGGCGCAACTGGAGAGACTACAGCAGGCCCGGTTGGTCAGATCGATTTGAAAACGGACGACGTCATGCACCTCGCAGTTTGTAAAGGCGATGTCTTTCATGAAGCCAAAACCGAAGGCCAGAGCCAGAATTGTCAGGGCAAGCTTTTCGATATCGGCCTCTTTGTGAAGCTCGCCTTCGTCCTGCGCTGCTTTGAGCAACTCGTGATATTTTCCCTTACTGTTTTCCATGATCTGCATGAGAACGGCATGCATGGTTTCACTCATGCGAGAGGCTTCCAGCAAATCCTTGTAAAGTTGGGCGAAGGTTTCCTTGTCTTCCTTCTGGGCGCAACCGCCGAGATTGGCGATCAATGTCTCGAGTGGTGACGTAGTTTTGATTTGACTAAGAAATTCGATCTTCATACGTTGCCACAGGCACAGCAGCGCTTCTGCTCGCAATGCGTCGGCGGATTCAAAATGGTGATGAATCTGGCCGGGCGAAGAGTCTGTTGCTTTGGCAACATTCCTCACGGTTGCAGCAGCCAGCCCCTGATGCTGAATAACATCAATGGCCGCTTCGATGATCTCGGAGCGCCTTTGCTCTTTAGGTAGATATGACATTTTATTTTCCAAAGCGACACGTGCCCGATCCTGTTACATTTGAGAATCATGGCATTTGTTAAATAATTCGTCGTAAAAATAAGATCAAACTGGACAGCAGTGCAATTTGGACATATGTACAAGTGCTAAACTGACCACCTCTTGTGACCACGTTTTCGTGTGTCTCCAACAGTCTTTTGTCTTGCGGGACGTTTCTTGCGAGATGGCGATCTCTTTTTTTGAAAGTAGTGGAAGGCATTATGACCCATTCTTCCAGAAAACATTATTTAACAGTTGCGATGGGCCTTGCAATCGGTCTGGCCTTCGCACCAACCTCCGGCTCGGCACAGGGCGCGGGACGTCCGCCTGCGATGGTCACCACCATGCAGATCAAGCCAGAGACCGTTACCATCAGCGAAGAATTGCCCGGGCGTGTCTCGGCTTTTCGCACGGCTGATATTCGCCCGCAGGTTGGGGGCATTCTTGAAAAACGCCTGTTTGAACAAGGGGGGGATGTCAAGGAAAACCAGCCCCTTTTCAAGATTGCTTCGGAAAGCTACGAAGCGCAGGTTGAAAATGCCCAAGCCGCATTGACCAGCGCTGAAGCCTCTCTTGATCTTGCCAACATCCAGCTGGAACGTGCCAGACAGCTGTTCGAGAAGAAATCAGCCAGTCAGCAGACCTATGATAGCGCTCAGGCTGAAGCCAAGAGCGCCGAGGCGAGCGTAGCCGCTGCAAAGGCGACATTGAAAGCCCAGCAGATCAACCTTGATCACACCACAGTGCGCTCCCCCATCAATGGCCGCATCGGTGCGGCGCTGGTAAGCGAAGGCGCACTTGTTTCTGCCAGCCAGTCTCAGGCACTGGCGACGGTCCAGCAGGTTGACAAGGTATATGTTGATTTGCGCCGATCTGCACTTGATCTGCTCAAAATGCAAAAAATGGCCAATCTGGCTCCGGACACCTCTTCCATCGAAATTCTGGGTATTGACGGGGCAGTTTATGAACAAAAAGGTCAGCCACTCTTTACCGACGTCACAGTGGATGAAGCCACTGGTGATGTGACCATGCGTGTGCAGGTGGAAAATCCGAACCAGGATCTGCTGCCCGGCATGTTCGTTCGCGCCCTTGTACCGCGCCAGATCGTTGAGAATGCCCTGTTGGTGCCCCAGCAGGCTATCATTCGCGACGTGACGGGGGATGCACGCATCGTTGTTGTTGACGACGAAGGCAAAGCGCATTTCAAGAATGTGGTTCTGGGCGAGTTGGTCAAGAGAAGCTACATCGTCACCGAAGGTCTCGAGCCAAATGAGACCGTCATCATTCGCGGCCAGACACGGGTTAGTCAGGACGGTGCACAAGTGAATGCGACCCCCGCAGAACAGCCCAAACAGTAACGGGAATTTCTGATGCCTAGTTTTTTCATCGATAGACCCGTCTTTGCATGGGTCATAGCGATATTTATCGTGCTCGGCGGGCTGTTGACTCTGTCATTGCTGCCTGTCACGCGTTATCCGGATATTGCGCCTCCCAGCGTATCCATTCGTGCTACCTATCCCGGTGCATCTCCTGAAGTGGTCAATGATAGCGTTGTCAGCATCATTGAGCCCGAGTTGTCCGGCGTAAACCATCTGCTTTATTTTGAATCCACCGCCAACTCTTCAGGCATGGCTACCATCACCGCCACGTTTGAATCAGGTACCGATCCTGAATTGGCGCAGGTTGATGTGCAGAATAAGATCAAGTCGATCGAGCCGCGCCTGCCCGAGGCGGTGCAACAAACGGGCCTGACCATTGAATCCTCCTCTTCAGGCTTTTTGATGGTTGTTGCCCTTACATCACCAGATGGAACTCTGTCGGCGCTTGATTTGGGCGACTATATGGAACGCAATCTGGTCCAGCCACTTAACCGAGTGGCAGGGGTTGGTCGTGTTCAGTCCTTTGTATCCAAGAAGGCAATGCGTGTCTGGATCAATCCGCACAAGTTGCTGTCTTATTCGCTCTCTGTGTCTGATGTGACAAGCGCCATTGCCGCGCAAAATGTTCAGATCTCTCCGGGCCGCGTTGGTGCGGAACCAACAGTGGAAGGACAACGGATTGGTGTGCCACTGACTGTTGAAGGCCAGCTCAGTACGCCTGAAGAATTCAGCAACATCGTTCTGCAGTCCAATCAGGATGGCTCCAAGTTGACATTGGGGGATGTGGCGCGCGTCGAGGTCGGCGCACAAACCTATGCCTTTGTCTCCCGGATCAATGGCTCGCCATCCGCCGCCATGGCAATCCAGCTGGCACCGGGGGCAAACGCCATGCGCGTGTCTCAGGCGGTGCAGGACCGCATGGCCGATCTGGCAACCGCAATGCCAGACGGGATGGTATGGACAGTGCCTTATGACACTTCGCCATTTGTTGCGATTTCCATCGAGAAAGTGGTGCATACCCTGATCGAGGCCATGGTCCTTGTGTTCCTTGTGATGCTGCTGTTCCTGCAGAAGATCCGCTACACCCTTATTCCGGCAATTGTGGCCCCTATCGCTTTGGCAGGGACGCTTGTCGTCATGTATGTCTCGGGCTTCTCAATCAACGTGCTGACCATGTTTGGTATGGTGCTCGCCATCGGTATCATCGTGGATGACGCCATTGTGGTGGTAGAGAATGTGGAGCGTATCATGGCAACCGAAGGGCTTCCTCCCAAAGAGGCAACCCGAAAGGCCATGAAGCAGATTACCAGTGCCGTTATCGGCATTACGCTGGTGTTGACGGCGGTGTTCATTCCCATGGGCATGTCGTCTGGAGCCGTGGGTGAGATCTATCGACAGTTCACCATGTCCATGGCTGTGTCGATCCTGTTCTCCGCCTTCCTTGCTCTTTCGATGACGCCAGCGCTCTGTGCAACCCTGCTCAAGCCGATCGACCCGGATCATCATGCATCCAAGGGTGGGTTCTTTGGCTGGTTCAATCGCGGCTTGGATGGCATTACCAATGTCTACGTCCGCATTGTGGCGGTGTTCGCCCGCAAGATCGCGATCATGGCGGTGCTCTATCTGGCGATTGTTTCCGGACTTGGCTACAGCTTCATAAAGCTGCCAACCTCTTTCCTGCCGGAGGAAGATCAGGGGTCTTTCATTACCCTCTATAGCTTGCCATCGGAAGCAACCCAGGAACGGACCAAGGAAATCGTCTCCATGTATGAGAAACACGCTCATACACGCGAAGCGACCAAGGATGTGTTCGCCGTTGTCGGCTTCAGCTTCAGTGGTACGGGTGCCAACACCGCGCTGTCCTTCACCACGCTTGAAGACTGGGCCGAACGTGACTCGTCAGCGTCTGATGAAGCCAATATGGCCAACCGCACCATGTTCGCGGCTCCGGAAGGACAAATCTACAGTATCCTTCCTCCGTCCATTCCGTCTCTGGGTACGTCATCAGGCTTTGCCATGCGTCTTCAGGACCGTGCTGGTCTTGGCAATGAAGCATTGCTCAATGCACGAAACCAGCTTCTCGGCATGGCCGCACAAAACCCGATGTTGACGGGTGTCCGTCCGGACGGTTTGCCACAGGGAGCCAGCATCCGGCTTGTCATAGACCGGCAGAAAGCCGAATTCCTTGGCGTGCCCTTTGACTCCATCGCCTCGACACTGTCGTCAGCCATGGGCTCCAACTATGTCAATGACTATAGTTATCAAGGCCAGTTGCGCCGCGTTACCGTGCAGGCCGATGCGCCCTACCGCATGCAGATCGAGGATGTGCTGAAGCTCAACCTGCCAAGCTCCACCGGAGCCATGGTCGAGCTATCAGAGGTCGTTAAGCCGGTTTGGGAGCAGAGCCCATTGCAGCTTGTTCGCTATAACGGGCTGCCAGCAGAACGCATCAGCGGCAGCGCCGCACCGGGCGTCTCGGCCGGTGAGGCAATGGCTGAAATGGAACGCCTTGCAAGCCAACTGCCTGAAGGCTTTGGCATCGAGTGGACCGGACAGTCCTTGCAGGAGAAAAACACCAATGCGCAGACGCCAATGCTGCTGGCCTTGTCCATGCTCGTTGTCTTCCTCGTGTTGGCGGCTCTGTACGAGAGTTGGTCTATCCCCTTCTCGGTGTTGCTTGTCATTCCGCTTGGGGTGATCGGTGCCGTTGTGTCGGTTTATGTACGCGGTCTTGAGAATGACGTGTTCTTCAAGGTCGGTCTGATCACCATCATCGGGCTCTCGGCAAAGAACGCCATTCTGATCGTCGAGTTCGCGCGCGCGCTCTATGACGAAGGGAACAGTCTGTTGGATGCCGTGACGGAGGCCGCCCGCCTGCGTATGCGTCCTATCCTGATGACCTCGCTTGCCTTCACGCTCGGTGTTGTGCCTCTGATGCTTTCCCGTGGTGCCAGTGCAGAAACCCAGCATGCGATCGGCACCGGTGTGTTCGGCGGCATGATCACGGCCACATTCCTTGGCCTCTTGTTCGTGCCTGCCTTCTTCGTCTTTGTGGTTGGCATTGCCAACCTGTTCAAAGGCAAAAAGAAGGATGATGCCTCGACAGCTTCGTAAGGCACAATAAAGCCGATTTGTTTGGAACAAAGAGGGGCGTCGCTCATTATCCGAGTGATGCCCCTTTTTCTTGCTGAGGATAAGGGACATATCTCCACGTCTGATCACACCCTCATCATTGTTATGTTGATTGCAGGAATCAGCTGTGGTTTTCTTTTATCAGTTTGAGTAACCAGTGCTTTTTTAAAAAGGATTTTTCTGTGTCCCGTAGCCTGTTCTCCATCGCTTCGCTTCTGCTCGGTTCTGCCTTCCTGTTTTTTGCTGGTGGACTAACCGGTATGCTCTTGCCTGTTCGAGGCGGCATCGAGGGTTTTTCGAGCTTTAACCTCGGTCTTCTGGGTACGGGCTGGGCCGTGGGCTATGTGTCTGGTTGCCTGCTGGTTCCTCAACTTGTAACGAGAGTTGGCCATATTCGCGCTTTCAGCGTGATGGCTGCAATGGCCTGTATTTCAGTCTTGATGTCGTCCCTGCTGGTCTTGCCTTACGCCTGGATCATTCTGCGCGCGCTGGCGGGCTTTGCCTTTGCAGGTGCAGCCATGATCGTTGAAGGCTGGCTGGTGGAACGCTCGGAACCTGAAAGCCGGGGCATGATCTTTGGCACTTACACCATGGTCAACCTGTTTGCGAGCACCGCAGGACAGATGGTCATCGCCATCGGGTCACCGGAAACTTTCCAGCTGTTTACCGTCGCCTGCATCTTCTATGTTATTGCGCTTCTGCCAACAGCTCTCACCAAATCCCAGGCGCCAGTGCCGTTGGCACGGGCCAAACTCAACGTACCCCGCCTATGGAAGAACTCGCCCGTCGCTGTGATCGCTGTGTTGCTGACCGGCATCTCGAACGGCAGCTTCGGTACTCTGGTTGCCGTGTATGGTCACAATATCGGCCTGTCGGTCTCAGGTGTGGCGCTGTTCGTCAGTGCGTCCATTCTTGCGGGTGCGGCCGCCCAAATCCCCATCGGCTTTCTGTCAGACATGATTGATCGTCGTCTGGTCGTGATTGTAATTGCACTGGTTGCCATCGCTTCGGACAGCATGTTTGTTACCCATGCCCCGACCACAACAACGATCGCCGTCATCTATTCAGCCATTTTCGGCGCTGCTGTCTATTCCTTCTATCCAGTGCTGGTGGCGCATGCAAACGACCATGCGGATCCTTCCGAGGGCCTGCAAACCAGTGGCGGCCTGCTGCTGCTGATGGGGTGCGGAACGATGATCGGGCCATTGCTGGGTGGTGTACTGATGTCCGTACAGGGCCCCAATGGTCTGTTTGTCTCAACAACGATGGCCCATATCGGCATCCTGCTCTTCACCATCTGGCGTATGACCCAGCGTGTCGCGGTTGATGTCGATGACAAGGGACAGTTTGTTCCTATTTCACCAATGCGCACCCGTACGCCGCAGACCATTCTTTTGGCGGATGGCGAAATCGCTGAAGAAGAATTGTCAGATGACTATGAGGGCGAAAGTCTGGCAAGTGACCCTTTGGAAAGCAACCCTGACCGTACGGACGAGGAAACCGAAGCGGAGAAGCAATAGTCCGCTTCTCTTTGCTTTCGTGCAGCTCATCTCTCTGGAAGAACAAGGCCCCTTTTGGCCTTGTCTGCCTGTCAGGCAGGCACGCTTAGGAAGCGATAGCGTTCCCCTTGCAGATGCACCGCGGTAAGGGCGTTGCCATAGACGGCGCCGGTGTCGATGCCAATCCGGCCAAGGCCGATTTCAGGCACCTCAAAAGGCGTGTGACCATGAACGATCCGGCGATCAGAGGCTGGCTCTTCCACCAGAAACCGCTCGCGGCTCCACATCAGGTCCCGCACAGTCTGCTCTTGCATGGGCACATGGTGGCGCATACCGGCATGCACGATATGGGCATCGGGCATGGTGAGCGCGGCTGGCAATTGGGCCAGAAAGGCGCTATGCGTGGCCGGTATCCGCTCGGCTAACCAACCCGAAAGCGCGCCCTCGGGCATGCCGGTTTTAACAAAATCATCCAAATCAATGCCGTAGGAAGCAAGTGTTGCCACGCCGCCCCATCCGATCCACGGACTAGAGAGGGTGGGCTGCATGAGAAATTCGCAGAAGGTCAGATCATGGTTGCCGCACAGCACCAGCCGCTCCACATTGTCCGGCAATGGAGATGAGAGGCAATGCTCGATCACGCCTTTGGAATCGGGCCCTCGGTCCACCAAATCGCCGACCGAGACAATGAGGCTCGGCGTTGCCCGGCTTTTGGCTTCCGCAAAGATCATGCCCTCAAGCAGCTTGAGCAGATCAAGCCGGCCGTGAATATCACCGATCGCATAAACATCTCTTGGTTGCTCATCCAGCACCAGCCGAGGCCGGGCCAGCGGGTCTGTCATGATGTTTCGGGCTTTGGAGAGTATCGATGCGGCCATGGGCAATGGGTGTCCTTTCCTTTCAAACCGATCCGTGTGGCGCCGCCGTGTCAAAGGCGAGAAACTGCTGTGCGCCAGCCTGACTATGCCTTCTGAGTCTGTCAGCGTAAAGGCTTTTGGCCAGAACGGACAAAAGCCCGGTTTGACAGGGCCCAATGTGACGGCTGACATCAAAGCTTCACACGACTGTCATATACAGCTCCTATAGACCGCCCCACACACCATACCATTTTCAGTCCTGTGTTTAGTCCCGTGCGCCCATATTTCTACAAAGCTCCCTTTATGACCGATTCCTCGCAGACGGCTCTTTCCATCCATTCAATATCAATGAGTTATGGAGCGAACAAAGTTCTCGACGGCATTGACGTCTCCCTTGAAGCTGGCAAGGTCCTTGGGCTTTTGGGCCCTTCTGGCTGTGGCAAGACAACCCTGTTGCGTCTCGTCTCAGGCCTGCTTTTGCCTGACGAAGGCACGATCGAAATAGCGGGGCGCGCGGTTGCCGCGCCAGCCAAAGGCATCACCCTTCCGCCTGAGCAGCGGGGCCTTGGCATGGTGTTTCAGGATTACGCCCTGTGGCCTCACATGTCCGTTGCCAAAAATGTCGCCTTCCCGCTGGAAATGCAGCGTCGACCCGGCGCTGAATGCAGGGACCGCGTAGCAAAGGCGCTCGACCGGGTCGGGCTTGGCGCCATGGCAGAGCGGCGCCCATCCGACCTCTCCGGCGGCCAGCAACAGCGCGTAGCGATTGCCCGGGCCATCGTTGCCGAACCGCCGCTCGTGCTGTTTGACGAACCCCTTTCCAATCTTGATCGCGAATTGCGCGAAAGCATGGTGGAAGAGCTCAGCGATCTCGTTGCCGACCTTAATCTCAGCGCGGTTTATGTGACCCATGACCATGGCGAAGCGCTAACACTGGCAGATCATGTGGCTGTCATGCGCGGCGGCAAGATAGAACAGCTGGCCTGCCCTGATGAGCTGGTCAGCAATCCTGCCACCGTAGCCGTGGCTGACTTCCTAAGGCTGGGTTGCCTGTTACCAGCTGATCGCAATGGCGATGGCTGGCAGGTTGAAGGCACATCGGTGCATTTGCCCGATGGTCCCGCAGCCTCTGATAAGAGCACCCTGTTGCTGCCCGAGCGCGCCATGCGACTGGGGAGCGAAGGCCCGGCACAGTTCAAGGCGCGTGTGCTGCGCGCCCAGACAAGAAGCACCGGACATGCCCTTACTTTGGGTATCGAAGGGACTGACCACCTCATCCGCCTTGTCAGCGCCCAGCGCGCAAGGATCGGAGATTTAATCGATATTTCCTATTCACCTGAAGAGCTGCGCTGGTTTCCTGCGTAGACATGACCAAACTATTGGAGCATTTTCATGCGTCGTCTTACTCTTGCTTTGGCCCTTGGCCTCATGGCATCCACTGCTGCCCATGCAGACGTGACCGTTTATTCTGCCGGTCCGGGCGCTCTGATTAAGAATCTCGTCAAAGGCTTTACCGCCAAAACCGGCATCAAGGCCAATGTGTTTCAGGCAACCACCGGCAAGGTGATGGCCCGCCTTGAAGCGGAAAGCGCCAACCCTGTTGCCGATGTCGTCGTCTCCGCCAGCTGGGGTACCGCAACCAGCTTTGCCGAAAAAGGCCTGCTCCTGCCTTACACCAGCCCGAATGCCGAAACGGTTCCTGACTTCCTGAAGACCGATACCGCTGTCGCTCAGGGCGTTGCCGGTCTGGTTATTGGCTGGAACACCAAATCCGGCACCCCGAAGCCAAGCGATTGGTCCGACCTCACCAAGCCCGAGTATAAAGATCTGGTCACCTTGCCTGATCCAGCTGCTTCTGGTGGCACCTACACGCTGGTTGAAGCCTTTACGGCCAATGGCATGACTGATGTGCTGGAAGGCCTCAAAGACAATGGCGCGATCGTTGCCGGTGCCAACAAGGCAGCGCTCAACCCTGTTCTGCAGGGCGCAAAAGCGGCCGTTTTTGCAGGCGTAGACTATATTACCATGGGCGCTGCGGCCAAGGGCGAAAGCGTTGAAGCCATCTTCCCTGAAAGCGGCACCGTGGTTGCACCACGCCCGATCATGATCCTCAAATCCTCCCAAAATCAGGATGATGCGAAGAAATTCGTCGATTATGTGCTTTCTCCCGAAGGCCAGAATGAAGTCGCCAAGGTTCACCTGATGCCGTCCCGCACCGACATCAAGGTCGACCGTCCGCTGATCGGCGATCTGAAGCTGCTTTCCACTGAAGGCGCGCCGTCACGTGAAGAGGTTCTGGCTGGCTTCAAGAAGATCTTCAACTGATGGCAAAGGCAACGACGACAGGCGCAGAAGGCAGCGCGCTCTTAAGATGGATCGCCACCTCCGGGCTGCTGCTCGTCGTTGCAGTTCCCTGCCTGTTCATCATCATTCAGGCAATCTTTCCAGACATCGGGAGCGGCTCACTGGCCGCTCCCTTCTCTCTCTTTTTCAAGACCCTGTCTGATCCGGACCTGTTCGGGCTCGCCGGAAACACCCTTCTTCTGGGTGTTGGCACGGTCTTTTTCGCCGCTCTCTTCGCTGTTCCTCTTGCCGCTTTGCGCGCCCTCTTCAGGGTGCCCGGCGCGATCATCTGGGATGCGCTGTTGCTGATCCCTTTCATGATCCCGCCCTATATCGCAGCCCTTGGCTGGATCATGACGCTGCAGCCTCATGGCTATATGGAACAGGTGACGGGCATCAATCTGGCCGGACTGATTTTCTCGGTGCCGGGCATCATGATCATCATGGGACTCAACACCTTTTCGGTGGTCTATTTCGTTCTCTCGCGCACCTTCGAAACCATCGGCGCGCGTTATAGCGATGTAGGCCGTGTGTTTGGTGCGGGTCAGTGGCGCTCCTTCTGGCGCATTACTTTTCCGCTCGCCATGCCCGGACTTGCCGCTAGCCTCTTGCTGGTTTTTGCCATGTCCATCGAGGAATATGGCACCCCCGCAGCACTGGGCCGCAGGATCGGTTTCGATGTGCTGGTAACCGGCATCGAGAACCGAATTTCCGAATGGCCCATTGACCTGCCCGGCTCTGCGACTCTATCGCTGGTGCTGGTGGGCATGGCTCTGGTGGCCTTCATGATCCAGCGCTGGCTGCTAACGCGGCGCGATTATCGCATCGTCAGCGGCAAACCTCAGGTATCCGACAAACGCGCGCTCGGCCTCTGGGCTGTGCCGGTTTCGCTCTATTTCGGCTTCATTACTTTTCTGGCCACGGGCCTGCCCATTCTGGCCATTCTGGCAACGGCCCTGTCGCGCACCATCTCCGGTGGTCTGACGGCAGAGAATATGGGTATGGATAATTTCAATGAGCTGCTCGGCAAGGGCAGCGAGGGGCTTGTCGCCTTGGGCAACTCTCTGGCACTTGGCGTATCCACGGCGCTGTTGGCTGGCCTGCTCGGAGCAATCACCGCCTATTCCGTGGTCAAGGGACGCGGACGTTTCCGTCTCGTGCTGGATGCCCTGTCCATCACGCCGAATTCTCTGCCCGGCGTCGTCGTCGCGGTCGGCATCATTCTGGCGTGGAACCAGCCGTGGCTGCCAATTACGCCCTATAACACGCCTTTCATTCTGCTGTTGGCCTATATCTGCATCCTGCTGCCTCAACCGGTGCGCTATGCCACCGCCTCGCTGCACCAGCTGGGCGACAATCTGGAATCGGCGGCAAGGGTAAGCGGATCAGGTCCACTCAAGGCGTTCATCCGGATCATCTTCCCGCTGATCCTGCCCAGCATGGTCACATCGATGATCCTTGTCTTTGCAGTGGCCTCGCGCGAGCTGGTCGCATCTCTTCTGGTCGCGCCCATCGGTTTCCAGACCATCGCCGTCTATATCTGGACCCAGTTCGACCAAGGCTCTGCTGGGCTTGGCATGGCCATGGCCTTTTGTGCCATCATGATCACCACGCTCATTCCGCTTGGGCTGATCGGTCTACTCCGCTGGCTCTCCAAGGGTCAGGTCGCAGGGCTCAACTAGCACCGCTCGTTATCACACAAGAAACCCCGCAAGCTGTGCTTACGGGGTTTCTTCTCTTCATCAAGCCGATAGTACCCACTAGCCCATCAGAAGGGACGGGAGCCATGTGCTCAGAACCGGGAAGAGGCAGAGCAGCAGCACCACAAGAAAGTTTGCCAAAAGGAAGGGCAGCGCACCACGGAAAACCGAAAGGATCCCCTCCCCCGAAACGCTGGCGCAGACATTGAGGCACATGCCGACCGGTGGCGTCACCAAACCCACGGCGAGACCGGAAATCAAAACCGCGCCAAACTGGATCGGCGACACGCCCAGCATCTTGAGTGCAGGCAAAAAGACCGGCGTTAACAGCAGAATGGCCGGACTGACATCGACAAAGAAGCCGATCAGCAGAATGACCACAGCCACAGTCAGCATCGCTGTTGTCGGTCCAAGCTGAAGCTGCACAAACAGCATACCGATCATTTGCGTGACATGCTCAAGGGCCAGAATCCAGGTGAAGACGCCGGAAAAGGCAATGATGATCATCACGTTGGCCGAGCTGAGAATGGCCTCGCCAAACAGCTTGGGCAGGTCTTTGAACGTGAGCCCCCGATAGACAAACAGGCCGACCAACAAGGCATAAAGCGCTCCGACCGCAGCCGATTCCGTTGCCGTTGCGATGCCGGTGACCACAGAACCAACCACGATGAGCGGCATCAGGAGGGCGGGCAGGCCTTCCATCGTACCGCGCAAAACCTTGGCAGGGGCGAGATCCACCTCTTCGCAGGGGAACTGGTTCTTGTGCGCAATGATCAGCACGATGCCCAGCATGAAGACGCCCACCATAACGCCCGCGATCAGGCTGCCCAGAAACAGCCGCCCGACCGATTCCGACGCGGCAAAGGCATAGATGACCATTGGGATCGAAGGCGGAATGATCATGCCCATGGTAGACGACGCAGCAATGAGGCCGGTGGCCGTGCGCACCGGATAGCCTTTTTTCTTCATGGCCGGGATCATCACCTGACCGATGGAGGCAGCATCAGACACCGACGAGCCCGAGATGCCGCCAAACACCATCGCTGTCAGGACAGAGACCAGGCCGAGCCCCCCTCTGAGACGACCGACGAAAAGCATACAGAAATCAATCAGCCGACCGGTAAGGCCGCCATGGTTCATCAGGTGGCCCATGACGATAAAGAGGGGCAGCGACAACATCACCGAGCTGTTCATGCCAGCATAGACGCGTGCGGGCAGCACCGCGATGAGATCGGGTTGATAGACGAGAAAATAAAGTAGCCCCGACAGGCCCATCGAATAAGCGATGGGAACTCCGATGAGCATGAACAGGACAAGACTGCCAATGAGCAAGAGCATAGTTTGTCACACCGCTAGTTTGTGGGTTTGGGAAGGGGCGTCATGATCAGCGCAATCAGACGCGTGATGCAGAAGAGAATGGCGAAGGCGCAGCCGATGGGGATGGCCACCTCGATGAGCCCTTCGGCGATATGCAGAACGGGGTCTTCGCTGTTACCCACCACCGAGATCCATTGCGTACTGTAATAGAGCAAGAGGGCGTGCAAAATGCCGATCAGGATCAGGTTGATCCCTTCCAGCCAGCTTTTCACCCGCAAGGGCAGGCTGTCGATCAGCGCGTCGATGCGGATATGTTTGCCACGAGCGATATCCACCGCCGCGCCGAGCGCCGTGGTGTAGATAAACAGCATCACGGTTGCTTCGCTGCCGCCGATAATCGTTGTGTTGAAGCCATAGCGCATGATCACCAGAATGACGACCAGAACGAAGATGAGGCCAAAGAGCGCTGTCAAAAGCCACGTCAATAAGTGCATCAGCAGTTTTTCGGCGCGAAGCACCGGATGCACCTGATAGGCAGGAGCCGGACCGGACATGTCAAAGCTTTCAGATGGTTTGAGTGGTCTCTGGCAGGTGCCGGGGCGACTTCCCGCTTCCGGCGCCTGCTCTATTCAGATTGACTGTTACTTGCCAGCTTCGATGGCCTGATTGACTTCCTCTTCGGAGAAAGTGCCATTCTGGATGTAGAAATCCCAGACAGGGCGGACCTTTTCGACAAATTTGGCGCGGTTTTCAGCCGAAATCTCATTCACTTCCAGCTTGTCGCTGAGGAATTTAAGATAGTCAGCTTCGGAGGCGAGCCAATGCTCGTCGCTCCATGCCATGGCTTCCTTGGAGACCTTGTCAAAGACGGTTTTTAGATCGTCCGGCAGGCCTTCATACCATTTCAGATTCACAAAGAGGGGATCTGGATGGATCTGGTAGTTAAGCAGGGAGAGATAGGTCTGGGCTTCGTAGAATTTCATCACCGAGATATTGCTCGGCGGATTTTCCTGACCGTCTGCGACCCCCATCTTCAGAGCCATATAAACCTCGCCATAAGGAATGGAGGTCGGGCTGGCGCCAAGGGCTTCAAAGGTCTTGATGATGGTTTCAATACCCGGCGTGCGGATCTTGAGGCCTTCTACATCAGCTGGCGTGTTGATGGGGTGCTTATTGTTGGTCACCACGCGGAAGCCGCCAGCCACACCGGTTGCCGGAATATAATAACCATTGGCTTTGGCTGCATCGGCGATATGGGTGCCGAAGTCACTGCGCATGGCCTTGAGCACGGCGTCTGTGCTGTCATAAAGGAATGGCAGCGTGTAAATCAGGAATTTCTTGTTGGCCTTGGTGAAAGCGCCACCACGGGTACCCTGCACGGTGCCCATCTTGACCATATCCATCACTTCCGGTTCGCTCCCCAGCTGGCTGCCCGAGAAGATCTCAACGGAAATGCGCCCTTCGCTTTCTTTTTCCAGCGCCTCCTTGAAGAAGAGCATGGATTTATGCCGGACGGAGCTGTCTGGCTGAGAATGCGCGAATTTGAAATTGAAGTCTGCGGCCATGACCGGAAATGCGAGCCCGATCCCCACGGCCATGATTGCGAGTTTCGCAAATGCCTTGTTCATTGAATGCCTCCCTTTTGGTAACCGCCTTTATGAGCGGCGAAGCGGTGCATTCCTCACCGCCTCCTTCTCCTCGCTAGAGCCTGTTTGAGCGCATCATCTGATGGAGCCGCGAAGCTCGATTGGTCAGCCTGAGCGCCAGCAAGTTTTCCCCGGGCCGGTAAGCCCGAGCTGCATGCCGATAATTGCTCCTTCCCCTCCCAAGGGTCTCTTTGCGCGTTTCACGCAGCCGGTTCAAACACCGACCAGAATGAGCTAACGGCGTGGATGGTCTCCCAATCATCCATACCGAAATTACGGCACATACCAACAACACTACTTACTGGTAGTTTTTGTCAATAAACAAGCATTACAATTACCACTATTGCGACAACGCGTCGCATGATGCTGTGAACGATCTTGCCCGCATGAGAGGGCGATTTTACGGAATATCGCTAAATATTAGATGGTTAACCCGTATTTTTACCAGATATCCAAGGCAATTTCCTAATAGTTTAAATCCAGATCCCGGATATTGACAAGCGCTGTGAAGTGCCTATCATCCATACTCGCAAAGTGAAAAATCCATACTTTGGAAGGAGTTCCATACTTTCCAAAGACCTGAGGCGAAGATGACAAAGCTCCCCAAGAATGTGCGTATTGGACGAAATGGCCGTGTTGGCATTCTCAAGAAGGTGCCGCGGGACTTGTGGGAGCATCCGCAATATAAAGATCGCTCCAAGGTCATCGAGCGCTCTACCGGTGCCATCAATGTGACGGAAGGGGTCAAGATCGCGCGCGCCATGCTGGAGGATCTGGAGCAGGAATTTGCCTCGGCGCGCTCAGAGCTTCCGGTCATTGATCATGAGACACCCCTGGGTTCGATTGCCCCTCAGGAAGAGAGACCGGCGCCGCAGACTCAAGACAATAGAGAGATCGCAAATGTCAGGGAGATCGAAGAGGACGCTTCCAAAGAAGAGCCCCGCCCCGCTCCCCGGCGCAGAGAAGCGGAGATAACACGGCGAGACATCCTTGATGCCGCCATGGAAGAATTCGCCGCAAAGGGGCTCAGCGGTGCCCGTGTGGATGCGATCGCCGCCAGAACCCGCACCACCAAGCCAATGATCTATTATCACTTTGGCAGCAAGGAAAAGCTCTATGCCGCCGTGATGGAAGAAGCCTATGGCGGAGTGCGCAGCAAGGAGCAGGGATTAAATCTGGATGCCCTCCCCCCTGAAGAGGCCATGCGGCGCCTCGTGGAGGTGACCTTTGATCACCATGCAGAACATCCCGAATATGTCCGGCTTGTATCTGTCGAGAATATCGAAATGGGGCGCCATATCACTGGTCGTCAGAGCCTTATAGAACGCAATGCCATTGCGATAAGAACCGTCAGCGATCTTCTAGAGCGCGGCGAAGAAGCGGGGATCTTCCGTTCTGGCATCAACCCTTGGCACCTGCATTTTCTCATTTCCTCTTTCTGCTTCATGCGTGTTTCAAACCGCTATTCCTGGCGTGCCGTGTTTGACATGGACCTGTGGGATGAAGCAGATGTCCCCGCTCAGCGAGACATGATCGTAGAAGCGATCCTGCGCTATGTCATGCCCTAGGGCGCGCAACTCTAACCTCACTTCCATTGCCTTGACGATATTTGAATAGGGCCTTTCCGCTTGCTTTGGCCTCGGGGCTGTCGCTGTCCATGCGCAGACACTTGGTTACGCACATACTTATTAAGAACAATATATAGATAGTTATTCAACACAATCTCCATTTCATTGATTAAAAAACTGGTCCATATATGTCTCATCAGCAAACGCAAGACCAAAAACAAAACAAAAAATCAAAACGAAAAAACAAGAATAAGAAACAGAACAATAAGAAGAACGGAAACGACATCATGAAGAAGCTCTTGACCCTTTCGACCGCAGCACTGGCTCTCATCGGAACAATCGCAACGACAGCTTTGGCGGCGGACAATGCGAAACCTGTAACCGAAGCACTTAAAGAACTGGCACTCCATCAGGCTGATGAAGCCCGTATCGCCAAAAACCTGGAAACCTTCGATACCCTCGATTTCGAAGTTTTCTCGGGCCAGAAATGGGACCGCCTGCATGAAAGCCACGCTGACAACATCGTCGTGCATTGGCCCGACGGACGCAGCGTAACCGGCATCGACCAACATATCGAAGACCTCAAGGCCTTCTTCGTATTCGCTCCTGATACCAAGATCGACAAACATCCGGTTCGCATCGGACAGGGCGAGTGGACCGGTGTTGTTGGCGAAATCGCAGGCACCTTCACACAACCAATGCCAATTGGCGGCGGCAAGTTCATAGAGCCAACCGGCAAAGCTTACAAACTGACCATGGCAACCATCGGCCATTGGACAAAAGACGGCGTCATGGATGAGGAATATCTCTTCTGGGACAACGACGCATTCTACAAACAGATCGGTCTGCGCTAATCCGCAGATCTCCCAAGATCGAGGGCTCTCCATAGAGAAAGCCCTCACATGAAACCAAATCAAACAATGGAATCAGTGCAAAAGACTGCACGCAACCACAGTTGGAACACTACAATGATCGACAATCAAACCGCTCCTTATGCAGCTTTCCTGCTCCGCGTCATCTCTGGCGCTCTGCTTCTGGCCCACGGCCTGATGAAAATCTTCATCTTTACCATTCCGGGCACGGTTGGCTTTTTTGAAAGCCTCGGCTTTCCTGCCATTTTTGCCTACCTGACCATTTTCGCTGAAGTCGTTGGCGGCGCAGCCCTGATCCTTGGCGTCGCCACTCGCGCAGTTGCTATTCTGACCCTGCCACCAATCCTTGGCGCCCTGTCTGTTCATTGGGGCAATGGCTGGGTCTTCTCCAGCGAAGGTGGCGGATGGGAATTCCCGCTGTTCTGGGCCATCACCAACCTCTCAATCGCCCTTCTAGGCAGCGGCGCATTCGCTGTGCGTCTGCCGGTCATCGAGCAGAAGCTCGCATGGGCTCAATAAGCCCGCCCGCAAGTCAACAAAAAGACAAGATATTCTCCAGAGCATAAAACCAAGAATAAGGCTCTCTCACTTGAAACGGTGCTTCCCAATGTTGAGGCACCGTTTTTTTGTTTCTGGCTGCTGGCCTTCTGCGCGCATCAGAGCCCTTGTTATTGGATTTAAAGGACAATTTGCCACAGGCAGTTATCCGCTATCGCTCCGGTCAATGCCTTTTGGACGCTTGACGGAGGCCTTAAGAGATTGATAGTTGCGACGTTATAACGTTTCATGTGGTAAATAGATGTTCAGACGACGTAAAATCGACAAGCGGCTGCCCGTTACCGTGCTTTCAGGTTTTCTGGGCGCCGGCAAAACAACCCTCCTCAACCATGTGCTCAACAATCGCGATGGCCGGCGGGTTGCCGTCATCGTCAATGATATGAGCGAAGTGAATATTGACGCCGATCTGGTGCGCGAAGAATCCACGCTCAGCCAATCAGAAGAAAAACTGGTGGAAATGAGCAATGGTTGCATTTGCTGCACCTTGCGCGATGACCTTCTGATCAAGGTGCGACAATTGGCTGAAGAAGGGCGCTTTGACTATCTGCTGGTAGAAAGCACTGGCGTATCCGAGCCGCTACCTGTGGCGACGACGTTTGAATTTCGTGATGAAGAGGGGCGCAGCCTCAATGATGTTGCCCGTCTGGATACAATGGCCACGGTGATTGATGCGGTCCACCTGCTCAAGGATTTCGGCTCAGAGGATTTCCTGGCTGACAGGGATGCACTCAAGGCGGATCTTTCCGACCATGATGAGCGGACATTGGCTGACCTGCTCGTGGATCAGATAGAATTTGCCGATATCATCATTCTCAACAAGGTGTCAGACGCCAGCGGCGAACAATGGGACGCGGCCCGCTCCATCATTCATGGCCTCAACCCCAGTGCTCGATTGATCGAAACGGATTTTGGAGTGGTCGAGCCGGATGCCATTTTCAATACGGGTCTGTTTGATTTCCAACGCGCCCATGAGCATCCACAATGGTACAAGGAACTCTATGGCTTTGCCGACCACATGCCAGAGGATTCCGAATTCGGCATCACCAGCTTTGTCTGGACGGCCCGTCGCCCCTTGCTTCCGGAGAAATTTCACGAATTCACCCAGACGCCGCTGCCCGGCGTGATCCGCGCCAAAGGGCATTTCTGGCTGGCCACACGCCACCGCATTGTCGGTGAATATAGCCTTGCTGGCAATATGGCCAGAACAGGTCCGCTGGGCTATTGGTGGGCGTCTGTGCCCAGAGAACGCTGGCCAAAAGATCGGGCTGCGCGCAAACAGCTCAAGACGGTGCTCGACCCGCACTATGGCGACCGGCGCCAGCAGATCGTCTTTATCGGCATGTTGGGAGAAATGAACAAGGAACGCATTTGCTCGATGCTGGATAGGGCTCTGGCGGCTCCTGTTGGTGAAGGGCCCTTCGACCCTTCCCTCTATGAGCATCTGCCAGATCCCTTCCCTGTCTGGGAATATGAGCAAAGCAAATAGGCACCCGGGCCGCTAGAGCCCGGTCTTTCCGGCTTAAAGCGCGAGGGAGCCATTCACCCGTGTATCAGCTGCGATATAAGACTGGATCTGGCGAACGATCTGGTCGGCATGTTCTGCTGCCAGTTTGTCTGCCAGCGCCAGATCGCGATTGATAATGGCCTTGATCATCTTCTCATGCTCATCGACATAAAGATGCGGGATATCATCATTGTAGGACTGGTAATAGAGCCGAAGGATACGCCGCCCCTCATCAAGAAGGCGGGTGAAAAGCTCGACATAATAGCGGTTGCGCCCTGCCTTTGCGATGGCCAGATGGAATTCGCGGTTGGTGGAGATCATCTCGAAGACATCCCGCGTCTCCACCGATTTGGCGTAGAGATCCTTCCAGTGATTGATATCGGCCAAATCGTCTTCTTCATAATTCGCAGCCGCCTGTCGTGTCGTTACCCGATACATCAGGGTCAGCGCATCGAAAAACTGCGAGAGATTGAGAAAATCGATATTGGAAACGATGGTTGCCCTGTTAGGCAGCGTCGTGATCAGGCCTTCCGCTGCCAGGCGAACCAGCGCTTCGCGGATAGGTGTGCGCGACATGGAAAAACGCGCCGCCAGCTGCAGCTCATCAATCGGGCTGCCGGGTGCGATCTTCAACTCTATGATTTCGCGATGCAGGGTCTGATAGACATGGCCAACGCCTGCACCTCTCTTATAGGGTCCCTTGGTTGTTTTTTTCTCTTTTGTTTCGGTCATGCCCTTGCTGCCCAACGATGTTGCGATGAATATTTCTAGCGAATATCTTTAAAGTCCTGAAGCAAATGTTTGTATTTTAATTGTCGACATATTATCGTGTCAATGTGAGAAAAGAAACGCATAAAGCACAAAGCGTATCACCTGAGCAGGGTACCCGATGAAAAACCATACATTTCAATGCATTGACGGCCATACATGTGGCAATCCGGTGCGGCTAGTTGCGGGCGGCGCCCCGCAGCTGGAAGGCAGCACCATGATAGAGAAACGGGCACATTTTCTGGCTGAATTCGACTGGATTCGCACAGGGCTGATGTTTGAGCCGCGCGGACATGACATGATGTCTGGATCGATTCTCTATCCTCCCACGCGGGAAGATTGTGACATAGCCGTTCTGTTCATCGAAACCTCAGGCTGTCTGCCCATGTGCGGCCACGGCACCATCGGCACTGTAACCATGGCCATCGAGAACGGTCTGGTGACCCCAAAGGAACCGGGCAAGCTACGGCTGGATACGCCCGCCGGTCTGGTCACCGTGGAGTATCGGCAGGAAGGCCGCTATGTGGAAGAGGTCCGGCTGACCAACGTGCCCGCCTTCCTTTATGCAGAGGACATGACTGCCGAGATTGACGGGCTGGGAGACGTGCATGTGGATGTGGCCTATGGCGGCAATTTCTACGCCATTGTGGAGCCTCAGGATTGCTACAAGGATATGGCCGACTTCTCAGCCGGTGAGCTGGTAGGCTTTTCACCCAAGCTGCGTGCGGCGCTCAATGAAAAATACGATTTTGTGCATCCGGAGAATCCGGCTATCAACGGCCTAAGTCATATTCTCTGGACCGGCAAGCCTCTGGCGCCAGAGGCCACAGCCCGCAATGCGGTCTTTTATGGAGAGAAGGCCATCGATCGCTCCCCTTGCGGCACAGGCACCTCGGCCCGCATGGCCCATTGGGTTGCCAAAGGGCGGCTGGATATCGGCGATGCCTTCATTCACGAGAGCATCATCGGCAGCCTGTTCAAGGGACGGGTGGAAGCCGCCGCCAAGGTGGGTGATTTGGATGCCATCATTCCATCCATCGGGGGCTGGGCACGCCAGACCGGGTTCAACACCATCTTCATTGATGATCGCGACCCTTATGCCCACGGTTTTACGGTGCTTTAAAGCTGACTAAACAGCTTGAAAGCAAACTGGCGCGGGGTCTTGCCCCGCGCGTTATTTTTGTCTCGCACAAGCCTCGGCTATTCGTTGCCTGCGACCATATCCATCAGACGCGCCAAAACACGCGGGTCCTGGCGCAAGCCGTCATGCTCATATTCGTTGGTCACCCACGCCTTGAGATTGCCAACCCGACCAGCTGTTTCCAGTGACAGGCCAGCATCCACATACATGTCATCAAAATAGACGGCAGCCGCAACAGGCACCTCGTTGGCGGCCAGACGCGCCTTGTCATAGAGCTGTTCTTCCAGCGGCATGGCATGCAGCGCCTCTGTCGCCGCCCGGAAAGGCTTGAGCGCCCTGATCTCTTCAAACATCCACGGGAACATCATTTCGCCGGTAAAAAGCAATGGCCTATGGCTCTCCTCGAAAACGGCATGCTTTTCACGCTCCCGTTGCGCCGCCCAGTTGGAGGCGTTGCCATGCTGGCCATAGATGGCCTCTTGCAAGACACAGAAAAGAGGATTGGTCGCAAAGCCGGTTTCCGCCATGATCGATGCAAGAAAGCTTTCGGTCGGGGTGCCATCGGCATCCAGTGCTTCATCCAGAAGCCAATGCACTTCCTCGTACCCGGGTTTCATGCCAAAGCCCAGACCAAGCGTCTGCAACCGGTGCACCGTCAGACGGTCTCCATCAGGCAGGCGGATGTCTTCGCTGGCTAGAATATCGGCGATGCGGGCAACCACATCCCTGTCGGCCTCATAGCGGGCATAATAATGCCGGTTCTTTTCAGCCACCCGCAGGAAGGTGCGCTCATAGACATCTTCCGCACGGGCATCAATCCCGGCCAATCCACCCGTTACATAGCAGGCTTCCAGCGCCTCTGGGGCCATGGAGAGGTAGCACAGGGTCAGAAAGCCGCCATAACTCTGGCCAAGGCTTGACCATTTTCGGCCACCATAGACCTCTTTGCGCAGATGCTCGCAATCGCGAATGATGCTGTCTGCCCTGAAGCAGGCAAGGAAACGGGCGCCCTCTTCGCCGGAGGCAAAGCGCTGCATATGGCGCCCTTCCACCGGTGAGGATCGCCCCGTGCCGCGCTGATCGAGCAGCACGACGCGGTATGTCTTGAGTGCGGTTTTAAGCCATGCCGGGCCGCCCCCTTGTGGGCGTGGACCCTTGCCACCGGGGCCACCCTGAAGGAAGACGAGCAGGGGCAGATCTTCCTCCTTGCGCGCAGGGTCCACTACCTCACGGGCAAACAGCGTCAGGCTTTCCCCTTCCGGTTTGGCCCAATCAAGGGGAACCGGTAGCGTGATATCGCGATAGGCGACGCCGGGAAATGTTACATAAGTCATTGCACTCTCCTTAAAGAGCGAAGGTCGGAATGAGCCATCATTTGGCTGCGATCAGGTCACGTGGTTTGTCAGACAGGATTTCCGGGCCATCCTTGCGCATGATGACGATGTCTTCCAGACGCACGCCAAACTGGCCAGCCAGATAGATGCCCGGTTCGATGGAGAAGACCATGCCTTCTTCAAGGATCGTTTCGGAACTTGCCGACATATATGGGTGCTCATGAATGTCGATGCCCAACCCATGGCCGGTGCGATGCAGGAATTTGTCACCATAGCCAGCGCTGGCAATGGTCGAGCGGGCGGCATCATCAATGGCGCTGGCTTTCACACCCGGCTTGGCCGCATCAAGGGCTGCCTTGACTGCCGCCTCCACGATGACCGCGATCTCTTCATAGCCGTCCGGTTTGGCCCCGAAATAGCCCGAACGGGTCAAATCACTTGGATAGCCACCCTTGCGGCATCCCAAATCGATCATCAAAGGCATGCCCTCTTGCAGCTTTGTCTCGCCGCTGTCGTGATGAGGGAACGCACCATTGCCGCCAAAGCAAACGCTGGCAAATTCCGTTGTTGCGCCGTGGCTTGCAAAATAGTCATCGATGAAATTGATGACATCCAGCTCCGTCATGCCCACCTTCAGATATTCAAAAGCTGCGGTGACACAGGCATCGGTCAGCACGGCATTTTCCTTGAGCTGGGCATATTCCGTTTCGTCCTTGCGACAACGCAGATACCCCAGCGTATCACCAAGGAACTGACGTTTGTTATCCGGCAGCGCATCCAGCAACAGCAGAGCAAAATCGGCGCGCATCACTTCATCGACAGCCACCGAAACGCCTTCCCTCGCAAGACCGAAGTCGGCCAGCATCTTGTTCAATGCGCCCGTAGCGCCATCAGCATCGGCCCAGCAGTAAAAAGGCAAATCCGTATGCTGGCGTACACTATCCTGATTGAGCGCCGGCATAAGAAAGGCGGCATCCTTCTGGGTGACCAGAACCATCACCGGCCGTTCATCCCCATGTGCAGAGACACCCGCCAACCAGGCCATGTTCGAAGTCGGCCCTACAGCGACCAGATCCGTGCCGACTTCCGCCATGCGTGCTCTAAGCCGCGAGAGGCGATTCTCAAACAGAATTTTCTTGGAATCATTCATAAGGATCTGCTCCATTTCATACGTCCTATCAACAGAAAGCGAAAAAGCCGTGTCTTTTACAACATTTCATGTCGACAATTAAAATACAACTGGTATTGTCACTGCATAAACATAGATCTTTCTATCCACCCCGAAAAGGCGGGACCGGCCGGGATTTTGGATAATTCTTGGGACAAATACATGGACTCCACTATTTTCACATGCTGCATGCCTGCTCTGATGACGCCATGCAAAGAAGACCGCACCCCCGACTATGACGCTCTGGTCAAACAGGGCAAGGAAATGATCGAGGCAGGAATGGGGGCCGTTGTCTATTGCGGTTCCATGGGCGACTGGCCTCTGCTGACGGATGCAGAACGCATGAAAGGCGTTGAGCTTCTGGTCGAAGCTGGCCTTCCCGTTGTTGCCGGTCTTGGCGCCATGAATAGCAAGATGGCCGCCGCCCACGCAGCGCATGCGCAGAAAGTCGGTGCCAAGGGCCTTATGATCATTCCGCGCCAGCTCTCCCGCACCTCTGTTGCTGCCGCCCAAAAAGCCCACTTCGAGGCCGTTCTTTCGGCAGCACCTGATCTGCCCGGCGTGATTTATAACAGCCCTTATTATGGCTTTGAAACGCGCGCAGATCTGTTCTTTGCACTGCGCAAAACCCATCCGAACCTGGTCGGCTTCAAGGAATTTGGTGGCGTGGCTGCGCTTTCCTATGCAGCAGAAAACATGACCAGCAGCGATAGTGACGATGCGCTCTTGATGGTTGGCGTGGATACGGCCGTTTTCCATGGCTATGTCAATTGCGGTGCGCAAGGGGCCATCACCGGCATCGGCAACATCCTGCCCAAAGAAGTGCTGTTGATGATCGCACTTTGCCAAGATGCCGTGAAGGGCAATACAGAAGCCCGTCGTCTGGCCCTTGAGCTGGAAGCGTCGCTGGCGGTTCTGTCCAAGTTTGACGAGATGCCAGATCTGGTACTCAGCTTCAAATATATGATGGTTCTGCGCGGCAAGACCGAATATACGCTCAACTTCAATGAAACGGATGTCTTGAGCGAAAGCCAGAAGGGCTACATCGCCAAACAGCTCAAGCTGTTTGATGACTGGTATGCAAATTGGAGCAAGCAGCCTTCACTCGCTCCATATCTTGGGTAAGACACACTTTCTCTTTTACCCAGTCCCCCTACGGAGCCCTTCTGCTATTGCAAAAGGGTTCCGTTTTTTTTCGCCTTGGCATGGTCTGGAGCGGTCAGAGGCTAACCCCGTCCAGCCCCTTTTCCTCAAACCTTGCCAGCATCGCCAGCTGACTTTCATCCAGCGTGATGCCTTCAGCCAGCGTTTGCTTGCGGGCGGCAAAGCGACGCTGAGACGGCAGGCGTGCGCCCTGTCCGGCGATGGCATCAAGCATCATTTCGGCGCGCTCAAACGGATTGTCCGTGCGCCCGGCAGAGAATTTGATCGGGTCGAGCGCCAGAATCAGTTCGCCATGATGAGGGGCCAGCGTTGTGGTGCCCAGCGCTTCCAATGCTTCGGGGCTGGTCAGATCGCCGATCATGGCACCTGCGAGCAATTCGATCATGGTGGAAATGGCTGATCCCTTGTGGGTGCCGAATGGCAACATGGAGCCTTCCAGAACGGCTGCCGGATCGGTGGTTTCCTTGCCATCCTTGTCGATGCCCCACCCTTGCGGCAGCGGTTTGCCAGCCCGGTTGTAGAGCTCGATTTCCCCACGTGCCGCCATGCTGGTGGCAAAATCAAAAACATAAGGATCTTTTTTGGGACGCGGCCAACCGAAAGCCAGCGGGTTGGTGCCCAGCAGGGGTGCGTTGCCGCCAAATGGCGCGACCGTGGCATAGCTTGGGCACATGGCAAGGCCAGCAAGCTCGTGGGCGGCGATGGCCTCGGTTTCATGCCAGAGCGCAGAAAAGTGTGTGCAATCCTGTATCACCATGGCGGCAAGGCCGAATTCTCTGGCCTTTTCCACCAGCAGCGGCAGCCCAAAAGCGAAAGCCGGATTGGAGAAGCCCATTTTTGCATCCACCTTGACGATCGCCCCATCGCTCGACATCAGAGCTGGCTCGACATCCGGTTTTACCTGTCCGGCCTTGATGGTGCGCAGACATCCCTCGATACGGTAAAGCCCATGCGCCGCACAATGGTCGCGTTCGCCAGCCACGATGACGTGGGCAAGGCAATCCGCCACATCCCGAAGCGCGCCAATCTTCTCAAAGATTTGGGAAACACGCGCTTCCAGCGCTTCGATGGTGACCGTTTCTTTTTGTGACATATCGTCCTCTTATCGTTCAAAAAGCGTATTTCGTTCTCTAAACTGTAGCTAAATTTGCGACAAATTGTGGTTCCCGACCCTAACGGGAAATCCTCCGGTTGCCAAATGCATACAAATTGTATTATCTGTGTCGTCAGAACATCAAGTCTTTCTTGCAGCAAAAGGATATATCCATGAGCTATACCCCCCACGGCAGCCATCTGATCGCGGGTGAGAAGGTCAAAAGCGAAGAGATTTTCTCCTCAGCGCCCGTCTCCGGACCAGCACATGATTTTTCAAAAGGCACACCTGACCTTGTAGCAAAGGCATGTGAGGCTGCGGAAGAGGCTTTCTGGTCCTATGGCTATTCCTCCCGCGAAGAGCGCGCAGCTTTCCTTGAATGCATCGCCGATGAAATCGAGGCGCGTGCTGCCGAGATTACCGAGACAGGCAATCTTGAAACCGGCCTGCCGACAGGACGTCTTGAGGGCGAGCGTGGCCGCACGACCGGCCAGCTACGCATGTTCGCCAATCACATCCGCAATGGTGAATATCTCGACCGTCGTCTCACGGAAGCCCTGCCAGATCGTCAGCCAGCACCGCGCCCTGATTTGCGGCTCATGCAGCGTCCGATCGGGCCGGTGGCCGTGTTTGGGGCGTCCAACTTTCCGTTGGCCTTTTCTGTTGCCGGTGGCGACACCGCTGCCGCGCTAGCGGCTGGTTGCCCTGTGGTGGTCAAGGGCCATAGCGCCCATCCGGGCACGGGTGAAATCGTCGGGGATGCGATTGTTGCTGCCGTCAAGAAATGCGGCATCCATCCGGGCGCCTTCAGCCTTGTTCAGGGCGGTGGTCGCGATGTGGGCACCACACTTGTGCAGCACCCGCTGATCAAGGCCGTTGGCTTTACCGGTTCCTTCTGGGGCGGCAAGGCGCTTTATGATCTCTGTGTTGCGCGACCAGAACCCATTCCATTCTTCGGCGAGCTTGGCTCGGTCAATCCGATGTTCGTGCTGCCCGAAGCCGTCAAGGCCAAAGGCGAAGAGCTGGGCAAAGGCTGGGCTGGCTCCCTTTCCATCGGCGCAGGACAGTTCTGCACCAATCCAGGCCTTGCCATCATTCTGGAAGAACAGGCCGAAGCCTTTGGTCAGGCAACCGTTGCAGGCCTTAAGGAAGTGGGGGAACAAGTCATGCTGACATCAAGCATGGCGGACACCTACCGCAAGGGCGTTGCTGCTGTTGCCTCTGAAACCAGCGTCCGCGAGTTGCTCACCTCCATGTGCGACATGCGCAATGCAACGCCGAACCTGTTCATGGTTTCCGGTGCTGACTGGCTCTCCAATCAGACGTTGAAGGAAGAGGTTTTCGGCCCGATGGGCATCATCGTCACGGCAAAGAACGAAGAGGAAATGCTCACCATCGCCAAGAGCTTTGAAGGGCAGCTGACCGCAACGATGCTGATGGACGACGCAGACAAACCGCTTGCCAGCAAGTTGTTGCCGATCCTTGAGCGCAAGGCGGGCCGCATTCTGGCCAACGCCTTCCCGACAGGGGTTGAGGTTTGCAATTCCATGGTGCATGGCGGACCGTTCCCGGCTTCCACCAACTTTGGTGCGACGTCGGTTGGCACCATGTCCATCCGCCGTTTCCTGCGGCCGGTCTGCTATCAGGACATTCCACTTGACGTTCTGCCTCAGGATGCCAAGGATATGTAAGACAAGGGGGCTGGGTTTGATCAACCCGGCCCCTTCTTTGTTTCAATCATTTTTCGTCTGTTCCCAAGAAGCCAAACGAGAGGCCCAACAAGAGGCCGCTTTTTCTTGGGAAATGCTTTAGGAGTATTGCTGTGTCATATGATGTTATCGTCCTGGGTGCCGGCATTGTTGGCGTGAGTACTGCCCTGCATCTGCAGGAGCGCGGCCTGAAAGTTGCCATTCTGGATCGTCAGGAACCGGGCCTTGAAGCCTCT
Source organism: uncultured Cohaesibacter sp. (assembly GCF_963682185.1). Classification (NCBI taxonomy): domain Bacteria; kingdom Pseudomonadati; phylum Pseudomonadota; class Alphaproteobacteria; order Hyphomicrobiales; family Cohaesibacteraceae; genus Cohaesibacter; species uncultured Cohaesibacter sp. The sequence goes on along the minus strand of NZ_OY821667.1, from coordinate 3,318,811 downwards.
TACGGCAATGCCGGAATCATCGAAAAAGACGGCCATGTGCCGCTGGTCATTCCCAGTGAGATCGTGCCGCTGATGAAATATGGCAGCAACACCCAGGTTTCGATGCATTATCACCCCACGATGATGCCACGCCTTGCGCCTTGGCTGTTTGCCATGTGGAGGCTTTCCACGCCCTTTGGCATTTCCTCCTATGCACGGCGCGTTACACCCTTGCGTCAGGTTTCGGCAACCGAGCATTTCCATTTCGCGCGCGATGCTGGCATCATGGATAAGTTCCGCGAAACCGGCTGGATCAATCTCTATCACAGCCCGAAAAGCTTTGAATCCACTGCCCGCACCCTCGGCTATGCCGACGAGTTTGGCGTTGAATATGACATTGTAGGCAAGAAAGAGCTGGATGCGCTTGAGCCCTCCTTCCATTTCACCGAACAGGACAGAGCCATTCACTGGAAAGGCTGCGTTTCGGTTTCCTCTCCCGGCGGCGTGACGCAGGCCTATGCCGAGCTGTTCAAGGGACGCGGCGGAGCCTTGCTGCTTGGCGACGCGCGCAGCCTGAAGCAGGAAAATGGCGGTTGGACAGTGTCTTCTCAAGATGGTCCGGTCACCGCCCCCAAGGTGGTCATCGCTCTTGGCGCATGGAGCATGGATCTGCTCAAACCTTTTGGCTATAAATTCCCGCTTGAAGTCAAACGCGGATATCATCAGCATTTTGCCAGTAACAATGGCGCCAGCATGATCCGCCCTGTCGTGGATGAAGATATCGGCTTTCTTCTAACCCCGATGGAAGATGGCATCCGGCTGACGAGCGGCATCGAGTTTGCCGCGCGGGATACACGCAAGACGCCGGTTCAGATCAAAAAGGCCTCCAAATGGGCCAAGAAGCTCTATCCGATCGGCAAGCCGGTTGAAGATGAACCATGGATGGGCTTCCGCCCCTGCTTCCCGGACAACCTGCCGCTGATCGAAGAATCGCGCCAGCATGAGGGCCTCTATTTCAACTTTGGCCATGGGCATATGGGCTTTGCCGTTGGCCCGATCACCGGCAAGATGACGGCCGACCTTGTCACCGGTCAGGAGCCATGCCTCAGTGTTGGCGGCTTCTCATCCCGCCGCTTCTTCTAGACGGAGCTTTCGCCCGTCACTCAAAAGCCAAAGCCCCGCCAGCATCGCTGCTGCGGGGCTTTTTATAGGAAAAGCGAGTCTGCCGCTTACTTGGCATCCAGCCAGGCAAGTGCCTCGCGCAAGGCCTCAAGGCTTTGCTTGTTATGCGCCACAAGGAACGGCCCTGAATGATCCGTCGGCTTGTAGGGACGTCCATCCAGACAAACCGCATCACCGCCTGCTTCCTGCGTGATCAAAACGCCTGCAGCATGATCCCATGGATTCTTTGCGCCATTGACTATGAAGTCAGTGCGCCCCTGCGCCAGCAGGCGATATTCATGACATGAGCATCTTAGAGAATTGGCGCGCCCGAGTTTCGTTGCCATCAAGACCGCGAGCCGTTCTCGCTGTTCTTGACGGAACAGGAACAGCGGCAGCATTCCTTCCAACTCGCCAAAAGATTTTGGCGCGGAGGTTTCCAGTCGGATGGGCTCTCCATCGGGCCGGCAGAACCATGCCCCTTCGCCGCGGCTGGCCATGATCCAGTCATCCATTACCGGATCATAGAGGAGACCGAAGCAGGTTTCGCCCTTGTAGGTTACCGCGAGAATGACGCCGAATTGCGCCAACCCATTGGCGAAATTCCATGTGCCATCCACCGGATCGATGATGACTGCCCAATCGGCATCGCTCATCTTGTCCAGAATGGAAGGATCGGCAGCAACCGCTTCTTCGCCAATGATCAGGGCCTCTGGGAGGATCTCAAGTGCGCCCTTGCTGATCTTGGCTTCAGAGGCTACATCGGCGTCAGTCACCAGATCGTCATGCCGTGTCTTGATCCGCACGGACTCGGGCGAGAGATGGCGAAAGCGCGGCATGATTTCGCTTTTTGCCGCTTGCCGGACAAGATTGATCAAAGCCTGTTGTCTGGATGGGTCGAGTTTCACAAGCGCACTCCTTTTGTTTTGATTGGCTTTTTTACGCGCACCTGTTCGCAGAAGGATGCGCCAACAGGCTTGCAGCCCTTTTAGGCGCTTGATCATGACAAGGAGATGACCAAAGAGGCGCTTGATGGCCATAACAGCGACATGTCAAATGACGGCTTGAAGGTGCAAGCAATGGAGAGACGCCATGAATATAGGCCAATTGCATACTCTAGCCAATGCTTGGCAAAGGAAATATGGAACAACCGAAGCCAACAACGACAACGCGTCCCAAACTCCTTTAGTTGAGATAATCGTTCAGGCTCAAGCTCAGTATTTTGCTAAGCGCGGAGTAACTTGCCTCCAGCTGGGTTTCATAGGCCGTTGCCTCAACGGCTGCTGATGCGATGTCAATGGACGTAATGTCCGTCGCAAGCTCCTGTGCCGTTGCAATAAAGTCTTCCTCATTTTCAATATAGGTTTCCAGCCGTGAGGAAACCGAGCCAGCCTTACTCGTCGCAGCAATCAAGGCATCCTGCGCATCCACGAGCAGGTCATCAACATCATCAAGGTCATCAGTCGTGAGGCTTGTCGAATTGGCTAGATAGGACAGCGCCCGCATCGCTTCCTCAATCCCTTCAAGATCGCCCGTTACTCCATATTCCACTTCCGTACTGCTATCGAGCCGAATAACCTGCGTGTAGTCGTCTCCCTGATAGTAATCAGTATTGACGGTGGTTAAATCCGTTGCCTCGTAGCTCGAAATATCAACAGCCGCAGTATCAATTTCACTGCCCGAGAATATATAGCGGCCATTATACTGGGTATTGAGCAACAGAACGAGATCTTCCAGATATTCAGCGGCTTCAGCCTGCAGATCATCCAACTCATCATCGGAACTGGTGCCAGACACCGCACTGCGCGCATTGGTCAGAAGATCGGTAATATCCTCGAGAACCGAAGCATATGTATCACTGCGACTGACAACAGTTTCAGCAGCAGAAATATTGGCCTCAGCGGTTGAGATGGAGGAACTCAGGTCTAGAACCGTGGAAACCGATGACCCCAATCCGCCATAATCGGAAGACACAAGGCCACTTGATTCCTGCTCTTGGATTTGAGCAAGTTTTGCCTGAGTATTAAGCGTCTTCTGCAAAAGAGATGACGTTGTATGGAATGTAGCAACGCGCATTGCCATGTGATCACCTATGCAAATGCCGACTGAAGATCTTCGAACATTTCCTGAAGCGTACTCAGAATGGTCGAAGCTAGTGAATAGAGCTGTTCCAATTCAGTTAACCGAGCGGTTTCCTCGTCCACGTTCACCCCATAGGCCGAACTGATGGCATCTTCTGCAGAGCTAAGTGCGCTTTCGGCCACATCCAATGCATCGGAGGCACTGTTGGAAGCATTGACCGCTGTTGAGATGATCTCCGTGGCATATTCAGTGAATGTGCGATCCCCGGAAGCCAGATTACCAGCCTCATCATAAGTTGCATCCCCCTGCAGGGCATCGAGGATGTTGTTGGCGGTGGTTGATGCATTATCAGAGCCCAGCAACGTGGTCGGGTCGTCAAGGACGCTGTCTACCACCGAGATGTCCAGAGCACTGGTCCCGGTCAGAATATCACCATCCAGACCATCAACTGCATTCAAGGTCTCGATCAACGTGGTGGCAAGCTCATCAAGATCGTCCATATAGGCAGGTAACGTCTCATCTCTGAGTTCAAGTAGAGCGCCGATCTTGCTGTCTGACCCGGTTAGTCGTTCGGTGATATCCGAGCCATTCACAGAAATGGTTGTCTGGCCCTCCGAGTCTGTGCCGGTGGTCAGAAGATGCGCGGTTGATCCCACCAGCAACTGTCCAGATGAGGTATAAACCTTAGTTGAGCCATCGTCGCAACTGAACGTCGTCACATCCATATAGGAAGACAGTTCGACTATGGCTGTTGTCAACTGATCCTCTAAATCCGACGTGCTATTGCCGCTTGCCGTAGCGGTTCTGATCTGTTCATTCAGAGCATCAATGCTTTCCAGAAGCGTATTGACTTCCTCTACAGATTCCTCGATTTCACTATCTGCGTCATCGATCAGATCCTGTACCATTTCTGCAGTATCGCTAATCTCGCTGGTTAATTCATCCAACGCCGTGACAGCATTGCTCGATAGAATGGTACTTTCCGGAGTGGTTGCCAGCTCCGTCATGGCTTCTTCGAAATCGGATATGGAATCCACCAACGACGTTCCCGAACCGTCCTCGTCTTCGAGTGTCCCCAAGGACGTCTGCAGATTGCTCAAATAGTCTGCCTTGGTGGTTGCATAGGCCGCCTCGGACGTGGCTTCTGTCAAATCTTCAACCAGATATTTGCTGACTGAAGAGGAAACACTATCTACCGAGACACCCGCGCCTGTTCCGGCAGAAATAGACGAAGAAACCGAAGCCGTTTTGGTTGTGTAGCCCTCGGTGTCTGCATTGGCGATGTTATTTGAGGTTACGGCAACTTGCACCTGCGTTGAAGCAAGTGAGCTGGATGCAATGTAACGGGCAGTCGATAAAGACGACATCACCTTTTCCTTTCAGATCATGCACGCGGCTACGTCGTTACAGGTTGCACAATCAGAATGTCTGGCCTTGCCAAGACGATGGCATCATCGTCACATAACCAGAGACATGTTCTCGATCAGTTTTACACTTTCCTATGTGGCTTGAGTGACCCTGCAGCGTAGGCTGAACTTGCAGCCTGACCTTTGGAGCCATAGCCAGGGAGCGCGTTGGCATCCTGATTTTCGCGGATGGCGCGCATAATGGCATTGATGCGTCTCTCGTTGGCGCTCTTGGCACGATTCAGATTGCTTGCATTTTCCATGAAGGACTGAGCAAGAATCTGGATTCGATCCTGCAGCTGGTTGAATTTCTCTTCAGATGCATAGAGGAAAGCCTCGCGTTCGGCTTTGAACTCCTTGAAGAAAGCATCAAACTCGGACGCCAGCTTTTGTTTGCGGCTCAGCAGATCATCAAGCGATGCCGGCCTGCCGCTTTCCAAACGCTGATTTTCTTCATCTGCAATACGGATGAGGTCGTCAGCCACATTTATCGCCTTGTCGATCGCCTGTTCAATGCGTTCGACATCGCGTTGCGAATGAACCATTTCAGTATTCAGTTTCGTAGTCATGGCGCACCCTAACCCTTGTTGTATTTTCGATATTGGTTGAGATTGGCATAGGCTGACGCGACCCGATTGGCCTTTGTTGTGCGCGATCGCTTCAGCTTGATTTCCTGTTGCTGCCTGCGCATCTTGCCTATAAGAGTGGTCAGATCATTCTTGGCAACCATCAGCAGAAGCCGGCCCGATTGCCTGTCAGGGTCCATCTCATATCGCCGCACCTCCGCTTTGATGCGGCGAATTTCCTTCCTGAATTGAGCCACTTCCTTAGACATTCAGATCACCGTACGGCGCTCATAAGATCATCAAACATCGAGCTGGCGGTAGAAATGATCTGTGATGCCGAGGAATAAGCCTGCTGAGCAGCCAACATGGAGGCAAACTCCGTGCTGGTATCAACGGTACTGGCTTCCAGTGAGCTGCTTTCGATACTACCGGCAGACCCCTGCCCCGCCACATGCAGCGTGGCATTTCCTGAATAGTTAGAGACAGCATAGATCCCGTCACTATCTTCGGTGAGCCCATCGGCATTGGTGAAGGTCGCAATCGCAATCTTATAGATTGTTCTCGTTTCACCATTGGTGAAGCTGGCAACAACCGACCCATCGGAGTCGATTTCAACGGAATCTACGGTGCCATAGGGGCGACCATCAACATCAACCGAAGATACATCAATCTCGGCTTCGTCGGACTCGTTGCTAGAATATTGTGTCAAACCATCCGATCCACCAGCGGTGCCCAGATCCATAGTAATATCGCTGTCAGAAGCGCCCGTGCTCCAGTCAATGGAGAGCGAAGCGGTGTCAACGGTTGTACCAGTTGAGGAGGTGCCAGTGGCCGAATCGTAATCACCTTCCTCGATGTGATCGAGATTGCCATCAGAATCGAAGAAGATCGTGTAGGTGTCGGACGTTACAGATCCTGTCGTTGAGGAGTCATCAGCGGAAACCGGGTCAGAATAGGAAACGGTCCAGGTGTTCTCGTCAACTTTCGTGTAGGTCGCGGTTACTGTGCTGGCGGTTCCCAGAGAATCGTAAACTTCAAAGCTCGTTTCGAAGCTGTCATCTACATCCGCATCAGCTGGCAGGGTGGCCTGCATCGCAACTTCCGTGGTCGCCTCGGCGGAACTCTGAATAGACGAAATATCGATCTTGGTCAGATTCACACTGCTGGCACCACCGGACACCTCTCCGTTTTCATCTGTCGCCCAACCAAGAAGATAATAGTCACCATTGGTTAGGTAACCGTCCTCATCCGTGCTGAATTCACCATTCCGCGTATAATATCGCGATGTTGAATCTCCATCTTCAGAGACCACGAAATAGCCATCGCCTTCAATGGCCAGATTGGTTTCGATGTCAGAGTCGGTGATCAGGCCTTGAGCCGTATTGTTCGTCGTGTTGCTGGCAGAAACCCCGCCGCTTTTCGAAGCGCCGCTACCGGCCACCAGACTGGAAAAGCTGGTCGTTGAAGACTTGTATGCGGTTGTTTCAGAGTTTGCCAAGTTATTGGAAACCGTTGACAAAGCCTGTGACTGCGCGGCGAGCCCCGATACAGCGGCGTTTGTTGCACCCATCAAGCTCATGATACTCTCCTACTAATGCGCCACTTCTTGTTTTTCATAGGGTCAGTGGCAGGATTGGATTCAATTCAGGAAACTTGCACCGCGCCCAAGGCGGGCACGTTTATCAGGTGGAACTGATCGCCGTAATATCGTCGACTGTAAAACCGACGTCACCGATCAGAAGGTATGTGTCATCGCTAGAGGAATCGATCCCGGTTACCGTTCCGGTGACCGATGTACTCACATCCAATTCCTCACCGTCGGCATCCGTCGCGGTGACTTCAATGGTATAGATGCCACCGTCGTCAAGCTGGTTGCCATCGTCATCAACGCCGTCCCATTCAACGGCGTAGGTGCCCTCATCAACTTCACCAGTTGTGGTATAAACAGTGTTGCCATCCTCATCGAGGATGCTGATGGACACTTCTTCAGCGTCGCTATCAAGCGTGTAGTTCCATTGGGCCGATCCGTCTTGCAGGGTGGTGGTATCACCATCGACGGTTACAGTTTGCCCAATATAGCCAAGCCCGTTCGAGGAAAGCATGGTGTCCAGAGAACTGACGACATCTTCCAGGCTCTCGGAGTTGGCAACCTGTTGATCATAGTTTGCAAGTTGAACCAACTGCCCCAGAAACTCCGTCGTATCGGTTGGGTCAGTTGGATTCTGGTTCTGCAATTGCTCGACCATAAGCTGAAGGAAGTCCGTCGTTTCCAGTCCCAAAGTACTGGAAGACGTCGTTGTTGTTGTCGTTGTCGCAGTTGATGACGCCAGTGCAGATACAGTCATGGCTTTTTCTCGCGCGTTTCAATGATTCACGAAATAAAGTCCAGTCAACAAACCGCAGACTCTATCCCTCTTAATTATGAAACGAAATAAAACAGAGAATCAGGCGAAATTTTTTTGATTTTTATTTAGGAAAAATATGCCTAACATTTATTTCCTATAGGAAATTTTTGCCTATTAAGTATACAAATATATTACACTTAATTATATATAGTATATCTATAATTATTACTATTAAAAATATTGAAAACTATCTATTCGATCACTTTTTTTGGCTTAAGAATAAAATCAAAATTACAAAGAAAAAATATTATGATAGATCAACTTCAAAACACAAATCCCAGCCACGACTATATTATAAGATGTCTTCTTCAGGATTTATCAGTGTTGGACGGTCAAAATGGCTTCGCAGCAACCGGGCTACTTTTTTATCTTGCCCATAATCCGATCAACGAGAGAAGCAGGAGCCTTGGGTCCCGGGGCGTTGTCGGCCAGCTTGGCTATGCTTAGAACAAACTGATATTTTGTCCGAGCGAGTTCTGACTTACTCATAAGCTCTTTGGCCGCAGCAATCTCTTCCTGCGGCCATGTTTTCATATCCGGGCCATAGAGATCCAGCAGTTCTTCAAACCGCTCTATTAACATCTCACCATTGGACTTGGCCATGCTCGCCCTATTATTCGAAGGACGATACGGCTCAAGGCCCAATCATCCAGCTTTATCCAGCTTTTGCAGTCACGTCTGTCGTATCCTGATCTAAGATCCCGGCCATAACAGTGTCAATGCTTCGTTGTTGCATTCTTGCAATTTCTGCCCAAGCGTTGCGAAATTCCAGAATACCACTTGCCAGCTTTGCATAGCGCTCAATGGCATTATCCTTACCATAGGCATTGTGCAGGGCAAAAATATTACTCGAATACATGTCTATAAACTGTTGCCCCATTTCAGGGTCCGCATCCAGATTGACATTCTGACGCAAGCCACTAAGAATTTTCGATGCGTGAACAACGCGCCCGAAAGCATTCTCAAATTCCTTACGTTTAAGATAGTAGCTCGTCAGGATGATGGCGTTCAACGTTTCATCAAGCAACATTGCAACGGCCTTGACCGGGGGAACTGCCGTATTGGCTGCACGATAAGCACTAATAGCGCGGTTCTGCGCATAACTCATATTAGTCGTCTCCAGAATTGAGGATTGCCTCGATATAGGCCAGATCTGTTTCGGCCGCCTCAATGGCTGCCTGATATTCAGAATAGAGCGTTGTCAAACGCTCTTCATATGCGTCGACCGTCTCCATGATATCTTCATATTCGGTCTCGTAATCTTCGTTTTGCTCTTCCAGCGTCTCAATCTGGGAAACAATAAGCCCGTCGTCTTCGTCGGCATATTTCGCCACGGCAGAATAAAGCTCTTCCACGATGCCTGCCGTGCAAGAAAATTCTATGGTGTCACTCTCATCCCCGGTATAAACGAAAGTAATGCCCTCATATTCGGTACCCTCGACACCAACGATACGAGAGCCGCTCACTTCGAAGCAGCCCTCCTCTCCATCACAAAGAACACTGGTGACATCTCCATCTTCATCCACGGTAATATCCAGTGTGAACGAGGAGGGCATATCATCGTTGCGTTTGAGCAGCGCCAAATCACTGTCGCTTACGTCATATTGGAAATTCAGAAGATCTTCGATCGAGTCGATATCATTGAGTAGTGCGTCGTTGAGGGTATCTTCATCGAGCTCGAGATAGTTATTCTCATCGTAGGAAAGGCCGAGCGTCGCCATGCTCTCATCATCAAGAACTGTGGAGAGCGCTGCGTAAATGCCGTTATTCGTGCCACGAAGCAGGCTGTCGCCAAACAAAACGGCATCTTCCGAGGCACCGCCGTCAGCGTCGGTCTCCTGCTGGGTGATAGCCCATTCGCGGTAGGCATTATAGGCATCCACCAATGCCACAACCGCTTCCTTGATATCAGAAAGCGATTGGCTGATTTCAACAGAGATCGACTCTCCATCATCGGTGGTTTCATAAAGCGCGAAGGTGACACCATCAATAACGTCGTCGATGGTATTGGTGTTTCTCGACAATTCAATGCCATCAACAGTGAAAACCGCATCCTGAGACTCCTGAAGCACACTAGAGAATTCGCCAGTGTCTTCGTCGACGATGCCCAGAGCAACACCCACGTCCGTCCCATCGGTCGAGGTCATGACAATGTCCTCACCAGTTGCCCCAGTCAGTACCAGAGTATAGTCATCGTCATCAACCTGAACCAGGGTGGCGGTGACACCGGAATCATCGGTGTAGTTATTGATTTCTTCGGCAATTTCCGCGAGGCTCATGTCCTCGGTTATTTCAATCTCAACAGCGTCCTCTTCAGATTCACTCGTCGTGAGAGTAAAAGTTCCTTCAATTTCCAGGTCTGCGGAGCTGTCAGTACATTCAATCGTACTGGTAACCTTTTGCGCTAGCGCGAGCTGAGAGATAGTAACATCATAGGTTTGAACAGCGACACCCGCCTCACAGGTCACCACGAGCGCGTCTTCGGCTTCCACTCCGCCGATGCCCGTCAGATAGGCTTCGCGCTCAGAGAAAATATCATCCAGTTCGACCAGAGAGTCATCTGTGCCACGAATGGCTTCCACCGTGTCCAGAAGCGTGCTGAGAAGATCCTGCATCTCCTCATAGGCTTCAATCTCGGATTCGTTTTCTTCAATTTTTGTTTCGATACGGTCTGCAGGAAGCTGTTTCTCTGCAACAGCAGCCTCGATCAGGGCGTCCCAATCGATGTCAGCGCTCGAGCTCACCGTGCTGATACCGGATGACGTCGTCGTTGTTGACGTCGTTGTTGTACTTGTCGTCGTACCAGAGGAATCCGTCGTGGTAGATGTCGTACTCGTCATGTATCAACTCCGTATCATGGGCGAAGCATCAGGCCACGCCAGTGGCCTGATGCGCTAGTCATTACTGAATAAGGCTCAGCAAGTTCTGAGGCATCTGGTTTGCCTGAGTTGCTGCGGCCACGGCAGCCTGCACCTTCACAGTGGAAGAAGACAGGTTTGCCTGTTCTGCTGCGATGTCCACGTCAGCAATTGCGGACTGTGCAGCTTCAAGGTTTTCAACGCTGGTGTCGATCTGGGCAGAACGGAACTCGAAGCGGGACATGGTTGCACCGATTTCGGCGCGTGCTTCGGAGATCTGATCAATTGCCAGGTCAAGAACGGACAGAGCTTCAGCAGCTCCCTCTTCAGTGGATACATCAAGATCTGCGATGCCCAAAGATTCAGTGGTCAGGCTATCGATGGAGAGGTTGATGGTATCGGCAGAAGTGGAACCAACAACGATCTCAGCACCAGTGGTGTCGACTTCGGTGGTCGTGCCCGACGCACTTGAGTCCACGCCAGCTGCGAGGTTCAAAGCGGTCAGTATTGCCGCGCTGCCGGCCGTATCCTCGATCGTGATTTCAGCATTGTCGCCGGTTGCAAGAGACGTAATAACCAGATTACCTGATGTGGCGTCAACCGAAGCTTCAATCTGGTAATTGCCATCGTCTTGAAGCTGCTCATTAATCGTATCGGCAAGCTCTTGCGCTGTCAGTGCGGCTGTATTAGTCCCATCGGTCTCAGTCGAAATGGTGATTTCAACATCATTCAATGTAAAGGTGGCTGTCAAATCTGTGGTAGAAGCTTGAGCGGTAAGGCCTGCAGCCGATCCTGTATCAAACTCTGCTGCCGTTTCCGTATCATCCACGGAGAAATCACTGGAACCATCGAGCAGGCTCTGGCCGTTATAGCGGGTGGATTCGCAGATGCCGTCAATTTCTTCCTGCAGTTCTTCAAATTCGGCCTGTACATAGGCGCGTTCCGTGTCAGTCACCGTACCAGAAGCGGATTCAGACGCCAGGGTCTTCATACGTTCAACGATGTCAGCAATGTTGGATGCGCCACCATCAGCGGTGGAGAGAACGGACACAGCGTGGGAGGCGTTGGTTGATGCCTGCTCAAGGGCGGCAACGTCGGTACCAATCTTGGTGGAGATAGCCAGACCCGCCGCATCATCGGACGCTTTGTTAATGGCGGAACCACTGGCCAGTTTTGCCAGAGAATTGGACTGGTCATCAGAGTTGGAATTCAAATAACGAACTGCGGTGTTTGCTGCAGTGTTGGTAGAAATTACGGGCATAGTCGGACTCCTGTACTAAACGATAGCCGCGTTTTTTTCAGTGCGGATTGACGCGTTTTCCTGCGCCTTGTTTCTGTAACGGAGTCAATTGCCCAATTCAGGCAAGATTTATTTTCAAAAATTTGGATGCTTATTAACGCAGCATCAACAAAGTTGAAGTAGCAACAGGTCGTTTTATTAATAATTGAAGTCGATTTTCCAAGGAAATCCAATCGGGAAATATTAATTTCCCCGCTAGATATTGACTCAAAATTTCCAATTACTCTTTTCACGAAATGCTCATTGTTGCTTAACGCTTGGTAAAGAAAGAAGCCTCTTGTCTTTCCATTGCTATGTCTACTGTCAGCTTGATTAGAATTTTGCGCCTAAAGCCCCAGACCATTTCTGGACTGAGGCTTCTTGATTTTCAGAATTTCAAATGAACGAAATGCCCATTGTGTCTTCTCATCATCCTATTACTGGACAAGGCTCAGCAGGTTCTGAGGCATCTCGTTGGCTTGCGTTGCTGCGGCCACGGCAGCCTGCACCTTCACAGAAGAAGAAGACAAGCTTGCCTGTTCAGCTGCGATGTCCACGTCAGCGATTGCAGATTCAGCAGCTTCAAGGTTTTCAACGCTGGTGTCGATCTGGGCAGAGCGGAACTCGAAACGTGACATTTCTGCGCCCATTTCTGCGCGAGCCGCTGAAATTGTATCAATCGCCATATCCAGAATCGACAGAGCTTCGGCAGCGCCTTCTTCGGTAGAGACATCGAGTTCATCAATACCCAGTGCTTCGCATGTCAACGTGGAGATGGAAAGGTTGATGGTGTCGGCAGAAGTGGAACCAACAACGATTTCAGCACCAGTGGTGTCGACTTCGGTGGTCGTGCCCGACGCACTTGAGTCCACGCCAGCTGCGAGGTTCAAAGCGGTCAGTATTGCCGCGCTGCCGGCCGTATCCTCGATCGTGATTTCAGCATTGTCGCCGGTTGCAAGAGACGTAATAACCAGATTACCTGATGTGGCGTCAACCGAAGCTTCAATCTGGTAATTGCCATCGTCTTGAAGCTGCTCATTAATCGTATCGGCAAGCTCTTGCGCTGTCAGTGCGGCTGTATTAGTCCCATCGGTCTCAGTCGAAATGGTGATTTCAACATCATTCAATGTAAAGGTGGCTGTCAAATCTGTGGTAGAAGCTTGAGCGGTAAGGCCTGCAGCCGATCCTGTATCAAACTCTGCTGCCGTCGTTGTGTCATCCACCGCGAAATCACTGGACCCATCGAGCAGGCTCTGGCCGTTGTAGCGGGTGGATTCGCAGATGCCGTCAATTTCGTCCTGTAGCTCTTCAAATTCAGCCTGGATGTAGGCACGTTCCGTGTCAGTCACCGTACCGGAAGCGGATTGAGACGCCAGGGTCTTCATACGTTCGACGATATCGGAAATGTTGGATGCGCCACCGTCAGCGGTAGAGAGAACGGACACAGCGTGGGAGGCGTTGGTTGATGCCTGCTCAAGGGCGGCAACGTCGGTACCAATCTTGGTGGAGATAGCCAGACCCGCCGCATCATCGGACGCTTTGTTAATGGCAGACCCACTGGCCAGTTTGGCCAACGAATTGGATTGGTCGTCTGAGTTGATGTTCAAGTAGCGGACTGCCGTATTGGCAGCAGTGTTGGTTGAGATTACTGGCATGGTACGATCCTGACTCTAAAAAATGGCTTCACTAAACAGTGCCAATACATGCGATATTTCACGCTTTAAACATGTAACGGGTCAGGCGCCGCAAACCGGGCGAGATTTATTTTAATTTATTTTTAAACGACTTAATTGATTGTTAACCATAAACATTTAGGCCGCACTGATTTCAAAAAGCCCCGCGAACAGAGGAAAATGGCTAAATATAAGCGGCTATGTACAAATTTGTCATGGTTAAGAAAATACTAACGCGCAACTATACTTGGTAAACACCATTTTCATTAATTTCTTTTCGCATTGCATATTGCAATATCACAGAGGCAGGAGCGACTTCCTACAAGACTTTATTGCAGCAACTTGAGCAGATATTGCGGCACCTTGTTGGCCTGAGCCACTGCAGCGGCTGCGGCTTGCACGCGCACCCTCTCGGAAGACATTTTCGCCATCTCTTTGGCGATATCAACATCCATGATAGCCGACCGTGCTGCCTCGAGATTTTCAAGGCTTGTGTCGATTTGCTGCGAACGAAACTCGAAGCGAGACATGGTTGCCCCAATCTCGGCACGCGCGCTGGCGACAGAACCGACCGCCAGATCAAGCAATGACAGGGCCTTGGCCGCTCCGTCCTCTGAAGACAGATCCAACCCGGACAGTCCGAGAGCGTCTGTTGTTAAGGATTGAATAGAAAGATTGATCGTGTCATTGCCGGAAACGCCCACCACCACGTTGGCGCCGGTGGTCACGGCTTCAACCGATGTGCCCCGTTCCTTGACATCCGCCCCCTCAGTAAGTCCCATGGCAGCGAGCAGCCCGCTATCTCCGGTCACATTTGTGATCTCAAGCGTTGCGCTGGCGCCGGTTGCTTCTCCTGCGAAGACAAGCGCTCCGCTCTCATCCACCGAAGCCGCTACCGTATAGTCACCCTGCTCTTGCAGGGAGGCATTGATAGCATCCGCCAGATCCTGTGCTGACAACGCCTCTGCATTGGCCCCATCACTAAGGCTGGTCACGGTTACCTTGGTGCCATTGATCGAGAAGCTGGCGCTTACATCTTCTGTCGATGCGGTTGCGCTATAGCCACCAGATACGCCACTATTGAAAACGGCTGCGGTTTCCACCGTATCATCGGAATAATCGCTCGAACCATCCAGCAAACTGACGCCATTATAGCGTGTGCTTTCGCTGATGCTGTCGATCTCTTCCATCAGGGCTGCAAATTCGGTTTGAATATAGCTGCGCTCATCGTCGGTTACCGTGCCTGAAGCTGCCTGTGATGCAAGGCTTTTCATGCGCTCCAGAATTTCGGATACCGATGCCGCTCCGCCGTCCGCCGTTTGCAACAGAGCCAGACTGTTTGACGCATTCACAGAGGCCTGTTCCAGACTGGAAAGATCTGAGGACATGCCCGTAGCGATCGCCAGGCCAGCCGGATCATCAGATGCTTGGCTGATGCGCGACCCACTTGAGAGTTTGGAAATAGAGTCAGATAGCCGGCTAGAACTCTGGTTCAAATATCGCACAGCTATGGTGGCGGCAATATTCGTGGAAATAACAGGCATGCTCAAACTCCTCGTTACGGGGCAGCTGACGCATAGTAATATAAATACTGTGCGCCTACTGTCTCTAACGAGAGCCAATAGCCAAACCGGGCGAAATTAAATCACATTGCAGGAAAATTTGCTTAAGGCTGAGTAAACAGAGAAAGTATGTCCGAGCTGTGAGCCTTGAGTATTTGCCGCAATTTCTGACGCCCGCGCTTGAGCAGGGATTCCACTGCGGATACGCTCGTTTCCATTATCTCGGCTATTTCGCTGTTGCTCATATTCTCGTTGTAGGAAAAGACAATCGCAATGCGCTGCTGATCCGGCAGCTGGGCTACAGCCCCTTCGAGCAGATCAATTGCCTCCTGCATCTCCAGAACAGCCGACTGGTTTGAACTGTCATCTTTCAGATCAGGCAGTTCGTCCATGGCGGACGTTCTATTTTTACGCAACAGATCAATGCAGCGGTTGGTAACAACCTTGAACAGCCAGGTCGAGAATTTCGCCCGCCCTGCTTTCCAAGTGCCCCTGCGTGTCCACACCTGAAGGAATGAATCCTGTAGAACATCTTCAGCCTCAGGACCATCTTGCAAGATACGATAAGCAACCGCATAGCCACGATCAATATGACGCTCAACGAGTGCTTGAAAGGCTTCTTCCTGTCCCATTGCGATCAAACCAAGCAATTCATCATCACTTAGTGCAACCAAATCGCGTGCCTGCAATAGTTGCGACTTAGTCGTAACCGTCTCAGGCATGTCCGATTTTGAAACAGATTGCAGGGTTGCGTTCTTCATTGTTCAGTCCATCAACGTTTCAGGCTTAAGAAGTCACCTCACAAAATTCTTCCTACTAATAAAACGTTGTACCGAACTCTTTCAGGCGTGTAACTATAAGTTTTTTTTCAGTTTCTTTCTGACCTTTTCTAGGAAAAATCTGCAATGGGCTCGGAATCTTTTGCCTAGCAAAAAGTGACGGTAACTATTCTATCAAAATTTAGCGCAATATAATTACAATTTCCTATTTTTAACTATATTTTTTTTAAATTTTACGTATAATATTTTTATGTCAATATAAAACATTTGTTGTTCTGGTATATTTTAATTATTTTACCATTATATATTATATATTTTAATTTTTTTAGTATTTAATACTAATTAATTTTCGTTAAAACATATATATACTACATATAAGTCTGCTAAATTAATTAATACTAATAACTATTAACTTATTTTTATATTTTAAATTCTATTTATTAAGTATTTCACATCAATTATATTTCGTACAATTTTTAAAATTTGGATATTTTATGTTCTTCCTAATCAAATTAGGATTTTGTCAATATATATTACTAAAGGATTAAATTATTCAATTTTTACGTGAATTTATATTTGGACAGAATTGGAAAATATTGGAAATATTTTTATATATATCTACACAAAACACCGCTTTCTTTCGGTGCAAATACCCCATTTCTGCACAGAAAAATGGCCCCATATCAGCATATCTCACAATGTCCAACCACAAGAACGAGGGAGCAATCAGGCAGATCAACCAATCGAATCGAGCATCGAATCACATTTTCGTTAGAGTAACGACACGGTTTTTGACAGTGCTGCTAGCTCCTAAATTGCAACCACGAGGGCATGAGCAAAACATGAAGCGCTGGACCCACATCGATAAAATAGGCAGTATTTGGCGGTTTCGTGCGCTCCAATCTACAAAAAATGGCGCACATGCATGCGCGCCATTTTCAAAATATCTCAGGATCTCGGTTTGCCTATATCAAACCCAATCCGCCTCAGGCCTTAGCTTCGGTTTCCTCGTCATGTCTTTCACCAAAGAGGCGACGAACCACGACATAGAGAACCGGCACCATGAGCACGCCTACAAAAGTGGACGCGACCATGCCACCAATGACGCCGATACCGATTGCATTCTGAGCGTTAGCACCCGCCCCTGTGGCTACAGCCAAGGGTAGCACACCCAGAATGAAGGTAAGCGCCGTCATCATGATGGGACGCAACCGCTGCAGGGAAGCCTCCACAGCAGCCTCTACCAGATCATGCCCCTGCTTATAGAGCGTTTCGGCGAATTCAACGATCAAAATCGCGTTTCTCGCGGCTAGTCCGATCGTCGTCAGGATGCCCACCTTGAAGTAGACATCATTGGATTGGCCAAACAACCATGCTGCCAACAGGGCACCAAAAATACCGATGGGAACAACAAGCATAACCGAGATCGGGATTGACCAACTCTCATAGAGAGCAGCAAGTGCCAGGAAGACAATCAAGAATGACAGCGCATACAGCATTGGCGCCTGCTCACCAGATTGTCGCTCCTGATAGCTCAACCCTGTCCATTCCACACCAAATCCGCTTGGCAACTGCTCTGCCAGTTCTTCCATCGCCTCCATGGCCTGCCCAGAGCTGGTGTTTGGTCCGGCCGAGCCATCGATCTTGATTGCCGAGGACCCGTCGTAGCGTGCCAGACTGGGCGCAACAGGCTCCCACTTCGTGGTAACAAAAGCACTGAATGGCACCATATCGCCATCACTGTTGCTGATATACCATTTACCGACATCTTCCGGCTGCATGCGGTAGTCTGCAGCCCCCTGAACGATAACAGGGCGCAGGTTGCCATTTAAATCGAAGTCGTTCACATCCGTGCCCGAGAAGATAACCGAGAGCATGGCGTTAATGCTGCTCAGCGACACCCCGAAACTCTCGGCTTTGGGCTGATCGATCAGGATGCGCAAGGCACTTTCGTCTTCATTTTCAGATGATCGAATATTCTGAACCCGATCATCCTTCTGGGCGAGCGCGACCAGTTGGTCTGCCGCTTCAGACAACTCGTCATGGCTATTGCCATTCCGAGAGACCAGATACATCGAAAAACCACCCGAATTGCCCAACCCCATGATAGCCGGAGGCTGCATGACAAAAATCTGGGCCTGTCGGTTGCTGCCAAAATGTTGATTGACACGAAGGGCAACAGAGGCAGCGTCCAGAGAGCTATCCTCGCGCTGATCGAAGTCCTTGAGCTTGATGAACATCATGGCCTGGTTGGAACCGGTGCCGCCAAAACCAAACCCCAGAGCCGCGAAAGTCGCGTCTATCGCATCCCCTTCTTCATTCAGCAAATAGGATTCCACCTCCGAGACAACCTCTTTGGTCTGCTTGTAGGTAGATCCCTCAGGCAGCTTGATCTGACTCATCAGCATGCCCTGATCTTCCGTCGGCAGGAAGGAGGAATTCATCCTCTCATAAACCATCCAGGCGCCTCCTGTGACCAGCACCAAGACCAGAAGCATCGTGAAGGGCGCTTTCAGGATGAAGCGCACTGTGGCGCCATAAGATCGGGAAAGCTTTTCAAATCCTTCGTTAAACCAGCGTGCCGGAGCGATTTCCTTGCCCTCTTTCTTCTTGCGCAAAAAGCGAGCACAAAGGGCTGGCGACAAGGTTAGAGCCACGAAGAGAGACAACACCATGGCGGCGATCATCGTCACGGAAAACTGGCGATAGATCACGCCGGTCGATCCTCCGAAGAAGGCCATCGGGAAAAACACCGCCGAGAGCACAACCACGATACCGATCAAGGCACTGGTAATTTGCCCCATACTGCGTCGGGTTGCTTCCATTGGCCCCACACCTTGATCATGCATAAGGCGGTCCACATTCTCGACCACAACGATGGCATCATCCACCAACAGGCCAATAGCCAAAACCATCGCAAACATCGTTAGCGTGTTGATGGTAAAGCCTGTTACGGCCAAGACAGCCAGTGTACCCAGCAACACGACGGGCACTGCAATCAATGGAACAAAAGTGGCGCGGAAGGACTGCAGGAAGACCAAAAGAACGAGCACCACCAGCACAACCGCTTCACCCAGCGTGTGATAAACCTTGTTGATCGACAGTTCCACGAAGGGCGAGGTGTCATAGGCATAACGCACTTCGACCCCTTCAGGCAGCGATCCTTTCAGCTTCTCCATTGTCGCGCGCACTGCAGCAGATGTATCCACCGCATTGGCACCCGTCGCCAGATTGATACCGAAACCAGATGCATTGAGCCCTTTGAAAATTGAGTTAGAGCCATAATCTTCCTGTCCAATCTCCACCTTGGCAACGTCACCCAAATAGACGGAGCCACCATTATCATTGGTTTTCAGCAAGATCTGCTTGAACTGATCGACGGTGGTCAGCTGACTTTGCGCTGTCAACGTGGCCGTGAATTGCTGGCCTTCAGGTGTTGGCTGCGTGCCCAAAGAACCAACGGACACGGTGGTGTTTTGAGCTTCCACCGCACTCACCACATCAGTTGGCGTCAGCTGATAACGGTTCAGGGACATCGGATCGAGCCAGATACGCATGGCGTAGCCGGATCCAAAGGAGTTGATCCCGCCCACCCCTTCGGTGCGCTGAACCGGGCCTTCAACCACCTCTTCAAGCAGGTTACCCAGCTCCAGAGTGGAATGCTTGCCATCCGTTGAGACGAGTGCGCCAACCAAAAGAATGGAGTCGTTGGACCGCCTGAGATTGATACCGGCATCCTGTACGGCATCCGGTAACTGGCTTTCGATCTGACCGATCTTGGTCTGCACATCATTCTGCGCCGTTACCGGATCGACAGCACCATCAAACACCAGTTCAAGGGATGCGCGCCCTGAGCTGGAGCTTGAAATGGTGTAAAGCACGCCGTCCACATCGGTGAGGCTATCTTCAATAACCTTTGTAACGGAGTTTTCGACTGCCTCGGCGGTAGCGCCCTTGTAGGTGGCTGAAACCCTGATCGTTGTTGGTGCGATATCTGGATACTGCGCCACGGGCAGGCTGGTTATGGACCATGCCCCGGCCAGCATCGTGACAATCGCGAGCACCCAGGCAAAAACCGGGCGATCAATAAAGAAAGTTCCCATGTCAGCCTACTCCTTCGCTGCCGCAGCGGCGGGCTGTTCCCCGTCCGAAGCATCGCGACTGGACGCACTGGCTTCATCACCATCAGTCACTTCCTTGATGACGCCATCCACATATTCAACCGGAAGGGTTTTGATTTCGATGCCTTCCTTGAGGTTGCGGATATTGTCGACAATGATCTTGTCTCCGGTTTCAACACCACCGGTAACGATCCAGTTATTCTGATAAGAGCCGATTTCATCAAGGGTCGCGACGGCGACCTTGCCGTCGCGGGCCACATAAACCGTTAGGCTGCCATCGCTGGCGCGCTGGGTTGCGCCCTGCGGCACCAATATGGCTTGAGAAGTCCCCAGTGTAGCATCCACGCGCAGAAATTGCCCTGGGATGATCATACGCTTTGGATTCTCGAATTCCATGCGCAGAGCCACAGTTCCGGTCGTGGTTGATACGGAAGTCCCTGGCGAGCGGAGGACACCTTCTCCATCCAATGTCTCGCCTGTTTCAAGCTGTAGCTTCAGGCTTAGTTTATCTGCTCGCTTGATGAAGCCATTTTCGACAAGATTGCGGATAGAGAGCATTCGCACGCTTGATTCCTGTACATCAACATAAATCGGGTCGAGCCGCGTGACTGTCGTCAAGGCTGTCGTCTGGTTAGACGTCACGATCGAGCCGACTGACACATCTGCAACTTCGGGAATGCCCGAGATCGGGCTGCGGATTTCCGTCCATTCAAGATTGAGTTTGGCGGTGCGCAAAGCAGCCTGCGCTGTTTTCAACGAAGCTTCCGCCTGATGCAGACTGACTTCAGCATCCTTCACATCACCAGAGGAGATGCCGGTGCCTTCAATCTTCTTGTAGCGGTCAAGAGTGATTTGAGCCCCTTCCAGAGAGGCCTGCGCGCTGGCAACCTCAGCTTCTGCCGACTGGACAGAGGCTTCGTAGGTTTCATTGTCGATACGGAAAAGCAAATCGCCAACCTTGACCGGGCGCCCCGGTGTATAGGCAATGTCTGCAATAACACCATTCACGCGTGGGCGAATATCAACCTGCTCATAAGCCACGGCCCGTCCCGGCAAGGTTACTTCATACGGAACGTCGGCCTCTTCAAGCGTGATAACACCAACGGTCAACGGACCTTGGGTCTGCCCTCCCATCGGTCCACCTGGTGCAGGCTGCGCAGAAACAAGAGCAGGGGCCAGCAGCCCGACAAGAAGAGCAAAGGTTGGAGGCAGCATGTGCCCGAAGCGCATACTTGTTTGTGGGCCTATCATGGTTATGTATCTCTTAGTGGTTTTGGACTGACTGTTTGGTTATCAAATATTCATCGTTGCCAGAGCAAGGCTGACAAAGCATCTTATCTTTCTGGAAAGATAAATAGGTATTCTGTCATGAATGTGGAAGAACGAAGTAAACAGATTCGTGAAAATTGGCCTGAAGCGGTTACTCCTTTCATGCAAAGCGCGGCTTTGGTGCAACGCTTATCATCTCTGTTGCAAGAAACGATAAAGCCTCTCCTTAAAACCCATGACCTGACACACATGGAATTTGATGTCTTGGCGGCTTTGCGTTCGCAAAAGCAGGGAACAGCGATGAACCCCTCGGGTCTCCGCAGCGGTCTTCTGATTTCTTCTGGAGGCTTGACTAAAGTTCTTAAGTCTTTGGAGAAAAAGTCTTTTATTTCCAGATCGGCATCTGATTCAGATGCCAGACACAAGCCTATCATGCTCACAGACAAGGGGCGGGAGAAACTGGAAAAGATCATGCCGGAGATTGCTGCAAATGCCGAAAAGCTTTTGCGCGACGGGTTTAAAAGCACTGAAGAGTGCGGCGCTTTCTCCGATGGACTCAAACGGATCATTCGTGCAGCCGAGCGCGAAATCAGCGGTAAAGGGCTATAATTCCGGCCCTAAGCTTGGTAAAATTACGCATATTTACCCACAGATTTTGTGTAACCGACTGTAGCAGACTGTCTATCGGGACATAGTCAGAACCAATTTCCCAGGTCTCAAAAGAAAGCCCCCGGAAGGCATGCTTCCGGGGGCTCGATTATGTAAGGCTCGTAAGACTGAAAGATATCAGTTGAGCTTGTGCTTTTCCATGCTGCGGACTTCCTGCACCTTGAACTGGCCAAAGCGTGGCAGGAACTTGTCCCATTCGACGGTGTGAGCGTCGAATTCCGGCCCGTCGATGCAAGCATGCTGACGCAGGGTCTTGCCATCCTTGAGCACTGGCACCATGCAGGCGCCGCACATGCCGGTAGCATCCACCATGATGGAGTTGAGGCTGACAACAGTCGGCACTTCATATGGCTTGGTCAGATCGCTGACGGCACGCATCATCATCGGAGGACCGACAGAGACGACTTCCGCAATCTTGCGGCCCTTGGAGGTCTTGTCGTCCTTGAGCATGTCTTCAAGCGGATTGGTGACAAAGCCCTTGATGCCGAAGGTGCCATCGTTGGAACAATAGATAACATCCAGCATGTCGCCATATTTGGCTTTTAGCAGCCCCATGCGTTCGTCGTCGCCCGTCCAGAACAGATGGTCTGCCGAACGGAAGCCGATGATCATCGTCACATGGTTGCCGGTTTCCAGATGCGCCTTGGCGATCGGATAGATGGCTGGCAGGCCCACGCCACCGGCAGTGAAGACAACGGTTTCCTTTTCCGGATCGAATTGCTTGACGTCGCTTGGTTCCCCAAGTGGGCCAGCAATACCGGCAAAGAAGTCGCCTTCGCTCAATTTGTTCATCATCTTGGTCGAGGTACCCATGCCCTGAATGACCAGATCGATGGTGCCATTTTCCTTGTTCCAGTCGGCAAGGGTCAGCGGAATAAGCTCACCATCATCGGTTGCCAGAACGCGCACAAACTGGCCAGCGCGTGCGGACTGGGCAATCACTGGTGCGCGGATAGTCATCTCGACAATGCCAGCAGCCAGATCCGTGTGCTTGAGAACGGTATGTTCAGCCAGACCAAGGCTGGTGAAGTGATCCGCTCTCTTGACCCGGTCAGCAATCTCGTCAGACACCAGATCAATGGCACCAAGGATCTGACGGGCAGCAGCCTGACCATCACCGGCAGCAAGGATCGCCGTGGACCCACCACGAGCGGCGTCACCACCGGTATAGATATCTTCAATCGATGTCTGCTGGCTGTCTTTGCCAACATTGATCGTGCCCCATTTGCTGACTTGAAGCTTGGGTTCAGAGGACGGAATGATCGGGTTGGACTTGTTGCCAAGTGCCATGATGACCAGATCCGCCGGCATTTCGATGACTTCACCGGTTGGACGGGGACGACGACGACCGGAGGCATCCGGTTCACCCAACTCGTTCACATCCACAACAGCGTGGGTGACGAAATGGGTGTGATGATCGCCGACGAACTCTTTTGGTCCGCGCAGTTCAGCCAGTTCAATGCCCTCTTCAAGTGCATGCTCGAGTTCTTCAACACGGGCAGGCATCTCAGACTGGGTACGGCGATAAACGATGGTCACATTGCCGCCAAGACGTTTTGCCGTGCGGGCTGCGTCCATCGCGGTGTTACCACCACCAATCACGAGGATATTCTTGTCCTTGACGTCCGGAAGCGGCGTTTCATAGGCCGGATCACGACCGCGCATCAGGTTGACGCGGGTCAGGAACTCGTTAGCCGACATGACGCCGAGCAATTCTTCGCCCGGAACATTCATGAAGGTTGGCAGGCCTGCACCGGACCCGACGAAGATTTTCCAGAAGCCAGCAGCTTTCAGATCTTCAAGGGTTGCGGACTTGCCGACCACGAAGTTCTTGACAAAGCGACCGCCCAGAGCGTCGATCTTGGCAACCACGTCATCGATCAACGAGTTTGGCAGACGGAATTCGGGAATACCGTAGCGCAACACGCCGCCCAGTTCGTGGAAAGCCTCAAAGACCGTTACCGGGAAGCCTTCAACGGCCAGCAAATAGGCGTTGATGAGGCCCGACGGACCGGACCCGACCACCGCGATTGGAGGCTTTTCGGCTTTCTGCCAAGGGCTGACAATGCCTGCAAAGCGCGCAAGCTGATCCGGATTGGCAGCTTTTTCATGCTCGGGCAGGAACCATTCCAACTGACCGATTTCGATCGGACGGTTGGTATGCTTACAGACACCCTGACACTGATGCTCCTGCGGACAGACGCGACCGGTGACGTTTGGCAGCGGGTTGCAGCTTTCGATCAATTCCAGCGCCTGACGGATCTTGCCCTTGGCGAGCAGATCGATCATTTCCGGAATATGGATCTTGACCGGGCAGCCGCCAATCTTCTTGGCTTCTTCGTCCTTGGTTCGCTGGATTATCTGCCCCAGTTCGCAAGGCTTATCTTCGCACTGTTTGTCGCGAAGCACTTCCAGCCAAACGATCATTTCGACTTCCCGCAAGGAATAGCCGAGGGACTGATAGCCCAGATAGCCCTGGTTCACCAACTCGAAGTCAGCAGACCGCTCTTCCGGCGTGCGGATATAGGGCGGAATGTAGCTGTCTTCGGGCCAGCCTTCGGAAAGGCCCTTGAACATGGGATAGCGGTCGGACATGTAGGCATCAAGCGCCTTGATAAACTTGCGTTTGAAACGGAGCGGCAAGCTCCAGATGAAACGCTGGATCAGGGTGCTCATGTCATCATTCTTGAGCAGAAGGCCCCAGAGAGTCTTGATGAAGGGCTCGCCCAACTCGTCCTTCTGGAATTCCCAGGCCATGGCCTGGGCTCCGTCCGCGATGAAGACATTCCGCAGGGACCGGGGGTCCGCTGCGAGATGCTTTTTCAGAACATCCATTTGATGATCAAACAGAGCGTTCTGCGTTACTGCAGTATCAACGGTCATCTTACGATCTCCGCGTTGCATTTTGCCGCCACTTTCATGATGCGGGACTTCAGGTCCGGAGTGACTTCGACCTGCTCCAGAGCACCGGGGATGGTGTGTGCCACTTCCATGACCGATCCATTTTCAACGACCTTGGTCAGTTCGAAGAGTTCGGGAACGTCCTGATAGCATGCCTTGCAATTGGTGCAGAGGGATACATCTTCATCATGGATATGGGGAAGGCTTGCGCCACCAGCAGGCGCTGCTGCGGCAGCTCCATTGGTTGCGGCTGCGGCTGATGCCGTGCCTCCAAGTCCCAGAACAGCCGGGGAAGCAGACATGGATGCCATTTCAGCCATGCCGGCTGCGATGCTGTCCATGGAAAGCTCGCGGGATTCCAGAGCTTCCTTGTATTTTGCTTCCATTGCAGCCAGCTCTTTGCTGTGAGCAGCATCGAGTTTGGCAGCGGTCTGACCAGCAAGATGCTGAAGCGTGCGCCAGTTCTGACGACGTTCTTCAACCAGATGCACGATCATGGCGCCAACTTCCAGTTTGACCAGTTCACGTTTGGCATTGGCCTTGAGGATGTATGGAACCTTGCGGCCACGCTCTACCGTTGGCATGTCGATATATTCATGCAGCGGCACAGCGTCCACTTCACCCTTGATCGGGCGGAACTGCTTCTTGAAGCGGACTTCGTCGTAAGCATAGTCAGCCGGAGTAAGCGGCAGATCCATGAGCTTGAGCTGGCCATCTTCCATATAGGAGATGGTCTGCATGGCCCAATCCTGATCCTTGGCCGGGTTGCCTTCGATGTCAAACCGTTCAGCAAGGGTTTTCCCTGCTTTGGGATCATGCACGAAGAGCGGGCTGACACGGGCTTCGACAGCCAGTTTCGAGCGGCGGTTGGCTGCGTCATCGGCGATCCCGTGTTCACCCTGACATGGCGTATAAACGTCAAGCAGTGCCGGTGAAGAGGAATGCTTCAGATAGGCCATCACATTCTTGAGGAAGTGACCCGGGAAGGAGGTTGCACTCTGCACCACGAAAACATTCGGGTGGAAGCTTGCAATCAGGCCCAGTTCCTTGCGGTCTTCCAGCTTGCCAGGGTTGGCCTTGCCGAAGCGGGCCAAGTCACTGTCCTGACCGGACAGGGAGGCCGTGGAAGCCTGACCACCGGTGTTGGAGTAAACGCCGGAGTTGAGCACCATCACCTTGACTGGCGTGTTACTTGCCAGCAAGCGAGACAGAGCACCGAAGCCGATATCATAAGCAGCACCGTCACCGGAGATGTTCATGAAGGTTGGCAGCAGGTCGCGTTCAGCGTCGGAGAAATTGTGCCATTCGAAATTGTTGAAGAATGCTTCATCCGTTACCGGATCATAGGCATTGGCCAATTCGAGTTTGGCAAGACGCATGGCTTTGAAGTCAACGGCCGCATTGGCAGATGTGCCTTCAAAGATACCCTTGATGACGGCCGGTCCATCATGGAACAGGCTGTTGACCCATGGGTCATTGTAAGGGTTGAACGGGAAGGTCGAAGCATAAACCGAGCTACAGCCGGTCGCGTTGGCAACAACCAACGGAGACTGACCATTGCCGGTCGGGCCACCTTCGAGCATGAAGAGGCGTTTTTCGAGCACCTTGAGGGCGCCGGAAATACGGGCTTCACGTTCGCTATCGCCTTTGACTTCTTCAAGCTTGAGGGTCAGGCCGTTGACCAGTTCTTCCAACTCACGCACATGAGCTTTCTGACGACGGTCGTGGATCGCGTGGGTTGCGGAAACAACCTGACGAATGGCCGTAACCTCGCCACAGCCGCGACAAGCACCGTGACCACCAGTGGTGGAATAGTAGTTGGCGCGATCCAGCATCATGCGCTTGATTTCGTTGTCGTCCTCAAAGGCCGGTTCAACAAAGCGGGCTGGCGTGTTCGGTGTTTTGGACAGGAAGTTGAACTTGGACTGCAGGTCATGCAGCAAGCCAGCGTCCTGATCGGCAGCCACCAGAGCGCCCGGACCACAGATGTCCACGCATTCCAGACAGCCGGTGCATTTCCAAGGGTCAACTGCCACGGCAAACAGACCACCCTGACCGGTGTGTTCGGCTTCCATGGCGTCAAAGAATGGACGGGTCTTGGCAACAGGCAGAACCGACACGGCTTCCACGATGCGTTCCAGATTGCCCTTGACGACAGCGCTTTCAACATAAAGCTCGTTGACCGCTTCGGCCACCAGTTTGGCAAAGCTCGGAGCGTCATCCAGTGCATTATATTTACGGCGAACCGTCTCACCAACAGTGCGGACATATTCACGAATGACTTCGCGCTGTTTTTCCGGCATGTCGATGTCTTTGGCGGCAGCCATCAGCAGAGCGTCGATATCGAAGACGCTTGGCGGAATGGCAGCATCCGGACAGACCATGGAGCAATCCAGGCAGCCTGTGCATTTTTCAGGATCGAAGACCGGTACTTCACGACGGAAGAGGCCCTTGTCCTTGGCAGCAGCAGACCCGGCTGGCATGAACATGCCTGAGCCCGGCAGAACCGGCGCTTCGCCGATGGCACCTGCGCGGAATGGTGCTGCGACCGTTTCTTCATAATAGGCAGTATCGAACAGACCTTCCGGAGAAGATTCCGAAGCAATGCGGCACATGTTGGAGGAAATGGATGGGCTGAATTCAGGAACCGGATCGCCAGCGGCGTCCACTTCGACAAATTCAGGAGCCGAATAATCAACAACAGCCGTTTCCTCGACGCCATCGCGGATAACCGCCATGTTGCCTTCAACAACGGCTTCACCCTTGGTACCGAACTTATAATTGATCTGGCTGCGGATCTTCTCGATCACAGCTTCACGATCGGCCCCTTCGGTGACGCGTTCCACATGACCACAGACGGCGCCGATGAAGGCAATGCCCATCATGCGGGTCTGAAGAGCGGCAACAGGAGCATGTTTCTTGGCAATGGCAAAGCCGTCAACCACCAGGAATTTGATCTTCCGGTCGCGAATGGTCTTGCGCATGGCAGAAGGCAGTTCTTTCCAGACTTCCAGAGGAGAAAGATTGGACTGCAGAATGAAGGTACCGCCGTCAACAAGACCGCGCAGCGGATTGCTGTGAGCGAAGACCTTGTGGTCTGGCGAGACAACCACTTCCACATCTTCCAGATCGGCGTTGGTGATCAGCACCGGTTCAGGAGAGAGCGTGATATAGTAGTTGGTCGGAGCGCCCGATTTTTCCGAACCGTATTTCGGTGCGGACTTGGAATAGAGATGCAGGGCGTTGGCCAAAATGTCCGTGAGCAGCTTGCCGGTGGCAATCGTGCCGTACCCGCCAACCGAATGGAAGCGGATGCGCAGGGCACCATCTGGCAGAAGGCTCGGGTTCGGCTTGGTTTCCAGCGCCATCAGTTCGGTTTCAGGATAAGCCTCTTTCAGCTTGGCCTGAAGCTCGGTCATGATCGGGCTTGCATCCTTGGAGAAGAACTGGCTGCCCAGATAAACGAATGGCTGGCAGGCGCCGTCCATGTTTTCGTAGGCGGCAACCAAGTGGCGTGGCTGCAGGTCATGTGCACCCAAACCAAAGATGGCCGTCGTCAGTTTTGGCAGTTCCTTGAGCGCAGGAACGCCCGGATAGCGTTCGCCAGCACCATTTTCCATGGCTTTCATCAAGGCTTCCTTGACGAAGGCGGTCAGAGCGGTGTTGTCGGAACGCTCAAGAATGGTAACGGCTTTCTTGCCTTTGACAGCTTCCACGAATTCCGCATCCGGGAATGGCTGCAGCATCTTGATGGAAACCACGCCGACCTTCTTGCCCTGACGGCGCAGGTAAGCGGCAACGGCTTCGGCATCATCGGTAACAGACCCAAGGCCGACCAGAACGGTTTCGGCATCTTCGCATTCGAAGCATTTAACCGGAGCATAGCTGCGACCGGTCAGAGCGGAAAATTCATCCATGGCTTCTCGAACGAAGCGAGCAACATCGCGCACAAAGTGGGTGCGATGGTCAACGGCACCGGCCTGGAAGTCCGGCTGGTTCTGCACACCACCTGTAAGGCCCGGATTGTTGATATCGACCTGTGCAGGAACGCGCTGGCGGGAGCCTTTCTGGAAGGCGTTGGTCCACTGGCGGCTCCATTGTTTGTGCAGCTCTGCTGGCAGCATGTCGAGGGTTTTGGCAACCATCTCGCCGGTATTGTCGGCTTCGACAGCATCAGCATTGTCATCAAGGAAGGCAACGAGCTTGGCGTAGGCGTCCTGTTCCATGTCCGAGCTATGACGGCCCAGATAGCGTTTGAGCTGGAAGACGCGCCCCTTGGCACCATAGAGCATTTCCTGTGCGACGGTCGG
Source organism: uncultured Cohaesibacter sp. (assembly GCF_963682185.1). Lineage (NCBI taxonomy): Bacteria > Pseudomonadati > Pseudomonadota > Alphaproteobacteria > Hyphomicrobiales > Cohaesibacteraceae > Cohaesibacter > uncultured Cohaesibacter sp. The sequence goes on along the minus strand of NZ_OY821667.1, from coordinate 3,289,791 downwards.
GCACATGATACGCTCGGATGGATCTCCGATGAATTCGCGCAGCAGATCTTCTTCCGGCATCAACACTTCGCTCATCATGTGCGAGGTGACGAAGCCGTCCATGCCGTTGGCAACCGGGATCATCGACATCGCACTGACCTTGTAGGAGATCGCGGCGAGGTCGGCTGCTTCCTGCGGGTTGGAGCCGAACAGGATGGTATAACCAGATGGCAGCAAGGCGTAAATGTCGTCATGGCCAGCCATCACATTGAGTGAGTGGCGGGAAACGGAGCGGGCAGCAACCTGCATAACAAAACCGCCGACTTTCTTGCCGACGGTAACATAATGCGATTCAAGGCCATAAAGCACGCCCTGAGAAGACGAAGCGTTAGACACATATTGCCCGCCCGTAAGCGCGGCGCCAAGTGCGCCAGACTGAGCGGAGTGTTCCCCTTCAGGTTCGAAGAAGAAGGGATGACGTCCCCAGACGTTGAGTCCACCGCCAGCTCTGAAAGCTTCGTAGATCTCGGCAATTTCGGTAGAAGGCGTGATCGGATATCCGATGACCCCACCGCACACCTGCCCCATCACCTGGGCCACGGCGCCGTTACCGTTAATTACCGTTGAATGTCCGGGATACGCCGGCGTTTTTGGAAGATTTTGGTTCATTTTCTCCACCCAATTACAGCAGACCAATCGTTGGTAATGTCAGTCTGTCGAAATGAAATAAAGTGCTCAAAGAATTGCCTGCAACCAAAGCCCAGTGGCAAAGGCGGTCACCCCAGGTCCTCAGATACCTTTAGCTGTCAGAAGCAGTCGCGTGGTCTAATGGTCATGTGAGCCACACAAAAGTTCCGAGAGTGCATCACCATACGGTCATAACTCCCGATACTTTAGTGTTATAATCGTTAGTCTATCCAAGGACTTTCGGCGTTGATTTGCATCAACACAGCTGCTCGTCCCAGAAGCAACACCGCATGATGGTACAATTTCCTATGCAGTTAGAGCCGTTCAAAAAGGCAGTGTTGAGAGCTGATTTTTAAGTGGTTTTAGCAAACAGCCAGAGGAAGCAGAGGAGCCCGGATACACCTTAGGATTAGGTAAGGAGGCATTTTTCTCGACATATTTGCTAATAATACAAAAGAATGAAATCGTCGTTTTGAAACAGGTGATACAACACCCCATTCGCTTCGCGAGGCCTCTCACGCGTCACATCAAAACAATCTGAACTCGAAAGCAAGCGAGAGTCGATTCTTCATTTGTCCACGTTTCTTTCCTTTTTCGCCGGTCTCTTTAAAGGTGCTGCAAACCAACGCCCCGAACCAACTCAAAAATAGCATCAACTTATCGCGCAACCGCGTTCAACTGTCCTTAATGAGGAAGGCAGCCTAAATGGGTAAAGCGACTCACCGCAAGGCAACACAAGAGGGGTTTTACTCAGCGGCGACCTATATATTAAGTATAAGTTGATGGAAGGCTTCAATTTTTGGCTCTATTCAAGCGATCTGCAACCAGAGATGATCAACACAATGGTCGCAGCGGTTAATATTCACAGACCACACAACTTTGCATGGCAATTTTTTCCGTTATGCAAACTACCTCTATCCACTTTGGTCTAATGCGCGATTCACGCCCGTAAGCCGCCAATTCAGGCCTCAACTAGCCTTTGGTCCAAACCTTTTGCCGCTTCCAACCCTTTATCTCATTAAAATAAATGAGTAATACTTCCGTCATTGAGGATTTTGTCATCGGGTGTCCGATCCATAATTTCCGGCGGGTTTTTACCCGTTCAACCTCAACCTTAACGCAGCGCTCAATCCGGGCGCTGCCTAGCATAGCGGTAATAAAATGGCGATTTCCAAAACTCTTTCTGATGAGTTGGAGAAACGGCGCAAAATCGCACTGGACGGTGGCGGCGCAAAGAAAGCGGAAGACAGACATGCCAAAGGGCGTATGACTGCCCGTGAACGCCTTGGGGGTCTTTTCTCCGAAGGTACGTTCCAGGAATTCGGCTTGCATGCGCAGCACAATACCCGTTACTTCGGTATGGCAGATAAATCCATTCCGACGGACGGTGTTATTTGTGGCACAGGCTTTGTCGACGGTCGTCCAGTAGCAGCCTTTTCCCAGGATTTCGGTGTGGTTGGTGGCTCCTTGGGTGAAATTCACGCCAAGAAAATTTGTGCAGCCCTCGATCATGCTGTGAAAGCAGGCGTACCTGTTGTTGGCTTCAACGATTCAGGCGGAGCCCGTATTCAGGAGGGTGTTGGTGCCCTTTCCGGATATGGTCAGGTATTCTATCGCAACGTTCAGCTCTCTGGCGTTGTACCCCAGATCTCTGTCATTGCAGGTCCTTGTGCCGGTGGTGCAGCATATAGCCCTGCCTTGACCGACTTCCTCATCATGACCCGCGAAAACGCACAGATGTTCATCTGTGGCCCAGAAGTCATTCGCGCCGTTACCGGTCAGGTAACCACGATGGAAGAAATCGGATCGGCTCAAGCACACGCTTCCGTATCTGGTAACATTCACTTCATTGCTGAAAATGATGCACACGCAGTGCAGATCGTGCACAAGCTGCTGTCATTCCTGCCAAGCAACAACATGATGGATCCTCCTCATCACATTGAGCCGGACCTGAAGATTGTTGATGACCCGGCACTGGATGAGCTTGTTCCAGAAGATTCCAAAACTCCATTCGACTGCCGTGAGGTTATCAAAAGCCTGGCCGACGAAGGTGACTTCCTTGAAATCATGGAACATTTTGCAGCCAACATCGTAATCGGCTTCGGCCGCATTGGCGGCATGGTCGTTGGGTTTGTTGCCAACCAGCCAATCGTTAAGGCCGGTACGCTGGACATCGATGCCAGTGACAAGGCTGCACGCTTTGTTCGTTTCTGCAACGTCTACAATATTCCGCTCGTAACCCTCGTCGACGTTCCTGGCTTCCTGCCGGGTGTCAACGAAGAACGTCGCGGTATTATCCGTCACGGCGCTAAAATGCTCTTCGCATATGCCTCCGCTACTGTTCCGAAAATCACGGTCATCATGCGTAAGGCCTATGGCGGCGCATATCTGGCTATGTGCTCGGAAGACATGGGCGCGGACCGCGTTATGGCATGGCCAACAGCTGAAATCGCTGTGATGGGTGCAGAAGGTGCTGTCAACATCCTTTACCGCAAGGAACTAAAGGAAGCTGAAGACAAGGTTGCCAAATCCAAAGAACTTGCCGATGAATATCGCAAGGAATTTGCAACACCTTACCTGTCTGCTGGTAGACTGGCGATCCATGACATCATTCAACCGCGTGAGACAAAGAGTGCAATCGCTCTCTCCCTGCGTGGCTTGATGTCCAAACGGGAAACCCGTCCGCCGAAGAAACACGGCAATATTCCACTCTGAGCAAAGGATTATCTTGATGCTCGAAAACCTGGAAATCATCTTAACGGGCTTTGTCGTGGTAATGATGGCTCTTGCCATTCTCTGGGCAGCTTGTGCACTTATCGGGTCTTTCTTTATCCGTCAGGAAAAGAACGGCTCAGGCACTGGCGGCTCAGACCATGCCCCAAAGGTACCGCCGCGTGCGGCGGTAGCCTCCCGGGCTGGCGTACCACCACATCATCTGGCTGCCATTGCAGCAGCCGTAGCCGCGACAATGGGGGCAGGATACAAAGTGACTCGCGTCGCAGCTCCCCCACACAAAGTAAGCGAATGGCCACTGGAAGGTCGCATTGCCTCTTTTTCGGGACATAACACCCGCAATGGCTGGACTTCCATGATGCCCTTGGGCAGTAGCCAGACCCCCAATTCTCTGAGAGGACTAAAGTAATGAAACGCTTGCGGATCACCGTACAGGGCATCACCTACGATGTAACGGTGGAAGACGAAGATATGGACAATGCTGCCCCGGCTCCGGCTGCGAAACCAGCAGCTCCAGCCCCTGCAGCAGCAGCTCCTGCTCCTGCCGCTCCGGCCCCAGCCGCTCCGGCTCCTGCTGCAGCTCCTGCTGCCCCAGCTGGTGATGGCGCAGTGCCATGCCCGCTCGCAGGGACTGTCATCAGCGTAGACGTTTCTGTTGGTCAGAAAGTTTCTGCTGGCGACACTCTGGTTGTCCTTGAAGCCATGAAGATGAACACGAACATCAGTGCTCCATCTGATGGTACTGTTACCGCGGTCAATGTGGCAGCCGGTGCTACCGTGACCGAGGGTCAAGTTCTTGTAACCCTTTCATAAGGAGGGAGATCCTTCTCATGGAAGGCACAGCAACTCAGGCCTCCAAGCTTGAACAGATTTGGCATTTGACCGCTTTTGGTGATGTGACCTGGCAAATGATGGTCATGTGGGCGATCATTGCTCTGCTGTTCTATCTTGCGATCTACAAAAAATTTGAACCGCTTCTGCTGATTCCTATCGCTTTTGGCGCTCTGTTGGCTAACCTGCCGACTCAGGGTCTTGTCAATTTGCCTCATGGCGAAGAAGCTGGCGGTCTCTACTACTACATTTCCCAAGGTGTCCATCTGGAAATCTTTCCACCGCTCATCTTCATGGGCGTTGGAGCTCTGACTGACTTCGGTCCGTTGATCGCCAACCCGCGTACGCTGCTTCTCGGTGCAGCTGCTCAGTTTGGTGTATTTGCCACCTTCCTTGGTGCTACCTTGATTGGCTTCCAGTCACATGAGGCAGCTGCCATTGGTATTATCGGTGGCGCTGACGGCCCGACTTCGATCTTCCTTGCCAGCAAGTTGGCTCCGGACCTTTTGGCTCCAATCGCTGTTGCAGCTTATAGCTACATGGCGCTTGTGCCGATGATCCAGCCTCCGATCATGCGTGCGCTTACAAGTGACGCAGAACGCAAGATCAAGATGAAATCCCTGCGTAAAGTAGGTCGCCTTGAAAAGCTCATCTTTGCTGGAATGGTAACCATTCTGGTGATCCTGCTGGTTCCGGCAGCATCTGCCCTTATCGGTATGTTGATGCTTGGTAACTTCCTTCGGGAAAGCCTTGAAGCAGAACGCATCACCAAGGCTGCTCAGAATGAGGTGGTCAACGTCGTCACGATCTTCCTGGGTACGTCTGTCGGCATCACGATGACGTCAGAACGGTTCTTGAACTTCGAAACCCTCAAGATTCTGGCACTCGGCATTGTTGCATTCAGTATCGCTACTGCTTGCGCGTCCTGATGGCCAAATTGATGAACGTGTTCTCGAAGAACAAGATCAACCCTCTGATCGGTTCTGCTGGCGTGTCGGCCGTGCCAATGGCTGCCCGCGTTAGTCAGGTGGAAGGTCAGAAGGCAGATCCAAGCAACTTCCTCCTCATGCATGCCATGGGTCCGAACGTTGCCGGTGTGATTGGTACAGCAGTGGTGGCAGGCTTCTTCCTAGCCTGGTTCTCACTCTGATCGTCAATTCTACCGATCAAGTAAATTTTGAAGCGCGGGTCTTACGGCTCGCGCTTTTTTTGTTGCGCCCTTTTCACCAGCCCAATTGAACCTTAGTCTTACTAAAGAGCAGAAAACCGCCGTTTTGATTGGTGTCAATGTTTCCCCCCTTCATGGGCGTAGCGTCGAAGCTGTTGTATTTGTTCCGATTATTGCACCCTGTGCAATCTAGTTGGCAAATTCCGCAGCAAGGGGAGGAAATTCATGTCCGATCGCGGGGTCGCCAGCGGTCGCGGGGAGGATTTGTCTGTCGCAAATAGGCAGAACGGATCCGGGAAAGGTGTCACGGCATCCTTTCCAATCCTGACGCGCACCGATTTTTCAAAGTCAACATTCCTTATCGAAATCGAGCATCCAGTCATGGCAAAGGCCGCCAAACCCGGCCAGTTTGTCATCGTGATGTTGCATGATCTGGGCGAGCGCATTCCGCTGACCATTGCCGATTTCGACAGGGAAAAGGGAACCATCACGCTGGTCGTGCAGGCCGTAGGCAAATCCACAAGGGAGATGCAGCTGCTCTGCAGACCCGGTCGTGAGATCTATGCCATGCTCGGCCCACTTGGTATTCCCAGTGACATTTCATCGAAAACCAAAAAGGTCATTTGTGTGGGCGGCGGGCTAGGTATCGCGCCGATCTATCCGCAGGCACGGGCCTTCAAAGAAGCCGGCGCCCACGTGATCGGGGTTCTGGGCTTCCGCTCCAGCAACCTGATGTTCTGGGAAGAGAAATTTCGCGCCATTTGTGATGATTTCATTATCTGCACGGACGATGGCTCAGCGGGTATTCACGGCCTTGTCACCCAAGGCATTGAAGCAGCGATCAAAGCGAATCCAGACGTCGACGAAGTGGTCGCCATTGGTCCTCCGATCATGATGCGCGCCTGCACGGAAACCACGCGCCCCTACGGCATCAAAACGATGGTGAGCCTCAATCCGATCATGGTGGACGGCACCGGCATGTGTGGCGGCTGCCGCGTGAAAGTGGGAGACGTGATCAAGTTCGCCTGCGTGGACGGGCCCGATTTTGATGGCCATCAGGTCGATTTTGACGATCTCTTCACCCGACTGCAACGCTACCGCCCCGAAGAGGCCGCAGCGATGGAGCGCTATTCCGATAGTTGCCGCCGCCTGGCCCTTGCGCCGGATGCAGCACCCATTGAGGGAGGCAAGTAAATGGCTCGCAAGACAATTCGATCCATTCCGCAACAAAGAGCAGACATGCCGGTTCAGGAGCCGGAAATCCGTGCCAGAAACTTTGATGAAGTGGCGCTGGGGTTTGATCTTGAAAATGCCCTTCTGGAATGTGAACGCTGCCTGATGTGTCCGCAACCGGCCTGCATCGAGGGATGCCCGGTCAAGATCGACATTCCCGGATTCATTTCCAAGATGCTGGAAAAGGATTTCCGTGGCGCCTATGAGCATATGACCGATGCGACCCAGCTTCCCGCCGTGTGCGGCCGGGTCTGCCCGCAGGAAGATCAATGTGAAGGGGTTTGCGCTGTCGGTGCAGGCACGGGCCTTGAACCGGTTGCCATCGGTCGGCTTGAACGCTTCCTTGGCGACATGGCTATCAAGGAGGGGTGGCAGAAATCAGCACAGATTGAGCCCAACCGCTTCCGGGTTGCCATCGTAGGATCTGGACCAGCCGGAATGGCTTGTGCGGCGGATCTGGCCAAGGCCGGATGCGCCGTTACCATTTATGAGGCCTTTCATGTGCCCGGTGGCGTCTTGCGCTACGGTATCCCCGAATTCCGCCTGCCCAAGAGCGTGGTGGACGCCGAGATTGCCAATCTGAAGGCGCTGGGCGTCGATATCCAGTGCAACACACTGGTGGGCCGCCTGTTCACCATCGATCAGATGCTCGATGACATGGGCTATGATGCAGTCTTTATCGGCGTTGGTGCCGGTACCCCCCACTTCATGGACATTCCGGGCGAAAATCTCAACGGCGTCCTTTCTGCCAACGAGTTGCTGACCCGCTGCAATCTGATGCATGCGGGGGACTTCCCCAAATTCGATACCCCGCTGGGCCTTGGCAAGCGCGTGGCCGTGATCGGCTCGGGCAATACGGCCATGGACGCGATGCGCGTTTCCCTGCGGCTTGGTGCCGAGCAGGTGCATTGCATCTACCGGCGCAGCGAAATCGAGTGCCCTGCCCGCAAGGAAGAGCTGCATCACGCACAGGAAGAAGGCATCGAGTTCCACTGGCTGACCAACCCGGTCGAGATCCTTGGCGACGCCGACAACAATGTGCGCGGCATCCGTTGCGTGCAGATGGAGTTGGGTGAACCCGATAGCTCCGGGCGCAGGCGTCCGGTAGCGGTTGAGGGCAGCGAATTCGACTTCGAAGCGGATACGGTGGTCTATGCCATCGGCACCTCGCCCAACCCGATCCTCGGCCAGACCTCGTCGATCGGCCTCAACAAATGGGGCTATATCGACACCGACGACGATCTTTCGACCTCCCTTGCCGGTGTCTATGCCGGGGGAGATATCGTCACCGGAGCGGCGACCGTGATCAAGGCAATGGGCGCAGGGCGCAAGGCGGCTGACAGCATCCGCCGCTATCTGGGCCTCAGAGACACCAACGTCATTTACGAGCCGGAGACATCCGACTTCGAGAACAGCCTGTTCGGCATCGACCTTGCTGAACATTGCTTTACCAGAATAAGACAAATTTAGCTGCCGGAGCCAAAACCATGACGGAATATGGCATGCAGGCTTCTTCTCACGATGCTCCTCCCAGCGAGGAAAGGACCGCATTGAAGAAGTCCCCAGCAAGTGGACCTGCCGAAGTCATTCAGGAACATATTGTTGAAATCGTAAGTGACTCGGGGGAAGGCGCGCAAAGATGCGGCCAGTCCCTTGCGTCGATCGCCGCTCGATCCGGGCACGGAATCTGGACGGTGGAGATCATCCCCGCCGAGATCCAGCCCCCTCACCGCTCCATCGCGGGCGCCAGCGGCAACAGGGTGCGCATGGCCGCGCACAAGGTCACCAATGTGGGTGACAAGGCCGATCTCGTGATCGCCTTTAACGAGCAGGTGCTTCTAAGCCGCCTGAACGCCAACGAGATCAAGCCCGGAGCCACCATTCTCATCGAAGAAATGTGGAAGCGCGACAAGGACCCTGCCGTTGCCGGGAATTATGAAAAGGTGACCGCCGAAGTCCGCGCAAAGGGCTACAAGCTGTTTGAGATTCCGATGCAGACGGAATGTCAAAAATATGTGCCCGATCCGACCAAGGGCAAGAATATGTTCGTGCTGGGCATTCTCTGCACGATCTACAGTCTGGATACGGCACTGGCCGAAGCACAGGTGCGTCTGACCTTTGCCAAAAAGGACCAGAAGATCGTCGATGCCAACCTCGAACTATTGGCGGCCGGACAGGCCTGGGCGGCGGAGAATCTTTCCGTGCGCTACATGATCCCAGCAGCACCGGTCGTGAAGCCACAAATCGTGACCAACGGCAACGCGGCGCTGGCGCTCGGGGTTGTGGCCTCGGGCATGGAAGTCTGCTCGATGTATCCGATCACGCCAGCCACCTCGGCTTCGCACTATCTCTCGACCATTTTCGAGAAGGTCGGCTGCGTGGTGCATCAGGCAGAGGATGAGATCTCGGCGGCGACCTTCGCCATCGGGGCCTCCTATGCTGGCAAATGCGCAGTGACCATCACCTCCGGCCCGGGCCTCTCGCTCAAGCAGGAAGCCATCGGCCTTGCCGTGATGACCGAAATTCCGCTGGTCGTCATTGATGTTCAGCGCGGTGGACCTTCCACCGGCCTGCCGACCAAGGTCGAGCAGGGCGACATGATGTCCGCCATGTTCGGCAGCCATGGGGATGCGCCCAAGGTGGTCATGGCGGTGGATTCCATCGAGGACTGTTTCTATTCGGTCATCACCGCACGCAAGATCGCCGAGACCTTCAACATGGTCGTGGTCATCCTTTCGGACGCGGCTCTCTCAACGGCGCAACAGCCCTTTGACAGACCTGAATTCAACGCCGACTGGCTGGCCCCTCCGGTCAACCAATCTGCGGTGCCGGAAGATGCCCACCCCTATGACTGGGACGAACGCACAGGCATTGCGACCCGCTTCATTCCCGGCCAGCCAAACGGCATGCATTGCCTCACGGGCCTTGCCCATGATCGGGACAGCCACGTGGCCTATGACCCTCAGATCAACGAGGAGGGCCTTTTGAACCGCAGCCGCAAACTGGCTGCATTGCAGAAAACTTTGCGTCTGGCACCCGTCTATGGCGATGAGGAAGGCGATCTGCTGCTCATCGGCTGGGGCAGTACGCGCGGCGCCATTGAGGAAGCAGTCCAGATCATGCGGGCCAAGGGCCACAAGGTCTCCTCGCTGCATCTGAAATTCATCCAGCCGATGGCCGCTGGCATCGATGCTGTCATGAAACGTTTCGGCAAGGTCATGACCATCGAGAATAACTGGAATGACCCAGAGAGTGATCCGCTGATCGATCCGTCAAACCGACGCTATTCCCATCTGGCCATGCTTCTGCGCTCGCGCTGGCTGGTGGATGTGGATTGCTGGGGCAACGCCCGCGGTCAACCGCTCAAGCCTGCGGAAATCATAGAGGCAGCAATGGCCAAGCTCGACGACAAAAAACAAACGGCGGGAGGGCTATGAGATGACCGCTTCCATGAGCCAATGTCTGATGCAGATGGTGCAAACCGACTATCAGATTGCAGACTATCAAAGCGATATCACCCCACGCTGGTGCACCGGCTGCGGCGATAACGCCATTCTCACCGCCATGCAGCGTTTGTGTCGGGATGAACAGCTTCCGCCAGAAAAGACCGTGTGTGTCTCAGGCATCGGCTGCGCCTCTCGTCTGCCGCATTATATGAATGCCTATGGCTTCCATGGCATCCATGGGCGTGCCTTGCCGATTGCCGAAGGTATCAAGATCCGCCGGCCGGATCTCAGCGTCTTCGTCACCACCGGCGACGGCGACTGCTGCTCCATCGGGGCGGCGCACTGGATCCACGCGGTGCGCTACAACATGAACATGACCATGCTGCTGCATGACAACAATGTCTATGGCCTCACCAAGAAGCAGGCCTCGCCGACATCGCCCAAGGGCCTGAAGAGCAACACCACCCCTTTCGGGGCTACGCTCAATCCGCTCAACCCGTTGAGTGTTACGCTGGGCATCTCCAACGTGTCCTTCGTGGCTCAGGTGCCGGACTGGATACCCGAACTGCTCTATGATGTGCTCTCCAAGGCTTATCACCACAAGGGCTTTTCCTTCATCCGCATCCTGCAGCGTTGCCCGAACTTCATGAACCATCATTTCGACGCCGCCGTTCAGGACCCTCTGCGCGTGCGGATGTTGACCCATGCCGATGGTCTGAGGCTGAAGCCGGAACTTTCCCGCATCTACAAGAATCAGGAGACCCACGATCCGCTTGACCTCAATCGGGCGCAGGCTCTTGCCATGCTGGATGAGGAGATCCCGGTGGGCGTGCTTTATTCCAATCCGCACGTGCCCTGCTATGACGAATTGCGTAAAGGCAAACGCCCGAGCACGCCGCAGCTGGTGGAAACTGTTCTCAACGAAGAATTCGACAAGGTCGGCATCTGGCCCGAAGGCCAGCATGCGACCTCAAACGGGGAGTGACCGATCATGCAGGTGGCTCAAATCTCAACGGACCCTCAGGGTCAGGGCACTGATGCTTTTATGGAGGACGCCGCATTGACGGCCCTTCGCCCCGCGCTCTTTGCCCGCTACAATGCGCTCGACAGTTTGCGCTATGACTATCCTCTTGTCCTCATTGAAGGGGAAGAGGTGGAAAAGCCGCTTATTCCGCTTTGCCAGATTGTAGACGAAGCGCTTCGGCAAGTGGCACCACAAGGACCGGACGGCGAAGAATTGCGCCAGCAGGTTCTGCGCCTTGAACAGCGCATGCGCGAAAAGGTGGCTGCGGGTGCAGAAGAAAAACTCTCCGAGCTTTGGCGCATCAGCGAAGCCGAACTTGTGGCAGAATGCGGACAATCGGCCTTTGGCCCCCTCGATCAGAATCTGGATCGGGCACGCCAAACCATCACTCTTGATGGCCGTGTCATCGGCTGCACAGAAGCAACGCCAGGCAAGGTTCTAGCCCATGTCTGGCAGTCCATGCATCTCACCCGGGCCCGCAAGTTCCGCTACAAGGTCGACCGTCTGGTGCTGCGGCTCAATGACATCCTGAAATCGGATCACATCAAGTCCGATGAGGCCCATAGCCCTGAAGCTCTAGCCAAATCCATGGGGCTGGATGGCGACAAATCCATCGACTTTGGTGTCTTGTCCAATATCCTGCATCGTGTACGCCCTGAGGACCGGCTGCCCGCAGACAGAGTGGCGCGCATCAAGCATGTATTGCAGGTGCTCCAGACACAGGCCTTCTTCGGGCCGGGGCGGGCAACCTATAGCTATCCGGACAAGGCGGTGTGTTACAGCTATGTCTTCCAGAGTTGCACCGAAGCGTTGGATGCCTATCGGGATCGCCTGCCCAGCGTCATCGAATTCTCCAAGGCTCTGGCAATTGCCGAAATGGAAGTTGAGAACAAATATGTTCCCGACCTGCATGATGCGGTCTTTGCCAATTTCGATGAAAGCGATTTGACCGAAGAACAGATGGCCTTCCTGCCACCGGCCATGATCTTCTTGCGCGACGGGGTGACGGACTCCTCCGAGATTTCCCGCGCCTATGAAGCGCTGGCCTGCGGCTTGCCTATCAAGGTGATGATCCAGGTGGATGACATTCTCGGGCCGACCTCTCCGGAACCGCCACGCAACTCCTTTGGTGCGGGCACGGCACGGCTTGCCTCCATGGCCATGGGCATCAACAATGCCTTCGTGGTTCAGGGATCCAGCGCTCATATGACTCGTATGCAGGATGCTATGGTCCGTGCCATGCATTATGGTGGTTCGGCCATGTTCAGCATCTATTCGGGCGCCACGAAAACTGTTCCAGGCGTGCCTGCCTATATTCTGGCTGCGGCGGCAACCGAAGCACGCCTCTTCCCGAATTTTTCCTACGATCCGTCTGCAGGGCCTGATCTGGCCAGCCGGTTTGACCTGTCGGCCAACCCGCAAATGGAGAAGGACTGGCCTGAGCACACTCTTCGCTATGAAGACCCGACAGGGGTGCGCAAGGAAGAGGCCGTGAAATTCACCTACGGGGATTTTGCTCTGGCTGATACCCGCTATCACCGTTTCTGCGAAGCGATCGAGCGCAAGGGCTGGAGCGGCGATATGGTGCCGTTCGAGGAATGGCTCGAAACATCAGGGGGCAGCGATGCCATCAAGCGGGCCTATGTGCAGGGTGTGGATCGACAAGACGCGCTGATGCGTGTCGTGGTTGATGACAAGATTGTTGCGGCAGCCCGTCGGTGCAAGGATGCATGGAACCGTTTGCAGGAACTGGCTGGCATCAACAATTCCTATGTGTTGGCCCAACTGGCCGAGGAACGGCGCAAACGGGAGGCCCTGCTCGCCGAGCTTTCCAGCGACGCAGCAAGCCCTGCTGCTGTCGAGCCGGCACAGCCGGTCGCCGAGGTTGCGCAGCCAACAGCTGAGCCTCAGGCCGCCTCTGAAGAAGAGGACAGCGTTGCAGCAGAAGTGATGGATGACATGCCATGGATCGAAACGGCCCGTTGCACGACCTGCAACGAGTGCCGCCAGATCAATGACCAGTTATTTGGCTATAACGAAAATATGCAGGCCTTCATCGCCGATCCCGACGCTGGCACCTATCGCCAATTGGTGGAAGCTGCAGAAGGCTGTCAGGTCAGCATCATCCATCCGGGCAAGCCTCGCAATCCGGCTGAACCGGATCTGGACGATCTGATGGAACGGGCCAAACCGTTTCTCTAGGAAATATGCACATGTCGGTCGGGGAGCCATCCCCGACTGATGTCCCTTTCTTCATGGGTCATCACGGTCACATCATCTCCAGACAGAGAGCAAAAGGGCGCCCGGCGTCGGCTTACATGAGCAGGCCTTTGTCGGCCCAATCCTTGGACGGGCGTCGAATATGGGCATCTGTCAACACAGTGACAAACCGCTCGATATCGCACTGGCTGCCGTCTGACCCGTCTTCATAACGAACAGATTGCATCGCGATGGTGGTCACATCGCCAATCAGATTCAGCGTAAAGCGCGCATCAAGATCAAGATGTCTGAAAGCCATCTCCAATCTGACCGTGGGCGGCGTGGCCCAGTCCAGTTGCGCCGTAGCTTCGCCGCGATAGAAAAGGGTATTGGATTTGAGGAATAATTCCGAGGACGATGCGATTACATCACTGATATTGGCATGGGAATCCGTAAAGACATACGAAATCAGATGCGCAGCATCGACCAGTCTAAGCTCGGTGATGACATCTTTCATCGCCCAAAGCATGGCATGCTCATAAACGTCTTTGCAATCAACTGTTGCAAGAGGCTTTCGACTAATCATGGTCGATTTCCGGGAAGCTTTGTTCATTCTTAGCCCGAAGCTGTTTTGTATTTCGAGCTATCGGCAGAATACACATAGTATAGAATTTCTGCAACTACTCGGAAAAACTGTGGTGGTATAGGTAAATCGACTTCACTCTCGGCGAACAATGCCCGCGCCAGGGGCACATTCTCGATCACCGGAATGTCATTTTCTTCTGCGATTTGACGGATTTTCAGCGCAATAAGGTCCTGTCCCTTTGCAACAACAACCGGCGCCTTGTCTACGCTATGCTCATAGCGCAAGGCAACGGAAAAGTGCGTCGGGTTGGCAATGACAACATTGGCCTGTGGCACAGAGGCAATCATACGGTTGCGAGCCCGGTCTCTGGCCAGCGAACGCATGCGCCCCTTGACCATAGGGTCACCCTCGGATTGCTTGATTTCATCTTTCACTTCTTTCGGACTCATGCGCAGATCCCGACGCCATTTGCCCCTGACCCAAAGGACATCGAGCAGAACCAGCGAAATTGTTGCGACACAAATACCCGAGACAAGTCGGATAGTAATACTGAGGAGTTCCTCTGGCAGCAGGGTAGGATCTGTAAACATGGTATTCACCAGAACCTGTCTGTGACTTGATATGAGAATGCCGAGTACGAGGGCAAGCATGGCAAGCTTTGCAAGCGCCTTGAGAAATTCCACCCAGCCTTGAGCGCCGAACATGCGCGAAAATCCCTTGCCGGGGGACAATTTGGAAAGGTCTGGACGCAATCGCTCAAACGACATTTGCGGAGGATGCTGAAACCAGGTTGCAGCAAGCCCGAGAAGGAACAAGATGGAAATGGGCACGACCAGAAATTTGGCCACTTCCATTCCGACAGCTGAGCCCAGCTGAACAAATTGTGCTTCGTTTCCAAGACGAATTTCTCCTGTTCCATCCAGTATACGCGACATGGTTGTCGATAGCGATGCGACTTGTGTTTCCAGTGCAAATGCCAGAATGACCAGAATTCCAAGAAAGGTAGCGAAGGCATTCACCTCTTTTGAAAGGGGCAGATTTCCCTTTTCAATCGCGTCTCTTATCTTTTTCTCTGTCGGCTCTTCTGTCTTGCTGTCCTTGCTCTCATCTGACATGCGTGTCTCACATTATCCCCGGAACTTGCCGGAGCTTACAATTGACCGGGCACCTGTCAGCACCTATTGCAGGAAGGCTCCGCCCTCCTGTTTCGGGTTGAGGTCGATCTCTCCCCGTCCGGCCATTTCGAGGGCCAGATCAGTGATTTCGCGTCTTGCCGCAAAGACGTCCCGTTCGGCAGCAGGCTGACCGCTGGCCAACTCGTGCTCGATAATGCGTCGGGTCCGGCTTGCCAGCGTAGAGAGAATGGACTGCCGCAAGCCCTGATCCGTGCCCTTGAGTGCCATGACAATGGCTTCCGTGTTGATCTGGTCAAAGATGGCCATACGGGCACGCGGCGTAAGATTGATGATATCGTCGAAGGTGAACAACAGGCCCTTGAGGGCTTCTGCAGCCTTTGGCTGACGCTCTTCGAGCGAATTGAGGGCCGCTTCCATCTGGTCGCGTTCCATCTTGTTGAGAATGTCGGCCATGCGCGAGAAGGTATCGGCCTGCATGTTGCCTGAGAAGTTGAGCAGGAAGTCTTCATGCAGCACTTTCTCGATGTCTCTGGCAGCTTCAGGCACAATGGGCTTGATCGTCAGCATGCGGCGCATCAACTGGTTGCGCAATTCTGGCGGCAGTTGATTCATGATCTTGGCGGCAGCGGCCGGCTTGCTGCGCGAGAGAATGAAGGCAGCGGTCTGGGGGTGCTCCTTCTTGATATAGTTGGCAATCGCCGTTTCGGAAATATTGGCGATCCTGTCCCAAATGGACCAGTTGGAAGACCCGGCCACATCAGCAATGATATCAGACACTTCATCTTCGGGCAGAACGCCCGTCAGCAGTTTCTGAACCTCGTTGACCGAGCCATAAAGGCTGGCGCCATCGCCAAATTGCTGCACGAATTCCTCGATGATGGCTTCCATCTCCTTGGCATTCACGCTGCCCAACTGGGCCGCAATGCGGGTGATCATGCGGATTTCGTCGCTATCGAAATGGGAAAGCACACGCGCCGCGTTGGTTTGCCCCATCCCCAAAATCAAAGCTGCAACTTTTTCAACGCCTCTGAATTTGCGAACCATCGGTTCGGGGGGTTGAATTTCGTTGGAAACAGCAGGCACAGCCGCCATGACACACCTCTATCGAATTTGTTACTCTTCTCGTGCAATCCATGGAGCAAAACTGCGTCCCGAATGCAGCATCTTTGAAACATGCGTAGGTCTCTCCCCGGCTGCAAGGACGAGGAGAGAGGCCTTAGTTGATGGCCTCTGGTTTGGCAACGTTTGCCGAACCGACAATTTCGGTAAGGGAGACGCCAAAGCGCGAGTTGTCGTCTTCAACCACGACCACTTCCCCGCGGGCAACAACCCGTCCGTTGACAACCACTTCAACCGGCTCACCGACACGATGATCCAGCGGAATGACCGCCCCGCGCCCGAGCTTGAGCAGGTTGGAAACCAGCATTGAGGCCGAGCCCAGTACCACCTGAATGTCAACAGGAATGCTCAGAATGTTGTCCAGGTTCCGATCTGTATCGATCACACCGCCGAGGGTGGCTTCGCCTTCGGCTACCTTGGAAAAGTCGGCCAGTGTGGGGCCAGCTTCTTCTTTTTCCTTGGCTCCCTGCGGTGGGGTAACCGGTTCATCCAATTCGATTTTTGCGAACTCAATATCATCAGGATTCATGGGGCTGTTCCTCTTTATTTTCCGAATGGTTCATTTCTGACGTTTACAAGAGGCGTCATGATTTCAGATTTACCCTGCGCAACATCGAGGGCAGTTGATCTTCAATGCGGTAGAATGGGGGATGTCCGGGTTTGGCGGCCACTTCGCCGCCATTCAGGAGAGGGTTGGACTGCTCCTCCCTTTTTGCAGCTTCATTGGCCGCTTCGCTGATCTTCTTGAGAATGCTGATCTGATTGTTGCATTCTCTGGCGATCTGCTCCTGGAAGGCGACCATTTCGAGACGCAATTCCTTTTGCTGGCCGCGTACTTCCCGGGTCATCTTGTCGATATCGGTCACGATGTCTCGTGCTTCATCTATGCGTTTACCCAGCGCGTTGAGTACCTGCTGGCCGCGTACATTGATTTCGTCGATAGAGACTTCGATCCCTTCCAGCGCCAGATTGGTCTGTTCCATGACGCGGCGAAACTCGTAATGATTGTCACGCAGCTTCTGCAGCCGGGAATTCATTTTCATCACCCAGACAGAGGTAATGATAAGGGCAATCATCAAAATGCCGTCAGCGAGATAAGATATCATCTAGAATGTCCTCTTTCTGGTGGATCTGATCTTCGACCTGCAGGCAGTAGGATCCATCCGACTGACCCATGGAGCAGGTGAAGAGTGGCTGGTTGTTGCTCTGCAATGTGACTTTGGAGCGTGGCGTTGCCTGAAGCTGGATGATGTCGCCAACCTTGAGATCGGCGAGCTTGTCGAGGCTCATCTGCTGCTCTTCGAGCACGGCATTCAGCTCGACATGGGTCCGCTGGATTTCCGCCTGGAACTGCTGCGTCCATTCCTTGTCGCGGTTGTTACCCTCGCCACTGACGACCTGAGCCAGATTCTGCCTCAGAGGGGTGAGTGCGGAATGGGGCACGACAACAAACATCTCCCCTCCCCGCCCGATGGCCTGCAGAAGCAGACGACCGACGACGGCTGAATTGTTGCGACGACCAATAACGGCAAAATCCATCCGCGTTTCGATGCGTTCGAACTTCAGGGTGATGTCGGCGACCGACTTCAAGGCATCTTCGAGCGCCTTGATGGAATCCATGAACAGAGAGCGCGCCACCCGCGTTTCGATATTCGAGAAGGGGCGTTCGTCATCAATGGGGGGTTCGGTCCCATCAGCTCCGAACAGCACTTCCATCATCGAGAAGATGAAGTCGCGGTCAAAGCCGATCAGCAGGCGAGTGTCCCATTCCGGGGTATAGACGACGGCGGCCAGTGCATTGGCCTCATTTTCGTCCAGAATATCTCCGATCCGATCATTGCCGATATAGCTCACGGAGACAAAAACCGGAGACGCCGCCCGCTGACGCATTGTGTCTGCAAATACCCGGGCCATTCGATCAAAGATGATCGGGAGCATCGGCAGACGTTCAATGGAGTTTCCTGCTGCATCCAGCAGTCGATCCGTAATTGGTGAGAGGTTATGTGCCTGTGCCATTGGTTAGGCCGCTCCCTTCTGGGGCATCTCGTGCACCGTGCCTTCAGCTGCTCCGCCCACTGGGCCGACATTCATGGTCTGGCTTTCCACTTCATCAATGGTCGGGCGGTCGATCTCGGAAATGGTCTTGCGGCCATGTTCCAGAGCGATCTGGGGGGCTGCTCCGTTCATGAAGGCCAGAAGGGTCTGTTTGACGATCACATAAAGACGACCCTTTTTCTCACGCACCGATTTCACCTTGTTGGCCATTGGGCCGACGATTGCGTAAGAGCTGAAGATACCGGCAAACGTGCCCACCAATGCGGCGCCAATCAGTCCGCCCAGAATGGCAGGGCTCTGATCAATGGCCCCCATGGCTTTGACGACACCAAGCACGGCGGCGACGATACCGATGGCGGGAAGGCTCTCGGCCTGCAGAGAAAGCGCAAGATAGGGCTTCATCTGATCGCGCATGCGGGTCATCAGTTCCTCATCCATCAAGCTTTCGATTTCATGAGGTCTGGCGTTGGATACGATCAGAATTCTGAAATAGTCGCAAATGAAGTCGCGCAGCGCCGGATTGTTGGCGACCGACTTATATTGCTGGAAAATGACGGAGTCTTCGGGGTTTTCGATATGCGGTTCAACCTCGTTGCGGCCCTTGGCGCGAAACTCACGCATGATCGTATAAAGAAGGCCCAGAACATCGAGATATTCCTTCCTCTTCGGCGTGGAGTTGGTTATCGCCTCCAGAATGCTCCGCCCGGTATCGATCACCACCTTAAGCGGGTTGGCGACGACGAATGTTCCGAACGCAATGCCGAATACGATTAGAAATTCCCAGGGCTGCAACAATACAGCCACATGCCCGCCCATTGCGGCGAAGCCACCAAGCAAAGATGCCAAAGCTATGGCTAATCCTAAAAATACACTCAAGATCGGCTCTCCCGATTTAGACTTTTCGTTGGGACCAACCTAGATTTTCTGTCTTGCGCGAACCTGACCAGACGTAAGGAAAGGGCGTTGCCAATCCGATTTGGCAGATTTTTTGACCCTGTTTCCAACCTGTTATCCGCAAAAACAGCGCCATGGATTGGCACAAGATAGATACCCAATCAGCCCTTCTTGGCCGATCGGGCACTATATGTATCCATCTGAGTCCATTTGGGCTCGCGCAGCCAGACAGGCATCCGTTTACCGATAAAAAGAATGGCGACGTCAGCTTGGGGCAAGTTGAGGGCATCATGATCCGCTTATCTGAAACGGAGTTATGTCATGACTGATACATATATGCGCGTATCCATGCTCAACCGCGATTACGAAAAAACCATCGAGACGCTCAGTAAGGATGGCCAGGTCAGCAGGGAAACTGAAAATTATCTCGAGAAAATCCGCGATATCAAAACCATCGATGACTTTCTTGACGATTATGAAGTCTTTAGCTACGCCATGACGGCTTTCGGGCTGGACGACATGATCTACGCCAAGGCCTACATGCGCAAGGTGCTGGAAGAAGGCGTCAGCGACAGCGAGTCTTTTGCCAATCAGCTAACAGACCTGCGGTTCCAGGAATTTGCAACGGTCTTCGATTTTGCAAGCTATGGTGAAGCGACCACATCCTTTGAAAAAACACAACAAGGGGTCGTTGACAAATATCTCGAACAGACCCTTGAAACCCAGGAAGGGGAGGAAAATGTCGGTGTACAGCTGGCTCTCTACTTCCAGAAGAAAGCCGCAGACATCACCTCTCCCATGGAGTTGCTCGGAGACGAAGCTCTGGCGGAAGTCGCACGCACGATTGCCGGGATTCCGGAAGAAGCAGCTGGTGCAGACATCGACTGGCTCTCGGAGACAATCGCTGACCGGATCGATATTGATCAGCTGTCCGATCCTGAATATGTCGATGAACTCGTGCAGCGTTTCTCCATTCTCTACGATCTGAACAACGACACCACCTCCACGGAAGTGCCGAATATTCTGATTTCGAGCAGTAACACGATTGTCGATCTGGACGAGGACCTTCTCATGTCCCTTCAGGGCCTTCAGCTGGGAGGCATCTGATGCCAACATCCAACTATGTTTCTCTCTCCTCCCAGATTGCGCTCAGCAACAGAATGGAATCTGTGGCACGCAATGTCGCCAATATCAACACGGCGGGCTATCGGGGCGAGTCGATCAATTTCTCAGAGGTTCTGGCCAATTCGGGCAGCGAGTCGGTCAGCTTCGTTTCCATGGGCAACACCCATATTTCGCGCGCCAAGGGAGCGATCTCCCAGACGGGTAATCCTCTGGATCTAGCGATCGACGGAGACGCATGGTTTTCCTTCCAGCGCGGCACCGAGGTCGCCTACACCCGGGATGGTCGCCTGCAAATGGATTCGTCGGGACGCCTCACGACCGTCAATGGAGAGTCTGTGCTTTCGTCCAGCGGCTCTA
Source organism: uncultured Cohaesibacter sp. (assembly GCF_963682185.1). NCBI lineage: Bacteria > Pseudomonadati > Pseudomonadota > Alphaproteobacteria > Hyphomicrobiales > Cohaesibacteraceae > Cohaesibacter > uncultured Cohaesibacter sp. The sequence continues at coordinate 3,269,219 of NZ_OY821667.1, read as the reverse complement.
CCATCCAGATCGACCCACAAGGTGGGCGCATCGTGGTGCAGGCCGATGGTGAGATTGCCCAGAATGGGCAGACCATCGACAGCATCGGCCTCTATGAGATCAATGAGGAGGATACGCTCAAACGCTACGGCGGATCGGCTGTTGTGCCCGAAGGGGTCGCCTTCCCGCTTCAGGATTCATCCAAGGCACGGGTCATGCAGGGCTATGTCGAGGGATCAAACGTCAATCCAATGACGGAAATGACGAAACTGATCATGATCAGCCGCGCCTTTGAAAGTGCCGAGAAGGTAATGGAAACCGCGGAAGATGCCCAGCGGCAGGCCGTGCGTGATCTTGGGGAAACCTCATGACCACACCGGATCTTTCAAGCGCAGCGCTCGACGCCATCAGGCCGAACGATCTGTCAAGCAGGGCTTTGCATCAGCGTCAAAGTGCCGTTTTTTCCATTTCCTCTTCAAGCATCTCGGATGGCATTGGCCAGCCTGAGACTGCGGGGCTGGTTCACGAAGGTTTCTCGCTTGAATCCATTCCTCTTGTGGGGGAGTTTTTCTCGGTCATCTCTTCGCTCTTTTCTTCGTTTGAAAGCACGCCTTCCGAGATGGGACAAGGAAACACGCAGCTTTCAGATGCGCTTACCAGACCACCATCTCATGCTTTGAGCACGCAGACGCAACTTGCCTCCGCGCAGGATGTGCCAATGCAGCATGCCTCAGGGCAGCAAACGGATGGGCCGCTGGATCTTAGTCGCTATCTTGCCAATCTGGATCTTGATCCCGCCGGGCCGATCGATCTGGTCGGAGACAGCGAAATGGTTGACCAGAGCAGCGCGACCGGAGAAAGCGCCGCGCAATCAGGCCAGACAATTTTGCCCCAGATTACAGGGCTGGCAGCGCATCCTGCCAACAAAATACCCCTGGATACGCTTGCTCAAATGCAAACACGTTATCTGCAGATGACGTCCGAACAGGACTGACAAGGTGTCAACGACTATGTCGCAAGGAAAAAAAGCAACAGCTCAGCGCCGAGACCAGGCCAATAAACTGGATCGTCTTCAAGGCGTTGTCCGGCTCTTGCAGGAAGAGCATCAGACTCTCAGAATATGCGGCTCAGTGACACAAATCACACCGGGCTATTATGGAATCAGCGGGCTGGAAAAGCATGCCCATATCGGAGATTGCGTCGAACTGGATGTGTTGCGCCCTTTTGGGCGCGGGCCAGCACGCGCCGAGGTCATCCGGATCGATCAGGGCAAGGTCTTTGCCAAACCCTTCAGCCGTCATCTCGATGTCGGCATCGGTACCCGCGTTTACCGTATGGGACCAATCCAGTTCTGTCCCGATGACAGCTGGAAGGGGCGTGTTATTGATGCACTTGGCCGTCCGATCGACGGCAAGGGCATGCTGGCGCCCGGTCGACAAAGCGTACTACTGGAAAACGACCCGCCTTCCGCCATGGAACGCGGACTTATCAGCAAACCCGTGCGCACCGGCGTACGCGCCATCGACCTGTTCACGCCTCTGTGCGTGGGGCAGCGCATCGGCGTTTTTGCAGGCTCAGGCGTTGGCAAATCCACGCTGCTGGCCATGCTGGCCAGAGCGCTGGAATTTGACATCGTGATTGTTGCCCTAGTCGGGGAACGCGGACGCGAAGTACGCGAATTCATCTCCGAAACATTGGGCGACAGTCTGGAGCATTCCATCGTGGTGGTCGCCACCGGTGATGAAAGCGCCATGATGCGTCGTCAGGCTCCGAAAACGGCAATGGCACTGGCTGAATATTTCCGCGACAAGGGCAAATCGGTCCTGATGATCATGGATTCGGCCACTCGTTTTGCTCTGGCTTCGCGCGATGTTGCCATGGCGTCAGGGGAACCGGCAGTGGCACGCGGCTTTGCCCCGAGCGTTTTTTCCGATCTGCCTCACCTGCTGGAACGCGCAGGCCCTGGTCCTGCGCCCAAGGACAAGGACCAGCCATGTGGCGCGATTACCGGCGTATTTGCGGTTCTGGTTGATGGCGATGATCACAATGATCCGGTTTCTGATTCCATTCGCGGCATTCTGGACGGGCATATCGTTCTGGATCGGTCCATCGCTGATCAGGGGCGCTATCCGGCGATCAATCTGTTGACCTCGGTCTCGCGCATGGCCAACAAGGCATGGGCCCCCAACGAAACCTCGCTGATCATGAAGCTCAAGGGCATGATTGCCCGCTATGAAGAAACCCGGGATCTGCGGCTGCTGGGTGGCTATACGAAGGGCAGCGACCCCGAGTTGGATCACGCCATGGAGCTGGTGCCGCGTATCTATGACATTCTTTGCCAGACGCCCTTCGAGCTGGGAGACACCCGCACAGACCCGTTCCGTGCGCTTTCGGATGCACTAATGGCGCAGGAGAAAAAGAAGGGATAGGGCGTTTAATTCTGGTGCCTTGCAAAGAAGTGGCAAGCTTCAAGCAAGCCCGACGGCCTAGACTGACCCTGTCTTTAATCAATGCGGACTGATCCGAGGATAATCGATGGCTATTTCAATCCCTTCAGATCTGGTGCTGGACGTCGTCAACGCGGCAGATCCGGTCGAGCGACAGATGGCAGCACAACACCTGGGCTCGGCCTCACGCTCCGCGATGCAGGTGGCCAGTGCCACCGGTGCCGTTCCCGATCTAGGGAGCGGCACCGAGCCAGCCAGCTTTGAAAAGCAGTATGCGAGCGTTGCCAAACCTGCAGTGCTCTCTGATGCTGGCATCTCGCGCTATAGCAAGGGCATTGCAAAAGAAAAGGATCCAGTCAGCGAGAAATTCGTGGCGCTGATGCTGCACGAAATGCTGGAGACCATGTTGCCCCGCGACACAGAGGGCATTTATGGCGAAGGCCTTTCTGGCGACATGTGGCGCTCTATGCTGTCTGAACAGGTCAGCAATCAAATGGCCAAAAGCGATAAACTTGATCTGGCATCCTATTTCAATTTGCCAGAGCAAGCCTGATCTTCCCCTATTCATGAATGAAAAAGAGTCTGACATGCAAACATCCATACAAAAAAACACTGGTCAGAGTGTTGATCTGGCAATCGTTCCCGAGGGTGCCTCCGACGGTGTCCAAGTCCCACTGACATCCTTGTCTGAGAGCGAGGAACGCATTCTGGACTGCGTGCAACGCGCCATCCGGGCCGTGTCAAAGGAAACAAAGGCATTGCGCGAGGAGAAAAATATCGACCTGCGCGCCCATAGCGATGAGAAATCACGCATTCTGCTCGAATTAAGCCGTCTGACTGAGCCGGTGGATATCAAAGCGCTTTCCTCGGCGGTCACATCAGAGCTGCTGGTCTTGCGCACATTGCTGGATGAAAACCAGAAAGTCTTGCAACGGCATCTGGAAGCGGTACGCGAAATCACCGAAGTCCTGTCCAAAGCCATGTTGGCAGCGGAATCCGATGGCACCTATGGTGCTCAACCTGTGGAGTGATTGAAAGCTATGCGCTATGCCCTGCTCGCCATTTGGATCGGTGCTGTATCCACCCTGTCTGCCTATGCTTCCGGGCTCTGGATGAACAACAAGAGTTTCACCGAACTGTCCGGCATTCCGCTACAGGAAGGCATGGATTTTGAAAAAACGCGTGCGATCAGCGTGCCCATGATCACGGATGGCAAGGTACGGGGCTATATCGTGGCGCAATTTGTCTACACCATCGATTCCACGACCCTGAGGGAGCTGGCGATTCCGCCCAACCCCTTCATTGTCGATGAGGCCTTCCGCACCATTTTCAATGACACATCCATCGATTTTGACGACCTCAAGGCCTATGACATAGACAAGCTGACCACCCATATCAGGGACAGCGTCAACCAGCGCATGCAAGCCAAACTGGTGCATGACATTCTGGTCGAGGAGTTCAGCTTCTTCCCGGATTCGGCCATCAACAAAAGCTGATCCCGGCATTCCCGGCTCAGACGCACTGTTTCACTCTAATGCCGGCTCTTGAACAAAGACACTCTGGCTTTGGCTGCCCCCATCAAGTGGCAGCTTGCAAGCCAGTGCATGGCCGCTTTTGCATCGTTTCTAACAAGCATTAGCGCAATGGGTGAGACCCTGCAGGCTGGGGAACAAGCCCGACGCAAGCTTGCCTATGCATCTTAGAACGCACGCAACGAACAACGGAGAGCGACATGTCCGACAGCCAAGTCGTCGCACCAATTGGAATGAATTCTGAGAAAAAAGGTCGGGATGTCGGCTTTGCGTTCGGTATCGTTATCATTTTGACGATCCTGTTTCTGCCCATTCCACCGATCCTCATCGATATTGGCCTGTCCCTGTCAATCGCCCTGTCTATCCTGATCCTGATGGTCGCCCTGTGGATTCAGAAACCGTTGGAATTCTCCTCATTTCCAACCATTCTGCTGATTGCCACCATGCTGCGCCTGTCACTCAATATCGCAACGACGCGGATGATCTTGTCGCAGGGGCACAAAGGGCTCGACGCTGCGGGCAATATCATCAACGGCTTCTCGCAATTTGTGATGAGCGGTGACTTTGTTATTGGTCTGATCGTCTTCACAATTCTGGTGATCGTGAACTTTCTGGTGATCACCAAAGGCGCGACCCGTATCGCCGAAGTGGGCGCCCGCTTTACGCTTGATGCCATTCCCGGCAAGCAGATGGCCATTGACGCCGACCTCAATGCCGGTCTCATCGACGACAAGGCCGCACAGGCCCGTCGGAGTGAGCTGGAAGAGGAAAGCTCCTTTTTCGGCGCCATGGATGGTGCATCCAAATTTGTCCGCGGGGATGCCATTGCCGGTCTCATCATTACGGCAGTGAATATTTTCGGCGGCATTGTCATAGGCGCCACCCGCCATGGCATGACGATGGCCGAAGCATCCGATGTCTTTACGAAACTGTCTGTGGGTGACGGCCTCGTCTCGCAGATTCCTGCGCTCATCGTCTCTCTGGCGGCAGGTCTGCTGGTCTCCAAGGGCGGCACGCGCGGTTCGGCTGAAAAGGCTGTGATGGGACAGCTTGGCAAATATCCCCGCGCCCTGTTTGTGGCTGCCAGCCTGATGATCATTCTGGCCATCATGCCCGGTCTGCCGGTGCTTCCTTTTGCTGCGCTGGCAGGTGTGATGATCTTTACCGGCTATTCCATTCCCAAGCGTCTGGCCGAGGAAGAGGCCGAGAAGGCACGCCGGGCCATGATCGCAACCAAGAAGAAGGAAGATCAGGATCGCCTGTCGGCCAAGCCAAGCCTCAAAACTGCAGAGATCGAACTCTGCCTTGGTAAGCAACTGACCGCGCAAATGCTGACATCTCGCGATGATCTGGCCAACCGCGTGGCCAAGATGCGCCGCAAATTCGCCGAGGATTATGGCTTCGTTGTTCCAGATATCCATCTCACCGACAGCCTGGCACTGCCGCCCAAAAGCTATGAAATCAAGATTCACGGCACGATCATCGCCAGCCATGAGCTGCGCGTGGGTGAGCTATTGGTTCTGGCCGGTCCAGACAAGACCGCAAGCCTGCCCGGCGAGCCAACCCGTGAACCAGCCTTTGGTATGCCCGGCATCTGGGTTCCTAGCGCCTATCAGGGCGAGGTAGACCGCATCGGTCTCAACTCGGTGGACAGCACCACGATCGTGCTGACGCATTTGAGCGAAGTGATCCGCAACAACCTGCCGCAACTGCTCTCCTATAAGGATATGCGCCATCTGATCAATCGTCTTGATCCGGAATACAAAAAGCTGATCGACGATATCTGCCCGGCCCATATCAGCTTCTCCGGCTTGCAGGCCGTGCTCAAGCTGCTGCTGGCCGAGCGTGTTTCCATCCGCAACCTGCATCTCATTCTGGAAGCCATTGCAGAAATCGCACCCCATGTGCGCCGCTCCGAAGAGGTTGTCGAGCATGTGCGCGTGCGCATGGGACAACAGATCTGTGGCGATCTGGCAAAAGGTGGCAAGCTCTGTGTCATCCGGCTGGGCAATCGCTGGGATCTGGCCTTCCATGAAGCGCTCAAACGCGATGCCAAGGGCGATATCATCGAAATCGATCTGGAGCCGCAGCTGGTTGAACAGTTTGGCCAGCAATTGACCAAGGTCGTGCATGAGCAGACCGCCAACCAGCAGAGCTACGCCCTGCTCACCACACCTGAGGCCCGCAGTTATGTGCGCATGATCGTTGAACGCCTATTCCCGACCCTGCCCGTGCTCTCTCATCTGGAAGTGTCGCGCGGCGTCGAGCTGATCACCATCGGAAGCGTGTCCTGATTTGCCATGGCCTGGATACAACCCACAACATTGCTCGCCGTTTTCCTGATCCAGTGCCGCATTGGTGGTTGCCTGATGATCATGCCCGGTTTTGGCAGCTCGCGTATTCCGATGAATGTGCGGCTGTTCATTTCAATCGCCGTCTCCATCGGCCTTGCGCCCCTGTTGTTGGCCCCGGTCATGAAGAGCCTGCCGGACACCAATCTGGATCGCGTATTTCTGTTGATCACCACCGAACTAATGACCGGCATCACCATCGGTTTCATCGGCCGGATTTTCATGACCGCTCTGGAAACCATGGGCAGCTACGCGGCCATGTTCATGAATCTTGCCGCCATGGGTGGCAGTTCGCTGGAATCCAACGATGCCCTGCCCCCGATGGTCAACATCATCTCGATGACGGCCATTGTCATGATCTTTATATCGGGATTGCATTGGCAGCTGATTTCCGGACTGGTGTCGTCCTTCTCGGTCATTCCTCCAGGACTGACCTTTGATGTGCAGGGCTCACTCATCCAGTTTGTAGACACATTGACCGAGGCCTTTCTGGTTGCTTTGCGCGTCTCGAGCCCTTTTGTGCTGTATGCCGTGCTCGCTAACCTGTCCCTTGGCCTGCTGAACAAATTCACACCGCAGATCCCGGTCTATTTCGTATCCATGCCATTCATTCTCATGGGTGGCCTTTTGCTGACCATGTTTGTTGTCAGTGAAATGGTGGGAATTTTTATCGACGCCCTTTCGATCGCCCTTAGCCGATGAAGAAGAGAGACCATGTCAAAAAGAACAGAACGACTTCGCAGACTTCTCCACGCCCAGGAACAAATGCACAAAAGCACCCTGCAAGCGGTTGAACAGACGGTTCAACAGAAAACGCATTTGCGGGAAAAGGAAGCCTCATTGGTCAGAATGATGGCCGAAGGCGATCCCATTCTGGTCAATGCCCTGATGGCATCCCATGCCAAGCAGCTCAAAAAAGTGGCCCGAGAGCGGGCAGAGCTGGATCAGGCGCTCGAAGTGCTGCAACAGCAGCTGCGCAAACATGGCACCACCATGGAATCGGTGCGACGCTTTTTAACCATGGTGGAAGATAAGGAACGCAAGGAACAGGAAAAATCAGACAATCTGGAAATCCTTGAAATTGTTACAAATCCGCGCGTAGATCACCCTTGAAGAAACACCTATTTTGCTCTTTTCCACTCTCCATATCATTCTCGGAAAGCCCCTTTTTTTAAAGGGGCTTTTCTTTTTGTTCATGCTTCTATCAGCAAGAGCTGGATAAGAAATGTCGCGCCTCGACAGACTGGTCAGCCTGAGGCAAGGTCTGCTCATTATGGTGAGAAGCACGACAGGTTGAGCAGAACCTAAACCAAATGCTCAAAGGCATGAAGCCGCCCTGTTGTCCCGGATAAAAGCCCGGAATGTCCCCTCTATCTTCTATTTTTGAAAGGGACATAATCATGTCTAACAGTATTCTGACCAACACTTCTGCAATGACTGCTTTGCAGACCCTGAACGCCACGAACAAAAATCTGGACGCTACTCAGGAACGCATTTCCACTGGTCTGCGTGTTTCCGGTGCAGAAGATAACGCTGCTTACTGGTCCATCGCTACGACCATGCGTTCAGATAATGGTGCTCTTTCTGCTGTGCAGGACGCCCTTGGTCTTGGTGCTGCTACCGTTGACACCATGTACACGGCCATGAACTCAACCGTTGATGTGATGGAAGAGATCAAGAACAAGCTGGTTGCCGCCAAGGAACCTGGTCTTGATCGCGCCAAAATCCAGTCGGATATCACCGAGCTGCAGAACCAGCTGAAATCCATTTCGGATTCTGCTGTGTTCAACTCTGAAAACTGGCTCAGCAGTGACCCGGCCACCACACCAACCAAAAGTATCGTTAGTTCTTTCAGCCGTGACAGCTCTGGTGCCGTCCAGATTGAAACCATCGACGTCGATCTTGCTGGTATCCAGCTTTTCGATAGTGCTGGTGCCAATACTGGTATCCTTGATAGTGCCATCACGATCGGTACAAACGTAACCGGTGCAAGTGTCTCTGACTTTGACATTTCCGCCGTTACGGACGATGACCTGACTGGTCTTGACTCTCTGATCGATGACGTAGATGCGGCCCTGAGCAGCATCACCGATGCAGCAACCAACCTTGGTTCGATCAAAACCCGCGTCGATCTGCAGAATGACTTCATTTCTGCTCTGACTGACGCCATTGATCGTGGTATCGGCCAGCTGGTAGATGCGGACATGAACGAAGAATCCACTCGCCTGAAAGCTCTTCAGGTGCAGCAGCAGCTCGGCATTCAGGCTCTCTCGATTGCCAACTCTGGTTCTGAGAGCATTCTGTCTCTGTTCCAGTAAGCTGTTCAATAAGTGGGCTCTTGATTTTGACAGCTGTAAAAGGCGCATCCATACGGGTGCGCCTTTTCTCCATTCCACCACACTGATTTTAGTCAGGAATTTTCAATTCAACCGCGCGGCACAGGCTTCGCACAAGTTTGCCAGCCCATAGTCACAAGAGACGTTTCCTTTTGCTTGAAAGAGGGTTGAATTTCGATGCCTGGAAGTGAACAAGCCGAAAAAATATTGGCAAATCTCAAAGAGCTCGGTCCCAGAAGACTCATGGCTCTTGGCCTTATCGGGCTTATGACCCTTATGTTGGTCGGGGGTGGGGCGTATTTTCTCTCCAAACCCCAGATGACCGTGCTTTATTCCGGACTGGACCGGGAAGACATCACGCGGATCGGCTCTGCCTTGCAGGATTCGGGCATCCGCTTTGACGTCAACACGGAAAGCTCGGCGGTTCTCGTCAACCATTCCTCGGCGTCGCGCGCCCGCATGTTGCTGGCCGAAAGAGGATTGCCCCGCGGCGATAGTGCAGGATATGAGCTTTTCGACAATCTCGGCTCTCTGGGCCTTACGTCTTTCATGCAGGAGATTACGCGCGTTCGGGCGCTGGAAGGCGAATTGGGCCGAACGATCCAGTCGATGAAGGATGTGCAGTCGGCACGCGTGCATATCGTGTTGCCGGAAAAGGGGTCCTTCCGCAAGAAGGACCAGCTGCCTTCGGCTTCTGTTGTCATCCGGGGATCGGGCACCGGGGAATTCCAGACGGCTCAAGCCATCCGCTATCTGGTGGCAGCCGCTGTTCCGGGCATGAAACCGGCCGAAGTGACGGTGCTGGATTCCTCCGGCGAGCTGCTGGCATCCGGTCAGGGCAAAGATGCCTCTTCCGCTGGCGAAATGGCCGGGCTCGAAACGCTCGTCTCTGATCGCATTCAGGAAAATATCCGCAAGACCCTTACACCCTATCTTGGCCTTCCCAACTTTCAGGTTTCCGTTGCCGCCACGCTCAATACGGACAAGGAGCGTGTTGCGCAGACGATTTTTGACCCAGACAGCCGCATCGAGCGCAGCATCCAGACCGTTCGTTCAAGCGAAAGCGCCCAGAATGCCAGCTCTCAGCCACCGACCACGGTGGAGCAGAATCTCCCTGATGAACAGGTCGACAACAGCGGCAGCGAACAATCGGTGGAAGAAAATCAACGCCGCGAGGAAACGATCAACTACGAGATTTCAACCAAGAAGGTCGAGCAGACCCGCGAGGGCTATGATGTGGAACGTCTCTCCATCGCTGTGTTGGTCAACCGGGCCCACCTTCTGGAAACTTTGGGTGATGGCGCCGATGAAGCAACGATCAACACTGCCATCAACAAGCATATCGAAGAAATCAGCCAGTTGGCTTCTTCTGCGGCAGGCCTGAATGCCGCCCGTGGGGATCAGATCAAAGTTGCCGTAGTCGATTTCCAGGCCGGCACCGGCGAACTTGAACCACTGCCACCGCTGACCGTAACCCAGGTACTGTTGCAGCAGTCGGGCAACGTGGTCAATGCCGTGAGTATTCTGGTGGTCTCCACCTTGCTGATCTGGTTCGGCCTGCGACCGGCAATCAGTGCCCTGGTTCCAAAACCGGTAGCGAATGACAATGCCCCCGAAGAAGCCGCCCTTGAGCTTGGCCTTGATGACGAACTGGGCTATCCGGCCTCTGATCCGAGTACCCATGCCGGCTTGATTGAGGAATTGTCCAAGAAGCTGGATGCCTCCCCTGTGCGCAAGCTGGAAAGGGTGGTCGAAATGAACGAAGAGCAGTCCGCCGCAATCCTTAAACAGTGGTTCTATGAATCGGAGACGGCTTGATGACGATCCCACTCAAAGACCTGATCCCATCCGTCAAGGATAAGCCTCTTGACAAGGCCGAGGTCAAACCATTGGGCAACGTCAAGCCACATGGCAAAACAGAGCCAACCGAGATTGTCTTCGGCGGGCTTGATCGCCTACTGCCAATTGCAAAGCAAGTCGAGGCGCCCCAAGCGCGGGCGGAAACCCAAAGCGATTGTACAGAAGCCTGGGCCAATGGTCTGAAGGACGCGGAACTCCTCTGGCAGGAACAGCTATCGCTGCAGCGGCTGAAACTGCGCGAGGAATTCGACGCCATGAAACAGGTGCTGGCCGCCGAGCTGCATCGCCAGCTTCATGGACATGTCGCCGATCAGATGGTGGAGATCAAAAACGAGCTTGCCGATCAGGTGGCCGAAATGCTCCAGCCTTTTCTTGCGGAACAGGCGCATCGCCGCATCATCGAGATCTTTTCTGACGTCGCCGAGCGGGCATTGCATGTTTGTGTTGCAGAAAGCCCGATCTTGCGCGGCCCGGAAAATCTGCTTGAGCAACTAAGCTCGGCAGTGGATTGCGAAAAGCTCTCGGCACTTGTGGGCGACGTTGCTCCCCAAAATCTGCAGGACGAACCCACCGAGCTTTCCCTCAAGGTGGATTCTTGCGTTTTCGAAACGCGTATTTCCGATTATCTGACCCAACTGGAAGAGGCGGTGCAAGATGACTGATCTGGAACAGACACAAGAAAAGGAATTGATCATCATTCGCCGCCGCCATGATATCAATATCGAAAAACCCCATAGCGGCGTATGGAAGATCGCCCACGCCGACTTCATGACGGCTATGATGGCCTTTTTCATGGTCATGTGGCTGATCTCCAGCACCGATGATGCAGCCAAGAAGCATATCGCACGCTATTTCAACCCGGTAAAACTCTCGGCCATGACATCCTTTCCCAAGGGACTGGAAGATCCAGATCCAAAGGATATGAAAGTCGGCCCAGAAGCCACGCCTCCCAAGGCATCGTCCCCGCAGGATGACGCAGATGACGGGCGCGCGCTCTCCCTGTCGGAGGCCCCGGCAGAGGCCAATGGGCCGAGTAGACAAACGAGTGCGGCCCGTTCTCGGGGTAAAGAAGATAGCAGGCCGCTGCCAACCTTTACCGAAGCTGAAATTTTTTCAGATCCTTACGGGGTTCTTGACCGCATCGTGATGAAGGGAAAAGTCGCCGCAAGCCAGTCTCAGGACGATACCGACACCACGCAGAGCCTTGCCCAGAATGATAGCCAGATCGAAGGCTCAGGCGGCGAAGCCATGCGCGATCCATTTGCCCCTCTTTCCTGGCGTCTCAATCCCCTCTCGCTCGACGAAATGGATATGACAGAGGAAGCCACCTCTTCCAATTTCTCCATAGCGGGGCAGGACTCCGATCAGTCTCAGGCCCGCTCCTCAGAGGGCGAGAGCCTTTCAGTTGAAGACGCGGCCCCTGACGCCAGCGCTTCAGACGCAGGCTCTTCGCAGACCGGCTTTGCCATGGCTTCTGCCGCTTCTGTCGGCTCTTCCCAGAGCCCGATGGAAGAACGGGGTGCCGGACCAGACGGCAAAGAGGCTCAGATCAATGAAACTCAAGGCAAGAGCAGTGCGCGGGAGGCCCAAACCGAGCAGGCTGCTGTGAGCACCCACCAGTCAACCGGCCTTGGTCCGGATGTCAATGACACCATAGGCAAATCGGCAGGCACCAGCGCTCTTGACCGACAGGTGGATGAATTCAGAACAGTCCTGAATGCCGCCCTCAATGAGGAACCACGCCCGACTATCGGCAACGAACTCACCGTAACCACAAGCGGCGATGACATACTCATCAATGTTTCGGACAGCGCGGACTATGGCATGTTCGCGATCGGGTCTTCCGAGCCGACCGCGCAATCCATTACGCTGCTCGAACGCATCGCCAAGAGCCTCAAAAAGGTCAAGGGCAACATCATCATTCGGGGCCATACCGATGCGCGCCCATTCCGCAACGGCAAATCGGACAACTGGCGCCTCTCGACAGCCCGCGCCCACATGGCTCGCTTCATGCTGATCCGTGGTGGACTGGATGAAAACCGTCTGCTCCGGGTGGAAGGCTATGCCGATCGCGCCCTGAAGCATCCTGATGATCCGGAAGCCGATGACAACCGCCGCATTGAAATTCTCGTGCAGCCGAGCAAAGAGGCACCGCAATGATCAAGCAAACTCCATCAGCGCACAGCTTTAGTCTTCGCACCCGCCTGATGACCTCAGCTCTGCTGGCCTGCCTATGCACTGCCGCAAGCCTTTCCGGCGCGACGGCCCAAACGGCAGACCAGACAACAGGCAAATCAGCCGATCAGCACAAGGCGATCCGGGTCATCGAAGGGGTTTCCATGGTGCCCGCCAGAGCGAGTGACGAGCAAGCAACAGAAACCAGATCTGCGGTCTCTTCCGGGCAAGACACGGACACGAGCGCCGATCAGACTGCAAATGGCACGGTTGTTCCTCATGCTGTCGATGCATCGGTTGATGATATGCAGCCCTATCTACAAGTTCGCGTGGTTCAAAATCTTCAAGCGCAGACGGCGAAGGGTTCCACACAGGCCCTCAAAGCCCAGCGCAAGCTGATTATCAATCTCAACCGCCATTTTCTCGAATTGCCTGCCAAGGTCTGGCAGAATGAACAAAATGCGCGCGCAGCCGTCATTCATCTGCTCTCGGGCGGACATCCTGCGGTGGGCCATAGGCTTTTGTCGCTTGATCCGCCGCCTGCGATTGATCCTGCTTTGCTGAAAGGAGCGCTGGCCTATATCGAAGGCAGAAAGAATGAAGCCTATTCACTCTTTTCAACCATAGACCCTCTGTCTCTTTCCCCCACATTGGGGGGGCAGATTGCTCTGGTTCAAGCCATTCTCTCTCTGCCGGACAATCTGGAGGATGCTCGGGTTGCCATCGACAAGGCCCGTCTTCTGTTGCCCGGCTCCCTCGTAGAGGAAGCCGCTTTGCGCCGGGGTGTTTCGGTAGCAGCGGCCGAGAATGACACCAGACTGTTTCAGGCCTATTCCCTGCAATATATGCGGCGGTTCAACAACTCGATCTATAATTCGGATTTCCGGCGTCGCTTTGCCATTGCCATGCGCCATTTTGGCGAGAGCAAAGAGGGCAGCAATTTTGCAGAACTTGACACGGTCATCTCCGAGTTTGACATGGATGCACGACGTAGCCTCTATCTGCTGCTCTCCTATTCAAGTCTGATTGCAGGCAATGTCCCCCTTGCCCAGCAGGCAGCAAAGGCAGCCATGCCTTTGACATTGGATGGCTCGCAAGATCAGTCACGCTCCCATCTTTATCTGGCAGGCTCCATGATTGATGCGGATAGCATCAAGCTGTCGCTCCAGCATCTGTGGAAGGTCCAGCGCAGCACCCTTTCCAGTCGAGACCAGCTTCTGGCTGAAAAGATATCCCAGGTGATCAACAATATCCGCGCATGGCCCGAAACGGACGATCCGGCGATGGCTTTCACCATCAGACCCTCAACCATAGACAAGGGCGAACCGGGCTGGCAGTTGGAAACTCTGACTGAGGGCAGGCAGGCCATTCGTCAGACAGATCTTTTCCTGTCCTCTTCCAAACAATCCTCTCTTAGGTGAATAAGCATGCCTAGTCAGACCATTCCGCCGCGGGTGCCAATGTGAACACCCATGCCCTGTTTTCTGGAAAGCGCTCCGTTCATGGAGACAGTCAGCATAAGCAGCAGGCCCATGATAACAGTGCCTCTTGCGGTGACGAAGCGGAACAGGCCGCCAATGAGGCGGCGGAACTGGAAAGCAAATCGCACAAGAAGCACGCGAACAAGGCCCATGGCGACACTGGTCCCTCTTCCTTTGAAAAGCTGTTTGATCTTGTTTCTCCGGATGCCAATAAAAAGGCAGCCTCGGAAATGGCGACTGCGTCCTCATTGGAGCAGAGCGCCGAAAAAGCCGATTTCAAATCCGTCCAGCAGTTGCTGGCGCAAGCAGGCTTCGGGCAAGAGCCCGATAAAGCAAACAGCGGCGCCCTCGTTGGCGCAAAAGCCGACCCGCTTTTACAGGCAGGCAAAGGCCAGTTGTCCGAACAGGCCTTGAGCGATACCGCCCTTGCAGGCAAGCAACAAAACGGGGCTGAAGACTCCATGGGTAAAATGGGCAAAGCCGCAGCTGATGCCAGCGCAGCAAAAGATGCCAAGGCCCTCTTCCAGGGTCTTTCCCAGACACCGGAGAAGATGTCCCTTGGCTCCATGGAGCAGTTGGCAAAAAGCGCCCAGTCAAACCCGGTCGATCCGACCAACCTTAAAGCCTTTTCTCTGGATACCCGCGCGACATCGGCTTTTGATACGGTCATGCCGATTGTCAGGGATGCCATGTTGACGCCCACCCAGAAGGCCCAGCGCGACGGCTTCAGCGTGCTCAAACAGGAAACCCATTTTGCGCCGATGGATATGTTGGAGACGAATGGCTTGGTTTCGCCTCAGACGGGTCTCACCACGGCCAATTCCGTTCTTCGGCAAATTGGCGACGCCTTGAGCGGCAGCCTCAATGGGCAGGGCTCGGCCAATCCCGACAGCGCTCTTGAAGGGCAATTCTCAAGTGGATTGAAGCTGCATCGCAGTGGTGATGTATTGCGCGTGCTGGATATCCAGCTGCATCCGGCCGATCTGGGCAAAGTGCGTCTTTCCGTGCGCCTGAATGATAACAATATCGAAGTTCGCATTGAGGCATCCAGAGCTGAAACGGCGAAGATGCTTGAGACCAACCAGCATGAACTGAATAAGTTGCTGCAAAAGGCTGGCTATCAAGCAGATCGCATTACGGTTGTCGCGCTGGACGAAAAGGGCCCATCCCAGATATTGCCTCCTTCTTCCAATGACAGTCTGAACCAGCAGAATGGCCAGGACCGGTCCGGCTCCTCCGGAGCCAACAACGGCTCGGGCGATCAAGGCGGACAAAAGCAGCAATCGGGCGCAAGAGACGAAGGTGGCTTCTTCTCGATGGAGGCCTTTGATGACAATTCCGACGGAGTGCATCATGAAGCGACAAGCGAAAGCCAGCCTTATCGCGGGCTTACTCTTTAGCGCCAATGTGGCCGGATCTTCCTTTGCCGCAACCACACGGGCGGAAACGGCGACCGTTGATGCGGTATGCGAGCGGGAAATGCGCGCCGCTGCCGCCAGCGAAGGCGTGCCGCTTGGCATTCTCTATGCGGTCGGACTAACGGAAACGGGGCGCGGCCTGAAGCTGCACCCCTTCGCCCTCAATATCGAGGGCAAGACGGTGATGACATCTTCCAAAAATGCCGCCCTCGACGCTGTGCGTGAGGCCCGAAAGAATGGCAAGAAGCTGATCGATATCGGCTGCATGCAAATCAATCACCATTATCATTCAGATCAGTTTGCATCCCTTGATGAAATGATCGATCCCCACGCCAATGTACGCTATGCGGCCAAATTTCTAAGACAGTTGCGTGCCCGTCAGGGAAGCTGGACGATGGCCGTGGCGCGCTATCACGCGGGCCCTGACAACAATCCCGCTCAAAAGCGCTATGTTTGCGCTGTTATCCGCAATCTTGTGGCCAGCAAATTTGGACAGTGGACGGCGAAATCCCGCGCCTTTTGCGGCCGCTAGGCCCGCGTCTTTTCTCCCTCCCCATCATCTTTTCCGAGCTTTTACACCTGCCAATCCTGCAAATTGGCAGGTGTTTTCATGTGGAGCGGATACAAATCCTGCCACGGCCCCACCCCGTTTTGCCCCATTCTGTCCAATGCAGGCCGAAACGCTTCGATTGAATATAAAAATTTAATCAATTCAAACATTTACAACAGTTTGGTGGCCAGTTTCGCGCAAGCCTTCTCACCTATCCTCTCAGCATAGAAATCTCATAGTCCCTATCAGGGCAACCTGCGTCACTGCTCTGGATGCGAGATAGCGGTTATTTTAAACAGGAGAGCACCATGGGCCTTTACGGCGTAATGCGTTCTAGTGTTTCAGGCATGAACTCCCAGTCGAGCAAGCTTGGCACTGTATCTGATAATATCATCAATGCGAACACGACCGGCTACAAGAAGGCCGAAACCGAATTCAAGTCCGTTGTCACCACGCAGAACACCACTTCCTACAATTCGGGTGGCGTGGAAGCCCTCACCTCCTATGATATCTCAACAGCGGGCAACCTCGAATATACCACCAGCGTAACTGATCTGGCGATTGATGGCAGCGGCTTCTTTGTCGTGTCCGATTCGGATGGCACGCCATTCCTCACCCGCGCGGGCAGCTTTGTCGCCGACTCGGATGGCAATCTGGTCAATACGGCAGGATATTATTTGCAGGGGTACGACCTCTCGTCCGGTACTCCTTCGGTTGTCGCCAATGCGCTCACCGGCCTTGAAAAGGTGAATGTCAACCAGTCCCAGCTGGAAGCCAGCGCCACCACGGAAGGGTCCATGAGTGGCAACCTGCCGGCCAACGCTGACATCGTCGATACTTCGGTGGACAATACACCTGCAGACAACGATGGCACCATCACCAACATCAACTATACCGCCAAGACATCGCTGGTCTCTTACGATGATGTGGGCAACGAAATCCAGATGGATGTCTATTTCACCAAGACCGGCACTGATACCTGGGAAGTTACCGTCTTTAACAACGCAGATTCCACCGATGGCGGTTTCCCCTACACGGCGTCCGTTACCACAACACATGGCAATACCTACACCAACCCCATGTCGACCACGACACTGACCTTCAATGCCGACGGCACCTTTGATGCCGCCTCACCCACTGAAATCAGTTTCCATATCCCAGATCATGAACCTGCCACTGAAGACGCCACCATTTCGATTGCTGGCATGACACAATTGGCTGCCGATTTCGGCGTTGATGATCCCACTGTGAACGGCAATGCACCACAGAATGTCGAAAGCGTAGAAATCAACGCCGATGGCACGCTCTACATGGTTTACGAGGATGGTACCCGCCAGGCGGCCTATCGCATTCCGATCGCGGATGTTGCCAGTGAGGACAATCTGGCTCCCATGGGTGGCGAGGTCTTTTCGACGACCAACGAGAGTGGCGATGTGCAGGTCGGTTTCCCCGGAGACAATGGCATGGGCACGCTTGTTTCCAGCGCCATCGAAGGCTCCAACGTGGACCTGGCTGAGGAACTGACCAACCTGATTATCGCTCAGAGATCATTCTCCGCCGACTCCAAGGTATTCCAAACCGGTTCAGACCTACTCAGTGAGGTCGTCAACCTCGCTCGCTAAGTCCGCCATCACGAGGCTACACAGGTCCCCCCATGGAGTTTTTCCCTTCAGGTGTAGTCTCGTGCATTTTTTAAGGTAAGTGTCATGAGTCTATCAGTTGCTCTGCAAGTCGCACAATCTGCCCTGAGCACGCGACAAAAAGAAACCGCGGTCCTTTCACGCAATATTACCAATGCCAGTCAGGAAGGCTATACGCGCAAGACTGCATTGGTCTCAACGCTGCAAGCAAGCGATGGCTCGGGCGGTGGCGTCTATATCAGCTCCATTTCCAGAGCGACCGATCAGGCTTTGTTCCGTAGTCTCACTTCGGCCACCTCGGTTGGAGAGAAAAGCGATGCCTATCTGGACGGGCTGACGCAATTGTCCAACACGATCGGTGACACCGACCAGGATATCTCTCCGGCAGCCGTTTTAGGCGAATTGGAGACAGCTCTGCAGGCTTATGGCGCCATGCCTTCCGATTCCGTTCTCGCCGGGGAAGTGCTCTCCTCTGCAGAGAATATGGTGTCAACGCTGAATGAGGCATCCGCTGCCGTACAGGCAGAGCGGGAAGATGCGGATGATCAGATTGCCCAGTCTGTGGCAATCATCAATGAGCAGTTGGCGCGTATTGAATCCCTAAACAAGGAAATCGTGCGCGGCACCGAACTCGGCTCCGATGTGACCGATGCCATGGATGCACGCGATCAGGCAGTGCTAGAACTCTCCGCCCAAATTGGCATCAAGACCCAGACGCGTGAGAATAATGATTTGGTCATCACCACCGAAAGCGGCGTGATGATGTTTGAGACCACCGCGCGAAGCGTCACCTTTGAACAGACCGATACCTTCTCGGCTTCAACCGTAGGCAACTCGGTGCGCGTTGACGGGGTGCCCGTGGCAGGCCCTGACGCCAAGATGGAAATCAGCACTGGGCGTATTGCGGGCCTCGTCGAAGTGCGCGATGAAGCCGCCGTTACCTATCAGAACCAGCTTGATGAGATCGCTCATGGCCTGATCACCGCCTTTCAGGAAAGCGGCACCGCAGGCATGTTCACCTATTCAGGAACACCATCGGTTCCCGCTTCGGGCACATTGGTTCAGGGGCTGGCCGCCGATATCCAGGTGAACAGCGCTCTTGATTCAGACAATCTGGATCTGATCCGGGACGGGATTACCACGGACTATAACCCGTCAGACTATGCCAGCTATGGAGACCGCATTCAGGAGCTGATCAGCAATCTCGATACCTCCATGGTTTTCAACGGCGATACGGGTGTTGATACGACCGGCACGCTCAAGGATTTTGCGGCTTCCTCTGTCAGCTGGCTGGAATCGATGCGCCAGAGTGCCGATACCGTTTCCGAAAACCAAACCATCACACTTAACCGCGTGACGGAATCTTTCTCCAACGCAACCGGCGTCAATATTGATGAAGAAATGCAAAGCATGCTGGAAATTGAGCGTAGCTACTCCGCGACCGCTAAATTGATCAGCACGATCGATGAAATGTTGGATCAACTTCTAGAAATTGCGGGTTAAATCATGACGAACTATGTCTCTTCACTTTCCTTTTCCACGGCGACAACCAAGTCCATTGCCACGCAAACGAGCAACCTTGTAAAGCTGCAGAAGGAAGTTTCCTCGGGCCGACATTATGATGTTGGTCTGTATCTTGGCAGCTCCACGGGTGAAGCTGTTTCCATCCGGTCGCAGTTCAATACGCTCAATACCATTATCGATACCAACGCCCTGATTTCCAGTAGCCTGGATGTTAGCGTTGAAGCGCTGGAAAATGTCTCCTCATCAGCGTCCGACCTTCAATCCACCCTGCTGACATCCATTGGCAGCGTAACTGCGCGTAGCGTGGTCGTTTCGAGTGCCAAGGACAATCTGGATGCATTGATTTCCAGTCTCAACATTTCATTTAACGGCTCTTTCATTTTCGCCGGCATCAACACAGAAGAAAAACCGATTGAGACCTATGAAACCGGCTCAACAAGCAAGACCGCCATTGACGCCTCTTTCAATAGCAAATTCGGCTTTGGAACGGACGATTCTCAAGTCGCCAACATATCCGTGTCTGATATCGAAGACTATCTGGATAACGAATTTGCCGACGAATTCAGCGCTGCCAACTGGAGCGCCAACTGGTCAACGGCCACCGACGAGGTAACCTCCAGCAGGATTTCTGCCACCGAGGTGATCGACACATCCGTCAGTGCCAATGAAGAGCCGATGCGCCAACTGGCCATGGCCTACACCATGGTCTCTTCACTCGGGTCTGAAAATATGTCGCAGGAAACATTCGATGCGATTGCAAGCAAGGCGACCGAGCTTATTGGTTCGGCTATCCAGAGCCTCAACAATGTCATCGGCAAAGCCGGTAACGCGCAGGCTCAGGTCTCCGATGCTTCCGATCGTCTTGCCATCCAGACCGATACTCTGAACGAACGCATTGTCGATCTGGAAAATATCGACACGACAGAAGCTTCAGTGAAATTGTCCAGCGCAGTCACACAACTGGAGTTGACCTACTCGATCACGAGCCGAATGCAGAATTTGAGTTTGCTGAACTATCTCTAAATTTCACTCTCAAAGCACGAAGACCAGAGCGGCACGGCAAGGCTCTGCCTGATGCCGCTCGCAAACCAGCATACCCCAAGTGGCCGACAGGGAGGCGATGGAAGCCTGGTCTGTCAGACCCCTTTACAGAAAGATCATCAGGGCGAGGAAGAGAATGTACACTTCTTACTATGCGGAAAGCTCTCAACTGTCTGGATCATGCCAGAAAAGCAACGAAGTCGAAGCGCTCAATCATCTGGTTGACTGCTTGAAGGAGGCGAAAGTTCAAGGGATTCAGTCTGCCGTGGGCATCAATGCGCTTTATCAGACCAATCTGGTTTGGTGCTTTTTGCTGGAAGATCTTGCCAAGCCAGAAAATTCGCTGCCCGATCAACTCAAAGCCGACCTTGTATCCATCGGTCTTTTCATTCTCAAGGAAGTTGAACGCATCCGCCAAAATGAGAACGACAATCTGGATGCCCTCATCGAGCTCAACATCATGATCAGCACTGGATTAGCACAATGAAACCGATGCGGCTTACTTTCAAATCCGGAGAACGGTTTTACATCAATGGTGCCGTGATCCGTTTCCCCAAAAAGACAACCATCGAGCTATTGAATGAAGCGGAATTCCTGCTCGAAAACCACATCATTCAGGCCGATGAAACAACCACCCCTCTGCGGCAGCTTTATTTCATTGCCCAGATGATGTTCACCTCTCCAACCAACATTGAAGAGGCACACAAGACATTCCTGAAATTCGCCCGCAGCCTAACCGATACGGTTGATCATTATCGGCTCTGTGCAGGTATTCAGGAAATCGTGGATGTGGTCAATGCCGGTAACTATTACGAGGCCATGAAACGCATCCGCGCCCTTTATGCGCTGGAAGAAAGCCTCCTGAGCGACGTCGTTGATATCCATGAGAGCACGGATATGCGCTTCGATCAGTCATCATCGCCAGAAGCGCATTGCTAACCCGCCTACCATATCGAGCAATTTGTCAGCCCAGGAAAATCTCTTACCCTGCTACCAGAAGGATTAACCAGAATGTCCGTTTCAGCCGTTACTTCAACCACGACTACGACCTCCACCCAGTCGTCTTCCAGTACCTCGGATGCCATGACCCTTGATTATGATGCATTCCTGCAGATGATGGTCACGCAGATGGAATATCAGGATCCGACTGATCCGACCGACATGTCCGAACAAATGGGACAGTTGGCCTCATTCTCGAATGTGGAGCAGAATATCCAAACCAACAACAAGCTCGATAATGTGCTCTCGCAGCTTTATGTAAACCAGTCCGGTTCTTTGGTTGGAAAAATCCTCTCGGCAACACTCGATGGCTCCGAAATTTCAGGCACGATTTCTTCTGTTACGATTGCCTCTGATGGCGTTGTCGCAAGCCTTGAAGACGGCACAAATGTGGTTGTTGGCGCCGGGGTTACGATTTCCTGATGAATGAAGTAGATGCACTCGATCTTGTTCGAGAAGCCTTTTGGACCGTGATTGTTGCAGCCAGCCCTGCCGTGGGGGCTGCAATGGTCATTGGTCTGGCAATTGCCCTGTTTCAGGCCTTGACGCAGGTGCAGGAAATGACGCTGACTTTCATTCCCAAGATCCTCGTCATCTTCCTGATGCTCATCGCCAGCGGCACCTTCATCGGCACACAGATCACCAGCTTTACCCAGATTGTCTATGATCATATCGAGAGTGGTTTTTAAGCACTCTGTCATTCCCTTGGCCTTGGCGCGTGTTTCTCTGCGTTATTGTCCAATCAAATGGGCTGCGAATTGCTCTATGGGCTAAAGCCAGCCCTCGCACTGCAGCAGTGCTGTGCCTCAATCTCCACTTCCCAAGTCTGAACCGCTGCGGTTCCCTCTCTTTTTCCCGCGCCTACGATATACCGAAAGCGCCAAGCTGCTCCTACGCCGCTTACAGGCCCCATACAGGCGATTGAGAAGCCCTGTGCGCCTTATCGAGCTGCCAGCTGGCCCCCCTTTGCTCCGCACTCCTAAAAAGGCGCTAAAATCGCCTGTATGGATGTCTGGATGTATGAATGTCTGGGATCTGAGGGTTTTCAGATCTCTAGACAAGATTGTTATATTCCTCTGGAAGAGAAAACGCTTGATCATGCCGAGGGGGTGGTTCCCAACGTCGTCTGCCATCCTTGATCACAGGTGGGCGCTCAACGCCCATGCCATTCCGTAAAGCCATGACTGACGGGGAGATCTCTGCATTGCTCACTTGAAGGATCAGAGCAGCCAAAGAATCGTTTTGGGGATTTGACCACCCCTTCGGATCGGGCATTCTGGCAATTTTTCAGCAAGATACCATGGCATGCCCCAAATTGGGGCGCATATCATCTCTTCATGCATGCAGGCAGGCCGACGCGCCTGCTCAGGTTCGTCTCGAAGAACCAAGCCAGGGACACATCCCTCCTCACATCAAGCGTGAAGAGCAATGACGGGGCATTTGAGAGCACGCTTCATGCTGCTTCTCAATATACCGTTTTTCTTTTTTGAAAACCCTCTAGGTGGAATACCTGTCGGGAGAAGAACTTTTCATTTCGGCCATCATGCCGAAACACCAATATAAGTGCAAATTTGGAAATAACTTCGTTTCAATCAGCTTGCAGCCTATTGCTGCTATTTTTCTTGGCCTCCTGTGGCTTATCGTTCGCCCCGCTATATGTCGGGTTCAACGCCTTTGTTTAAAGTCTTGCGCTTAGCCCTGCTCTGTAAGCGCATTGAACATATAGCCAAGATACCGTTTTGAATCGATCGGGTCATATCCAAGCCGCAGCTTCAGTTTCTTGCGCAACTTGCTGATATGGCTTTCCACGACGGTTTCTTCGACATCTTCGTTCAGCAGTCCATAGACTGCATTGTAGATCTGGGCACGGCTGACGCGGCGATCCCTGTTCTTGACGAGATATTCCAGAATGCGTCGCTCGCGACGGGGAAGCTCCAGTGCTTCACCGCAAATCTCCGGAGACCGTCCGTCGAAATAGACACGGACATCACCTTCTTCATGCTGCATTTCAGCTTCCACTCCTGCTCGACGGCTGATCACAGCAGCCCTGACGAGGATTTCTTTTACATGGATGGGTTTGCTAACCACGTCATCAAAACCGGCCGCAAACAGATCCAGGGTCTGTTCCAGAGAAGTTTTATCATTCAGTGCGATAAGAGGGGTTTTGCGGCAACGGGAGCGAATGAGGCCCGGATACCTGATCCTCTCCTCACAATCCCCCAAAAGGAAAGCTTCAACCGCATTGATATCTGTATCGGAGAGACTGGTCACCCAGCTGCCAAACTCCTGCGGAACAATACCGATGGATGGCACCCCTTCACGCTGAAATCCGGCGGTATAGCCGTCAGACACCAGCTCTCGTTGTTCAATTAGTACGATCATCGAAATACTCCATTCTTGGTAGATATAGAGGTATTGCAATGAGACGCTGTCGTCACTAGAAATCACACGCTTCAAAACATCTTTCAGAAGGCGCGGAAAAAGAAATATAAATGGGAAGGGCGTTCTTTTAGTAGAATTATGTCTAAAAGTGACACTATTTTTCTAAATGATTTTATTCAAGCGACCTAATGCACTCGATTTGTTAGATATTTATGCTTCAGATTTGACACAATCAAGGCACGGATTTGGAAATAGTTAACGACTGTTTACAATTATATTACACACAATCTAATAGCACTATCGAAACAATAACTTTTCAAATTTTCCACTTTGGATAAATTAGATTCGTGATACTACATACTACAGCCAAACTATCATTGTAAATTTTACCAATCGCCATTTTTGATAGCAAACTGTTTCTCAATATATCCACGAGTCGAAATGCGCAGCACTTTCCCAGGCTCGTGAAGGAGAAATAATTGACATCCATGGACAATAAAAAAGGGCCTCAAAAGGCCCTTTTTTATTAACCTACAGCGATGATGTGTTTCCTTGCAGACATAACCGATAGCCTCTGAAACGGCGTTTACGGCCCTCTGAGGCCTGCTTCTGGTGCCCCGGCTCGAACCTACTGGATTACAAGTTCTGCTTGCAAAGCCCCTACCGTTTTCATGGTCTGGAGGATAGAGATCACACCTGACGGTCTGAGCCCAATCCGGTTGAGACCACTGACGATGGTCTGCAAGTCCGTCCCTCCGATGATGGACAGGGAGCCGCCATCCTGGTTTACATCAATGCTCGTGTCCGGCAAGACGACAGTCTGCCCATTTTCCGAGAATGGCGCGGGTTGACTGGCTATCGGTCTCTCGGTTATGCGCACCACCATGCTGCCATAGGTGACCGCAACGGTGGAGATCTGTACATGGTTTCCGATCACGACAGTGCCCGTGCGTTCGTCAACAACCACCTTGGCCGGCGTATCGGGCTGAATGACCAGCCTTTCAATCTGGGCAATAAAGCGCGTAGCACTTATCTTGCCCGGCTTACGCAGGACGACTGAGCGGAAATCCCGCTCCTTGGCCAGCTTCAAACCATACCGTTCCCGCGAGAAAGCGTTGATGGCGTCGGCAATGCGCACGGCCGTGTTGAAATCCGGATTGGTCAGTTGCAGCACAAAAGAGCGTAGATTGATAAAGTCGTCGGCCAGTTCCCGCTCGACGATGGCGCCATTGGGAATCATGCCAGAGGTCGCAATCCCTTCCTGCAAGGATTGAGCAGCACCCTGTTCGGAAAAGCCGGCGACAGCGAGCCCCCCTTGTGCAACAGCATAAACCTTGCCATCGGATCCCATCATCGGCGTTGCAATCAGTGTGCCGCCAGAGAGAGACGATGCATCCCCCAGCGAGGCCACATTGATATCTATTTTCGTTCCCTTTTTGACAAAGGCCGGAAAATTGGCTGTTACCACAACGGCGGCGACATTGCGGGTTCTGAGGTTTGCATCGCGAACATTGACCCCCATGCTATCGAGCATGGATTGTAGCGATTGCTCGGTAAAGGGCGAGTTGCGCATGGTATCGCCTGAGCCCTTCAGCCCGACGACAAGCCCATAGCCGATGATCTGGTTATCGCGCATGCCCTCCAGAGAGGTCACATCCTTGATGCGCACGGCCGCATTGACACTGGTCGCAAGCAACAGAGTACAAAGGACTGCCGCAAGGCATCTGCTGAGAGTCTTCATGTTATGGCCCTATCGAAATCGTTCCATTTTCTTCAACGCGCCCAACGACGATCAATCCGGTATCAATGTTGCGCACCCGGATAATCTCCCCCACGATGCCGTCCTCGAGAGGCTCGACATGGGCAACGATTTCCAGACCGCGATCCTGAAACACCAGCTGAGCGGGTTCGCCGCGCTTGACGGCTTCGCGCCGCCGCAAGGCCGACTTGGGAATAGGCTCACCAACCGGCAGACGACGCACCGCTTCCTTGCCCAAAATGTCGTTGATGTTGGGCACAACCGAAAAACGGTCGATCCTGTTGGCTCTAAAGCGGCGTTTTTCCAGAGCTGACAGCGTAATGACCTGCCCTTGCGCGATTGTTGTACGCGGCACTGGCAACGTAACCGCCGGGGTGGCTGCCAGAACCTGGTTTGCCCATAGGCAAAGCAGCATTAGCGTACCCCCCAGCACAGACAGCAGCCGACGCTGCTGTTCGGGCATAGCCGGAGCCTGCGTGTGAAGCGCTTTGCCCATCAGCGTATTCCCTGCGTTACAACGCCAGCCATGTCATCGACAGCCTGAATGACCTTGGAGTTCATTTCATAGCCGCGCTGGGCAGCGATAAGAGCGGTGATTTCCTTCACAGGATCAACGTTGGAATCTTCCAGATAGCCTTGACGGATAATGCCAAATCCTTCATCCCCGGCATTGCCTTCAACAGCTTCCCCCGAGGCTTCCGTTTCTGCAAACAGGTTGGCACCCTTGGCTTCAAGACCGGAATCATTGGCAAAGACCGCCAACTGCAGCTGTCCCAGCAACTGGGGCGCATCCTGTCCATCAATTATGGCATAGACCTGACCGGTCTCGTTGATCTCGATATCGGTCGTCCCGTCGGGAACGGAAATGGCCGGTTCGATCGGATATCCGTCCGAGGTGACCAAGCGTCCCTCGCCGTTGGTATTGAAAGATCCGGCGCGGGTATAGAAGGTGTCGCCATCGGCATTGCTGACCGTGAACCAGCCCTTGCCGTCGATGGCCAAATCGAAGGTGCCAGAGGTATTGTTCAAAGTACCCTGGGTATGCAGATTGCGGATCGCGGCAGCCCGCACGCCAAGGCCGAGTTGAGCCCCTTCGGGGATCGGAGCTTCACCGGTGCGGTTGGGAACGCCCTGTACGCGAACCGCCTGATACAGAAGATCGGTGAATTCGGCACGCGCCCGCTTGAAGCCAGTGGTGTTCATATTGGAGATGTTGTTGGCAATCACTTCAACATTAAGCTGCTGCGCGCTCATTCCGGTCGCAGCAATGGCAAGAGCTTTCATTGTTTTTCCCTCGATCTGAAATATAACGTGACATCCATGACAAGGGAGACCCGCGGCGCCTGTCCGCCATCTCCCCGCGCCACTAGATGGTCATGCGACTGACTTCCTGATAGGCGGCGACAACCTTGTCTCGAATGGCAATTGCGCTTTGCAGCGCCAACTCTGCATTCATCACTGCGTCAACCACATTCTGCACGGACTCTTTGCCCTCGATGCCTTCAATGGCAGTCGTTTCGCCCATCTTGACTGTGTTGATCGCGTCCGTGGTTACGCCGGCGAAATAGTCAGCAAATGTATTGCCAGCTTCATCGACCGTTCCCGTTACATCAATCGCAGCCGTTTTGCCGCCATTGCTGATGAAGCGAGTTTCCGAAACGCCGTTGAAATCGCTGCCCCGGGTTGTCAGGCTGGATACTGAATTCAAACTGTCTATCATCACTAGCTCCTGAGCAGATCGATTGTGCGCAGAACCATGCTGCGTGTCTGGGTCATGACTTTGAGGTTGGCTTCGTAGCTGCGATTGGTCTCGCGCATGTCGGCCAGTTCGATCATGGTGTTGACGTTGGGCATTTTCACCTGCCCGTTTTCGTCAGCGGCCGGATTGGTCGGATCATATTCAACCGAGAAGGGCGCATTATCGACGCCGACATTCTTGACCTTCACGAGTGACGCACCGGCTGCCCGATCCATCTCTTCGGAAAAGACAATTGTTTTGCGCTGATAGGGATCGGAGCCGGGGGTCGCTCCGGTCGACTGGGCGTTTGCCAGGTTTTCGGAAATGACGCGCATGCGCTCTGCCTGCGCGGACAATCCGGTAGAGGAGATGCGAAATGTCGCGGAAAGAGGATCAATCATCACTGTGCCTTCGCTGCCATCAACATCATACTGTGGATGGATTTGATCAAATTCGTTGTCAGAGTATGATCTCGGGCGACTTCACCGGCTTTCATCATTTCCTGTTCCAGTGAGACCGAGTTTCCGGAATATGTGACGTCCCAGCTATCCTTCTTCTCAACATCGACACTCCGCGTTGCAGCATTCATGGCGGTCATGTGTCCAGGTTGGGTGCTGGCCATGCGAACATGGGCTTTGTCAAAGAGCGCGGTGAAGCTTTCCACGTCCTTTGCCCGATAGCCTGGTGTGTTGGCATTGGCGACATTCTGGGCGATCGTGTTCTCGCGAACCGAGAGCCAATTCTGATGCGCATTTGCCAGCTTCATCAAATAGACAGGTTCCATTTGGATTCTCCATCAAATTCCGATAATCCAGTTTTAAGCCACCAAACTTGCCCGAAGCTGTCGGAATATCACCTATCTTATTGATTTTATTTTATTATTTTATGTTTTAATTCAAATTTTCGGCGAAGTTTTCTCGCCTTTTCGATAAAGCCGAGTAGATTGACCAAAGGCCTGTCAGAACAAAAAAGGCCAGACACTGAACCAGTGCCTGGCAAGAGGGCTTTGCTGCCTTGGAACAAAGAGAGAGAGCTTCTCTCCTTTAGAAGAAAGAGCGTATGAGGCTGCCGACGAGGATGTTCCAGCCGTCGATAAGCACGAAAAAGAGCGCCTTGAAGGGAAGCGAAATGGCTGTGGGAGGCAACATCATCATGCCCATGGACATGGTGATGGTTGCAACGATCAGGTCGATCACCAGAAAGGGCAAGGCAATGAGGAAGCCCATTTCAAAACCGCGCCTAAGCTCTGAAATCATAAAGGAAGGGATCAGCACCCGCATCTCCACTTCGTCCGGCGAGGTTGCCTCCGTGGCATTGAGATTGGCTATGGCCAGATCGGAAAACATGCCGATATCTTCATCCCGCACATGCTGCAGCATGAAGGAGCGGAAGGGCGAGGCCACGCGTTCATAAGCCTGCGCTTCGGTGATCTGGTTATCGAGCAGTGGCTGTACGCCATTTTTCCAGGCCTGATCGAAGGTTGGTCCCATGACGTAGAAGGTCATGAAGAGAGCCAGAGAGATCATCACCATATTGGAGGGCGTTGATTGCAATCCCATACCTGAACGCAAGAAGGAAAAGGCGATCGAAAAGCGGATGAAGCTGGTCACCATGATGAGGAGACCTGGCGCCAGAGACAGGACCGTGATGAGGGCAATCAGTTGGATCATCCGGCCCGATGCGGAGGCTTCTCCACTTGGCAGAATGCTGTTCAAATCAATCGACTGGGCCCATGCCGGGCTGGCAAGCAGCAGAAAGAGGGGGAGGCCGTAAGCTAGTCTTTTCACTGGATCACCATCGTCTCGAGGATGAATTCACGAATACTGTCATCCGCCCTGATTTTGGCCCGTTGGTTGAGGTCTTCCCGCAAATTCTGCAATCCGGTTGCCCCTTCCAGGTCTGAGACTTTGAGGGTTCTGAGATAGGCTGCGATGTCGCTTTCCACCTGACTGACCAGAATTTTGGACTGCTCCATCGCGGCTTCACTAAAGACAATTGAGCCCTGCACCCGCACGAAGGCCTTTTCGACACCTGCCAGATTGACAATGATCGGCTTGATCGCAACGATTTCACTTGGGCTATCATAAAGCGCATGAACAGGAGGGGTTTCTCTCTCCCTCTTTTCTTCCAGAACGATGTGGCGGGTCTGGTTGACCAGTTGCATGCCAACAAAAGCGCCAATTCCGGCGGCCAGAAGCGTCATGATGAGGATCGTAACAAACAGGCCCATGTCAGGCTTGCTCGACTTGGCCTTCACTTCACCATCTGACAAAACCATAATATTCGACATCTTGGCGGTTTATCCTTCTCAAACTTGCACGATGGAACAGAGAGTGCGGAAGCGGATGCGAGGGGCTCGCCTTCACATCCTCAAACGGGTTGGAGCAGACGCTTCCTAGAAGGGCACAAACCGATCATAAACCTGCTGGCCCCATGCGGGCTGTTGCATCTCGGTGATGCGTCCGCGGCCACCATAGGAAATGCGAGCCTCGGCGATCTTGTCGTACGTGATGACATTGTTCGCAGCGATGTCTCGCGGGCGCACGATGCCCTCGACATTAAGCACCCGGACTTCAGCGTTCACGCGCACTTCCTGACTGCCGGAAATCACCAGATTGTGGTTGGGCAAGACCTGAGTCACGACGGCCGCGATCTGCAAATCAATCTCTTCCTTGCGATTGATGGCACCCTTGCCCTTGGTGGAGCTTTTCGATTCTGCATCCAGATCCGCGTCGCCATCTTCGCCGAAACCGAACAAACTGAACCCGAAGCCCAGAGACTGCTTCTCTGAGCTGTCGCGGCTGCGATCGGAAGCATTGTCGAGGCTGGCTTCATCTTCAATATTGATGAGAACAGTCAAGACATCCCCCACCCGCTTGGCGCGTGGTTCGAGGAAAAACTGATTGCGATCCTCGGTCCAGATGGCATGAAAGCTTCTTTGCTGAGTTGGCTGATAGCCGACAAGCGTCGGGTTGATCATCGGCTGCCGCAGGCCATTGCCCATGGGAGACAATTCCGGAGTGGCCCCGATCTTCTCCTGATTGTTGGCGCATCCGGCAAGCAGCAAAATCCCGAAGAGGGGAACCATGGCTTTGGTGAGAAGAGTGGTCATTGATCCCGTTCTCCAGACTTGATTTCAACCAGTGACGCCATTTCCTGTGTCAGGTCCGACGCCCTGTCTGCATCCATTTCGTTGAGAATGGCGCTCACGATACGCGGCTTCATTTTGGCGAGAAGAGCGATGGCAACCTGATCATCAACAGCGGCTAGCCTTTCCGCCGCCGCTTCAGGGCGCATACGCTCGTAGACCGTGATGATATGTTCCTTGACGTCGCTAAGCACCTTGTCGCGTTTGGCGATCCAGTCCTTGACATTTGCGCGAAGCGTTTCGAGTTTTTCGATGCGCTCGTCTATGTCACTTTGCAACGCGATGAGATTCTGCAGCTGCCAGGCATATCTTTGTTCTGACGCCAAATCGGAGATATTTTCGCAGAAACTATTGGCACCGATCTGATCAATGGTTTTTTCTTTTTTCTCGGAACTTATTCCCGCCTCAACCGTTTTGCTGTTAGCAGGTTGCTTCGCGTCAGCAGCATTGGCCATGGACACGGCAAGCACCAAACCAATTATCTGCAGCAGGCTCGGTCTCAAAGAGGAGTGCAGAGAAAAATATTTTCCCATCAAGCCGTCTGAGTTGCTCATTTAATCCTCGCTTTGACGCGCTCGTCGCATCGGGTTCGCAATTGATATACAAAATGCCCAAGCAAACTTGCGTCAGGCTGTTGCATGGGCTTGAAGGGGTGCAAAATTTTATGAAAAGCGAAGCGTGACAAAGGCCAAAACGGGTTTTTTATGCAGCGATATCCACTTCGGTAGAAACGTGATGCTACCAAAATCCCATAAGTCGCAGTGTATTCGCAGGTCTGGACAAGGGATAGACTGGAAAAAGCGGTTCAGGGTGTGGCGAGATGCCCCATGTAAAAACTCTTGATTTTCAAATATGAATACAAAATGCACTTTTATGAGCAGACGTAATCCGCATCCAAAGCCATTCAGAATTCAAACGAAATCGAACGACGATTGATGAACCAGAAGCCTACCCTGTTTAAACGCATGCGCAGCCAACGAGCGATCACCTTGCTCGCCTTGTGCGCTATGTGGCTGCAGGTTCTGGCTTTCGGTATTCACCTGTCCACCAGCGCGAAAGCTGCAGCTGGCGCTACGGGTGAGGACATGTATTTCCCGATTATCTGCACAGCCAATGGTCTGGCTGGCGTTTCTTTCGATGGAGACGAGACGCCCGCCACCCTTGAAAATGACTGTGCAATCTGTGCTCTCACAGCGCTGCATGACCTAGGCTTCAATAATCATGCACAGGCTTGCGAGCGGCCAGTCCATTCGATTACAACAGTTTTCTGGCCAACCGCCCCTTCTGACGGGACGCTGTCTCTTTCTCCCCGCGTCGGCACCAGCCGCGCGCCTCCACTTCTTTAAACGCCCAACATTCTGTTCACTTAATATCTGACCAATCGACCACACTGCAGGATCCTGACTGCTACGGGACCAACACCCTGCAAATGGGTTGATACAGCATCAAAGAGAGCTGTCATGGAACCTATTTATGGCGATCTATTCGTCCATCTGTCGCGTTGGCAATTTGCTGCCACTGCGCTTTACCACTTCCTGTTCGTTCCCCTGACACTGGGCATCACATGGATGCTCGTGATCATGGAATCGGTCTATGTGATGACCGGCAAGGAAGTCTATAAAGACATGACCAAATTCTGGGGCAAGTTGTTCGGTATCAACTTTGCCCTGGGTGTGACCACCGGTCTGACCATGGAATTCCAGTTCGGCACGAACTGGTCCTACTATTCCCACTATGTGGGGGACGTCTTCGGTGCGCCGCTAGCCATCGAAGGCCTGATGGCCTTCTTCCTTGAATCCACTTTCGTGGGTCTGTTCTTCCTTGGCTGGGACAAGCTTTCCAAGCGCCAGCATCTGGCGGTAACCTTCTTTACCGCTTTGGGATCGAACCTTTCGGCCTTGTGGATTCTGGTTGCCAACGGCTGGATGCAGAATCCGGTCGGCTCTGAATTCTCTGCCGAAACCATGCGTATGGAGATGACCAACTTCGCTGAAGTGGTCCTCAATCCGGTCGCACAGGTGAAATTCGTACATACGGTTGCCGCTGGCTATGTCACAGCTTCCATGTTCGTAATCGGCATCTCTGCATGGTATATTCTCAAGGGCCGCGATCTGGCCTTTGCCAAGCGCTCCTTTGCTGTGGCCGCCGGCTTCGGCCTTGCTGCGTCCCTGTCGGTTATCGTGCTGGGTGATGAATCCGGTTATGAACTGGGCGATGTGCAAAAGGTGAAACTGGCCGCAATTGAGGCGGAATATCACACCGAAGAAGCACCGGCTTCCTTCAACCTGATCGGCTGGCCGAATGATAAAGAAATGCGGGTCGACTATGGCATCGAGATTCCATGGGTCATGGGCCTCATCGCCACGCGCTCGCTGGACAAGCAGGTGATCGGTATTTCCGATCTAAAAGCCCAGCATGAAGCCCGTATTCGCTCAGGCATGATCGCCTATGACAAGCTCACCATGCTGCGTGCCGGTGACAAGTCTGAAGAAACCAAGGCTGTCTTCAATCTGCATAAGAAAGATCTGGGCTATGGTTTGCTTCTCAAGCGCTATATCGACAATCCGATGGATGCGACTGACGAGATGATTACGGCCGCAGTGGACGATTCCATTCCGTCCGTGCCATATCTGTTCTGGAGCTTCCGCATCATGGTTGCCTTCGGCTTTACCATGCTCGGACTGTTTGCCCTCTCCTTCTACTACACTGCCAAAAAGCAGATCGAGGAAAAACGCTGGCTGCTCAAACTTTTGGTCATCTGCATTCCGTTGCCGTGGCTGTCTGTCGAGCTTGGCTGGTTCGTGGCCGAATATGGCCGTCAGCCCTGGGCCATTGGTGAAGTTCTGCCGACCTTCCTGGCTGCATCCAGCCTGACGATCGCAGACCTGATCTTCTCGCTCACCGGCTTCCTCGCCTTCTACACCTTCCTGTTGGTCATCGAAGTGTGGCTGATGTTCAAGTTTGCACGACTGGGTCCGAGCTCGCTCCATACCGGTCGCTATCACCATGAACAATCCAAGCCGTCGTCTTTGGCTCCGGCTGAGTAAGACCCACTGATAGGAAAAAGCGATGATTATCGATTATGAAATCCTGAAATTTGCCTGGTGGGCGCTCGTAGGCGTGCTGCTTATCGGCTTCGCCATCACTGATGGCATGGATATGGGGGTTGGCACCTTGTTGCCATTCCTCGGCAAAAATGACCCGGAACGCCGCATCATCATCAACACTGTCGGCCCGCACTGGGACGGCAACCAGGTGTGGTTCATCACCGCCGGTGGCGCCATCTTCGCGGCGTGGCCAGCTGTTTATGCAGCTGCATTCTCGGGCTTTTATCTAGCCATGTTGCTGGTGCTGTTTGCCCTGTTCTTCCGCCCTGTCGGCTTTGACTATCGCTCCAAGATCGAGAAGCAAGGCTGGCGCAATGCATGGGATTGGGGGCTGTTTGCCGGTGGCTTCATCCCGTCCCTGATCTTCGGTGTTGCTTTCGGCAACCTGCTGCAGGGCGTTCCGTTCCATCTGGACGAATTCCTGCGTGTGACCTATGACGCCAAGTTCCTGTGGGCCCTGTTGCCGCTGCTCAACCCGTTTGCCATTCTGGCCGGGCTGGTCTCTGTTGCCATGCTTACCGGACACGGCAGCACATGGTTGCAGATGCGGGCCGATGAAGTGGTTGCTGCGCGGGCACGTCAATATGGCTTCTATGCCGGTGTTGCAACGGCTGTGCTGTTTGCTCTTGCCGGTCTGTGGATCTGGGCAGGCAACTTCAACTGGTTCGTTATCGTCAGCCAGCCAGCCTATGATGCCATGCCGAACCCGCTTGCCAAGGAAGTGGCTCGCGAAGCCGGTGCGCTGTTCAATATCTACAGCAACTATCCTATCGCCATTCTGGCTCCGGCCCTTGGCATTCTCTGCCCGCTTCTGATGGCTCTGATGAGCAAGGCTGGCAAAGGTGGCTTTGCCTTCCTGTTCAGCGCGCTGGGCATGACAGGCATCATCTCCACCGCGGGGCTGTCCATGTTCCCGTTCATCATGCCTTCGACCACCAGCCCGAATTCGTCCTTGACGGTTTGGGATGCGACCTCCAGCCACCTGACCCTGACGGTCATGTTCTGGACGGCTGTGATTTTCGTGCCGATCGTGCTGCTTTACACCATCTGGTGCTACTGGCGCATGTGGGGCCGTGTCACCATGGACGAAATCGAAGCACGCAGCCATTCGGCTTACTGAGAACCGGAAAGGAGACCTAATAATGTGGTATTTTGCATGGATCCTTGGATTGACTGCCGCCCTTTCCGTCGGCGTGATCAATGTCATGTGGTATGAAGCCCAAGATAACTATGACGAAAAGGATACTTGATTAGCACCTTTCAACCATTATAAACCTTTTCATGACCGGGTCCGCCCGGTCATGTCGTATGTGGGCCAATAAAGGCCGAACAATCAGGGACCTCAATGTCCACGAAACACATTTCAGCCTTTCTCAAAGCCCAGTCGCGCAGAGCCCGGCGGCCTCTCAATCTTTCCATTGTACTTTCCTTTGCTGCCGGCATCGTTTTGATCGTGCAAATGGGCGTGATTGCCTTCTGTGTCGATTCAGTCCTTACACATCAGGCAACGCTTACAGATCTGCTGTTTCTCTTGCCACCGCTGCTGATCCTGTTTGTGCTCAGGGCGGTTCTTTCCTATTTTTCCGAGCGTCTGGCTCTCAAAGCCGCCATTGATCTCAAGCACACATTGCGCAAGGATCTGCTTGCGCGCCTCATTGCCAAGGGCCCTATCCTTGAGCGCGGCAGCGAAAATGCAGTTGGAGATCAGGTCACCACATTGACCGAAGGCATCGAAGCGCTGGAAGGCTACTTCGCCCGCTATATGCCTGCGATGGTGATGACGGTTCTGCTGCCTTTCGCTATTCTGGCGGTTACCCTCACACGAGACTGGCTCTCGGCGGTGGTGATGGTGGTTACCGCACCGCTCATTCCCGTTTTCATGATCCTCATCGGCAAGGGCACCGAGCGTCTCAACCAGAAACAGTGGCGCAAACT
This sequence comes from uncultured Cohaesibacter sp., assembly GCF_963682185.1. Classification (NCBI taxonomy): domain Bacteria; kingdom Pseudomonadati; phylum Pseudomonadota; class Alphaproteobacteria; order Hyphomicrobiales; family Cohaesibacteraceae; genus Cohaesibacter; species uncultured Cohaesibacter sp. Next base: position 3,233,817 of record NZ_OY821667.1, on the reverse strand, counting down.
GGCGCGGCTTTCCGCTCATTTCCTTGACATGATTCAGGGTCTGACGACTCTCAAGCTTTTCAACGCTTCACGTCGGGAAGCGGAAACCGTTTCGCGCATGGCCGAGAGCTATCGCCGCACCACGATGAGTGTGTTGCGCGTGGCTTTTCTTTCCTCGCTCGTTCTGGAATTCTTTGCCACGGTTTCCATTGCCATTATCGCCGTGTTCATCGGCTTTCGGCTGCTTTATGGCAACATGACCTTCTTTGACGGCTTTTATGTTCTGCTGCTGGCGCCGGATTTCTATTTGCCTCTGCGCAACATGGGCACTCACTATCATGCCCGCATGGAAGCGGTCGGGGCCGCCGAAACAATGGTCTCCGTTATGGAGATGGACGATGGCACAGAAAAGAAAGAGGGCTCCCTTGATGCACTACCAGATCTCAAGCAGGGCATTTCGCTTGAATTCCGTTCTGTTGGTTTTGTCTATCCCGATGGGTCTCGTGCGCTTGAGGATGTTTCCTTTTCGCTTGCTGCTGGCAAGAGCCTTGCCCTTGTTGGCCCGTCCGGAGCAGGCAAGAGTACGATCATCGATCTGATTCTGGGGCTCGCCCAGCCAAGTGAAGGCCAGATACTGGTCAATGGTCTTGATCTTTCAATTCTTCCGATCGCGGAATGGCGTGCGCAGTTGGCTTATGTGCCACAAAAGCCGACACTCTTTTCCGGCACCATCCTTGATGCCATCCGCTATGGACAGCCCGATGCGGGGACCGAAGCCGTTGAGGCCGCCGCCAAATTGGCACAGGCTCATGACTTCATCACGGGGCTGAGCGATGGCTATAACCATCAGCTCAACGAAAAAGGTGCTGGGCTTTCCGGCGGGCAAATTCAAAGGATCGCCATTGCCAGAGCCCTCTTGCGCAACGCACCGCTCGTTTTGCTTGATGAGCCCTCGGCGCATCTTGACCGCGAGAATGAAGCCAGAATCCAGAATGCGCTTCAGGCTCTGGAACAAAGCGCAACGACGATTACCATCGCCCACCGCTTGCACACAATCGAGCAGGCAGATGTCATTCTCGTCTTGGAGCAGGGCAAAATCGCGGAAATGGGCCCCCACAACGCGTTGATAGAGAAAGACGGCGCCTATGCGGGGCTGGTGCGTTCCAGCTTCGCAAGCAAATCCACGGAGGTGCAGCATGGCTGAGTTCAAAAAATTGCTCGGGCTGATGCGTCCCTGGACCGGCTGGATCATCCTTGGGGTTTTCCTCTCGCTGATCACGGCGCTGGCCAATGTGATCCTGATGTCCATTTCCGGCTGGTTCATTGCCGCCATGGCGCTGGCCGGACTGGCTGGCGTGACCATGAACTATTTCACTCCGGCGGCCATCATCCGCGCCATGGCGATCACCCGCACTGTCGGGCGCTATGCCGAGCGGCTCGTTACCCATGAGGCAACCCTCCGGCTGGTAGCCGAGATGCGGCGCTGGTTTTATGACCGGATGGAACCGCTGGCTCCCGCCGGATTGCAGGGCATGAAAAGCGGCGATGTCTTCTCGCGGATCGGGGCGGATATCACTACGCTGGAGAATTTCTACCTGCGTGTTCTGGTGCCTTCGCTGGTTGCTCTCATTGCGGTTCCCATTTTCTGCTTCTTTGCCGGCTATTTCTCCGCTGGCTTGGCCCTATCGCTGATCGTGCTCTATTTCCTCGGCGGCATCCTGACCCCATGGCTCATTCACCATTTCGGGCGCAAGGCTGCCAGCGATCAGGTGCTGGAATCCGCTCAGATGCGGTCCACGCTGGTGGAAGGGCAACAGGCCCTGCGCGAAATGCTGGTTTATGGCCGCGATGATGATTACCGCCAGACGGTTGAAGCGCAATCGAGCGGCCTATGCGCCAGCCAGTTGCGGCTTGCCAAGCTTCAGGCTGCGTCGCAAAGCGCGCTGACCCTTGCGGCCAGCCTTGCCATGTTCGCGGCTCTCTGGTTCATCATTCCCAAAGTCAGCGACGGCAGCTTTGAAGGCCCGATCCTGCCGATGCTGATGCTGTTTGCCATGGCGAGCTTCGAGGTCATCGTGCCCCTGCCCGTTGCCATCCGCGCTTTCATCGAAACGCAGGTTGCAGCCAAGCGCCTGTTTGGCCTGACGGATCAGGAGCCCAAAGGGATTTCCGCATGGAGCGAAGAGGCCATCGACATCAAACCGACCGCAACCCCTTCACTGGAACTCAAGGCCGTAAGCCTTGCCTATGAAGAAGGCGCCCCAAGTGCTTTTGACCAGCTCAGCCTTTCAGTTGCTCCGGGCGAACGGGTTGCCATCGTCGGCCCTTCAGGCATTGGCAAGTCGAGCATCATCAACGCACTGGTTGGCTTCTGGCCACTCTCCGGCGGAGAAATTCTCATCGACGGGCAGCCATATAGCCGCTTCAGTGCCGAAAGCCTGCGAGCGCATTTTGCCGTGGCGCCACAAAAGCCACATCTGTTCAACACCACCCTCAAGGGCAACCTGCTGGTGGCCAATCCGGACGCAAGCGACACCATGCTCAATAGGGTGCTCGATCAGGTGCAGCTATCCGATTATGTGGCCGCGCAGGAAGAGGGACTTGATAGCTTTGTAGGCGAAGCAGGCGGCACACTCTCCGGCGGACAGATCCGGCGGCTGTCCATTGCCCGCGCCCTGCTCTCCCCGGCGCCCATTCTGGTTCTGGATGAACCGGGTGAAGGGCTTGATCCACAGATGGAGCGGGAAATCCTCAACCGGATTCTGGACGATGAATCAGACCGCACCATCTTGCTTATCACGCACAACAGTGCAGCCCTTGAGCGCATGGACAAGCAGCTGGTGCTAAGTGAGCGTGCATAGCGCATTTGACGCGGCCCCCTCAGACTGAAACAAAAAAGGCGACCAGAACCGGTCGCCTTTTTTATGTGCTTCGCTCTCCCCGTCTATCCAATGGGGATCAGGTGATTGTCCCATTGATAGCGATGGGTGACGCGCATCTTGTCCATCTGGGTGCCCGCCATATCTTCAGAGAGACAGACGATGCCCATGCCGCTGGTGCGAACAAGTTTGTGATCGCGAATGGCCAGACCGCAAACATCCTCTTCATGGATCGCACCCAAGAATTCGCCGGTATCAGTGTCGAACTGATGCACCACACCGCCACGCGGGGACGAAGCGGCCAGCAGCTTCTGCTCCATATCCAGAGCGACGCTGCCTACATAGCCCTGCAGCACGCGCTGTTCATTGTCTGGCGCTTCAAGCAGGCGGACTTCTTCGCCGCGCTTGTGCAGGCCCAGCATGGCCGGCGCATTGTTGATGTCGCCTTGCCACTGCATGGCAAAGGCCACGGTGCCATCGGCTCCAAGGCTGAGATGACGGATAGAGCTTTTGTGCATTGCCTGCGGCAACTCCACCATCTCCACCAGTGCTCCATCAAGCGTGACATAGGCAAGATTGGGCTTCATCGTGGGGATGTTGAGCTTCTCGCGCCCACTATCGGGGTGGGTTTCGATGCCGCCATTGGCGATCACCAGATGCTTCTTGTCGGGCATCAGCTTGAGATCATGCGGGCCGACGCCATGGGAAGCGAATTCGCCCACACGCTTGTAGCCCTGATCAGCATTCCAGATGCCGATGACACCCCGTGCATGATCATAATCATTCTCGGCCGTATAGAGCAGGCTGCCATCTTCCGAGAAGGCTCCGTGCCCCTGAAAATGACGTCCCTTCGGGCAATGAAGCACAGCCTTGGTTTCACCATTACGGCAATCAAGCGCCATGGCGAAGTTGCCCGGACGGCGGGCGAAAGCCACAGCTTCTGGCCGCTTGGGATGAGCTGCGGCGGCATGACCACGCCCGGGGAGGCCAATTTCGAAAATGGTGCGCCCCTGCTCAGAAATGCCGAACAGGGCATATGCTCCATCGGGCTTGCGGGCGGCAGACAAGAAGGCCGGACTGCCTGCATCGGCCCAGGTGACAGACGGGCATAGGCCAAGAGCGAACAGGCCGGTGATAAATGAGCGACGATCAGGCATATCAGTCTCCATCCAGTGCGTTAAAGCCAGCAGAGATTCCCAGTTTCGGCCCAAGATACTCTGCCACGAGATCAATTGTGAATGTGATGGCGCCCTGCAACGCCTCCACGCGAATGCGCCCCTGTATTGATCCGACGCCAGCAAAGGCAGGGTCGTCCAGCTCTTCAGCAATACGGATCGCGCGCTCAAAGCCCCGATCAATATCCTCGTCATTTTCCGACAGAAGCGAGGCCAACTGACGGTTTGCCTGAAGCGAGAGCAGAACATGGCGCTGTGAGCGCTCGGAGCGTCGGGCTTCGGCGCGGTTGGGGCGTGGCTTTTCAAAGCTGCCCATCGGGCGACCAAGGCGCGTTTGAGCGGTGAACTGCAGGCCGGTCGTAAGCGCTGTATAGATCTGGCGTACCGCTTCTTCGGGCGCGCGGTAGATATCATTATCAGCCTTGATCATCATCTCGCCGTAGCCTGCCTGCCAATCCCTAAAGATGGCCGAAGAATTATCCGCGATATCCTTTGCCATGACCGCCATAAGATCGCAGCGTTGAGGCGCGGGCTGCTCGGTAAACTGGGTGTCATAGAGCAGGAATTCCATCGGGTAGAAGCCCCGCGCGGCGATGGACACCGTCTTGAATTTTTCCGCATCATGAATGGCCGGGTCATTGTCTGTGAGCAGGCTCGCAAGGGTCTTGGGCGTAAAGCCCCTTGTATCGGGCCAGAAGGCCAGCGCAAAGGCGCGGTTATTTTCTTCAGAAGGCCCAAAGCGCAGATGACTGACGCCCATCCAGGCATCAAAAGCCTCATTATAGGCCACCTTCACCGCATCCAGTTCGTCCGGGCAACCGGTCTCGACCGCTTTGGAAAGAGCCGCCGAGCTGGTCGCAAGGCGTTCGTAACCGGGCAGAATATGCTCATTCACCACATTGGTGACGAGCTTTGGCATATCGACCTCTTGCGCATAGGCCGGGGCGAGAAGCAAGCTGTAAAGAATAAGGCAATATTTCCACATGGTTACAAACTTTCCAGAAATGAAATCAAGGCTGCGCGGTCGTCCGGCTGCATGGCGATAACGGCGTCTCGCTGTGGCTCGGCTTCTCCGCCATGCCAGAGCACGGCTTCCAACAAAGAGCGAGCACGGCCATCATGCAGGAAAAAGCGATGGCCGGAGACCTGCTCGGTGAGGCCAATGCCCCAGAGGGGTGGCGTACGCCATTCCTGCCCGTTAGCGCGGGCTTCGGGCTGGCCATCTGCGAGCCCTTCGCCCATATCATGCAACAGAAGATCAGTATAAGGCCATATCAGCTGGAAGCCCAATTCGGGTTCATCCTTGAGACGATGGGTCACGTAGGACGGGGTATGACAGCTGGCGCAGCCGACCTCATGAAACAGCTTTTTGCCGCGCAAAACTGTCTTGTCCTCCACATCGCGCCGCGCTGGGACGCCGAGATGGCGACTATAGAAGGTGACGAGATCAAGCCCAGTCTCATCCAGTTCCGTCCCGCGCACATCCTTGTCGCCATGGAGCGCCGAGCGGCAGTCGCTCTGGTTCAAAGAGCAATCACCCCACGCATCAGGGAAGAGCGGATTGGAGATGCCGATATCGCGGAAGAAAGCTGCGGCAGATTGCTCCTCAACCGTCGGGCGGCCGGCCTTAAGACCGAAGCGACCCAACATGGGCATCTGGTAACGCTCTGACCAGATGATATTGGGCTTGCCGGAAATGCCATCGCCATCAATATCTTCCGGGTCGGCCTTGGCAAGAATATCCGCCGCCGGAATGGCTTCGAGCAACCCAAGGCCAATCATCTGCGGCGCTATGCGGGGGCTGAGCGTGGCATCGGGATGCAGTGGCCCATAGGCCAGATCGGTAGCCTTGTAAGTTGGTTTGCGCAAACTGGCCTCATCCCCGCCCGCAAGGGGTATGCTCATCTCTTGATAGTCGATCCGCAGGCGATATTCTGCGGGATATCCAGCCAGAGCAAAATCCTGAAGCTGCCCGCCATAGGTCGGGTCGGCCATGGTGCCTTGGTAGCCCTCAATGCGCTCGACCATTGGGTCGGTCTCATCAGGCACCGCGACGCGCAGGAACATGGAGACAGCGCTGTCGTCATGGCTCTCAGGGGGATGACCGCGCCCATCATTGATGTGGCAGCGCATGCAGGAGCGGGCATTGTAAAGCGGGCCAAGGCCGTCTGAGGCCTTGGTTGACGAGGGAGACGACACCCAGAGTTTCTCAAACATCGCCTTGCCCAGCTCAAACTCCAGTTCGCTTTCAAAGCCCATGCTCGCTGACGGCTCGGAAAAAGCATCGGCATCCTTGCGCACCCGGACAGTGGCGGCCCCTGCCGAGAGAGCCTCAAAGCGCTGGGGTGAGTCAAAGCTCTGCGGCGGTGCCGTTACACGTGCAATGCGCTCCACTTCCGAGGCTGTGCGCGGAATGATGGATAGATGGGGCTCGTCCAGCGGACCAGCAACAGCAGGCAATGCGACAAACAAGGGCAAAGTTTTAAGGCCGAGACGGAGCATGCGCGTCATTTCTTGCAAGGGAGCGGATACGCAAAAAGCGCAGCCTGGAAAGGTCGCGCTTCCTGTCTTCATTCAAAGGGGCTTATTGGAAAACCGCATTCGGATTATCAAGGCTGTCGGACCCTTCAAACTCGATATCGTTGAGCTTGAGGGAGGAAACAACGCGTTCAATGGATTTGGTCTGATCAACCAGCGCGTTGACACCGCCCATAACAAGCGCTTCGCCGCCTTCGTTGCCACGGGCCAGCATCTGATCATAGCTGAAGCCCGCTTCAGCGGCTGACTTGATGGCACCCAGTTTGATCATGGTGGTGTTCAGCTTGCCGGTCAGCTCATCATCAAGAGCCTTGTCGGATGCAGCAACAAGATCGGACAGGGACGGGCCGGAAACACGGGAGCCATCGACGCGCACATATTCGCCGACATAGGCATTGCGGATGCCAAGACCATCATAATAGTGGCTGTTATGGGTGTTGTCGGAGAAGCAATCATGCTCTTCTTCCGGATCATTCAGCATCAAGCCAAGGCGCATACGCTCACCGGCCTGTTCCCCATAGGAAAGGGAGCCCATACCGGTGACAATTGTCACGATGCCAGCATTTTCGTCAGACATGAGCGTGGCGCGGGCTTCGCCGCCCGTTTGCCACTGCTTGGCCATCCAGTCGAGGTCGGAGACCAACAGATCGGTTGCGGCCTTGAGGTAGGCTGCACGGCGATCGCAATTGTCGTTGGTGCAGGCATCGCCCTTGGCATAATCTGTCCAGGCGCGTTCACCGGCGCCATGCTCGGTGCCATGCAGATCTTGCCCCCAAAGCAGAAACTCGATGGCGTGGTAGCCGGTGGCCACGTTGGCTTCGATGCCGTCTGCTTCATGCAGGGTCTCGGCCAGCAGCTCCGGCGTGATGGCGCTGGCATCAATCTCTTCGCCCGACAGGGTAAAGGAAGGATTGGCGATGACATTCAGCGCCGCATATTCGTTTTCGTCGGTCGGGCCACCATAAGAGGCGTCGACATAGTCGATCAGGCCTTCATCCAGTGGCCAGGCATTGACCTTGCCTTCCCAGTCATCAACGATGGCGTTGCCAAAGCGATAGACTTCGGTCTGCTGATAAGGCACGCGGGAAGCAAGCCACGCAGCGCGCGCGGCCGTCAAGCTATCGGCCGATGGATTGGCGATCAGGGCATCAACAGCGCTTTGCAGCTTCTGGGCTGCAATCAGGCTGTCAGTATATTTGGCTTCAGCGATATTGGCATAGGTTTCCAGGACGGCTTCTTTGCTCACCGGCTCTGCAGCGGTTGCGGCTGCGCCAAGACCGAGCAGGCAGGCAACAGAATATCCAAGCAATCGATTAGTTTTCATCGGATTGTTTCCCCAATTCTTTCGTGTCCCAATGGGTTCCAGATGAGCCAGCACCAAAACGCCGGGCTCATTGGAGCTCGTAAAGACCGCCAATCGATCATTTTTATACCGATCGTTTCAGCGCGCCTTCTCTCCTTCTCAAGGCTCGAAACTTGAATTAAAAATTCATCTTTGTAAAGTTGATTGTCATTGTCATAATAAAATTCTGTTGAGAGTGCCTGACAAAATGCATTGACTTTAGCGCGCGTTTTTCCCCTGCCTTTCATAAGGTCAAAGCCTTCTGAAACGAATTATGCTATGCAGAACAAAGGTCTTCTATTCATGACGATGCGGGGGAGAGCAGACCCATGACGATCGACTGGAATCACCACAGACGAGAAGTCCACAACCTGGGAGAGGTGCAGGATTTTCTCAAACAACTCGTCTATGGCGGCAATGATGGTATCGTGACCACCTTTGCCATTGTGGCCGGATTTGCGGGCGCGCAAGCCGAGGGCGTGGCCCAGATCGGCGCCATCGCGGTTCTGGTGTTCGGGCTTGCCAACCTGTTTGCAGATGCGGTGTCCATGGGGTTGGGAGAATTTCTCTCCACCAGATCCCAAAAGGATCTTTATCACAAACAGCGCAAATTCGTTTTTGAAGAGCTGGAACATCATCCGCAGCAGGAATATGCAGAATTGGTGCAAATGATGACCGAGCGCGGGCTACCCCTGGAGTCGGCGAAAAAGATTGCAGACGAAATCATGAAGAGCCCGGAGCTGGTTGCCGATCTGATGATGAATTACGAGCTGGAAATGCATGACATGCGCCATGTGTCTCCGGCTTTGGACGGATTTGTGACTTTTCTGTCTTTCGTAGCCTTCGGCATCATTCCGCTGGTGCCCTATCTTCTGATGCCCCCCACCCAGAGCGCCTTTTTCCTTTCGGTTTTCACAACCTTCATGGCGCTCGTCGGGCTTGGCCTGCTGCGCTGGTGGTCTACACGCGAAAAGATACTGCGCTGCGTGGGTGAGACGGTTCTGGTTGGTGGCGCCTGCGCCATCGTTGCTTTCGTCGTCGGGGCTGTCATCGGCTGAGCTTTGCCATCGCCAACGGTGCGATGGTGTCTGGTCATCTGAGACAAAAAGCGCTAGAGAAGATAGACTGACGCGCAACGGGCGCATTTTGCGATGGAGGCAAGTTTGTTCGACACTTCACATCCCATGCTCAAGCCGCTCTGGGTTCGGCTGCTGATTTGCGGCGTGACTCTGGGTTGGGGTCTGTTTGAATTTCTCATGGCCAGCACCACTTGGGCTGCGATCTTCGGTGTTGTCGGGGTGATTTGCGTTTATCATCTGCTGCTTGAATATGAGCCCCCCAAAGATCAACCAGCAGGGCCGCCAAGCGAGGATGAAGCGTCCTAGTCACCCCAGAATTTGCCCTTTTGTGCCGTCATGCCGCGGCCTCAATATGATGCGAAGAGGCATGTGTTAAACCGTCTCTTTGCCTACTCCCTTCCTTCGTTCTTCCTATCCAGAGATTTCCCTGATGTCAGACAATTTAGCCATTTCATTTGATGATATTCTGAGAGCCGCCAAACGCCTTGAAGGCCATGCCGTGCACACTCCCTTGCTCGAATTTGCCCCGCTCAATGAAAGGCTTGGCAAACGGGTATTGATCAAGTTTGAAGGGGCTCAGCATACCGGTTCGTTCAAGTTCCGTGGCGCTTTCAACCGGATCTCAACCATAGACCCATCGCAAAAAGAAGCCGGGGTGATCGCATGGTCTTCAGGCAACCATGCGCAGGGCATAGCGGCAGCAGCCAGCATGAATGGCATTCAGGCCACCATCGTCATGCCCAGCGACGCCCCCAAGATCAAGGTCAACAACACCCGCGCCCTTGGCGCCGACATCATCTTTTATGATCGCTACACCGAATCCCGCGAAGAGATCGCCATGGCGCTCGTCAAGGAACAGGGCGCTATTCTGGTGCCTTCTTATGATGACCCCTTCATCATTGCAGGACAGGGCACAGTCGGGCTGGAAATTGCCCAGCAGGCCGAAGAGGTGGGCGCCACCATCGGCGCTGTTATTGCGCCTTGCGGCGGCGGAGGCCTGATTTCGGGCACAGCAACGGCCATCAAGGAAAAATGCCCAGAAGCAAAGGTCTATTCGGCAGAACCGGAAGGTTTTGACAGCACGGGCCGGTCGCTTGCAAGCGACACACCAGCAGGCAATGATCCCAAAGCCCGTTCCATTTGCGATGCATTGCAATCGCCCTATCCGGGCACGATGACCCTTCCGATCAACAAGCAGAAGCTGGCAGGAGGATTGGCGGTCAGTGATGATGAAGTGCGCGCTGCTGTTCGCTTCGCCTTCGAGAAGCTCAAGCTTGTGGCAGAGCCGGGTGGTTCAGCCGGGCTTGCGGCTGCTCTTGCAGGCAAGATCCCCGATCACGACGGAGCCCTCGCGATTGTCATTTCCGGAGCCAATGTCGATCCGGAACTCTATTGCGAGATCCTGTCGGCCTAAAGGACGCGTGGTGATGCAGCTGTTCTTGTTGCTAATCAGCAAAAATTGGCTGTATAACAACGCCCAGAACCAAGGTGTTGCGCATGCCCCATAAAAGACCCACTTTGAAGACCATTTCCGAATTGAGCGGCTTTGCCGTGACCACCGTCTCAAGGGCGCTCAATGATGGCCCGGAGATCGGGGCGGACACCAAGGAAAAGGTCAAGAAGATTGCCCGGGAGATCGGTTATGTGCGCAACCGCTCCGGGCTTGGTCTTGTTACGGGCAGAACCAATGTTATCTCGCTGGTGCTCTCAGCCGATCACGATGTCATTGACGATCACACCGGACGCCTGATCTCGGCGATCGCCCATAGTCTGACCGGTACGGTCTATCACATGAATATCGTCACTTTCTCCTCGCCTGAAGACAGGTTGAATGTCGTCAAGCATGTGGTAGAAACCCGCGCCGCAGACGCGATCATCCTCAACCAGACCAAACCGGAGGATGAGCGCGTCGCCTATCTTATGGAACGCAATTTTCCCTTTGCGGCCTATGGGCGCACCGACTGGCAAGAGAAGCATCGTTATTTCGATTTTGACACCGAAGCCTTTGGGGAAATGGCCGCTCAGCGCCTTGTTGCCAAGGGCCGCAGCCATTTTCTGGTGGTCTGCCCGCCTGATGATCTCAGCTACAGCCAGCATCTGATCAAAGGATTGGAGCAGGCCAACCAGACACAGCCCTTCACGATGGAGGTGCTCAAAGGCGCAACGAGCCACGACACGAGCGAAAATCTCCTGCAAGCATTGCTTACCCGGCTGGATAACGATAAAAGCGTCGACGCCATTATCGCACCGTCAACGGCCACGGCTGTGCTTTCCCTGGCAGCCATCGAGCAAAGCGGCAGGACCATCGGTGTTGATATTGATGTTTTCGCCAAGGAAGCCAGCCCCTATCTGAAATTCATCCGGGGTGAAATTCTATCCGTCTATCAGGATCTTACCGAAGCGGGAGATTTTCTGGCCAAGGCTGCCATTCAGGCCATCGAGCAGCCCCAGGCCCCGCTGATGCAGAAGCTGGAACCAACAACAGAAGAGTTTAACCCCCATTAGCTGGCGCCGTTTGCGCCAGTTTCAGACCCACCCCACTTACCTGAAGCCCCTTTTCGGGCTGGCTTCGTGATTGAACAGGACATTCATTTGAATTCTCATCCCCTTTCCGGCATCAAGGCCGTTATCTTCGATTTTGATGGCGTTCTTGTCGACAGTGAGCCTATTTCCCTTGGCGAACTTAAAAACAGTTTTGAAGAACATGGCATTCAGATGGAATGGAGTGCTCTGGTCAAGGGCTTCCTTGGCACGGCTCCACGCGACATTACCCATTTCATGCATGAAAAGACCGGACGCGACCCGGCGGGTGTTTTCCCTGAAGGCTGGCATAAACGGGTCATGGAACGCATGGAACAGGGTTTGACCATGATCAGTGGTGCTGAAGCCCTGCTCGACAAGCTGGATGCAGAAAATATTCCCTACTGCATCGCGTCGGGCAGCAGCCCGGACCGGCTACAGCTGGCCCTCTCCAAGATTGGTCAGGAAAAACGCTTTGAGGGCCGTTGCTTCAGCACCGAGATGGTACCCAATGGCAAGCCTGCACCGGATATCTTCCTACATGCGGCCAAAGCGCTGAATGTAGATCCGAAAGACTGCATGGTTGTCGAAGATGGCATTGCAGGCACCGTTGGCGCCAAGGCAGCAGGCGTAGGGCGCGTTGTCGGTCTGGTCGGCGGCAGCCATCTGAACGATGACGAACTGCGCACCATGCACGGCAAGGCTCTCACGGAGGCTGGTTCGGACCTGATTATCAAAACGCTCGACGAGCTTCTAGGCTAATTGATTTTGGGGTGCCTTGCACCAGTCATCCCGACATGGGGGCAGCTGAGTGTCCTATAATAGAGCTCAGAAAAGGGCGCAGCTTCGGCGAGCGCCCTATTCTTTGTCCGCCAGATATTTATCGAAGGCTGCAAGGGTCTGCTGGGAAACGTGGTGCTCGATGCCCTCGGCATCAATTTCGGCGGTCTCTCTGGGAACCCCCACCGCGACCAGCAGCTCGACCACGGAGCGATGGCGGGCGCGTACTCGATTGGCCAGCGCCTCCCCTTCTTCGGTCAGAAACACACCGCGATAAGGTCTTGAAACAGCCAGCCCTTCGCGCTTGAGCCGTGCAATGGCCTTGGTTGCCGTGGGGTGTGCGACCCCCATGCGCTCAGCAATGTCTGCTGTGCGTGCTTCACCCAACTCAGCAATCAGATCGCCGATCATTTCCACATAGTCTTCCATGACCGCTGAGGCTTGAGCCTCGCGCGCGCGCACAAAACGCAGGCTCTGTTTGGATGGACGACTGGGGCTCTCTGGCATTGTCTTCTTCTTTGCTTGCGTTGGTTTCAGGCCGATCCTGATGATCGAGATTCTCTTGATGCCTTGGGTAAAGAATGCAGAACCAATTTGCAATTGGCAAATAAGGCGCACACCCTAACGTGAATTTTATTGTTCATTATTTAAAATATAGCCTGGGCTCTATCTTGAAATTTATTTAGCCAAGGCTAAATTTAGAAGTTAGAGGATTAAATTATATACAAAGACCAAGAAGAGATTAAACCATGTTTGCAACAGACCAAACGCGCCTTAAAATGAGCGCTGTTCTATCAGGCGAAAAGCGGGGTTGGAGTAGTAAGCTACTGTTTGCTGGCCCTGCGATCGTTGCGTCTGTTGCCTATATGGACCCGGGCAACTATGCCACTAACATTCAAGCCGGAGCCGGTTATGGCTATGGATTGCTTTGGGTCGTGCTGCTTGCCAACCTGATCGCCATGCTGTTTCAGGCCCTTTCAGCCCGCCTCGGTATCGTAACTGGCAAAAACCTGGCCGAGCTTTGCCGCGATAATTTCTCCACTCCCGTTGTCTGGATTATGTGGGCTGTCAGTGAAATCGCTGCCATGGCAACCGATTTGGCCGAGTTTCTTGGGGGTGCTATCGGTCTGGCGCTTTTGTTTGATATGCCCTTGTTGGCAGGCATGGGCGTCACGGCCATTGTCACCTATGGTATCTTGTTGTTCGAAGGCAAGGGCTTTCGCCCGATGGAGCTGATCATAGGAGCGATGGTCGGCGTGATCGGGCTTTGCTATCTGGCCGAAATCTTTGTTGCTCCCATCGCATGGGGTGATACCGCAACAGGGCTTGTAACCCCAGAACTGGCAGATGCTGCTGCCCTTACCATTGCGGTGGGTATCATCGGGGCCACGGTTATGCCCCACGCCATCTATCTGCATTCGGGCCTGACCCAATCACGCGCCGTGATCCGCACCGAAGGCGAACGCAAACGGGTGCTGAAATATTCCAACTGGGAAGTTGTCATCGCTCTGGCGGTTGCCGGCATGGTCAATATGGCGATGGTCATGATGGCCGCCAGCGCATTCCATATCGGTCACAGCGAAGTGGCCGAAATCGAAACGGCTTATCATACCCTCACCCCCTTGCTTGGCGTGTTCGCGGCAGGCGCCTTTCTGGTGTCTCTTATCGCATCGGGCATTTCCAGCTCGGTGGTTGGCACCATGGCTGGACAGATGATCATGCAGGGCTTTCTGCATTTCAGAATTCCGGTCTGGCTGAGACGCCTGATCACCATGATTCCGGCCTTTGTCGTGGTCGCCTTGGGGGTCAATGCCACGCAGGCGCTTGTGGTCAGTCAGGTTATCCTCAGCATTTCCCTGCCGGTGCCGATGATCGCCCTGATCATTTTCACCTCCCGTCGTGACATCATGGGGGCTTACGCCACCGGGAAAATTATCCGTACGCTTGCTGCGGTAGGCGCCACGGCGGTGCTGGTGCTCAACTTCGTGCTTCTGGCTGATACTTTCGGCATTCCGGTGCCATTTCTGGCCAGCTAAGATACTCAATCAAGCGGGTCACTCCTCCAGCCTGTCCCATGCGCCGTTGAGATAGGGGGCGTATTTTCGGCCTTTCAAAGAGCTGCCCTTGTAAACGCCCTGCCGCACCTGCTGCTGGGAGGCTGTGCGCGCAATGCGCTTGTTATCCTCGGGGCGCAGAAGCGCGGCTTCCCATCCCAGCCCGAGATGTTCGGCGAGTTTTCTCGTTTCGCCCTCCTGATCATTGACCAGCGCATCATAGTTGAGATGATACAGGCGTTCGGGGTAACGCTCAGACCAGCAGGCCATTACCTGCCTATATAGGGCATAATAGTCGGCGATATCCTCGATATCGTAGCAATAGCCAAGCGTATCCGTTACAAAATTGTGCGCGAAGTTCGACCAGCAGGTGGCAAAAGGATCGCGCTCGACATGAATGATCTTCGCTTCGGGCAGGATCTTGCAGATCAGATTGGTGAACCTGAAATTCTGAGGCATTTTGTCAGTTATAAATCGGCCTCCTCCTGCCCGCTTCTGCAGTACGGCCTTATACATGGCACGGAAGTCATGGATCGTCTTTTCCGTAAGGAGGCTCTGCTCGCTGGTGATCGCCGTCCCGAGTGTACCAAACATCTCGACTTCGCCTGCAGCGCCCACTTGCGAGTGGGATGACAGGATCTGTTCAACCAGCGTAGTGCCGGAGCGCGGCATGCCGAGGATGAAAATCGGCGTGATCTCATCAGGGTCACAGTGCACCTTGGCAGGATTGTTTGCCAGCAGGTCATGATATTTATAGATATTTGCAAAGAGTGTGCGATCTTTCTCAATGCTATAGCCCAGCATCTTCTTGCGGATCGCGTTCCCTTGTTTGAGAACCCCGAAAGCTTTATCGAGATCTCCCAAACCGTCATAAGCGGCGGACAGTGCAAAACTGAGCCGACAGCGGTGGGCTTCAGGCAAATTGGGTCTCTGATGAAGCGTGCGCATGGCATCTATCTGCGGATCATCCCTTTGAAAGCTTTTGAGCGCCGCCAGTTGGCAATGCGCCGCAACATGCTCCGGATCGAGCGCGAGGGCATGCTCAAAGCTCTCCATGGCGGCCTTGAGGTCTCCAGTCTCTTGCTGCGCAGCCCCGAGATAAAAATGGGTCTGGGCCGAATCCGGTGCGAGGGCCAGCGCTTGCCGGAAGCATTCTACGGCCTTCTGATGCTGGTTGAGCTGCGTGTAGGCCGTTCCCTCGATGTTGCGCAATAGGACCGATCGGGGGTAGCGCGATTGCAGCGCGGAGGCCCGTTTGAGTGCTGCCTCGAATTCTCCTGCCTCGATAAGCTCAGTCAGTTCCCTGGCGATTTCACCGGCAAGCTCTGCCCCTTGCACAGTTTCGCTGACCATCGGCCCTTGCAGTTTGGCGAGGCCATCCAACGCCCTCTTGTTTTCGGGAAAGACTGAGATGATGTCCTTATATATTTTCTGCGCTTCCTCAGCATCGCCAGCCTTGGCCCTCTTTTGAGCGCGTTTCAGCTGCCTGTTCAGCTGGGCATTGTTCAGCGGCTTTTGCGCAACCGGCGTCGCACCGCCTTCAGAAAGTACCTGCGCAAGAGCAGCGAACGGGTTTCCATTCATGCCTTGCAATGACGCCTGATCGAGAACAGCTTTGGCCTCGGTACGCATGTCCAGCTTGATCAGCGTTTCAATATAGCTGAGCCAAAATCCAGCTTCTGTTGGTCTTGCCTTTAGAGCGGCGCCGAAGAAAGGCACAGCCTCCGCCACCTTGCCAACAGCGAGCGCCAGCGTTCCCATGCCATGGTTGGCATCGGCCTCAGCAGGCTCCGCTCGCAAAATGGCGGCATAGAGCCGTTCAGCCTCCTGCAAGTTGCCCGCTGTTTGCGCTGCGCGTGCCTTTGCCAGAGCGTCTTTTATGGTCACTGTCATCGCGCTATGTCTCCAAGGCACCGCATCAGAGCGTCCCTTTCCATTGCACGAAGTTTGCAAGAGTCTTGCCCGCAAGGCAAATTGTTTGGCCCACCTCCTGCCCTAGAAAGGCAGTGGCTCGTTATTCTTGACCTCTTTCATGACAAAGAAGGTGCGCGTTTGACGCACGCCGGGCAGAGCGATCAGTTGCTCGCCGTGCAATGTGTTGAAGTCCCCCATGTCGCGCACGCGCACGGTGATCAGATAGTCAAAATCCCCCGCCACCAGATTGCAATCAAGCACCACGGGCATGGATGCAATCGCGTCTTCAAAGGCCTTGAAGCTTTCCGGAGTGGAGTGATCCAGCACCACCCCCACCATAACCAATGCGCCAAGCCCAACCGGTTTCGGGTTGATCTGGGCATGCACCCCCAGAATATAGCCCTCTTCAAACAGGCGCTGCGTGCGTCTGTGGCAGGTTGCCGGACTGACATTGACCTTTTCGGCAAGCTCCGCATTGCTCAGACGTCCATTTTTCTGCAAATGCCGCAATATGTTCTTGTCGATGCGGTCCAGTTCAGATTTTTCCATATGAAAGAATCTTTCATAAATTATCTATATTTCTCTTTAATTTATCATATCTATCGGAAAATCATCGATAATGATATAATTAATTCACCCGATTTCGAAGCACCTTTCATTGTATTTTTGCTAGTCTGGAATCATAACAAACAGCTACCAGATCCAGAGAGGCCTCCCGTGCTCGAAAAATTTGAACGCTACCCCCTGACTTTCGGTCCGACACCGATTGAAAAACTCCCCCGCCTGTCCGAAGCACTCGGCGGCAAGGTCGAGATTTACGCCAAGCGCGAAGACTGCAACTCCGGTCTTGCCATGGGCGGCAACAAGCTGCGCAAGCTGGAATATATCATTCCCGATGCCATCGCATCTGGCGCCGACACGCTGGTGTCCATCGGCGGTGTGCAGTCCAACCATACCCGCATGGTCGCGGCGGCTGCAGCCAAGATCGGCATGAAATGCGTTGTGGTGCAGGAAAAATGGGTTCCCCATTATGATGCAGTCTATGATCGCGTTGGCAACATCCTGATGACCCGCCTGATGGGCGCTGACAGCCGTCTGGTTGAGGATGGCTTTGATATCGGCATTCGCCAGAGCTGGGAAAATGCTATCCAGTCCGTCAAGGATGCTGGCGGCGTGCCTTATGCCATTCCGGCTGGCGCTTCGGTACATAAATATGGTGCCTTGGGCTATATCGGTTTTGCTGAAGAAGTGGCGCAGCAGGAAGAAGAGCTCGGCTTCAAATTCGACTATATCGTTGTCTGTGTCGTAACCGGCTCCACGCAGGGCGGCATGATTGTCGGCTTCGCGGCGCAGGATCGCGCCGACCGGGTGATCGGCATTGACGCTTCGGCCACCGTTGACCAGACCCGTGCTCAGGTGCGCTCCATCGTGGACAACACCGCAGAGCTCGTTGGCCTTGGCCGCACCGTGCGTGACGATGAAATCGTCATCAACCCTGATTATGCCTATCCGGCTTATGGTGTTCCTTCCGAGGAGACCAACGAGGCGATTCGTCTTGCGGCCCGTACAGAGGCCATGATGACCGACCCGGTGTATGAGGGCAAAAGCATGCAGGGCATGATCGATCTGACCAAAAAAGGCTTCTTCCCTGAAGGCTCCAAGGTTCTTTACGCCCATCTGGGCGGCGCTCCGGCGCTCAACGGCTACAGCTATTATTATAAGGACGGCTAAGGATCTGGTGCCAACCCCGTCCCGGGGCCGCTCTCTTCAGTCCCCCCAGGGTTCAAGACGACACAAGAGAGCGGCCCTTCCTTTTTCATTTTTCCTTCCCTTTGCGAATCCGCTAGCTTCGTGGCAATCAAGCGCCCTGATTCGAGCGTGCCTTATCGTGAAGGATAGAATTCATGGCCCCTGCCGCCGTCCGCGAAACCGACCTGTATGCCCCCGTCAAACTCTATCTGCAACAGCAGGGCTATGAGGTGAAAGGGGAAGTGGGAGCTGCCGATATTGTCGCCAGCCGCGGTGAGGATGATCCGCTGATTGTCGAGTTGAAACTCGGCTTTTCCCTCACGCTGTTCCATCAGGCCATCAGCCGACAGGGCGTTACAGACGCGGTTTATATTGCCGTGCCCCACAGCGGCAGCCGACAGTTCCAGAAATCCCTCAAGAATAATATCGCGCTTTGTCGCCGTCTTGGGCTTGGTCTCATCACTGTCCGGCTGAAGGATGGCTTCGTGACGCCTCATCTGGATCCGGCCCCCTATAAGCCGCGACAGATGAAACCACGCAAGGCGCGTCTTTTGCGCGAATTCGCCCGCAGAGTGGGCGATCCGAACGCAGGCGGCTCGGCACGCAAGAAGGCATTGGTGACCGCCTACCGACAGGATGCGCTCAAATGCCTTAAATATCTGACGGAAAACGGACCGACCAAAGCCGCGATCGTGGCGCGCACCACTGGCGTAGAGACGGCCCGTCGAATCCTGTCTGATGATCATTATGGCTGGTTTGAGCGGGTTTCGCTGGGGATCTATCAGATTACGCCCAAGGCAGAGGCCGCTCTTGAAGACTATGCCGAAGAGCTGACACACTTGACATTCGCCGAAGAGCCCAATACAGCGGAAGACTCTTGCAGCTGATGCCTGAGGATCCGGCGAAGCCATTTTTGCCGAAGCAGACTGCGCATAACGCGCCCTCAAATCGCGACGCCCACTTGCAACTTGGGCCAACTGCCCCTAATCCTAGTTTAGCGTTGTACCACACCCAACTGGTGTGTCTTTTTCCGGACCGGGGAACAAGAACAGCTCGGGCACTTGCCTGCCGCCAAATCCTCATGGGCTGGCCGCACTTGCCTTTTCATTATCAGTCTGGCCATGGCGTCTCGCCTGCCAGATGACCCAGACTCACGATTTGGAGCGTGACATGAAAATTGCTGTATCCTCTCAAAATTTCCGCACCGTAACAAACCACGCGGGCAAAGCCCGGCGCTTCATTATCTATACGGTGGGCAACGATCTGCAGCCGGTCGAAACCGATCGCCTGGATTTACCCAAAGACATGAGCATGCATGAATTTGCAGACAAAAGCGGGCCCCATCCTCTTGATGCCGCCGATGTCATTCTATCGGCCTCCTTTGGCGCAGGCTTTGCCCGGCGTATGCATGCCCGTGGTCTGATTGCCAGCATTACTGAGAAGACCGATCCGCTGGAAGCGGTCAAGGAATTCATGATGAACGGTCAGAATCTGCCGCAACTTTGTGACTGCAACCACGACCACGATCATAGCCATCACCATGGTGGGCATTGAGTATCAAGACAGTTAAGGCACACCTGTCTGAACTATGACGCATACAGAAAGAGGCTCCTTGTGGCCTCTTTTTCTTTGTCGACGCTCATCACAAACTTGGCTGAAAGCGTTAAAGGCGAAATGAGACTCCAGGTCTCTTCCCCTTACCCACAGCAAGGGTCTTCTTCAAAACTAGTCCCGTATAGAGCCCTCCAAAGGGTCAGATTTGTTTCTTCACACATGGAAAACGCCGAGGGAGCGGGCTACTCAGCACAGCTCAGGCGCAGAAATCTGCGCTGTCTGCGGTGGTTTGTGTTTTTTTTGCAACATCACTTTTCAATTGACACTTAGACGATGAAAGTATGTTTGCGATTTACGATTAAACGGTTATTGTCTCCTTGTCGCAAGCTTATCAAAAATACTAGGGTCAGAATTATGAACATCAAGAGCCTCATCCTTGGTTCTGCAGCCGTTTTGGTAGCTGGCGGCGCAGCTCAGGCAGCAGATCTGCCAGTAGCAGAGCCTGTAGATTATGTAAAAGTATGCGACGCTTATGGCGCTGGCTACTTCTTCCTCCCAGGCACAGACACCTGCCTGAAAATCAGCGGCTATGTCCGTACTGAAGCTGTTTTCAGCGAAGCCAACTCTCGTGCTGACCAGAAATTCGACATCTGGGCTCGTGGCCAGTTGAACTTCGACGCCAAAGAAGAAACCGAACTCGGCACTCTGTCTTCCCGCGTTCGCCTTGAAGGTGACGTAGGCAATGGCGAAGATGGCAACGTTGATGTTGCAAAAGCTTGGTTGTCTCTTGGTGGCTTCTATGCTGGTTACCTGACTTCCGGTGGTATTGTTGACTATGTTGGTGACATGTACGGCGGCGACTATGACCTGGGTGATACCACCATTGGTCAGTTCGGCTACAACATGGCTCTGGGCAATGGCGTAACCGCTACCCTGGGTATCTCCAACAACAAGCATGTTGGTACTACTGGCCTTTATGCCGGTCAGTCTCTCCCAACCCTCATTGCACGCTTGAAAGTTGATCAGGCTTGGGGTTCTGTCGCAGTTGGTGGTGTAGTGAGCCAGACTCGTTATGCTGACGCTTCTTACGACAACGATGTTGCTTATTCCGTAGCAGCTGGTGGCGTATTCAACCTCGACATGCTGTCCGCTGGATCCAACTTCGCTCTGAACGGCTTCTACACCGAAGGCGCAATGGGCTGGAACGGCATCACCGACGACACTTATATGTCTGATGGTTCCCTGGGTGCTACCGACTATGATCTCAACGAACTGTATGGTGTATCTGCTAGCTTGAAATACGCTTTTGCTGATAACCTGTGGACCGTTGTTTCTGGTGGTTATGCTGACTACAACGACAAAGGCACAACCAACCTCGACTATGATTTCTGGTCTGCATCTGCTGAAATCGGCTACAAACCAGTTAAAAACCTGAAGGTTATCGCTGGTGTTCAGTATATCGATCGTGACTTTGATTATGCCACGACCGCTGACACCGAAACCTGGGAAGGCAAACTGCGTCTGCAGCGTGACTTCTAAGAACAGTTAACACTGTTTCTGATAATTGGATCCCGGAAGCTCAGCTTCCGGGATTTTTTATATCCTTAAACGTCCCAGCTTAGTCAAACACAAAAAAGCCGAGCCCAGAGGCCCGGCCGTAAATCTTATGCCGTTTCCTTCAGGATGCTTTATTCCTGCTTATCCTTTCAGGCTGCTTTAGCTCCCCCTTGGGAAGTCAGAGCCAGGATCGATGCAGTAAGAGTATCCAGCAGGCGACGTAATTCCTCTATCGAGCTGGCTTTGCCACACTTCATTTCACGACAAGTCAAGATAATGAATTCCGCCATATGGGCAGGGCACTGCCCCATCTCACCAATATGTTTGGTATATGGTACCAAAAGTTCGGCAAGAAACTGCTTATGCTCTTGCTTTAGCTTAGCGATAGCAGGGTGGTTATTCATTTCTTCGTCATTCCAGAGCGTTATCGCCTCTGGATGCTTCTGCAAAAAGATGAATGGCTGCACGACCATATTCTCGAAATAGATATGCAGCTGATCGCCCAGCGACGTGCAATGGGTGATTTCTTCCCGTGTTTTTTTCAAATGCTGTCGGAAAACATTATAGGAGGTTTCGGCAAACAGATCTTCCTTGTTGGCAAAAACAGCATAGACGGTCTGCCGAGACAAGCCAGCCTGCTTGGCAACATCTGTCATAGAAGTACGATTATAGCCATAGCGCGAAATCAACTCATGCGCGGCCTGAATAACTTTATCTTTGGTGCTCATCATATTGCTTGCGACACATTCCCTGCGACACGAATGTGTATCCCCTCTTTCAAAATCTGGACTGCAATCTCGCCTGTCACCACAGTATATTGGCTTTAGCGATTGAAATTATTTTTTCTATTAGAAACAATATACGAAATCCCGTTTTCTGTAAATTTTTTTCCCCTTAAAGATTGACAATGAATGTCTATTTGTCTATCTTCAGCTTACATCGAATGTCAGTTCGTAACGATGCTTTGGTCAAATTAATCACAGTTGCCAGTTTGTCACTGGTTCATGATTTCAAGAACACAAGCACAGATCTGACAGTGGCTCTGAAAATGAAGAAAGACGCTGCATCAACGAGATACAGACGTTACATAGCTTGATTTTTGGGGAAGAGATTCAATGTGCGGCATGCTGGAATAGCGAATTCCGAACATGCCGCAACATAGAGATACCATTTGATGCTGCGTCAACAGCTTGAATGGTTACAGTCTGTCCGCCTTACTGCTTGCGACACATGGTGGACACTGTCGTCACGGGGCGAGTTGGGTTACCTGTCTAAGCTTTACTGCTTGCGACACCTGACGGGTAGTGCTTGCTCCGTGACGAAATTTATATCAGCAGAAATTATCCTTGAAAAGTCCATCTACAAATTTTCACTGCGTGTAATAGTGTAAATTGGTCGTATCCGCTGGTGTGTGCGCATTTTCGGCTGTTTTATCCACAGATGGAGAGCATTTCAGAGCTCAATCAAACGTGATACCCAGACATGTCTGTTGGGAATGGCTTGGAATCAGACGCTGATTCTGGCTTTGGAAAGTCCTTTTGGGGCGCGCAGGCGCTTCAATGCATCCCATCATACCCGGAATAAAAGTTGTCGCGCACAAAAAAGGCGCCGTTGCCGGCGCCTTATATTTAGCTCTTGGGATCATTGATCACGCAGAGATCGGCTCCAGATCGAAAGCTGCCGCCATCAACTGTTTGGTATAGAGCTCTCTTGGCGCATCAAAGATCTGCTCCGTCAGCCCCTCTTCCACAATGACGCCCTGCTTCATGACCATCACATAGTCAGACATGGCTCTGACAACGGTTAGGTCGTGCGAGATGAAGAGATAAGAAAGATTGTTCTTATCTTGCAGGTCCCTCAGCAGATCGACAATCTGCTTTTGCACCGACCGGTCCAGGGCAGATGTCGGCTCATCCAGCACCACAATTCTAGGCTTGAGCACCATGGCCCGTGCAATTGCAATGCGCTGGCGCTGACCACCTGAGAATTCATGCGGATAGCGGTTGCGCATGGACGGATCAAGCTGCACTTCTTCAAGCGCTTCAATCGCCCGCAAGTCACGCTCTTTGGCCGACAATTCAGGGTGATGCACCAGAAGACCTTCTGTGATGATCTGTCCCACCATCATACGCGGCGACAGCGAACCAAAGGGATCCTGAAAGACCAACTGCAGGCGCTTGCGATGTTCGCGCATGGCGTCCCCTGCAATCTGGCTCATGTCAACGCCATCAAGCAAAACCTCGCCGCTGATATCTGTCAGCCGCAGGAGCGCCCGCCCAAGGGTGGATTTTCCCGAACCCGATTCCCCGACGATACCGATGGTCTGCCCTTGATGCAGACGAATATCGACATTGTTGACAGCACGCAAAACATGGGTTTGCGAGCCGAACAGGCCAGATGTGATGTTGAAGTTCACATTGACGCCTTTGCCTTCCAGCAAGACCGGCGCGTCTTTATCAGGAGCGTCTTTGCTGCCTTCTGGCTCTGCGGAAAGGAGCATCTTGGTATAATCGTGGCTCGGATTGTCGAAGATTTCAGCCGTGTTGCCTTCTTCCACCACTTCCCCAGTCTTCATCACATAAACCCGGTCGGCAAAGCGACGCACGATGTTCAGGTCATGAGTGATGAAGAGGATGGCCATGCCCAGTTTTTTCTGAAGGTCAGCCAGCAGCTGCAGGATCTGGGCCTGAATGGTCACATCCAGAGCCGTGGTCGGTTCATCTGCGATCAGCAGATCAGGATCATTGGCAAGCGCCATGGCAATCATCACACGCTGACGCTGGCCACCGGACATCTCATGAGGATAGGATTTGAGCCGTTTTTTCGGCTCGGGAATCCCCACCAGTTCCAACAACTCAAGCGCACGCGCCATCGCACGCTTCTTGTCCATTTTCTGGTGAACCCGCAAAGGCTCGCAAATCTGCCGACCGATGGTATAGAGCGGATCAAGCGAGGTCATGGGTTCCTGAAAGATCATGGTCATCTTGGAGCCGCGATAGCTGTTCAGCTTGCGTTTGGAGAGCCCCAGGATTTCGGTGCCATTATATTTCACCGAGCCTTCCACCCAACCATTATCGGCCAGAAGGCCCATGGCCGACATCATGACCTGGCTTTTGCCAGAGCCTGATTCTCCAACAACGGCGACCGTTTCGCCCTTTTCGATATGCATGTGAATGCCGCGCACAGCATGCACATCCTTGTCGCTGTTGGTTTCAAAATGCACATGCAGATCATTGATATCGAGCAGAGGTGTTTTGGTATCTGTCATTGTCCCGTGCTCCTATCGATCTTTGGGGTCCAGCGCATCGCGCAGACCGTCACCAATGAAATTGAGCGCAAACAGCGTTGCTGTGAGGAAGATGGATGGGAAGATCAACATCCAGCTGGCCCCTTGCAAGTTGCGCGCGCCTTCGGAAATCAGCACGCCCCATGAAGTCATGGGCTCCTGAACGCCGAGGCCAAGGAAGGAAAGGAAGCTTTCAAGCAGGATGACCTTGGGCACCAGAAGCGTGACGAAGATGACCACAGGCCCCAATGTGTTGGGAATGATATGCCGGCGCAGGATACCCCCCGCCCCGACGCCCATAGCCTCAGCGGCCAGCACATATTCCTGCCGCTTGATCGACAGGGTCTGCCCACGCACGATACGCGCCATATCCAGCCATTCCACCGCACCCACGGCAATGAACATCAATATGAAGTTTCGCCCGAAGAAGACCACCAGCAGAATCACGAAGAAAATGAACGGTAGCGAATAGAGCACATCGACAACGCGCATCATGATGAGGTCGACCCTGCCGCCGAAATAACCCGACAGCGACCCATAGGTCACACCGATGAGCAGAGCCACGCCGGAAGCCAACAAACCGATGATCAGCGAGATCCGTCCGGCGATCAGCGTTCGAGTCAGCAGGTCACGCCCGTTGGCGTCGGTGCCGAAGTAGAAATGTATACGGTCAATCTTGGCCGTAATGGTCACACTCTTCTTATCATCGGAAAAACCGGAAAAAGCTGCATTCTTGAACAGGTCCGAGCGATCGAAATAACGGACAGCCTTTTCATTGATGGCACGCTTGGAGGTGGCCTGTACGATCACCTCCTTGTCAGCGATCTTGATGTCCTCTGCGGTGAGCCGCGCGCGCTTGAGTACTTTTTCCAAGGCAGGCGCGATCTCGTCATCCCTTGGATAGGCAGCCAGAGAGGCGGGCACCTTCACATAGTTTCGGTAGACCGTGTCATACTGGTGGCCGGTAAAGAAGGGGCCAAAGAAGCAGGCCAAGGCGATGAAAAACAGCACGACAAAGGACGTCATTGCCGCGCGGTTGGCTTTCAGACGCGCCCATGCATCATCCCAGAGGGAACGCCCGACCTGCGCTTCAACCAGCTTTTCGGCTGCCTGTCCGGCTTTGGTTTTTGGAGTTTTCTTATTCATTGTTCCCTCAATCGTAGCGTACGCGTGGATCGAGCCAGGCATAAAGCAGGTCGACGATCAGGTTGAAGACCATGATGAAGACCGCAATGACAATCACGGTGCCCATGACCAGAGGATAGTCGCGGTTGAGCGCGCCCTGTACGAAATAGCGGCCAACGCCGGGAATACCGAAGACGGTTTCAATCACCACCGAGCCGGTCAGCAAAGCAGCTGCGGCCGGACCGGCATAGGAAACCACCGGCAACAAGGCGCCACGCAGGGCATGGACAACAACAACCATCCAGCCGGGTAGGCCGTTGGCACGGGCGGTTCGGATATGATGCGAGCGTAGGGCTTCGATCATGGCACCGCGCGTCAGGCGCGCCACGACGGCGACCTGCGGTAGACCGAGCGTGATAATCGGCAGGATCTTGTTCTCCCAGGCGCCATTGTTCCAGCCACCAACGGGCAGCCATCCCAGCATGACCCCGAAGATCAGCGTCAGGATTGGCGCAACAACAAAGTTGGGAATGGTGATGCCCATGGTCGCAACCGTCATGACGGAATAGTCGGGCAACTGATTCTGTTTAAGAGCAGCCCAGACACCGAGTGCTCCGCCAACAATAATCGCCATCAGCAGTGCATATCCGCCGATTTCGACGGAAATCGGCAGCCCATTGCCAAACATTTCGGCGACCGTGAAATCACGGAAGAAGAAGCTCGGGCCCAGATTTCCGTGCAGCACATTATTCATATAAATGAAATATTGCTCCAGCAGGGACTTATCGAGATTGTAGATCTTGTTGAGATTTTCCATCACCTTGGGATCGAGCGGACGCTCCAGATCAAACGGCCCGCCGGGGGCCACGCGGATGAGGAAAAAGGAAAGCGTGACAATGATGAACAATGTCGGAATAGCGGTTAGCAGTCGCTTGAACACATATCGCAGCATAATGCGTCCTTCTGAATGAAGTTTTCTGCAGCCCTTCCCCGAACCGGGGCATAGGGGCAGTTTCGTCGGATACCCGGACCTGACTTTTCGTCGACATCAATGAAATTTTTGAACTCGAAGACATCCTGACGGCCGCATAGATTGCGAAAGCGCGTCCCAGGTTCACTTCTTATTTTTCTTATCGAAGTTTTATCGCTTCTTGCTTGACAATTCTAGCAATCTGTCCGCAAAAAGCGAACTTAAATGCCATAATTGTACACAAAAGGGCTGCCAAAAGGCAGCCCTTCGTGGTTTTAACCGGCTTAGTCCTTGGACATCCAACGTGAAGGATGGACGTTCAGGAGGTTATCTTCCCAGCCATGCAGCTTGTCGGAGACAAGGCTGAGGGAGCTGTAGTAAAGCAGCGGCAAATAAGGCTGATTTTCCATGAAGATCTTTTCAGCGTTGAAGAGAATTTCAGCGCGTTTATCCAGATCCACAGTCATGGCAGCTTTGTCCATCAGTGCATCATAGTCCGCATTCTTCCACTGGGCATAGTTGAAGCCGGAATCGGATTCAACAAGCATCAGGAAGTTCTGCGGGTCGGAATAGTCACCGATCCAGCCAGCGCGTGCGAAGTCGAACGGCGCATGTTCACGCAAGTTCGCATAGTGGGTCTTGGTATCGGTGTTGAGCAGCGTGGTTTTCACACCGATCTGTTTCCACATGTCAGCAATGGCAACAGCCGTATTCTTGTGGTTTTCCGACGTATTGTAACGGATTTCCACTTCGAGCGGCTTGTCTTCGCTGTAACCGGCTTCTTCCAGAATGGCTTTTGCAGCGTCTTCACGGTCGAACTGGTCCATATCCTTGAAGTCGGCATAGGCAGGTTCGCCATAGTTGCCAATTCCGGGAGGAACGAGCGAATAGCCCGGCAGCATGGTGCCACCCCAGATGTCGTCGGCGATGAATTCACGATCAATCGCCATGGACAGGGCGCGACGGATTTTCGGGTCGGCCAGCTTATCTTCAGTGGTGTTCACTGCGTAATAGTAGGTGCCCAGATAAGGCGCTACGCGGAACTGGTCACCCAGATTTTCCCGCATGAAGTCGACCTGTTCGACCGGAGCATCGTTGTTGGAATCCAGTTCGCCAGCCTGGAAGCGGCGCAGAGCAGCCCCACGATCTTCGGTTGGGTAATACATGACAGCGTCGATTTTCACGTCTGCAGCGTCATGGAACATCGGATTCTTGACAGCTTTCACATGGCTGTTCGGAACGAACTCAGCCAGAGTGAAGGCACCGTTGGAAACCATGTTGCCTGGCTTGGAGAAATCCTCGCCATATTTTTCAACGCTTGCCGGATGCACTGGCAATGCGGACTGATGGCAGAGCTGACCCAGGAAATACGGTGTCGGCGCATTCAGTGTGATTTCCAGAGTGGCATCGTCGATCGCTTTTACGCCAAGTTCTTCCTTGGGCAGTTCGCCCTTGTTGACTTTCTCGGCGTTCACAATCGGATACATGATGGTGGAATATTGAGCAGCCGTTGCTGGATCTTCAATACGGCGCAGGGAATAGACGAAATCGCCAGCAACCACTGGATCACCGTTGGACCATTTTGCATCATCGCGGAAATGGAAGGTATAAACCAGACCGTCTTCGGAGACATCCCAGGATTTGGCCACACCGGCAACGCATTTGCCGTCTGCGCTATAGGCCAGAAGGCCTTCATAAAGATCGCGCAGAATGTGCGATTCATACACAGTCTGGGTTTTGTGCTGATCAAGGGTTTCCGGATCAGCAGAGTTACCACGGTTATAGACAACCTCTGCAGAAGCAGACGTCGCAACCAGCGGAAGTGCGCACACTCCAGCCAGCAGGAGGGCTGCAATAGAATTTTTCATCATAGAAAATATCTCCCTGTTGTTCCCAAAAGGCTTATTCCATTTATTGGTCAAAAGCTAATTCGTTTGGTCCCGAATCCGCAAGTAAAATGAAGGAATTTTACAAGAATCATTGAGCAAACGAACAATTTATCAGCTTTTGTTTCTTAGGAACTGACCCAGCTTGCATAGTAAAAATTGACTAAAAGAGCAAGCGCTTCAGCGGCCATTCACATGCTAAAGCTCGCTACTTCCGGTCGCACCAAGAAGCAAGGCCTTGAAAAAATTTGGATAAACAAGGAGCAAGCGCATAGACCTGCGCCTGAAGGGAGAGCAAATAAAACCGACGCACAGTCTCCGGGCTGGTTTGCTTACTGGAGACTGTGCGTCGCTCTCTTACTATTAGTCTAGATTGCCACCAAGAGCGGCCATGGCGCCGCGCAATTCGGCAAGGCCTCTCAAACGTCCAATTGCCGGATAGCCGGGGTTGGAGCGGCGGGTCAGATCATCGAGAATCTGATGACCGTGGTCAGGGCGGAACGGAATCGATTTGCCCACCTTGTCTTCCACGCTCTTGAAGTGCTTGATGACTTCAACCAGATTGCCGTCGCCTTCCAGATGGTTGGCTTCATAGAAGCTCTTGCCGTCGCGTTGAGTGGAACGCAGATGGAAGAAGTGAATGAAGTCGGCGAATTCGTCGATCATTGCCGTGAGGTCATTGTCTCCACGCACACCGTAGGAACCAGTGCACAGGGTAAAGCCATTGGCCGGGCTCTGGTTGATGGCCCTGAGGGCACGCATGTCTTCTACGGTGGAAACGATACGTGGCAGACCAAACAGCGGACGGGGTGGATCATCCGGATGGATGGCCATGACCGCACCCACTTCATCGGCAATCGGCAGAACCGTGTTCAGGAACTCGGCCAGATGCTCGCGCAGTTTGTCCGCATCAATCTGCTTGTAGAGATTGAGCTGGGCACGGAACTGCTCGATGGTGTAGCTCTCTTCAGAACCGGGCAGGCCAGCAATCATGTTGCGCACCAGAAGATTTTTGTCATCTTCTGTCATCGCATCAAAGCAGGCTTTTGCCGAGGCTTTTTCCTCGTCTGTATATTCATCCTGTGCTTCTGCACGTTCGAGAATATACAGGTCAAAGGCTGCAAAACGGTCTGCATCAAAACGCAGGCAGCGCGCGCCGGTTGGCAATTCCCAAGCCAGATCGGTCCGGGTCCAGTCCAGAACAGGCATGAAGTTGTAGCAAATGTTGTTGACCCCTTCCAAGGCCAGATTGCGCAGGGATTCACCCCAGTTTGCAATCAGGGTCTTGTAGTCGCCGCGTTGAAGCTTGATGTCTTCATGCAGCGGGATGGATTCAACAACAGACCAGACAAGTCCCTTGTCTTCAATGATCTTTTTGCGCTCGGCAATCGCTTCGCGGCTCCAAACGGTGCCGTTTGGAACTTCATGCAGAGCGGTGACAATGCCGGTGGCCCCAGCCTGACGGATGTCGTCAAGGGTGACCGGATCATTAGGCCCGTACCAGCGCCAGGTCTGTTTCATTTTTAGCCTCTTATTTCCAGTTTGGGTGCTCCGAACTGCGGGTCATTTGCAATCGGGAGCAGGGTTTATTGCCGGCTTCGCCACACCAACTTGGCGCAACCGACCTTTTATTTGTTCAGCTTGACGACCTTGGGCGTCTTGAACAGATCTCCGTCGAACTTTGGATCCTCAACATCGGAGAGAATCAGGAGTGTATTGCGCACATTCTCAAGATGGTTCCACATGGCGTCGCGGGCCTTACCCGGATCCTTGCGGTTGAGAGCCGTCAAAATTTGCTGGTGGTCATCCAGCCATTGCTGGCGATAGCTCTCGTCAAAAATGCGGGCATGCAGGCCATCCCAGATCTGGTTACCTTTTCTGAGGCGCCACATATCGTTGACCATATCAATCAAGACGCCATTCTGGGTGGATTCAGCAATCAGACGATGAAACCATTCATCGCCGTCATAATCAGCCTTGCCAGAATCGATGGCCTGAATTTCCATGTCCAGCGCTTCCTGCATGCGCTGAATGTCGTTCTTGGTCACCATGGTCGCGGCAAAAGCGGCGATATTGCTTTCCAGCAACTGGCGTGCCTGCAACAACTCGAACGGTCCGATATCCGAGCGTGCAATGGCGTTCTTTTCGGATTGATTGGGCAGGCGCTCAATGTAGATGCCCGACCCTTTTCGCACCGAGACGAGGCCCTCGATTTCCAGCATGATGATCGCCTCACGGACAACAGAACGCGACACATCAAAATCTTCAGCGATCTGTCTTTCCGTCCGCAAGCGCGTCCCCACGGAGAGAGACTGATCAATCATTTCCTTTTTCAGCGCTTCGGCAACTTCCTGATAGCGCCTCTTACCTGTATCCGTGATCATCCTTGGCCCTCGCTAGCCACGGCAGGCAGCACATGAAAATTGTGCAGCACCTGCGCTTTGCGTCTTGCCGATCCCGACCGGCGGCACCTGTGTCATACTGAGCCTGACGGTCCTGGTTCGGACTTCTTGTTGTTATTGCTCACCTTCCAGCCGCTTCTCGGCGTAGAAAGCCGCAAGCTTGTGGAAAGCCTCTTTCTTGGTTGCCTTGTCAGCGTCGATAAGCCCCTTCTTGTTGCCTCCCCGCTGGAAGACATTCTGACGGCGCTCCACGCGAAAATCGTAGAGGATCCAGGGAGATATACCCTTGATATAATCGAGTTCCCGCAAGGTGGCGATCTGCTTTTCGTAGACCTCTGTCTGATAGGCTTCGCTAAAGAGCCCTTTTTTGGGGCCCGCCGCGCTGATATCGGCATCAGCTCCGGTCTCTGAAATAACGACCGGTTTTTCAGGAGAAGAGTTCACGCCGATTTCAACGAGATCTTCGAAGTTTTCCTCATACCAGCCGTAATATTCATTGATCCCGATCACGTCGATGTAATTCGACAGACGATCTTCGATCTTTTTCTTTGCGTGATTGATCAGACAGGCAGCAGACGTCAATCGGGTCGGGTCAACTTGCTTTGCGGTTTCTGACAAGCGACGCATGAAATCAAGGCGGGCATCGGTATCCGGATTTTCATTACCAACGGACCAGATGATGACGCTGGCACGGTTGCGATCACGCTTGATGAGTTCGATCAACTGATTCTGCGCATCCTTGAAGGTGGCCGGATTTTCGAAATCGATCGCCCAATAGACCGGAATTTCTTCCCAAAGGAGAAAGCCCAGTTCATCGGCCATCTTGGCAGCCATTTCATGGTGTGGATAGTGAGCCAGACGCAGGAAATTGCAGTTGAGCTCCCTGGCGTGCGCGAAGCGACGCTCCAGATCTTCCTTGCTCGTTACCTTGCCTTTGACCTTGTCATCCTCATGCACGGAAATACCGCGCAGGAAGAGCGGCTTTCCGTTCAACAGCAGGCCTGCACCGACCTGCTCAATCTGGCGAAAGCCAACCCGGTCGCGCACTTCATCCTCGCCAAGGCGAGCGACAACGTCATAAAGGCGCGGGGTTGAGGGGGACCATAGTTCCGGGCTGGCTTCGATCTCGGCTTTCGCCAGGCCATCTTGGGAGGACGCGATGACTGTGTTAATACCGAGATCTGGGAGCTTAATTTCAATCTGCGCACCCTTGGCATCAGGGCCATCCAGCACGGCCTCAACGGCAATGCGGCTATAGGTCCCGTCGGGTACGAGGCTGACAAAGAGATCACGAATGAAGGTTTTGGGTGTCGTGTAAAGTTCGACCTCACGATAGACACCGCCATAGTTGAACCAGTCCGTGTTGCGCATCGGCACCCGATCCAATGTCCGGGAGTTGTTGACACACAGCATCAGCCAGTTTTCTCCCTCGCGGAGCTTTTCGGTCAGCTCGACGCAGAAAGGTGTGGAGCCGCCATAGTGGTTGCCCAGAAACTCGCCGTTGAGGAAAATCTTGCAGTCATACTGCGCCGCACCGATACGCAGGAATTTGCGTTCATCCACACCAAGGGCTGCAGCATTGAAGGAGCGGCTGTACCAAGCGCTGCCTTCAAAGAAATACCATTTTTCTTTCAGCATCTGCCAGTTTGAAGGAACGACCACCTGCTCGCCCATATAGGGATCATAGTCATAGGGCTCGATGCGCTCTTCAGGATCCATCTGATCCATCTCGAACCATTTTTGACGAAGTCCAGTATCCAGCAGATCCACGCAGAAGTTCCAGGCTCCATCAAGACTCTCGCCTTCGCGACCGCCGACAAAGAGCAAGGTTTCATGATTGAGATTCTGCAGATTGTATGGCGCGTCATAGGCTTCGTCATGAAGGCACTGTAGAGCATTTTCCGCCAATTCAGATCGTTCGAGAACCATTTGGAACTTCCTGTGATTAAGATAACCTAGCACTTCTTCAAGGAATGACCGGTCAGGGTCGGGAAAAACATGGCGGATAAACGCCCGCCATGTTCGAGAGTTAAGTCCCGGCGGGGAGCGGACCCCATTTGCCGGACTGCATGGCTGACTTTGAAGCCAGCTCTTATTTGACAGCCTTGATGCGTTCGATCAGGTCAGCCAGACGTTCGGACTTGGCAGCCAGTTCTTCGTGCATCGGCATAACAGCCTGGATGAATGGTTCTTTGTCGACTTCAACAAATTCCACACCCAGATCGGTCTTGGCCTTCTCGATTTCCTTTGAAACGATGTCAGCCCAAAGCTTGCGATGGAAGTCCATGGATTCATGCGCAGCCTGACGAACCGCTTTCTGCTGATCTTCGGTCAGACGGTCCCACTTCTTGGTGGACATCACCAGAACGGAAGGGATCATGGTATGTTCGTCCTTGGAGAAGACCTTGGACACTTCGCCATGACGTGCAGTGGTCATTGCAGTCGGGTTGTTTTCAGCACCGTCAACAACACCCTGTTTCAGAGCAGAGTAGAGTTCACCCCAGGCAATCGGGGTCGGGTTGCCACCAAGCAGTTCAACCATGCGGATCGCGGATGGTGATGGCTGCACGCGGATTTTCATGCCATTGAGGTCGGCCGGTGTTTTGATGGCCTTGTTGGCATAGAAGGAACGAGCGCCTTCATAGTAGTAAGTCAGACCGATGAAGCCCTTGTCTTTGGAAGACATCAGAATGTCGTCGCCGATTTCACCACCTAGAGCTTTGAAGAAATGATCTTCGGAGGTGAAGAGATATGGCAAGTTCAGGGCGCTGTAGGATTCTTCGAATGCTTCAAGCTCAGAGGCGTTGGACTTGGCCATTGCCAGCGTGCCGTTCTGAACCAGTTCCATGGATTCGCGCTGCGTACCGAGCTGAGCGTTTGCGTAGATGCGTACCTTGACGTCACCATTGGTCAGCTCTTTAACGCGGTCTGCGAAGAAGGACATGGATTTGTGAAGAGGATGATCTTCAGGGTTATTGTGGCTGATTTTCAGGGTAACAGCGCTTGCTGCAGTTGCAGACAGAGCGAAAGCTGCACCAGCGACAGCACTAATAATGGAAAGCTTACGAGTCATTTTTCCCTCCCGAATGAAATCTCAGTCGGTTTGTTTGCCTTGCATCCCCGCCCTTACAAAGCGAGATGCCATTCATCCAACCAAAGCACATTTGCCATCAGATCTATTTGCTGACCACAGGCGCCTCGATCGGTCTAACCAATATTCTTTTTGGTTGACCAAACAATTCTCCATTTTGAAATTTTTGTCAATCAATTTTTATTTTGGTTGACCAATTTTGTTTTTTGAGCGATGTGTATAGCCAACAGAGATGCCGAATGGCACACCAAGTCTGCGGACATTTTGTAGGAAACGCTTTCAAGAACCATCTATATCATTGATATAATGGGTTTTTCTTCTAGGCATTACGAATGCAGGCTGATTTGCTGCTGATCAGCATCCCTCGATTTCGGGTGGCTAGACCAACTGGAGAAAAATTCTTCTCCAATTTTTGGTTGAACCCCTTGCTGTCAACCTGGGAATCGGCCGCTTACTAAATTGGCCGACCAATTCTCTTCCAAGGGGCAGTCATTTCGCGCTCGATTGGTTCGAGCTGAGAACAAACAGCTATTGGAGTGCAGCCATGAAACAAGCTGTTCGCTTGGTAAACGCGGTTCTTGGAACCCTGACCGTCCTGGTCTTTACCATCCTTGTCGTCTGCGTTGTCTGGCAGGTCGTCTCGCGTTTTATTCTTGGAACGCCAAGCACCACCACCGACGAAATCGCACGCTTCCTCTTTATGTGGGTCGCTTTTGTGGGCGCCGCTTACACGCTTGGCCTGAAGCGCCATCTGGCAATCGACATTGTCACCTTGATCATCGACGGACCAGCGGTTCGTTATATCCGCGTTGCCGTATTGTTGATTGTTGCAGCCTTCGCTGGCGTAGTGATGGTCTATGGCGGCCTTGAGCTGATGTTCAAGACCCTTGAATCCGGCCAGATGACCCCGGCTCTTCGCCTGCCGATGGGCTATGTCTACGGTGCGATCCCCTTTTCGGGCGCCATGATGCTCTTCTATTGTGCAGCGCTGATCGTTGAACTGTTTTCACCTGACTGCGGGGAAGAGAGCGATGAAAGCTCCGACCCAATCCCAGCCGACCTAGACTAAGCGGATCGAAGAGAGAGTAACCAAATCATGGAATGGCAAGCAACTATCACGCTGTTTTCGATCTTCATCGTTCTGATGGCATTCAGCGTTCCTATTTCCTTCGCAATCGGTATCGCGACCATGTTCACCTTCATGGTGATCGATATGTCGTTCGACCAGTCGATTTTCATCGTCGCCCAGCAGATGGCCTCCGGCCTTGACAGCTTCACCCTGCTGGCGATCCCCTTCTTCATTCTAGCAGGCAACATCATGAACCGCGGCGGTATCGCCATGCGTCTCATCGAGTTCGCCAAGATCCTTGGCGGTCGCCTGCCCGGTTCACTGGCCCACTGTAACGTGCTGGCCAACATGATGTTCGGTGCGATTTCCGGCTCGGCTGTTGCTTCGGCAGCTGCTGTGGGTGGTGTGATGTCCCCGCTGCAGAAGAAGGAGGGCTATGACCCAGCCTATTCCGCAGCCGTCAACATTGCCTCCTGCCCGACCGGGCTGCTCATCCCGCCATCCACCACCTTCATCGTTTACTCGCTGATCACCGGTGGTACCTCGATTGCAGCCCTGTTCCTTGCCGGTTACCTGCCAGGTATTCTGATGGGCCTTGGCCTGATGGTTGTAGCTGGCATCATCGCCAAGAAACGCGGCTATGCCGTGGCAGAAAGACCAACCCGTCAGGAAATGTGCGAAAAAACCAAGGCAGCCATCCTGCCGCTGGGCCTGATCATCATCATCATGGGCGGCATCATCGGCGGTATCTTTACCGCAACGGAAGCCTCTGCGGTTGCTGTGGTCTACACCCTGTTCCTTGCCCTGATCTGGTATCGCGAAATCTCTATCCGCGATCTGCCCAAGATCATTCTGGAATCGGCTGTTACCACTTCCATCGTGCTGCTGATGGTCGGCTGTTCGATCGGCATGTCCAAGGCCATGGCCTTCTCGGATATCCCTTTCTACATCTCCGATGCCCTGCTGGCGATTTCCGATAACCCGATCGTCATCCTGCTGGTCATGAACCTTGCCCTTCTGATCATCGGCACCTTCATGGACATGACCCCCGCTTTGCTGATTTTTACCCCGATCTTCCTGCCAGTGGTTCAGGATCTGGGTATGGATCCGGTTCACTTCGGTGTCATGATGACCTTCAACCTCTGCATCGGCATCTGCACGCCACCGGTTGGGTCTGCCCTGTTCATCGGTTGCTCGGTCGGCAAGGTCGCCATTTCCAAGGTTCTGAAACCAATGCTGCCATTCTATGCAGTGCTGGTCGGCCTTCTTCTGGCGGTTACCTACATTCCTGAGCTCTCCCTGATCCTGCCGCGCTTCTTCCTTGGCTATGGCGGCTAATCACACAGCCTGACAAACACCATGGCGGCACCCTTGCAAGGCGCGCCGCCATTCCACAAAAACAACTGACACACCAAGTCAGATAGCAGCGGGTGAGCGCTTGGCAGACCTCTAGACAGGTTACGCAAAGCCTCCCCAATAAGAACCAGCATTTCCTGCAAACAGGAGCTGCTGCAAATCCTTCAAATTCGGCTCATTCCAATTTCTGGCCGAAACACGCTAGCGGGAAAGAGCCCTAGGGAGACCTTCATGTATCAGCTGAAAAAATGGACGTTCAAAAGCCAGACTGCAACGGGCGTAGAGCTCGAAGTCGAAGGGCGGCACAGCCTGCAGATCGATATTCTTGAAGACCGCATGGCCCGCGTGCAGCTGCTCAAGGATGGCAGCTATCGTCTGGATCGCAGCTGGACCGTTGCCCCCAAGGGCAATGCGCCCCTCGAAGGCCGCAATCGCGCCTCGCTCGACGGATTTTCCTGCCCTTCCTTTACCTGCGAAACCGCAGATGACACCGTAACCCTTGCAACCGACTGCCTGAAAGTGGTTGTTCGCCAACCGCTGGGCCTTGTCTGGTACGGACGCAGCAGCGCTAGCGATGAATGGCAGCAGATTGCTGAAGACCGCCCGACCGGCGCCTATATGCTGGGCCGCAAGGATCATGCACACAGCCACTTCCTGCGCCGCGCCAAGACGGACCGCTTCTACGGCCTTGGCGAGAAAGCCGGTGAGCTGGAACGCTCCGGTCGCCGCTTTGAAATGCGCAATCTGGATGCGATGGGCTATAATGCAAGCTCCACCGATCCGCTTTACAAGCATGTGCCCTTCACGATCACCCGCCTTGAAAGCGGCCTGTCCTATTCGCTCTTCTATGACAACCTGGCGCCTTGCTGGTTTGATCTGGGCAACGAGCTGGACAACTATCACCAGCCATTCCGCTCCTATCGCGCCGAAGATGGCGACCTGGATTACTATTTCGCCCTTGGCGATTCCGTTCTTGAGCTGACCAAGACCCACACGCAGCTGACAGGCGGCACCGCCTTCCTGCCGCGTTGGTCTTTGGGCTATTCCGGCTCTACCATGTCCTACACAGACGCTCCCAATGCACAGGAGCAACTGCTCGGCTTCGTGCGTCTGATCAAGGAGCACGACATTCCGTGCGACAGCTTCCAGCTTTCTTCCGGTTATACCTCTATTGGCCCAAAACGCTATGTGTTCAACTGGAACACGGACAAGGTGCCTGATGCCAAAGGCATGGCCAAAGCCTTTGCCGATGCAGGCCTTGAGCTGATCGCAAACATCAAGCCTTGCCTGCTGCAGGATCACCCTCGCTATGGCGAAGTGGACAATCTGGGCCTCTATATCAAGGATAGCGACACCGGCGCGGCCGAGCGGTCTGTCTTCTGGGATGATGAAGGTAGCCATCTGGACTTCACCAATCCGGACACTCAGAAATGGTGGCGCGACAATGTCAAAACCGCCCTTTTGGATTACGGCATCAATTCCACCTGGAACGACAATAACGAATATGAGATCTGGGACCGTCAGGCCCAGTGCGATGGCTTTGGCAATCCGATCGACATCGATCTGATCCGTCCGGTTCAGCCTCTTCTCATGACCCGCGCATCCAACGATGCACAGGTTGCGTTTGCACCTGAAAAACGGGCCTATCTCATCTCTCGTTCCGGCTGCCCGGGTATCCAGCGCTATGCACAGACCTGGTCTGGTGACAACCGCACCAACTGGAACAGCCTCAAATTCAACATCCGTATGGGCCTCGGCATGAGCCTTTCCGGTCTTTACAATGTTGGCCATGATGTTGGCGGCTTCTCGGGTGACCGTCCAGATCCGGAACTGTTCGTGCGTTGGGTTCAGAACGGCATCTTCCATCCGCGTTTCACCATTCACAGCTGGAACGACGATCAGACCGTCAATGAGCCATGGATGTACCCTGAGGTAACAGCCCATATCCGTAATGCAATCAATCTGCGTTACACCCTGCTGCCTTATCTCTATACCCTGCTCTACAAGGCCGTGGTGGATGATGAACCAATGATCCGTCCAACCTTCCTTGATCATGAGCATGACGAACGCTGCTATGCGCCGACCGATGATTTCTTCCTCGGCCGCGACATGCTGGTGGCCAACGTGGTGGAAGAAGGTGCCAAGACCCGCACACTCTATCTGCCGGATAACGGGGTTGGTTATTATGACTTCTGGTCCGGGGACTATTTCCACGGCGGTCAGGAAGTCACCGTTCCGGTTGCCCTTGGCTCCATTCCCCTGTTCGTCAAGGCCGGCACCGTGCTGACCCTGTCTCCGGGCGTAAAACGCTCCGGTTCTGTTGCAGGGCAGTTGCGCCAGATCGTCATCTATCCGCTGCATGGAGAAGCCAGCTGCACATTCGAGGCTCAGGCTTATGAAGATGACGTGGACAATGTCGATGCGCTTTCGGGCAACCACCGCCTGACGACCTTCAAGGTCACTCAAACGGCAACAACCCTCGACCTTGACTGGCAGCATGACGGCCAGTTCGATCCGGCCCTTGAAGGCTGCAAGGTCAGCGTTGCCACCCGCGATTCCCGCCTGCTGTCTGTCTCAGGCGCCCCTTATAAAACCGGCACTCTGCTGCCATTCTGATCTGGAGATTTTTCATGACCATTTCCGATTTGCTCAACGCGCCGGGCAACCCGCAATTGCCCGATTATGACCGCAAGGGTCTGCGTCCGCGCCTTATCCATCTGGGCTTTGGCGCCTTCGCCCGCGCGCACTGGATGAGCTACCATCAGGACTTCC
Organism: uncultured Cohaesibacter sp.; assembly: GCF_963682185.1. NCBI lineage: Bacteria > Pseudomonadati > Pseudomonadota > Alphaproteobacteria > Hyphomicrobiales > Cohaesibacteraceae > Cohaesibacter > uncultured Cohaesibacter sp. The sequence continues at coordinate 3,194,740 of NZ_OY821667.1, read as the reverse complement.
TTCTGAAGCATCCGGCCAGTGACTGGGGCGTCGTTGTCAGCGACATCCTGTTCGGAGCGGACCGTTTCGCCCAGCTGGAAGAAAATAACCATCTTTACAGCGTTCTGGAACATGGCGATGCCGGTTCCAACCTGCGCATCATCGGCTCCATCGTCAAAACCGCGCATCCAGAACGCGGCGGCATGGATGCTTTCTTTGCGCCATTTCTTGAGCCAGATGTTGCCATCGTTTCCATGACGGTCACCGAAAAGGGCTATTGCCTGGCAGGCGGCAAGCTGGATGAGAGCAACCCGGCCATCAAGCATGACCTTGAAAATCCGCATACGCCGAAATCGGCCATCGGGGCACTGGTGGAAGCGCTGCGTCGTCGTCGCGATGCCGGTCTTGACGGCTTCACCATTCTTAGCCTGGACAACCTGCCCTCCAACGGCAAGCTGTGCCAGTTGGCGGTAACGAGCTTCGTTGAAAAGCTGGATGCCGAACTTGCCAAATGGATCAAGGCGAATGTGACCTTCCCTTGCTCCATGGTGGACCGCATCGTTCCGGCGCTTACCGACGAAAGCCGCGCGCTGATCAAGGAAACCCTCGGCGGCATGGAAGATCCGAACGGCATCGTTTGTGAGCCGTTCCGTCAGTGGGTCATCGAAGACAATTTCGTCAAGGGTCGTCCGGCTTGGGAAGAAGTCGGCGCACAGTTCGTGCCAGACGTTGAGCCTTTCGAGGAAATGAAACTGCGCACCCTGAACGGTGCCCATTCCTTCCTCGCCTATCTTGGATATCTGGGTGGTTATGAAACCATCGACGCCTGCATGGGTGACGAGAATTACAAGAAAGCTGCCCATACCCTGATGGTCAAGGAACAGCAGCCAACCCTGTCTGTGCCGGGAGATGTGGATCTGAATGCCTATGCGGATGCGCTGATCAAACGCTTCTCCAACAGTCAGCTCAAACACAAGACCGCGCAGATTGCCTCTGACGGTAGCCAGAAACTGCCCCAGCGCATGCTGGCCTCCATTGCTTGGCATATGGATAATGGCTCTGACTGGTCTTTGCTGGCACTGGGTGTTGCCGGTTGGCTTCGCTTCATGACCGGTGAAGACGAAAATGGCCAGCCAACACCGATCAACGATCCACTTGCCGAGCAGATCGCCCAGAAGGCCCTACAGCTGCCAAACTGGGAAGCCTACATTAACGGCGTTCTGGAAATGGATTCGATTTTCCCTGCAAAACTGTCGCAAGATTCAAATTTCGTGACGAGAATCAAAGCAACCTATGCGACTTTAGTCCAAACGGGTGCAAAGGCGACTGTGGCTGCCGCACTCTCTTAAGACCATCAAGAGATGCCAATTTCACGGAGCCTTCAGGTCATCGATCTGAAGGCTTCATTTTCATGCGGTCCATCGCTCATGACAGGAGAATAAACCATGCAAACATTTCTAGGCCCTGATTTCCTGCTGGATACCGCAGCAGCGCGTCACCTTTATCATGACGTTGCAGTTGGTCTGCCGATTGTTGACTATCATAACCATCTCATTCCCGAGCAAATCGCGAATGACAAGAAATGGGACACGATTGGCGAAGTCTGGCTCGCAGGGGACCATTACAAATGGCGCGCGATGCGCTGGGCTGGCATTCCGGAAGAAAAATGCTCCGGTGCTGCAACATTCCGGGAAAAATTCGACGCCTTTGCAAGCGTTGTCCCGAAATGCCTCGGAAACCCGCTCTATCACTGGACCCATCTGGAACTGCAGCGCTATTTCGGCATCGATGATTTGCTTTCGCCAGAAACCGCAGACAAGATCTGGGAAAAGGCAAACGATATGCTGGCTGAAGACAGCCACTCTGCTCGCGGCCTGCTGCGCCAGTTCAAGGTTGAGTTTGTTGGCACCACCGACGCCCCTTGCGATGATCTGGCCTTCCACAAACAGATGGCAGAAGATGCAAGCCTGAGCGACATGGTCGTTGCCCCAAGCTTCCGTCCGGACGCTGCCTACAAGATCGATCTGCCGGGCTTTGACGGTTTCATTGCCGATCTGGCAAAGGTTGTTGGCTATTCTGTCGACAGCTATGCGCCTTTGATGAAAGCGCTGATCGAACGCCTTGATCACTTCGTGGCTCATGGCTGCAAGGCAACCGACCACGGCATCGACGTTCTGCGCTATGCCAAACCGGTCGACGAAGCCAGCCTTGATGCGATCATCGCCAAACGCCTTTCCGGCGAAGCGCTGAGTGAGCTGGAAATCGCCCAGTTCCAGACCAACATGTTCGTTGACCTGTCCAAAGCCTATTACGAACGCGATCTGGTCATGCAGCTGCATATCGGTGCGGTGCGCAACTGCAACCATCGCCTCTATAAATCGCTTGGCCCTGATGTGGGCGGCGATTCCATCAATGACCGTCCGATTGCTATCGAACTGAACGGTCTGATGGGTGAAATGGACCGCGATGGTCACCTGCCGAAAACGGTTCTCTACCACCTCAACCCATCCTTCAACGAAGTGATCGTCTCCACGGCAGGCAACTTCCAGGATGGCGAAATTGCAGGCAAGGTGCAGGCCGGTTCAGGTTGGTGGTTCAACGATCAGCTTGATGGTATGGAACGCCAGATGACCCAGCTTTCACAGATGGGCCTCTTCTCCCACTTCATCGGCATGCTGACGGACAGCCGTTCCTTCCTGTCCTTCCCGCGCCATGAATATTTCCGCCGTCTGGTCTGCCAGATGGTCGGTCGCTGGGTAGAAAATGGCCATGTGCCAAATGATACTGAAATGCTCGACAAGCTTGTGCGCGATGTTTGCTACCAGAATGCAGCAAACTGGTTCCTGCCTCAGAAGTAAGACTTGGCGCTGATAGCATTGTGATGACACAATCAAATAGTCCGACGGATTGATATCCGCCGGACTTTTGCATATCTGGAACAAAAAGATGCGATAAATCATTAACGCCATTTTCTGGAAATGCAGCAGAGTTGCTTCAATTGTGATATAAATTCAAATCAAGAGGAAACGCACACAGCAAAAGCCACAAAGAAAGAGCCAATCAAAGGAACAGAATTCGATCTTTCTACACAGGTAGAAGATGATCAGACATCAAGTTCATCTGTCATGATGCTTCGATTGTAAATCCTTCTAACGAAAACCATAAGGGATATACCATACATCCAAAAGTCTCCCCGCTTTTTTCGGGAACAAAGGTTATTCCGGTTCTTGTGATCGAGAATGCCGATGATGCCCAACCTCTGGCGCAGTGCCTTGTCGATAACGGCCTGCCTGTACTGGAAGTGACGCTGCGCAGTCATGAGGCTCTCAGAGCCATCGAAATTATCGCCAATCAGGTAGAAGGCGCTGTGATCGGCGTCGGATCCATTCTCACGGAAATGCAGCTCAACGCAGCCCAATCGGCTGGTGGCTGGTTCGGCGTGTCGCCCGGCGTATCTGAAAGGCTGCTACAGGCCCTCAAGCTCAATGATTGGCCCTTTTTGCCCGGCGCCTCCACCCTATCCGAGATCATGACCCTCAGAGAGGTTGGTTTCATGGAGCAGAAGCTTTTTCCGGCCAGCATTGTGGGCGGTGTTCCCATGGTGCGCGCGATTTCCGGCCCGGTGAGCGATATTTCCTTCTGCCCGACGGGTGGCATCACCTCCGATACAGCCGATGATTATCTCATCGAAGACAATGTCTTTGCCATCGGTGGTAGCTGGATTGCCCCTGTTGATCTGGTGCGCGCCAAAGACTGGCATGAAATCGGACGTCGCGCCCGCAATGCTGCCAATCTGGGCAGACAGTGGCGCACCGCCGTTTGATCTTTGCTCATCCAAGCAGACAAAGCATGTGAAGGCCGGAAGACATTTCTCCGGCCTTTTCTTATGTCTTCCGCTACAGTCTACCCACCGGATGATCCCAAAAGGCTGCTGGACCCCATTGGGCTTTTCACCTAGCATCGCGACCATATACTTTTCTTTATTCTTCGCCGGAGAACACCATGGCCTTGCGACAGTCCGTTTCCTTGATCCAATCCTTACAGAACACTCATAAAAGACATTGGCTCGGTCTATGTGTCGCAGTTCTGCTCGCGCTATCCGGCGGGAACGCTCAAGCGGCGGATGACGGCTCCGATATTGATTTGCGGCTGTTCGGGCAGAATGTCATTGAAGGCCACAACGGTTGCCATCTGGCCTTCTGGCAGGCCAACAAAAATCCTCAGACCGACAAATATGCCTATGTTTTCTATGCGCCTTTCAATGATGGGGAAGAGTTGCCAGCATGGATGAAAGTGGGCAAGACCGTCTATGAGTTCCAACGGCAGGATAAAGGCACAAGTGGTGGGCAGGCGTTGGAGCCCTTGCGGCTCTATCGCACCTCCAAGGGCACCTACACAACACTTGTGGAGGTTCTGGATCAGCATGTATCTGGCGGCTCAATCGTTGTGGACCGCGCCAAGCTGACCATTACGCGCAACAAGCATTATCCTTTCATTATCTCCGTCAAGGGAGGCATTTTCTGTCCGCAGCAGCCAGAGCAAAGTCAGGCAAGCCAGCAACCCCAGCCCAACCAGACCGCAAGCAACAGAACCATTCAGGTCGATCCGCCCTTCGGTGATCCGGTGCCTCTGGGAGACGCGGTGTCCTTTGACCAGCTCGATGCTGTGCCCCGCGGCGTACGCAATGCCATCCGTCGAGACGCACCGGAATGTGACATGGAGCAGACAGCCGGCTTTGGCGCCCATTATGCCATCAGCGATGCTGTCACGCTGTGGGAAGTGCCCTGCAACCTCTATGCTCATGCGGGAAGCTCTACCTATGTGGTCAGCATGAATGACAATGCGGATTATGCCACCGTACTGCCCTTCCCTGCTCTTCCCGGCATAGGCTCTCGAAAAGACAACCACGAGATCCGCAATCCGCAGATGAATGCCGCAAACGGCACGGTCACCTCGGAATATTATGATGGGGATGGCAGCTGCGGCAGCTTCGAAGCCTATCAGCTGCGCTCGGTGGAAGGGGAGGCTCTGGAATTCTTCCTGTTGGAATATCGCGAGAAGCAAACGTGCGATGGCGTTGAGACCAGTGCCCGACAATTCCCGCTTGTCTATACGGCGCGATGAGCTGCACCTGAGACCAGCATGAGCCCTCTTGGCTTACCGCAGAGAGCCGCAAAAGTGTGTATTCAGGCGCGGAGCCTGTATTTTTCTTCGAATTCGAACCCCACCTCGCAGGCTTCCAGCGGGTTGGGGGAAAGAGAATAGGTGGCTTCGCGCAAATAGCGCATCAGTGCCTTGCTGTCCTTGGACAGGGGATCAAGCACGTCGCGCCCGATCGGTTCGCCAACCACAACCTTGACCGGTGTGTCGACCCTTTTCCTGAATTCCTTGATCAACAGCCCCATGCGCAAGGTGTAGTGCATATGGCTGGCGATCTGGAACAGGCGCGAGGTGTGCCCATCAAAGAAGATCGGCACCACGGTGGCGTCCGATTTGCCGATCATGCGAGCGGTAAAGCCACGCCAGTTGGGGTCCATGGGACGGGAGAACGGCTTGGCGGCAGTGCTCACCGTCCCGCCGGGAAAAATGCCGATTGCACCGCCATCCCCGAGATAGTGCAATGCGGTTTTGCGGGTTTCGATATTCTGCCGCACGGCATCCTTGGTGTCTTCAAAGGAAATGGGCAAAATGATGCGGTTGATGTCATCGGCCTTGCGGAAGACCTTATGGGCCAGAATGCGGAAATCTCCGCGTAATTCAGACAGGATATGCCCCATCATCAGACCATCCAGAATGCCATAGGGATGGTTGGCGATGAGGATGAGTGGACCGCTGCGCGGAATGTTGCTCAGGTGCCCGCCGATCACATCCAGCGAAAGCCCGTAGCACTCGACCATCACTTCCCAGAAATCCCGACCAGCAGCGACTTCACGTTCATAGCCATCGGCACGTTTGATCAGCTGCAAGCGTCCGGTTGTGTTTTCCAGCAGCTTGATAATGGCGCGGCCCCGTCTTGTTTCCGCAGAATAGGCATAGGTTATGTCACGCGCGACATGTCTACGAGAGGACATGCATGAAACTCCGGTCCAGACCGCCTCCCTATAGAGGCGCGATCAAACTCATATATCGGTCATGTGACAATTATACGAAGACTTTTTGTCGATTTAGACCAACAGCGCAGCAATCGGTAGAGAAACCACTGGCGATTATTGGCATCTAATGACAGGCCAAAACGTAAAAAGGCGGACTTTTCAGTCCGCCTTTCATCATTCATTACGCAGTTTTTGATCAGTCTCAGCCCCCCAGAAGCCCGAGACCAGACAGCAGAATCAGCAGGATCGCAACAGGCGCGATGAAGCGCAGAATGAAGATCCAGGTCTTGGCCAACAGGCCAGGCGCATCATCACCACACACTTCCTTGAGAGCACGCGGGGTAACGACCCAGCCAACAAAGATGGCAATCAGGAAGCCGCCGATTGGTAGAATGATGTTCGAGGTCAGGAAATCCATCAGATCGAAGAAATTCTTTCCGAAGATGGTAAAATCTCCCCAAATGCCCATCGCCAGCGAGCAGGGAATGCCCAGAAGGAAGGACAGGAAGCCAGAGGTAACCGTGATCTGCTTGCGGGTGTAGCCCTTTGACGAGAAGTAGGCGACAAGCGGCTCCAACAGCGAAATGGAGCTGGTCAGGGCCGCAATCGTCAGCAGCAGGAAGAAGAGCGTGCCAAAGAAGATGCCACCCGGCATCGACATGAAGACAGCAGGCAGCGTGACAAAGGTCAGGCCTGGCCCTGCGCCCGGGTCCATGCCGAAAGCAAAGACGGCAGGCAAAATGGCAAGACCGGCCAGAATGGCAACAGATGTGTCAAGGAACGTCACCTGCCAGGCGGATTTGCCCAAATTGGCTTCCCCATCCAGATAGGAGCCGTAGGTCAGGATGGCGCCCATGCCCAGAGACAGGGAGAAAAAGGCCTGCCCGAGCGCCGCCATGATAGTGTCGCCGGTGATCTTGGAAAAATCAGGAGCAAGGAAGAAGGCAAGTCCTTTTTCTGCGCCCGGCAGCGTGACCGAACGGATAACCAAGGCAATCAGGATGAGGAACAGGATCGGCATCAAGATCTTGCCTGCCCGTTCAATGCCATTGGCAACGCCGCCAAGCACGACCATGACCGTCAGGGCAACAAAGATGGCCTGATAGATGATCGGCTGGACCGGGTCAGAGATAAAACCGCCAAAAGCCCGCCCCAATGCGTCCGCATCCATGCCAGAGAAGGCGCCGCTGGCAAACTTGATGACATAATCAATGGTCCAGCCTGCGACGACGCAATAGAAGGACAGGATCATGAAAGCGGCGGCGATGCCCATATAACCGACGATAGAAAAGAAGCCCGGCCCCAGCTTTTTAAAGGCGTTCACGGCATCAGACTGGCTCGCCCGGCCGATCATGATTTCGGCCAGAAGGACAGAAAGGCCAATGCTAAAGACCAGAGCCAGATAGATGATGATGAAGGCCGCTCCCCCGTTGTCGCCAGCCATATAAGGGAACTTCCAGATATTTCCAAGGCCAACAGCTGATCCCGCTGTCGCCATGATGAAACCGAGGCGGGAGCCCCAGTGTTCGCGTTTGGCACTCATTGTTGATTTCTTCCCAAAGCATTTTTATCGGATGGTTGTTCCCACATGGGATAGTGACCACCAGCTCCAAGCTGCGTGCCCGTGTCCGTCCCGTCAGGCTCTCCTGAAAGCCCTCAGGGACTGGCCGCTCCACCAAGCTGCTCAACCGGACAGGACTCTGATTTAGAGAAATCCCTGCGCGGCACATCGAACAGCCATCGACCACAATTGGACAGACCTGTCCCAATTGTTAAGACTTGACTAACAGCGCACACTTTTTGCGCAATCACTGCTCAAAAGTCGATCAAAGAATCAATAAAAAGTCTAATTTGGCTCAAAAAGAAGAGTATTCGGCATGTTCTTCGGGAAAAATATTCACAAATCCTTCAAAATGTTCTGATTTTTAGACAGACAGGTGTCAAAAAAGCATCATTTTTCTCTCAGAACATCGCTCGCACGAAGACGATCAATAGCCCGCCAAGGATCAACCCAACCCGTAGGGGCAACCGGTAATTGGCGATCAGTCCATAGGAAATGGCCGCAAGACCGGCTCCGACCTGACAGGCCACGAGCAGGGCTTCAATTGGATGCTGTCCCAGTTCGATCAGCTCAGGGTTGGCGATCATGCCAAGGGGGATGATATAGAGGCCAATGCCAAGGGACATTGCCGCAAGCGCCACCTTGAGCCAGTCTTCCCCGATCATGCCTGCCGCAATGAAAACAGCACCACACACTGGCGGGGTTATGGTGGAAAGCAGAGCAAACCAAAAGACAAAGAGATGGGCCTGCAGAGGCTCTAGTCCGGATTCAACCAGCGCTGGCCCCGCGACAGATACGCAGATGACGTAGGCCGCCGTCGTGGGCACTTCCATGCCCAGTACGAGACAGGCAAGCGCCGTCAGCAGCAGGGACGGCCAAAGCAGACCTGATGAACCGGATAGGATAAGGGAGGTGATCTTGACCCCCAACCCCGTGACGGACAGAACCCCGATGATGATGGAAGCACACAGGATGATCGACGCGATCATGGAAACCTGTCGCGCGGCCGTATTGAAGGCAATCTCGAAGCGCCGGATGATCTGCCGCGGTTCTGCCTTCAGGTTGCGGTTGATCAGCAACATGAGAGCGCCTGCCAGAATGGACAGGCTCGCGGCATATTGCGGCGTATAGTCTGCCACGAACATGCCCCACAAAAGCACGAAGAAAGGCACTAGAAAGAATGCCGACGTGATCAGTACGTCGCGCAAGGGCGGACGATCTTCCTCGGCGATGCCGGACAGCTCGAATTTGGTGGCATAGGCATTGATGCCGATCCACACGGCAAAGAAATAGAGAACAGCGGGCAGCAGCGCCGCCATGATGATCGAGGTGTAGGGCGTTCCGGTCAGCTCTACCATCACGAAGGCGCCTGCCCCCATCAATGGCGGCATGATCTGGCCGCCCGAAGAGGCGACAGCCTCAACCGCTCCGGCCAGACGCTTGGGATAACCAAGGCGTGTCATGGCTGGCAGCGTGATTGCGCCGGTAGAGGCTACATTGGCGCTGGCCGAGCCGGAAATGGAACCAAACAGCGCGGAAGAAACAACGGACACCTTGGCTCCGCCACCTGTGAGGCGACCAGCAGCCGCAGCAGCCACATTCATGAAGCCCTGCCCGGCTTCGCCAGCATTGAGCACTGCACCGAAAATGACAAAGATGGCAACCACCGAAACGGAAACACCTGTCAGGCTACCCCAGAGGCCGCCTTCCGCGATTGTGAGGGTTCCCAGAAAAGAGCCCAACGGCATAGGCGAATGACCGAATTCACCGGGGATATATTGACCGAACAAGCCATACATCAGCGCAAGGAAGGCTACGATGGGCAGAGGCCAGCCGATGGCGCGTCTTGCTGCTTCCAACACCACCACGATCAGAGCGGCGGCCATGACAATCTGACCATTGCCCTCTAGAAACCCATATTGGTCGATGAGATCGGATTGATTGATCGCGATGTAAAGACAGGCCGCAATACCGGCAGCAGCGAGCAACCAGCCAGAATAGCGATAGAGCCGATTGCCCTCTCCGGCGCGAGCACCGATGATGAGAATCCATGGCAACGCCAATGCCATATGGATAGGGCGAGACACCAGATTCGGCGTCAGACCGGAAAAGATCAATCCAAGATGAAAGACCACGAGCACGATTGCCAACATGGTTACAATCAGACGGGTCGGCAGGCTCTTGACTTCAGGGGCTTGCATCATGGGACGGCTCTTTTTCTATCAGTTTCTTATCGTTGAATGGCGCTTGGGTTTACGGAGGTCCAAGAGCCTTAAAGGGCAGGTATAACAAGGCCGTGACCAAAGGGCCACGGCTTCATTTTGTCTTGATCAGATACAGGCTTACATCTGGCTTTCGGTAAGCTCGAAACCGGCTTCCTTGTAGTATTTTACGGCGCCGGGATGCAGCTTGGTGGTGATGTTGCTCATCAGTGCCTTGTTGACACCCTTCCACCATGGCGCGGTTTCACTCATCTTGGCTTTCTGTTCCCAGAAGGTCTTGGTGAGTTCATAAGCGGTGGCTTCATCCATGGCTGCGGTTGCGTAGGCAACAACCGGCAGAGAGGTGGTTTCAACGTCCGTGTCCTGCCCGGCATAGGTTCCGGCCGGAATAACCAGCTTGGCGCGTTTGGTCTTGGCGATCTGCTCTTCGGAAAGGGACAGGATGGTTACATCAGTGGATGCGGCAGCTTCCACCACGTTCGGTGCCGGATAGGAACCGGAGGTGACAAAGCCGTCAATCTGGCCATTCTTCAGAGCCGGCACTGCGTTGGACAGTTCCACTTCGGCCAGATCGATCTTGCCTTCAAGGCCGAACAGCTTGAGATATTTTTCCCCTTCGCGCGCACCAAAAGAGCCCTTGCCAAGCAGAATGGATTTGCCTTCCATACCAGCGAAATCCGTAATGCCGCTGTCTTTGGAAACAACGAAATGCATCGTCAGGCTCGGGATCGGGAAGAGCGCACGGATGTCAGCGAATTTCGGGCTCGTCTTGCCTTCAAAAGCGCCTTTGCCTGCCTGCGCAAGGCCGACCAGAGCCGGAGGCGTGGTGAAGACATAGTCGGCGCCACGGCCGCGCACTTCCATGACATTCTGCACAGAGCCCTGACTTTCTTCGACCGTGACGATGATATCGCCGTCGGTACCAGCCTTGATGGCTTCTGCGATCTGAACACCCATCTGGTAGTAGGATGAAGAGGTCTTGGCAGATTTGTAGGTTACGCGCGTTTCGGCTTGTGCCAAGCCTGCTGTTGCAACAACAGCAGCGGCTGCGAGGAGAGTTCCACCCCATTTGAACATTGTATTTCCTCCCATTTTGGAAAGTTTTGGTTTTGTTGGCCCCACACTAGCCAAATTTCCGATGGCTGCAAGGAAAAGGCGGAAAACAAACGCAATTTTTGACAAATTTTCATACCCAAAAGGCATATTATCGAGACTGGCTGCGGGGTTATACGCAAGAAAGCAGATAGAAGTTGCAATCTGAGCGTTTATTGCCCTGCCCCCTTCTGAGGCGGGGCAAGATTGGGAGCCAGCACAATGATGAGCAGGGCAAGAGCAGAAAGCAGCAGAAAGGCCCAGCGAATGGAAAACAGGTCTGCCAGCAAACCGATGGTCACAGGCCCGAACAACCCGCCGCCATAACCAAAGGTTGCCACGGCAGCAATGGCCGGGCCGGGTGACATGGTGTCATCATTGCCAGCACGCGAGAAAGCAAGGGGTACAATAACGGCATAGCCCAGCCCCATCATGGCGAAACCGACAAGAATTGCCGGCAGGCTGGCAACAGAAATGGCCAGCAGAGATCCACTGGCGGCAAGTATGCCACTCAAGCGGGCCGCGCTTACCGCCCCCAATCGACCGATAACGAAGTCTCCTGCCAGACGCATGACCACCATCGCCACAGAAAAGCAGGTGAAACCAAGAGCGGCCGTGCCTTCGTTGGTCTGAGCGACCTGCACAAGATAGATGGCGCCCCAATCGCCCATGGCTCCTTCACCCAGCCCTGCACAAAGCCCCATAAGCCCGACGAGAGCCAATGCCCCTTTCGGCAGGACGAACAAGGTCCGTTTGGCACCCGGTTTGCGCTCGATGCGCGGAGACGACCAGGCTACATAACCGAATGGAAGTGCGAGAAGCAGGCAGAAGACGCCACCGATCAGAAAATGCAGCATCGGGCTGAGCGCCAGATGCACCGCCAGAAATCCAGTTGCGGCCCCAAGCCCTGACCCAAGGCTCCACATGGCATGAAAGGAAGACATGATGGGCTTGCCGCGCGCTTTCTCCACTTCTCCGGCCCATGCATTCATGGATACATCCATGGCACCATGCGCCACCCCAAAGGCAAACAAGGCAGCCCCAAGCAGCAGAGCGCTGGGAGCGAAGGCCAGCCCGGCAAGCGCGGCACTATAGACAAGGGCCACGACTTTCGTGACCGAAGAGCTGCCATAACGCTCTACCAGACTACCGGTCGTTGGGAAGGAGACAATGGCCCCCGCACACATGCTCAACAAGAGAATGCCGAGCATGGATTCGCTGAGCTGATGCATTTGCGCAATGGCGGGCACACGCGAGGCCCACATGCCAAAGAAAGCTCCATTGAGCATGAACATGGCCGAAACAGCTTTCCTCGGCGTGCGGAATCCATTCCATGGCAAGGGCGCATTGGCGCAGGTTGAGGGGTTATGCATGAATGATCTCCGCACCGGCATCTCTGAATGGCTGCATCGTTGGCACGTCGGCGTCTGTAACAATAGTGGTGATGTCTTCGACCGGCAAAATGCGATGACGCGCGCGCTGGCCCACCTTTTGCCTTGCGCAGACGAGGATGGTTTCATTGGCCGACTTGATCATCGCGCGGGTCATACCGGCCTCTTCGGTATAATCCATGCTGAGGCCAAAATCCTGATCCAGACCGCAGATACCGGGAAAGGCCAGATCGGCGGCAAGATTGCCCAGTGCGGCTTCCGCTTCGCATCCAACAGCACAGGCGCCCCATGGACTGAGTTGCCCGCCAATGAGATAGGTCTGGATCGATTTATCAAGTGTAATTGAGGCTATGGCGGGGGCAGGAGTGATAACAAACAGATTGTCAAGCGGCTCAAGATGGGCCGCCAACCGGACAAGCGTCGTACCGCCTCCCAGAATTATCGTCATGTCCTTTTTGATCAGGGGCAAGGTGGCCTTGGCGAGTACATCATGGTTGGCTTTCGCCTTACTGCGCCGCTCAGCATAAGGTTTGGCCGCGGCGCGAACGGGAATGGCTCCGCCTCTTACCCGTTGTGCCAGTCCTCCATTTTCCAGCGCGAGCAGATCGCGACGGATAGTATCAAGAGAAATACCAAATTCATTGGCTAAATCACCAGCAACGAGCTGCTCTCCGCTTTCCAGTCTGGATCGCAACAAGGTTTGTCTGACGGAAGGGTTGTTGAGTGTGAGGTCTGTCATCTTCTGCTCTGTGTGGCACGCAGATTTGCATCTATTTTGCATAGTTATGCAACTTTTTGCAGAAAAATGCAAAACATAGCATGCTTATCAACACACCAAGTAGACTACAGACAAAGCTTTTCACCCAGACTTGAAGCATTGAACACTCACAAAAGCCGGAATGCCTCTAGTCGCCATGGACGTCCAGATCAACAACTTCAGAGATCACAATGAAACCGTTATCGAGAATAGGCCAGCTTTTCGCGATCGCAACAGCTTCATCCTTGTTCTTCGCTTCAATCTCGGCATAGGCGGACAAGGTTTCTCCCGGTGTCACGATTTCAACATTTTCAGACGTAACAATCAGGGACTGTTTCAAAACACTGCCAGGATTAACGACGAACTTGTCGAATGACTTGCTCCAAGCTTTCAGCGCAGCAAAATCCCTCTCACCTTCTTCGAACGTCTCAGGCAATTGTTTTGAGTGAAAAAATAAATTGTATTTGGGCACCACCACACTCCATGTCATATATATCGGAGTGTCTGATTTAAAGGTAAATGTGTCAAAATCCGAGCAAAATTGTGGCCTTGACCTTTGTTAGTAGTACATATCAACTGTTAGAATTACATAAGAAACACGGGAGAGAAAAATGATCCGCTGGGGCATTCTAGGAACCGCCAAAATTGCCAGAGAAGAATTGGTGCCAGCCATTCAAGCGTCTCGAAACGGAACCCTGCAGGCTGTCGCCAGCCGCAGTCAGGCGAGCGCTGACACATTTGCCGAAAGGTTTGGCATGCCTTTGGCCTATGGCAGTTACGAGGAATTACTTAAAAGCAAGGAAGTAGACGCCATTTATATTCCGCTGCCAACATCGCAGCATATTGAATGGACGAAACGCTGTCTGGAAGCCGGTAAACATGTTCTCTGCGAAAAGCCGATTTCCCTGCATGCCAAAGAAATCGATGCCCTGATTGAAGCACGAGACAAAAGCGGCCTTGTCGCCAGTGAAGCCTTCATGGTGACCTATCACCCGCAATGGCAGTTGGTGCGCGATTTGATCGCCAACGGTGAAATTGGCACCCTGCGGCATATTCAGGGTGCTTTCAGCTATTACAATGTTGACCCTAACAACATGCGCAACAAGGTTGAGCTGGGCGGAGGTGGACTGCCTGACATCGGCGTCTATCCAACGGTGACTGCCCGCTTTGCAACTGGCAGGGAACCAATCCGTGCCAGAGCGTCTGTCGAGCGCGACCCCGATTTCGGGACGGATATCTATGCCAACTGCCAATATGATTTTGGCAGCTTTGACATGACCTTCTACTGCTCCACCCAGCTTGCCTTGCGTCAATGCATGTCATTCCACGGCGAAAAGGGGCTGATTGAATTGAGTGCTCCGTTCAACGCATTGAATTACGATGCTGTCAATGTCTGCCTTTACAACAACAACCGCAGCGAAATGAAGAAATGGTCCTTCCAGGGTGCCTATCAGTACCAGCTTCAGGTCGAAGCTTTCGGCGACAAGATCGCCGGAGAGGAGGCCACGATCTTCACGTTGGAAAGCTCACGGGCCAATCAGGCCGCCATTGATGCGCTATATGCAGCAGACCTCAGCGACGGCTGGGTTGATGTCTAAAGGGCATCTGGCTTCCCCTATGGAGAAGCCTTCAGCCATTGCTAAAACAACGACAGGAAAAGGGGCTCATGGGCCCCTTTTTCGTGTCTATTCGACTGCCACAACCCGCGGCAAGCCGAAAAGGCTTTATAGAACTTTAAGCATCTCTGAATGTTGTATTATTTGTTAACGACATTACATTATAATTGTAAGTGTTGAGAGACTTTTTCATCCTGTTGCGGTCTAATAAAAGCGTGACTTGACGGGATGATCCGCAAGTCTAAGGAGGAAAGAGATGTTTTATGTCGGTTTGAGCATACTCTCTGTATGCTTCACATTCGGCCTCGTTACTGGAGCATTGCTTTTTTAGCCTTGGGTTCTCGATCAGAACCAAAAGCAGGCATTGCTTTGTAAAGGCCCTGCTGTCAAATGAGCATAATGAGCCCACATTCGCTCATACAGGAACCTCTATTTCAAAGGCCGCGTTTCGCGGCCTTTCGCATGTCAGCAATCCGCGTGACCTTCCCGTTCTCCCAATGGAATCCAGACCTTTTCACCATTATGTTTGATGCTCTTCTTTGGTCGGGCGCAAGCGGGCTGGCAAGATGGGCACAAACACGCCTATAATGGCTTGTTGCAACGGCCTTGAGCGCATATGCGCTTTGCGGCTTCTTTCAGTCCTTCCTGACGAGCAGAGCAAATGGTTGAAAAGCTGATACCCTTTATAAGGATCAAGTCCTTTCATCTGCTCATCATCACTCTACTTATATTGATCATTTCCTTTCCCTTCTATGAGGAGATGAAAAACCGGATCAATGCCAGCAAGCTGATCATCAACATGTATAAATCGAGCCTTGAATCCTCGATTTACCAATATAAATTTCTTCCTTTCATCCTCTCGCAAAACCAGAAGATTGTCGACATCGCCACAGGCGATCTGGATTCGGTTGAAAGTGGCTATTTCCTGCAGCGCATCAAATATGCCACCAACGTGGCCACCGTCTTTGTGCAGGACAAATCAGGCAAGGCCATCGCCTCAAGCAACTGGGACAAGCCCGATAGCTATATCGGCAAGAATTACGGTTTCAGGCCCTATTTCAAGGCCGCAATGGCCGGAAGACTTGGCCAGTTTTACGGGGTTGGCATCACGTCTCTCACTCCGGGCTACTTCATTTCCTACGGGTTGAAGTCGGGTGGAGACATCATCGGCACCATTACTATCGAGATCAATCTCTCCGATCTGGAGGATGTCTGGGCGTCCGGCCCCGATGAAATCATCGTCTCGGACGTCCATAACATCATCTTCCTGAGCTCCAACAAGGCCTGGAAGAACAAGACCCTTGGCGATATCAGTGCGCGGGCCATAGACAAGGTGGATTCGGAGAAGCAGTTTGTCCGGCATCTGCTGAGCCCTATTGCCCTGTCGCGCTGCTACAGCGTGGGCGATATGACCTTCTACAGCAATTCCAAGTTCGGCTGCGCGCTTCCGGGCATCTTCTCCATCGAAGAGGACATTCTCGACTATGGCTGGACTATTCTGTCGCTGCAAAGCACACACTATTATTATGCGCTCGCCGTGCTTGCTGTTCTTCTGGCTTTGCTGATCTATGGCATCATCCTGTTTGCCTATCGGAACTTCCGCAACAAATACAAGCGCAGCATCCAGAAACTGCAAAACCAGCTGGTTGAAAACAGCAAGCTGGCCTCGATTGGCCAGATGGCGACAGAACTAGCGCATGAATTCAACCAGCCGCTTTCGGCCATCTATATGTTGCTTGATACCTCCCGGCTGTTGCTCGAGCGCAAACTCTATCCGCAGGTGGACGAAAATCTGGCGCTGGTGGCCTCTCATATCGAGCGCATGACGCAACAGATATCGGAACTCAAGTCCTTTGCCAGCCGGCATCGTATCTCCAGCGGCAATGCCAACATCGTGTTGGTGGCCAATTCTTCCATCAAGCTGTTTCAGGCCACGCTGAAGAAAAGCAATGTACAGCTCGAATTCCTAGCCAGCCATAATGTCATTCAGGTGCCCTGCAATGATATCGGTCTGGAGCAAATATTCAGCAACCTGATCACCAATGCGCTGGACGCCATGAACAATCAGGAGAAAAAGCGACTGCTCATCCTGATCGACAAGGCAGATGGCAAGGTACAGGTGCGCGTGCGCGACAATGGCAGCGGCATCTCCGAACCGACCCGCATTTTTGACTCCTATTTCTCAACCAAGCAACGAGGCACCGGTTTGGGGTTGGCAATTGTCAAAGGGATTGTCGAGAATTCCGGCGGCTCCATCAAGGCGCAGAATCACGCAGCAGGGGGAGCCGAGTTCATCATCAAATGGCGCGAATGGGTCGATGCGGCGCAAGTTTCATCTGACGGCACGCTCTAGGCGTCAAGGCTTTCTAAAGGCCTGCAGATCCAATCAATCTAATTACCCGAGCGAAAGGCATCTGGCTTGATGTCGTGGCGATTGAGCTTGTCATACAGGGTCTTGCGCGGCAGCAACAACTGCTTGGCAGCCGAGCCGACATGACCACCGGTCTGACGCAGGGCATCCTCGATCAATTGCTTTTCAAAGGAATCCAGACATTCCGTGAGGCTCATGCGATTTTCATCCGAAATGGAGAAGCCGTCAGTCTCAGGGGGCACAAAACCGAGAATATAGCGGTCGGCGAAGTGCTTCAGCTCGCGCACATTGCCCGGCCATTTCTGGGTTTGCAGCCAGATAACAAGCTCGGGTTTAATGTCCGGCATCGGGCGCCGATATTGCTGGGCAGCCTGAAAGGCAAAATGATAAAATAGTTCGGGAATGTCTTCACGCCGCTCGCGCAGGGGCGGCAGGTGAATGGTAACGACATTCAGCCGATAATAGAGGTCGGAGCGAAAGGCTTTCTTTTCGCTCAGTTTCTGGAGATCTTCCTTCGTGGCTGCCACCACGCGGCAATCGACCGGCACGAGTATATTGTTGCCCAGCCGCTCGACGGTGCGCTCTTGCAGCACGCGCAGAAACTTGGCCTGAATATCCAGCGGCATGCTTTCAATCTCATCGAGAAACAGCGTGCCCTTATGCGCATATTCCACCTTGCCGATCCGCTTTTTGGTAGCGCCGGTGAAGGTGCCTGCCTCATGACCGAACATTTCGCTTTCAAACAGGCTATCGGGGAAAGCAGCGCAGTTCAGCGGCACGAAATTGGCATTGCGCCGATCGCTCCACATATGGATGGCATTGGCCACCACTTCCTTGCCTGTGCCCGTTTCGCCCTGCACCAGCACATCAGCATCTGTATCCGAGATATTCAGGATCATCTCCCGAATACGGTTCATCGCCTTGCTCGAGCCGATCATTACGGGGCCATTGGCCGCCTTTTGCTGCAAGCGTGACTGGACATTCTCCAGTTCCAGCCGACGCTTGTCGACCGCTCGTTGCAGGATTTCCGTCAGGCGCTTGTTGCTGCATGGTTTTTCGATAAAGTCATGGGCGCCCTGCTTCATGGCATTGACCGCCATTTCCACATCGCCATGGCCAGTGATCAGAACCACAGGGATGGCCGGATCAATGGCGAGTACCTTTTCCATCAACTTGACGCCAGA
This sequence comes from uncultured Cohaesibacter sp., assembly GCF_963682185.1. Taxonomy (NCBI): domain Bacteria; kingdom Pseudomonadati; phylum Pseudomonadota; class Alphaproteobacteria; order Hyphomicrobiales; family Cohaesibacteraceae; genus Cohaesibacter; species uncultured Cohaesibacter sp. The sequence continues at coordinate 3,176,475 of NZ_OY821667.1, read as the reverse complement.
CATGCCCGGCAGGCGGATGTCGGTCAGAACGACCGAGGCCGGATGCTTCCGCACCAGCGTCAACCCGTCTTCCGCATTGTCTGCTGTAAGAACGGTAAAGCCAGCCATTTCCATGGATTGCTGATACGCAAATTGCACGCTTTTATCGTCTTCGATGTAAAGTATCGAAATATCGATCTGATCCACGCCTTGGTCCTCTCTGACAGGGCAAACCGCAAGGTCCTCACCACGGCGGGCAGTTCATCAGGCTGTTCCTTTTTCGAACCATGCCCCCCCGCGAACCGCTCCTCATGCCCTTCTCCAACCCTTCAACTTTATACACATAATGGAGCAAGCGTCGAGGCGCTCGATAGAAGGAAGGGGCCAAAACTGACTATTTGCCGGTTTTCACATGTCCATGAAGCATCTTGTCCCCGCACTCCACCCAAATCTGTGCGGATATCGTGACACTCGCTCCTGAGCGTGTCTGGAAATCCGCACAAATCCAAGCATTTTCTTTAGACGAAGGATCAAGCCTCCTGCGCTCTTTGCTTTTTCTTTGCGCCCTTCTTGAAAAAATTAGCCAGAATCACCATGAGACGCCTTCTCCTACTCACGGGAAAGAAAGCTCTTATGTCACAAATGGTTAATGATTGAGCGATCAGGCTGGAAGCTCCGCTTGCGCCTTCCGACACACCGTTTTTGTGCGTCTTCGGCTACTATTTGGCACGGGGCTTGCTGATGTTCGTACAAGCAGCACGCAAGCTCATTGGGCGGAACTCCACAATCGCAGCAGGGGACTGGCGTGCTCAGGATCAACAGATCCCATCAAGGAGGAGCATGTAGGGAACGAGGTGAGGCCTCGCTTCATTATGAAATGAAACACGGATCGCGAGATCCAGAAGCAAATCAGGTTGATCCGGCTTTTGTTGTTATGAAGGCGGTTCGCCTTACAGACCAGACACCCTCGCGGTGTCGAAGCTACATTCGAATAACAGGCTTTTTTGAAGACAGGAATAGGGAGGAAACCTAATGATCCGTCTCGCAAGTATTCTCGGCGCTGGCCTTATGGCCCTTTCGCTCGCAGCCCCGACTTTCGCTGCCGATGTCACCCTCAAGCTCGGCCACATTGCCGTGCCTGACCATCCATATGGCAAGGGCGCTGACTATTTCGCCAAACTCGTCAACGAAAAGAGCAACGGCTCCATCGAAGTCAAGGTTTTCCCAAGCTCCCAGCTGGGTGGCCAGAAAGACCTGATCGAAGGCATGGTTTTCGGTGCTGTTGACATGGCTCTGGTCGGGACCGCTGTTCTGGGCCAGTTCCAGCCACAGATTTCCATTTTCGACCTTCCCTTCATTTTCAACGACCGTCCGCATGCCTACAAGTCTCTGGACAGCGTCGGCATGGAGCTTGGCAAGGAATTGGAAGGCCGCGGCATCAAGCTGCTGGGCTATATGGAAAACGGCATCCGCCACGTTACCAACAATGTTCGCCCCATCAAGGAACCGGCCGACATGGAAGGCCTGAAGATCCGCGTCATGACCAACAAGATCTTTGTTGAAATGATGAAATCTCTGGGTGCGTCTCCAACCCCTATGGCCTTCAGCGAACTCTATTCTGCCATGCAGCAGGGCACGGTTGACGGTCAGGAAAACCCTTCCGCGCATATCTTTACCAAACGCTTCTATGAAGTCCAGAAATATGCCTCCAAGACTGCACACGCCTATTCTCCGGAACCGATGATCATTTCCATGATCAGCTGGGCAAAGCTCAATGATGAGCAGAAAGCCATCATTCAGGACGCCGCCAAGGAAGCGATTGCATGGCAGCGCAAGATTTCTGAAGAGCAGGACAATGAATATTGGGATCAGATCATCGCGACTGGCAAAATGGAAGTCATCGATGTGGATCGCTCCAAATTCAAGGCCGCGACGGCTCCTGTGATCAAAATGTTCGCCGACACCGTTGGTCAGGACAATATCGACAAGATCAACGCTCTGGCCGAATAACAAAAGCCAGCCCCAAGAGAGCCCACAATGATCTGGGCTCGTGCCGAACTTGGGTAAGGGCTGGCCCGGTCACAAGACCCCGGGTCAGCCCGCTGCGCACATGAACCCTGGTTCACCGGGCCTCATCACCCGCATTCGTGATCAAATCAACAACAAGGCTTGGCCTGGAGATTTGCAGCATGCTGCTCCGGCCCCATAAAAGGTCTCTATTCATGGACGCCATATTCAAAATCCTGCGCAAGTTGCTGTATGGGATTTCCGTCGTTGCCATGCTTGTCATGCTGACAATCATCTTCATACAGGTGATCACCCGCTACCTGTTCGGCTTCTCCTTCGAGTGGTCTGAAGAGTTGGCCCGCTTCCTGTTTGTCTGGGTCGTATTCCTTGGCTCAGCGCTTATCATGGGCGAAGACGGACATCTGGCCGTCGAGCTGGTTCCCCGCCTTCTCAAAGGCACCAAGCCCGGCTTCGCGCTCAACCTGTTCATCAATGCCTGCGGCTATGTTTTCATTCTGCTGCTGATCGTGCAGGGCTGGAAAATGGCTCAGACCATGACCTTCCAGACCTCTCCCGGTCTCGGTCTGTCGATGAGCTATGTCTATATCATCATGCCTGTCTCGGGTGTTCTCATGCTGATGTATCACATCAAGGACACCATAAGCATCTTCCGCTCGCTCGGAGGCAAAGCTGAAGACGACAATGCCGATGACACATCGGTTGTAACGGACTAGCGGGAGGCTGATATCATGGAAGTCGCACTTATTCTTTCCTTCGTCGCGATGGCGCTGATCGGTGTGCCGGTGGCTTATGCCCTGGCTCTTTCGGTCTCCTTCGTTCTGGCGTTCTACATGGACCTGCCACAGGTTCTCATTACCAACAACCTCTTCTCCGGCATCGATTCCTTCTCCTTTATGGCGGTGCCCTTCTTCATGCTCGCCGGTGCTTTCATGTCGGCGGGTGGTGTGACCTCGCGTCTGGTCAATGTGGCGCAAGCCATGGTCGGCTCCTTTACCGGAGGTCTGGCTCAAGCCGTGGCTGTTGCCGGCATGTTCTTTGCGGCCATTTCCGGGTCTTCCGCTGCGACCACGGCGGCCATCGGCTCGACCATGGTCAACGAAATGGAGCAGAAGGGCTATAAACGCGAAATGGCAACCGGCATCGTGGCTGCGGCCGGTACGGTGGGCATCGTCATTCCACCTTCCATCACCTTCGTGGTGTATGGGGTTATTGCCAACGTCTCGATCGGCGATCTCTTCATGGCTGGTGTTGTTCCGGGCCTTCTGATGGGCGGCGCCATGTGCGGCATGGGCTGGTACCTTGCCAAGAAAGGCCAGATCCCCCCCGACGGGTCTTTCTCCTGCAAACGCCTCGCTCTGGCCCTCAAGGACGCCTTCTGGGCTCTGATGACCCCGGTCATCATCATCGGCGGCATCTATTCGGGTATTTTCACGCCAACGGAAGCGGCTGCTGTTGCCGCGGTCTATGGCATTCTGGTCGGTCTGTTTATCTATAAAGAGCTGGCCCTTCGGGATTTCCCTGAAATCGTCTTCAAGGCGGTGATCGGCACAACGCTCATCATGTTCCTTGTGGGCGCTGCCAAGGTCTTCGGCTGGCTGATGACCAACCTGCAGATCCCGCACATGATCGGTGAAGCCATCATCCAGTTCACCAGTTCAGGAATCGTCTTCCTGCTGATCATGAACGTGCTGCTTCTGGTGTTGGGAACCCTTGTGAATGCGTCGGCTGCGGTGGTCATCCTGACCCCGATCTTCCTGCCGGTCGCCCTCAACATGGGCATCGACCCGATCCATTTCGGCGTGATCATGGTCGTCAACCTTGCCATCGGCTGTATTACGCCTCCGGTAGGGCTGGATCTGTTCGTGGCCAGTGCCATTACCAAGGTGCCCTTGGAAAAGGTCATGAAATCGACCGCCCCCTATCTGGGCGCCCTGATCGTCGCCTTGCTGCTGATCACGATGATTGAACCGATTTCGACCACGTTGCCGTATCTCTTCAAATAAGCCCTAAAACACATGCGCTGGCAATCCTCTGCCAGTGCCCCTCTTGGCCCCGGAAACGGGGCCTTTTTTTTGGCAAAGCATTTTGCCAATGCACGAGGAGGTATGCTGCGGGCACAGCCAAAAGACCATACGAACACACATAAGCAGCATGCTGCCTAAGCGATAAGACACTGATGTAAAGAGGAGAATGGCGCGCTGGGGAGGATTCGAACCCCCGACCCCCAGATTCGTAGTCTGGTGCTCTATCCAACTGAGCTACCAGCGCAACCTGTGTGCCATGCTCGTTTTGAGCTCGGCAAGTGAGGCTGTTGTCTAATCCCTATTGGCCGAGTTGGCAAGGGCGTTTTGGTTTTTATTTCATTTTTTTAACAGCGTTGAGCAAGCCTGTGAAAAGAGATGGCGGAAAGCCGCGAAAGAGCTGTTGTCAGGGCGTTTGAAAGCGGTGCACAAACGCCCTGTGGATCGATCTAGTCTTTCTTGCGCCAGCTATCTGTTTGCCACATATGGGCAAATGCTTCCCGATAGGTCGGATAGTGCAAGATGCCACCGATCAACTCATGCAGACGAATATTGCTGCAACGCTTATTCTCGCCATAGAAGCTGCGCGCCATGGGACTCATGTCGGCTTGCTCGAATGACTGCTCTTCGGGGCGAGGCAATCCCATCAGATCGGCGCAATAGTAAATCACCTCTTGTGGGGCGGCGGGTTCATCATCCACCACGTTGAGAATGCCGCTGTGGTGCTGTCTGGCGGCTTTGGCAACGGCCAGACCGATGTCAGCCACATGAATACGATTGAACACCTGTCCGGGTTTGTTGATGGCCCGGCATGTGCCCGCATCCAGTTTGATCATCTGGTTGCGCCCGGGGCCATAAATGCCGGCCAGCCGATAGATGCCAAGTGGCATGTCCAGCTCTGATGCCAGTGCCTGCCAGTCTTTTTCAGCCGCTACCCGCTGCACCGACCGGCGCGAAACGGGACGACATTCAGTGTCTTCATCCACCCATGCGCCATCATGATTGCCATAGACGCCAACGGTTGAGAGATAACCGATCCAGCAAAGCGCAGGAAGCTGTTTCAGATCTTCGCGCAGGCAATTGAGAACAGGATCGCCCTCGGCCCCCGGCGCGATTGAAATGAGCAGGTGTGTTGCCTCTGCCAGCGCTTCCTTAAGGGCTGCAGTAGGGCTTTCGCCATCAAATGGAAAGGCACGCAACCCGGCGGCAGTCATCGCTGCGGCTTTTTCCTCCGAGCGTGTGGTTGCCGCGATCCAGTCGCAGTCCAGTGCCAGTTCCTGCGCAATGGCTCGAGCGCTATAGCCATATCCGAAGATAAACAGTTTCATTGGGTCTTTCCTTCCAGCGCCAAGTGCCATTCTTCATTCACATCCGGGGCTGTTTCCCCGTCAATGCGGTCTTTTGCCATTTGAACAAATTCCTGTGCGGGCATCAGGCGCCCAAGCGCCCAGATGGCTGCCCCCCTGACCAGAGGATCAGCATCGCCAAGATGCGGTGTGACCGCCCTGATCAGCCCGGATTTTTCTGGAGTTTCCCCCTTGCCTGCGTTGCCTGCGTTGCCTGCGTTGCCTGCGTTGCCTGCGGCGATCAGCACATTGCGCATGAAGCGATTGCGACCGATGCGCTTGATGGGAGAGCCGGAGAAATGCTGGCGGAAGGCCGCGTCATCCAGCGCCAGAAAATCAACAAGCGCCGGAGCCTTGAGGTCAGCGCGCGCCTTGAGCTTGGCTTCGCTGGCCTGTTGCGCAAACTTGTTCCATGGACAAGCGGCCAGACAGTCATCACAGCCATAGATGCGATTGCCGATGGCCCCGCGCAAAGCATGCGGGATCGGGCCCTTATTCTCGATGGTCAGATAAGAAATGCAGCGGCTGGCGTCGATCTGATATGGTTTTGGAAAAGCCCCCGTTGGGCAAGCCTCCTGACAGGCCACACAGGAGCCACAGCGGTCCATCTCGGCTTCATCGGGGGCAAGGTCCAGATTGGTGAAGATTGCGCCCAGAAACAGCCATGAGCCAAACTCACGACTAACCAGATTGGTGTGTTTGCCCTGCCAGCCCAGTCCAGCGAGCTCTGCCAGAGGTTTTTCCATTACGGGGGCCGTGTCGACAAACACCTTGATAGCACCATCTGGCTGGCTGTCGCGCACCCGCGAGAGCAGCTTGGCCGAAAGCTGCTTCAATCGCCCCTTGATCAGGTCGTGATAATCGCGATGGCGGGCATAGACCGAAATATTGGCCTTGTCGGGATGGTCCAGAAGCGCTCTTGGGTCTTCATCCGGGCCATAATTAAAACCAAGCATGAGGATGGATTGCACGTCATCCCACAGGTTGGCCGGGTGGGCGCGGCGATCCAGCGTCTCTTCCATCCAGTCCATGGAGCCGTGATAGCCCTTCTCGACAAAGTGCCGCAAAACAGCTTCGCGGCTCTTGGCATCACCGGCGCGACAGACCCGCAATTGGGCAAAGCCCAGCGCCTGAGCCTCTTTGTCTATGAAGGCCCGCAATTTTGCCTGTTTGTCCGGGTTTGGCACGGTCATGCACCATCATTGTAGGAGGTGAGACTAGAAGTCCAGATCCATATACTGGCTCGACGGTGGAATCCCCTTGAGGCTATCGGCCAGAATGGGGCGGAACGCCGGACGCGACTTGATACGCTGATACCAATCCTTGACAATCGGCTCCTTTTCCCAAGGGACTTCGCCCAGATAATCGATGGTCGAAAGCATGGCCCCTGCGGCAAGATCGGCATAGGAGAAATTTTCACCAGCCAGCCATTTCCGGCGTTCGGCCAGATAGGCGATATAGTTGAGATGGATCTTCAGGTTGCCTCTGGCTGCGCGCAGAAGGGTCGAGTCGGGTGACCCTCCCCCTTCGCTCGGGCGGCGCATGCGCTTGTAGATCTTTTCCTCAACGAAAAAGCGGGCGCTTTCTTCCACGGCCTTGTTGAGAAACCAATGCACGAGTCTGCGCACTTCGGCACGATGATTGGGATGATCTGGCAAAAGGCGACGGCTGCCGAGCGCATAGCCACGGGTTTCGTCCAGATATTCGGCAATGGTCATCGCTCCACATACCGGAGGCCCGTCATTCTCTCTGAGCACAGGAACAGTACCCGCCGGATTGACCAGCAGAAACTCTTCTGTCCGCTCCCAGGGAAGAACTTCGGTCAATTCTGCATTCGCCTTGCACTCGGCCAAAATCAGCCGTGTAAAGCGAGAAGGAACTGACATCATGGTGTGGTAGAGCAGTAGCATTGCCCGTGCGATTCCTTTCGTGCCTAACGCTTCTTCGAGCAGAAAACTGGCAAAAGTGTGGACGCTCAACCATTCAAGTATGAAATGATTATCAGCTATTTAACAGACGTGATTTAAAAACGTCCATTAGGTGCCGCACTTTCACCCGATTTGGGGTTGAAAGGGGACCATAGTGGCAGAAGCATTTTTCTGCCAGAGAAAGAATGAGATAAAAATGGATCTTGCCACATATTTCGAAGCTGTCATCCTCGGCCTTATTGAGGGCTTTACCGAATTTCTCCCTGTTTCATCCACTGGCCATATTTTGCTCGCCGGGCACTTTCTGGGATTTCAAAATGACGGCAAGACATTTGAGGTTCTGATCCAACTCGGCGCCATTCTGGCGATTTTGACGGTCTATTCGCACCGGCTCATCAAGATTGCGGTTGATCTGCCCACCAGCCAAAAGGCGCGTTTGTTTGTGGCGGGTATTCTGCTGGCCTTTCTACCCGCGGCCGTGCTGGGGGCAAGCTTGCATGGCTTCATCAAGCAGGTGCTGTTTGAGAGCCCAAGGCTCATATGCACCACATTGATTGTTGGCGGCGTAGCACTGGCATGGATTGATCGGCTCGATCTCAAGCCACGTTATACCGACATCATGGATTATCCCCTCTCGCTCTGCTTCAAGATCGGCCTGTTCCAATGTCTGGCGCTGGTACCGGGCATGTCCCGATCGGGCTCTACGATTGCCGGCGCGCTATTGATGGGGACAGACAAACGCTCGGCTGCTGAATTTTCCTTCTTCCTGGCCATGCCGACCATGGCAGGCGCCTTTGCGTATGATCTCTACAAGAACCGGGACATCATCAGTCTGGATCAGGCTGGCGTAATCACTGTGGGCTTTATCGCCGCTTTCATTGCCGCAGTCTTTGTCGTGCGGCAGTTGCTCGATTTTGTTTCCCGCCACGGCTTCATGCCCTTTGCCATCTGGCGTATTGTTGTGGGTGTTGCGGGATTTATCGGGCTTTATATGGTCGGCTAGTCACGCTTTTTCGTATCACTAAACGATCCTTATAAGGTTCATTCTGGCGACAGAAAAACAAAAACCCTGCCTTTGAGCAGGGCTTTTTATTGCCAGAGCTGAACTATTCTTCTCTAGGCCTGTTGCTTGGCAACTTCCGAGAGCACCTGACGGAACTGCTCGATACCTGCCGCACCGGGCACCAGATATTTGCGCTCGAAGATGATGGCGGGCACGCTGTTGATGCCCTGCTGACGCCAGAAATCCATTTGCTCCCTCACAGCGCCATCATAGCGCTGGTCGTCAAGGATGGCACGTGCCTCGTTACCGTCAAAGCCAAGATCGGAGACCAGTTTGACCAGCACGTCCTGATCGCTCACATCAAGCCCATCTGTGAAATAGGCTTTCTGGAAGGCCTGCTTGACCTCGGTATCGCGCCCCTTGAGGGCCGCCCAGTGAATGAGCTGGTGCGCATCGTGGGTGTTGACCATGCGCATCTCGTCGGTGAAGCGGAACGTAAAACCAAGCTCAGCACCAATCGCGGTGATATGCTCGCGGTTTTGGCGGCTCTGTTCAGGTGAAATTCCGTATTTCTCGCCCAAATGCTCGCCCAGATTTTGCCCTTCGGGGCCCATATCCGGATTAAGCTGGAAGGGCTGCCAGTGGATTTCGGCGTCCATCCCAAGGTCATCAAGCACAGTGCGCAATTGATGATAGCCGATGGCGCACCACGGGCAGACAACATCCGAGACAATATCGATGTGAACGGCTTTGGTCATGAGGGTTCCTTTATGCGCAACAGTCCTGCCCATATAGGAACCCTTGTGACGGGATTAAAGCCCAAGCTTGCCTTCGCGCAGGCGGAAGAGCGTGATGCCGGTGGAGACGGCCAGATTGAGGCTCTCGGCCCGTCCGTCCATGGGGATCTTGACCAGATGATCGCAGCTTTCTGCAAACTCATCCGGTAGGCCCGATTGCTCGTTGCCCATCATCACCATCAGGGGATCCTTCGGCTTGACGGACCGATAGTCCACCGCGCCCTTCAGATGGGTGCCGACAATGTCGCCGGGCCAGCTCTTGCGCCAGTTGAGGAATTCCTCGCGTGTGGCGCGATAGAGCGGCACATGGAAAATGGAGCCCATTGTGGCCCGCACAGCTTCAAGACTGAAGGGATCCGTGGTCTCGCCAATCAGAAGCAAGGCGCTGGCGCCCACGGCATCGGAAGTCCGGATGGAGGTCCCCAGGTTGCCCGGATCTTTCACCCCTTCCATTGCCACGACCATATCACCTCCGGCTGCTTCAAGGTCAGAGGCCAGATCGGTGAGCTTGCCATAACGTTGGCGAAAGACGCCGATCACATGCTGGGGGTTGTCACGATGGGTGAGCTTGGAAAGCACCTGTTCGGACACTTCCAGAATGAGCCCGCCTCGGGCATAGACCTTGGCGGCCACCTGCTGCACCAGCTCATGGCTCTTGATATTCTTGGCATAAACCAGAATGTCCGCATCCCAGCCAGCGTCCAGCGCAAAAGCCACAAGCTGCAACCCTTCGGCCATAAACTGGCCGGTCTGATTGCGCACCTTGCGCCGCTCAAGGGCGCGAATATCCTTGATATGCTGGTTGGAAACGGCTGTGATTTCCTTGATCAGACCTTTTTTGGTCGCGCGGCTTTCCAATTCTGTCATTGGTCCGCCTCCTCTTGCTTTGTGAGTGGTCGCCAGCGGGTATAAATCGAGGTATTGAGCGTGCGGGCTCCGCCCTCCTCGGCAATCATCAACTCACCGGATTCCACGATCCCACCCTGCCCGGTCATCACCTCGATCATCAGCTCATCAAAAGCCGCATAGGACGCGCGCATGGCGTAGCAGGTAAGTGTATAGAAAAGCGCTTCTTTCGACAGGATCTGTCGGCAGGCATCCAGCATCTCGGGTAGCATTTCAAACAATTGCCAGACTTCGCCCTTGGGCCCGCGCCCGAATTTGGGCGGATCGAGCAGAATGCCGTCATAGACATTGCCACGCCGGATTTCGCGCTGAACGAATTTCATGGCGTCATCGACAATCCAGCGGATGGGCTTGTCATCAAGACCGGCAAGCATCTGGTTTTCCTTGCCATAGCCCACAGCCTTCTTGGAGGCATCCACATGGGTTACCTCGGCGCCTGCACGGGCCGCAACCAGCGAGGCAACGCCGGAATAGCCAAACAGGTTGAGCACCCGCGGTGCGCGCCCCAGATAAGCGGAGCGAATTTGCTTGTCCATCCAGGCCCAATGAGCGGCCTGCTCGGGGAAGAAGCCCACATGGCGAAAGGCCGTGAAGCGCCCGTAAAATCGGATATCATCCCAGCTGGTTTCCCAGGTTTCACCCAGAGGAGACGGATAGCGCCAGCGGCCCGGCCCCTCTTCTTCCAAATCGCCAGTGAAAAATGCATCGGCAGCATCCCAGACGTCCGCCCCCAGACGCGGACTGCCCATGGCCTGCGGTTCGGGGCGCACGATGGCGTAAGGGCCGTAGCGTTCCAGCTTGCGACCGTGCCCCATATCCAGCAGGGCATAGTCCTGCCAAGGCTTGGTGACCATCAGTGCGAAGGGGGCCCTGCGCGGCTGGGGGCCTTCTGGACGGGGTGGCAGCACAAAGGGTTCACGCACTTCATGGAGCGCTTTTCCCTGCGTTTGACTTTGGGACTTGGAAGCATTTTTCGACTGGGATTTGTCCCGGTCGCCATGTTTGACAATACGGCCCGGTTTGAACTCAGGTTTGCGGCCTGAAAAGTTGCTGCGTCCGCCGCGCTCGTCCTTGCCGCGCGAAGCACCCGTAGCGCCGCGTTTGCCGCCTGAGGCCGCTTTTGCCCCGCCTTTGGGGTTTCCCTGTCTGGAAGACTGTCCGCCGCGCCGCTGTGCCATAATCATCCTTGAGCGTTATCTGTCTGGAGTGCCGGATCAAACACCGTATCCGGGGCTCTTCTATAACGACTGACAAGGAGACACGCAAGAAAAAGGGCGGAAACCCCGCCCCTTGCTTTTCTATGCACATTCTACAGCTGCCGCGCGAAGCAAAGCCGACGCACCCGCTAACCTGCCTCTATGCTTTTGATACTTTGAGCAGGAACTGATCCACCGTATTGGCCAGTCCGTCAGCACAGGCATTCACATCTCTGGACACGGTATTGACCTCATCCACCGCGCTATGGGTCTGGCCGACAGCACCTGAAACCACGCTGATATCCTGACTGAGAGCCGTTGTGCCTCTGGCGGCTTCCTGAATGGAGTTGGCGATTTCGTTGGTCGCCAGATTCTGCTGCTGGACGGCTTCGGAGATCGACGCCGTATAGCTGTTGACCTGCTCGATTGTGGTGCCGATTTCCTCGATGGAATGCACCGCTTCCTGCGTTTCACCCTGAATGGCGTTGATCTGGGCAGAGATCTGCTCGGTTGCCTTGCTGGTCTGATTGGCCAGTTCTTTCACTTCGGCTGCCACGACGGCAAAGCCCTTACCCATTTCCCCAGCACGAGCCGCCTCGATGGTGGCATTCAGCGCCAACAGGTTGGTCTGTTCTGCAATATCGCGAATGAGGCTGACAACGTCCCCAATCTGCTGTGCAGCCTCGGCCAGACTTCCAACGCGATCATTGGCTGCGCCTGTGGTGATCATTGCCGTATTGACGGCGTTGGTGGCCTGATCGACCTGTCGGGCGATTTCGCCGATGGAGGCGGAAAATTCCTCACTGGCCGCAGCCACCGTCTGCACATTCGAAGACGCAAGAGTTGCGGCATCCTGGGCCTGATGAGAGCGTACTGCAGAGGATTCCGACAAATCCGCCAGATTGTTGGCGGTCGCCTGCAGGCGTTGCATTTGCTCTGATACCACATGCAGTTCCTGGCTGGCTTCCTGGCGGAAGGATGCGATCAACTGATCAATCCGGCCCTGACGCTCGGCCTGTGCCGCCTGATCTTTCTCCTGCTGGATAGCAAGCTGTCTGCGCTCGGAGCCCATATCACGGAACGTTTTGACCGCTTCGGCCATTTCTCCCAACTCATCACGGCGCCCTTCTGCCGGAATGTCGGTAACCGTTTCGTTTGAAGCCAGCGACAACATCGTCCCTTTCAACGCCTCCAGGGGCGAAATGATGGACCGGACGGTAAACCAGCCAGCGAGAAGACAGATCAACAATACGAAACCACCAATGCCAAACATGATCTTGGAATTTGTCCAAAGGATCGCCTGCAGGTCATCCATATAGACGCCTGTGCCAATGACCCATCCCCAAGGGGCAAAACCCTTCACGTAGGAAAGCTTGTCAACGGCTGTGTCCGAGCCAGCCTTGGGCCACATATAGCCTACAAATCCGCGTCCTTCGGCCTTTACGGTTTTCACGAATGTCGGGAAGATGGCGACATCATTTGCGTCCTTGAGGCTTGAGAGATCCTTGCCAACCAGTTCCGGCTTGGCCGCATGCATCACGATGACGTTCTGCATGTCATTGATCCAGAAATACTCTTTGCCACGGTAGCGCATCGCCTCAATTGCCTTGGCCGCAGCCTGTTTGGCTTCGTCCTCGCTCAATTCTCCGGCCTTGAAGAGATCATACTTCGACTGGGCGACATTGGCTGCAGCATCGACGAGGCTTTCAAGCTCTGCCGCTTTCTGATCCGTTAGCTCCGCGCGGAAGCTCGTGTCCATTGTGATGGTCAGCACAGAAAGACCGACAAAAAACAGACCCACTAGCAAATACAGCCGTTTAGCAATGGTAAAACGCATCATGTCTCCCCTTCTGTTGCACCAGCAACACTCAACCTCAACAGAATGGCATCAGCCCTTATCTTGCGATGCAATCAAAGCCCTGAGCCTGTTGGAACAAGAAGGCGAGCGCCTTAAAACCATAAAAATGCAGGGCCTTTTTTTGAAAGGGTAGGCAAATATAGTGGATAGTTAGTTAAGAAGAAAAAGAAAGATGTATTTCAATTTACATTTTATTACTGGAACATAACAAGAGAATACGTCTAAAGTCTTCTATCGTCTTTCATCCTGCAGGAGATGCTGACGAAAGAGAATATTTATTCTGGTTGCAACTGCAAAAACAACAACGCCCGGAGAGCCAAAGCTTACCGGGCATCTTGTTTCGTAAAAAGGTCAGAACAATCAAGCCGTTTCTGCTTTGGTTGGCGTGGCGGCCTTGGCAGTTGCAGCCGGTGCCAGCTTGACTTTGGCGTTGGCCAGAGACTTGACTTCAGAGGACGCAGCAACCGTTCCGTCTGTTGCATAAGCCTGATGGTGCTCTTCAATTTTATTCTCGTCATAGAGATAGTTGACCATCACACCCCAGCTGATGCTTCTGCCGCGCTCGGAATGGTCGGCATTGGCATGAACCTTGTGCAGCAGCGCCCCGTTCCCAAGATGGAAGTTGGCAACAGGATCATAGGCCGTGCCCTTCTTGCTGCGGGCATTGACCAGATAACGAGCAGCCAGACGCTGGACGAAATCATCTGCTGGCAGCTCATCATCGCCAAGCTGTTCCAGAACCGCGCGTTCTTCGGGCTTGAGAAGCGGATCCTCATTTTCAATGGCACTCTTGACCCAACGGCGGAAGCCGGGCACCGGAGACAGGGTGACAAAGGTATGCAGAGCCGGGAATTCCTTCTGCAGCTCGGCGACAACCTGCTTGATCAAAAAGTTGCCAAAGGAAATGCCGCGCAAGCCGACCTGACAGTTGGAGATAGAATAGAAAATCGCGGCATTGGCTGCGCCCGGTTCAATATGCTCCCTCTCCTGCTCCAAAATGGAGGCAATGGATTTGGGGATTTCACGCGTTAGCGCCACTTCCACAAAGATCAGCGGATCTGTTGGCATTGCCGGATGGAAGAAGGCAAATAAACGCCGGTCCGGATCGGCCACACGCTGGCGCAGATCATCCCACCCATGGATACGGTGTACCGCTTCATAGGCGATGATCTTTTCGAGTATCTCGGCTGACGTAGACCAGTCAATCCGTTCGATTTCGAGGAATCCACGGTTGAACCATGCAGAAAACAGATGCTGGAAATCATGATCCAGACTCTTGAGCTCTGGCTCGGCTTTCACATAATTCAGCAGATCGGCGCGCATATTCACGAGCCGTGCCGTTGATCCGGGCACGCGATTGAGGCGACGGATGAGTTCCTGACTTTTGGGCTCGGCAGCGAAATAAAGCTCGCGAGCGGCTGCATGATCTCCCGGTTCCCATTGTGCGACGGCCTTTGCCAGCGCATCGTGATCAACGCCGAATTCTTCCGCGATCTTGACGAAAAAGCTGTGGCGTTCTTCTTCAGAGGCTGCTTCATAGATCTCGAGAATCTTGAGCGCGTTTTTCAGTCCTGATGCTTCACCCTTGTCGCCGACCAGTTCCTTGCAAAGCGGGATCAAATGATCCGGTGTCATAGCCGCCTTGGACGACAGGAAGGGGCCTGCATTTGCAATGCGTTGAAGCATGTCACTGAGAAAACTCTTGGCTGCCATAGTGTAAACCCCTTTGGTCTCTTTGATCTTGAAGGCAAAATGTCACCGCTAAAGATGACATTTTTTTGAATTTCAAGCAAAAAATAGGAGCCGTAAAGGGGAGGAACAAGTTATCTTTTTGCAGCAGTCATCATGCCGCAGCCCCCTTGGGGGCAGCCAAAATGGCGTCATGCTCCCGATTTTACGAAAGGGCCGATGCCTAAGCTCTGCCAATCACACAGCCGCGCTATGCTCTCACGGGCCATCACTTGTCGTAATAATCGCGGAACCAGTGTACGAATTTGCCAACGCCAGCGCGAATATCGGTTTTTGGCGCATAATCGGTCAGTGATTTGAGCAGATCGCAGTTGGCATAGGTCTCATAGACATCGCCCTTCTGCATGGGCAGATAGTTGCGCTCGGCCTTGATGCCCAGCTCCCCTTCGATGGCATCGACGAAATCAAGCAGGCGTACTTTATTGGAATTGCCGATATTGACCACGCGATAAGGGGCAACAGGAGACAGACTGTCCCCTTCGTCTACCTGACCATCTTCCGGGCGTTCGGGCACCGCGTCAATCAGCAGGTGAATGGCGCGCACCAGATCGTCGATATAGGTGAAATCGCGATACATTTCACCATTGTTATAGATGTCGATCGGGCGGCCATCGAGAATGGCATCGGTGAATTTGAACAGCGCCATGTCTGGTCGTCCCCACGGGCCATAGACCGTAAAGAAACGGAACATGGTCACCGGCAGCCCCCACAAATGGGCATAGGAATGGGCCATGCTCTCGCAGGATTTCTTTGTGGCGGCATAGAAGGAGACCTGCAGATCCACCTTGTCTGTTTCGCGGAAGGGCTGAACCTCATTGGCGCCATAGACCGAAGAGGTGGAGGCCATCAAGAGATGGTCGACCTTGAGCTGGTTGGCGGCTTCGAGAATATTGAAGCTGCCAACAATATTGGATTCCAGATAGGAGCGGGGATTTTCCATGCTGTAGCGCACGCCAGCCTGACCTGCCAGATGCACGATCACATCGGGCTGGAACTCCTCCATCACCCGGTTGAGCAAGTCCGCATCTTCCAGCATGCCGACGGTTGCCTGAAAATGCTCGTTCTGCCGCAACATGGCGTGGCGACGCTCTTTCAGTCTCACGTCGTAATAGTCGGTCATGGCATCATAGCCATGCACAGCAAAACCTTCGGCAAGGAGCAATTTGGCGAGATGAAAACCGATGAAGCCGGCGGTGCCCGTAATGAAGACGCGTTTCAAGACTTTTTCTTTCTTCCTGCGGCGGCTCAGCGCTTGGTCCCAGTCGGGCGAAACCACCTGATGTTGAGGCCCTGTGCTTAGCGTATCGGCGCGCTGGCTTGCAACTCTTTATCCGCCTCCTCGACAAAAGAGCCTGCCACAGAGCCACATAAAGACCAAAAAGAAACCGGCTCCAGTTTCCTGAAGCCGGTTTGCATCTTGTATTTGTTTGTCTGGCTTATGCAGACAGGATATTCACGGCATGCTGCGCGATCATGAATTCCTCGTCGGTCGGAATGACCATGACTGGAACAGAGTCTTCTGTAGAAATCAGTTCAACGCCGCGCGTGTCATTTTTCTCAGTGTCAAGCTTGATGCCCATGAAGGCCAGATCGGCACAGACTTTGTCGCGGATGATCGGGCCATTTTCGCCGATGCCTGCGGTGAAGACCAGAGCGTCGATGCCACCAAGGGAAACAGCCAGAGAAGCAATCTGCTTGGCCGTACGCTGGCAGAAGATATCCAAAGCAAGAACGGCACCCGGCGCTTCATTTTCTTCGATTTCGCGCATGTCGTTTGCAATGTCGGAAATGCCCAGAAGACCACATTTGTAATAGAGCATCTTTTCCAGATCATCGACGCTCATGTTGTATTCGCGCATCAGATAAACGAGCACACCTGGATCCATGCTGCCTGGGCGGGTACCCATCGGGATACCATCAAGCGCAGAGAAGCCCATGGAGGTGTCGATGCTGACACCATCCTGCAGGGCTGCAAGGCTTGCGCCGCTACCAAGGTGAGCCACGACGACTTTGCCCTTGGCAAGGTCCGGTTTGTTCTGGCGCAGATTGTAGGCGATATATTCGTAGGAAAGGCCATGGAAGCCATAACGGGTCACACCGGCGTCGGTATATTCCTTGGGAATGGCGAAGGTGGCGTTGATGGCTGGAATGGTGCGATGGAAAGCGGTGTCATAGCAGGCAACCTGAGGCAGATCAGGGCGGCTAGAAGCCAATGCCTTGATGGCAGCAACATTCTGCGGCTGATGCAAAGGAGCCAGCGGAGCAAGGCTGGTCAGCTTTTCAATGATTTCATCCGTGATGAGCATCGGCTTGTCGAAGGTTTCACCACCGTGAACCACACGATGGCCCGCGCCGATCAGCGGCAGATCTTCAGGCAGCTTGCTTTCGATCCATTCCAGCAGATGTGGCAGAATAGCCGGAACCGTGCCCTGATCCAGATGTTCCCAAGAGTCATCAGCCAGCAGTTCCTTGGCAGCGGTTTTCACCTTGAGGTGAGCCGAAGTGCCGATGCCATCAAGCTGACCACCGAAATAAAGCGCAATTTTCTGGTCAGCGTCACCAACCTGAAATACCGTGAATTTTACGCTTGATGATCCACTATTCAGGACCAGCAAAGCGCCTTTTTTAATATCTGTCATTGGTTCTTTTCTTTCTATTCAAACTAGGGAGCCCGACTATCTGTTTGCCAACAGAACAGCCAGAGCGCATGAAGCAAGGCGCGCCGACAAACTGTCAGCACGACTGGTCAGGATAACCGGAACAGCAGCCCCCAAAACAATGCCGGCGGCATTGGCATGGGCCAGAAATGAAAGCTGCTTGACCAGCATATTTGCGGATGCAAGATCCGGAGCCAGAAGAATGTCCGGATCACCAGCAACCTCTGATTTGATGCCCTTGGTCATTGCTGCGTCCTTCGAAATGGCATTATCGAAGGCCAAAGGCCCGTCAAGAATGGCACCCTTGATCTGTCCTCGGTCTGCCATCTTGCACAGAACCGCAGCATCAACGGTGGAAATGATTTTCGGATTTACGGTTTCCAACGCGGAGAGAATGGCCACCTTGGGTGTTTCCACCCCCAGCACATGGGCCAGCGCAACCGCGTTTTGAATGATATGCGCCTTGTCATCGGCGTTGGGGGAAATATTGACGACACCGTCGGTGATCAGCAAGGGCTTGTGATAGGTCGGCACGTTCATGACGAATACATGGCTTATGCGGTGATAGGTCCGCAGGCCACTATCGCGCCGTACGACGGCAGCCATCAGTTCATCCGTATGCAGGGAGCCCTTCATCACGGCTCCCACTTCACCGGCCTTGGCCAGAGCAACACCCTTGAGCGCAGCGTCCTTTTCATGGCGCGCATCCACAAGACGGAAGGCCGATATATCAAGATCCAGATCACGAGCAAGCGCCTCAATGATCGACTGCGGCCCGACCAGAACCGGATCAATCAACCCCATTTTTGCACTGTCACATGCGCTTTGCAGGGACAGCGCATCGCAGGGATAGATGATTGCAGTGGGCAGAGGATCATAATCCGCGCACTGATCTGACAGGGATGTCAGCTGGTCATGCGAGATGATTTGAAAGTCTGGCAAACTGTGCCCGGGTTGATCGGAATGGGTGCGTGGCGGAATGACTTCTGCTGTGCCTTCCACCAGCACGGTGCCCTCTTGATCAGTCATCCGGCAATCGAAGCTCACCAGCTTGTGGCCCTTGGGCGAGGTTCTTTTGGAGACCACGGAAACCGAAGCCGTAACGCAGGCCTCCAGAGGAATGGGAGCGCGGAATTTCAAATTCTGCTTGCGATAGATGGTGCCCGGTCCGGGCAGATGCGAGCCGAGCAAACCGGAAAAAATCGCGCCAGCCCACATGCCATGACCAATCGGCTGCGAGAAGACAGCATTGTCCGCCCCTTCAGGAAAATGAAGAGGATCCACGTTGCCAGAGACCGTCGCAAACAGATTCACATCTGTCTGTGTCAGGCTTCGGGTTACGCTGGCACACTGACCAACCATAAGCTCATCAAAGGTCAGACTTGTAAGCTTTGTGATCGGTTGCTGGAGTGCGGAGGGAGGGACGGTCATGAACTCTCTACATCACTTCATTCTAGAACGAGACATTGGTATATCACTTGCGCGGAATGCACGTCCAGATGACGACCTATTCCTCAAACGCAGATCAGATACACAGATTATCATTTTTGTGCAGTGCAATCAAAATTGGAATTGTTCAAATATTTCCTTTAAATTGCTGGATTCGCACTATTGAATTTAATTGCATAGCAGATATGCGCTGTTAGCGTATCGTCACATGGATCGAAAATAGTTTCAAAGATTTCCCAATAGGTACAACTACTTAAAATACCAAATAATTTACGATCCCAACCCTATAACCCTATTTTCGTCCGATCACAAGGGAGGCCTCGGCACTCCCGCAGCGCAAGCAAAATCTGCATGAATTCCGCTTGATCAGACGAAATTGCTAGCAGCTGCACACAAAAGCCGATCATCCGGCATCCCGGATGATCGGCTCGTAACGATGAATATCAAGAGGCGCGCCTCAATCTATCCTTCATGAAACCTCGGGCTTTACATGCGGCAATATTTGCGCGGGCCATTGTAAGGCTGGAAGGTACAATCAGATGCCCGGAAGCTTCTGTAGCGGCTCGAACAGGCGCGCACATTGCACCATTCGGGTGCGCGATTGGCATTCTTGCGTACGGCATCAGCAGCGATGGCACCAACTGCCAGACCAATGATCGCACCCGCGACGCCAGCGCCGACATTATCGCTATTGCTTCTACGACGTACAGGCGGTCCACCACGCGGTGGCCGCGGAGCCGGTTGGGCCTGCGCTTCTGAAACACCAACAACGCCTAGCGAGGCATTGACATTGCCCAGAGGCAAACCGGTCATACCCATACACAGTGCAATAGCCGAAGCCACAATCGTTCTACGTAATTTCATAATCTTGTCCCGCTTACTTTGTTGATTTGCCTTACCCGACACAGATACGATAAACAAATATGTCTCATATTATCGAGACAATCAGACTCCCCACAGTCCGTTTTTGATAATCGACGTTGTGGCAGAGCGCACCGGGATCAGCCAAATTCAATCCACTATTATCAGTAGTCAGTTTACCACAAAAACCGGCTTTTTCCCAGCTATTGTGAAACGCGCCAAGACGGCAATGGTTCCCTATTGGCCAGAATTACGAGAGTATGATCCATATTTTGCACCGCCTCGTTCACTTTGTCGTGAGGTTGTGCTCTGAAAACCAAAAGTCGCATCAGTTAAGCCTTAATGCGCAAAGGGCAGAGCCCGCATCAGCTGACCCTGCCCTTAAGCTATCTCATGCCTTGTGGCGTTCATTTCAAGCGTTCGAAATCAAGCCATCCACTGCGGCGCGATCGGGAACGGCTTCGCTGGCTCCCTTTTTTGTAGTGGCCAGCGCCCCTGCTGCTGAGGCAAAGCGCAGAGCAGTCTCAAGGGGCATACCCTCTGAAAGGGCTACAGCCAAGGCACCGTTAAAGCTGTCTCCCGCCGCCACGGTATCGATCGCCTTGACCTTAAAGGGCTCCATTATGCCGCCCTGCCCGTCACGACTGGCATAGGCCAGCCCTTTGGCGCCGAGCTTGACGATAACGGTTTGGGGACCGCGTGCGCAAAGACTGCGAGCAACCTCCCGCGCCTCTTCCAGATTGGTTGGTTTGGTGCCCGAAAGACCTGCCGCTTCGGTTTCATTGGGGGTAATGATATCCGCCTCGGCCAACAGGGCATCCATGCCGCAAGAGGCAATCGGTGCTGGATCCAGAATGACGGTGGCACCGGCTGCGCGTGCCTTGCGCATGGCAGCAATGGTGGTGTCCTGTGGCGTTTCCAATTGGAACAAGGCAACCTTGCACTTATCAAAGCAGCACGCATCAGGTCCCTCAGCTGGCCAGACCATATTGGCCCCGCCAACGACGGTGATCGTATTCTGTGAAGAGGCATCGACATGGATGAGGGCGATACCGGAATCATGCTCCGGCATTGTAACCAGATCTCTGGTATCAACACCAAGCCCGTCAAGGCTGGCCTTCAGACTATCGCCAAAAGCATCGGCGCCAATGGCGGCCACAAAGCGCACCGCGCCCCTGGCCAGTCTAGTGGCCGCAACCGCCTGATTGGCGCCCTTGCCACCGAGCCCCTTGAGGAAGCCGGTGGCATGGCTGGTTACGCCCGGTTCCGGCATCTGCTCAACAGATACCGTCAGATCCAGATTGACAGATCCGAATACCGTGATTGACATGGATGCTATTCTCCCAGCGCCGCGATTTTCTTGCGATACAGATCCGTGCCCTGCTCGATGCGGTCGATGATAGCGCCCAGAGCCCAGAATTTCTCTTCGATATCGAAGGGAACCACGCGACTGTGAATGCTGGAGAATGTGCCCATGCGCTTATGATAAAGCTTGGCCATTTTCGGATAGCCCATCGGCTCAACCGTGGCAGCGAGAACGAGAAAGACGGAGAGTTCTTCGCACAGCTCAGGATGCTCTGCACCATGATCCATCACCCAACGATAGAGATCGGGATGGATGTTGGTAAAGACGCCGCAGAAGCCTGCCGAGCCCGCCTGCATGGCTGGCGTCGCGATGGCGGCGTTGGCGTTGCAGATTTTCATCGGCGTACCCTTGACCAGTTCCACGCGGCGCTTGACCGTTTCCAGATCGCAAGAGACATCCTTGACGATGACAAAGCGGCCGGATTTGGCGCAATAGGTCACTTCATCGTCGCTCATCAGGCGGCGATAGGGAGCGGGACATTCATAAAGGCCCAAAGGCAGATCGTCCGGCAGGAAGTCGAGCAATGCATCGAGATTGGAGCGGAAGGCATCTGCACCTTTCTGGTCCGGATCAAGGCGGTTGGTCACCAGAACGATGGCGTCAACACCGGTATCAACCATGGCGCCTAGCTCTGTTTTCTGGTCTTGCAGAGAATCGGAAATATGACCCGATGCCATGACAGGCACACGTCCTGCCACCTTTTTGACCGTGAAGCGAGCCAACTCGGCGCGTTCTTCAACGCTCAGGAACAGCATTTCGGATGACTGGCAGACCGCAAACAGCGCCGTTGCGCCATTTTCCAGATACCACTCGATCAGGCGCTCATAGCCAGCCCAGTCGATTTTGTTGTCGTCGGTGAACGGCGTCAATACAACGGGGATGATGCCCGAGATTTCTTTGCTCATTGTTATATTCCTCTTATCAGACTTTCGGGATTTGCCGTTCAAATTTTCAGCGTTTCGGGATTGACCACATAGGGCAGGAGCTCTTTGGGATCGCCGTTGAGCCACGCCAGAATGTTATAGACGCAGCGCAGGGTCACCCGCTTCTCTGCCATCTTGTCCATACCGGACACATGCGGGCTGAGAATGACATTGTCACAGCTGCGCAAGGGGCTATCAGCCGGTAGAGGCTCGGTTTCGAACACGTCCAGGCCAGCGCCATAGACCTTGCCGGATTTGATCGCATCAACCAGAGCGGCCTCGTCAATCAGCGGCCCGCGCGAGGTGTTGATGACAATGACGCCATCCTTCATCTTGGCGAAGGTTTCAGCATTCAGCGTGTGGCGTGTCTCTGGGGTTGAGGGAGCATGAACCGAAATGATATCACTCTCGGCCAGAAGCGTATCGAGATCACATTTCTCGACACCAGCAGCTTCGGCCTGTTCTTCGGTCACATATGGATCATAGACCAGAACCCGCATGGATTGCCCATTGAGCCGTCGTGCCATGGCACCACCAATGCGGCCAAGGCCAATGAGACCGGCGGTGCGCTCCCAAAGACCGGGATGGAAACCATCAAACATCCATGTACCGCCATGCACCATGGCATCGCGGCGCCCGATACCGCAGGCAAGCGAAAGAGCCATTGCATGCGCATATTCGGCCACGCTCTCGTGGTTCTGGCCAAAAGCCATGGCAAGGGGGATGCCATGCTCGGTCGCTGCGGGGACATTGACCTTGTCATATCCGACGCCCCAACGCGCAATCATCTTGAGATCCCTGGCGGAAGCGATCACGTCAGGGGTGTAGGGCTCGCCTCCGGCAATGGTGGCCACCACACCGCTGGAGAGCATTTCCTTAAGGGTCGGTTCGTCGGGGAGACGTCCGGTTTCGTTCACCACCACGTCATATCCCGCATCACGCAGAGGATCGAACAGAGGGCATTCATTGGTGAACTGTTCCGTCAGAACGAGGATTTTTTGCTTTGTCATTGCTAGTTGACCAGGTTGGGCAGGAACGTGACAAGATCCGGCCAAATGATGAGAAGAGAAATTGCGACGATCTGGGCGAGCAGGAAGGGCATGATCGCCTTGAACATGCGCCCGATGCTTATCTCGCCTATTTGCGCGGCCACGAAGAGGCAGATGCCGACAGGCGGGGTCATCAGGCTCAGGGTGCCCGAGAGCAGGAAGACCATGGCGAATTGCATTTCGTCGATGCCCAGACTGCGGGAGATGGGCAGGAAGATAGGTGCCAGCAGCAGCACCTGAACGCCCGGCTCAAGGAAGAAGCCCGCAACAATCAGAATGCCCAGTACAAAGAACAGAAAGATTGTCGGATCGCCCGAGAAGATCGCCGTCAGGGACCGGACCGAAGAAATGGCGCCGGTTACGGTGAGAATGTAGGACAGCACCGAAGCCCCTGCGATCACCAGATAAAGGCTCGCCGTTGTACGCATGGAAGCCCGCATGCAGGAGAGAATGTTGCGTCCCGATAGGGTCTTGAGGACAAACCGCCCCAGAACCATCGCATAGACACAGGCAATACCGCCTGCCTCGGTTGCCGTAAAGACGCCCGAAAGCGTACCGAAAACGATGAACAGCGGAATGGAGAAGACCAACGCGGTTTCGAACACCAGCTGTTTATCCGATTTGTCGACCGCCTTGATCTCGCCTTTTGGCAGCCCTTTGGTCAGAGCCGTGATGAGCACGATGACGGCACAGGCGCCCCCGAGGATCAGCCCCGGAACGATGCCAGCAACAAACAGCTTGATGATGGAAACCTGAGCGACCGATGCGTAGACAATCATGATCACCGAGGGGGGAATGATCGGTCCGATCATGGAACTGGCAACGGTAACAGCGGCCGAGAATTCCTTGGTATAGCCCTGTTTGGGCATGCCGTTGATGAAGATCTTGCCAAGAGCTGCGGTATCGGCAATCGCCGTGCCCGAAATACCGGCAAACAGCACAGAGGCCAGAATGTTGGCATAGGCCGCACCACCGGACACAAAGCGGGTGATCTTTGCCGCGAAGGTAATCAACGTTTCGGTGATCCCTCCCCGGTTCATCACTTCACCGGCAAAAATATAGAAAGGCGCAGCGAGGAGCGAGAAGTTATCCAGAGAGCTGAAAAAGCGCGTCGGGATAATGACCATCGGAAGATGCGCAAACCAGGCGGCAGAGGCACCCGTCAAACCCAGCGCCACAGCGATGGGAGAGCCGATCAATACCAGAAAGAAGAAGGTTGAAAAGATTGCTGCCGGGCTCATTTTGCAGGCTCCTTGTTGCCAAGCACAGGCTGCTCGATGTAACCGGCAATCGCTTGGACCGCAATCATCAGGTAGCCGATGACAACTGACGCGTAGGGGATCCACATAGGCAGGCGCATGGAGGGGGAAACCTGCCCCGTATCCATAAGAAACGGGATACCGAGTGCAATTACAATTGCAGCCAGCACCAATGTGGTCAGAAGGGACAGAAGGGCCGCGATGCGCTTGATCATGTCGGACGGAATGATGACGATGAGGTCGATCATCATCTGCTCACCATGACGAAAGGTGGCGCCAGCCACCAGATACACAGCCCAGACAACGGCATAGCGCAGGGCTTCCTCACTCCAGCCAATGGGATCGGCGAGCACATAGCGCGCCCCCACAGCCATGAAGTTGACCAATACAATCCCGGCAAATATCGCCACCGCCAGATATTCCGTAGCGTTCGACAGCTTGGCTGTCCAACGCAGATAACTCTGTGTCAGAGAAGATGCCATAAGAAAATTCCATTCGGATAAGGTCCGCCGGCTCCCATAGAGGGATGCAAAAGGGAGGCACGGAGCCGGCAGACGCATTGGTTACAGCGAAAGGGACTTATTCGCCGTATAGTTTGGCTTCAGTTTCCGACACCGCGGCCAGGAAACCATCCACATAGTCTGCGCCGAGTTCTTCAGACAGGAACTCGCGTACCGGCTTTTGGGCCTTTTCACCGAATGCCTTTTTCTCTGCAGGCGAGTTCACATAGACATCAACGCCCATATCGCTGATCTTCTGGGTATCTGAGAGATATCCCTGCCCCTTACCAGCCAGCATGATGGTGGTGTAGAGGTTCACGCCATCCAGAACTGCAGCGCGATTCTGCTCGCTCAAGCCATCGAGAAATGCCGGATTGGCATAGGCAAACACGGCAGAGAAGATGTGCTCATCCAGAGACATATATTTAATGACTTCAGCCCAGCCGCCATTGATAACGGTGGATGGTGGATTTTCGCCACCATCAACAACACCCTGACGGATCGCCATGGCGCTTTCCGGGAATGGAATTGGCGTTGGCGCAGCGCCGAGGCTTTTCATCAGCGCGATCATGACGGGGCTTTCCATGGAACGCAGCTTAAGGCCTTCCACATCTGCCGGAGTCTTGATCGGGTGCTTGTTGTTCACAAAGTTACGGAAGCCATCAGCCGCAAAGCCAACAATGCGAAGACCGGCTTCTTTTTCCACGTCGGCCACGAAATCATCCATGACAGGTGCGTTATTCATGAATTCCACAGCATGGCGCGTCGAGCGGAACAGATATGGCATCGAGAAGACCTGCACGCCCGGATAGAAGGAGGCAAGAGCCCCATCGGTTGTTGCGGTCATCTGGAAGATGCCGTTGCGAACACTTTCCAGAATTTCACGGTCGCCACCGACACCACCATGAAGCAACTGCACATCAATGTCGCCATTGGTGTGGAACTCGACATATTGCTCAAAAGCCTTCATGGCGTGGGTTTCTGGGTTGTCTGCTTCTGGCAGGGTTGTGGCAAAACGCAGGGTTTCGGCCTGTGCTGACATGGAAACCATGGCTGAAAGGGCTACTGCGGCGACACCGGCCAACAATTTAACTGAACGTTTCATAAGTCCTCCTATTTCCTCCGAAGCACCGGCGCCTCCTTGCGCCTGATGCTGACTTGGTGTATTAACATGCAACTAACATGTTAGCAATCGTAACTTTGACCTGTTACGAAAATTTGTGAATAGATTGGGATCCTCTTGGCGTCCGTGTGGATGAAAGCAATATGGTTGCACTCGCACCCCATGACGCGTAATGAGAGAATGAACTGGATACTGCTATCCGGCAGCCCAATGCATGAGACAGGAATTAAGAATGCTAAAGCGCGCGGCCTATGAACGCATCGTGGAATTGCTCGATCAGGGAGCCCTGAAGCCGGGCACCTTGGTATCGCAACGCGAACTGATGGAAATGACCGGTTCGACGCTTGGCTCCATACGGGAAGCCATTCCGCGCCTTGAGGCCGACGGCCTTCTTGAAACCATCCCCAAGCGTGGGCTCATGGTCCCCTCTCTTGATGTTTCTTTTGTACGCGATGCCTATGAGTTGAGGCGCATCCTGGAGATCAGTGCCATCAGCGCTGCGGTGAACCGCATCCCCAAAGAGATCATTGCAGACTGGATCAGGCAACATGAAACCTATCTGGCAAATATACAGGCCAAATCTGACCAGGATGACGCCGATGCCATGCAGAAGCTTGACTGGGACATACACGCAGCCTTGATCGGCAGCATGCAAAATGCCCTAATTTCCAATGTCTACCGCGTCAATTCGGTCAAAATTCACATGGTCGTACAATCTCGCCTCCAAGTGACCCCCTTCAACGCAGAGCGTATCACAGGTGAGCATCTGGCCATTTTGCGCCCCATGCTTTCGTCCGACATTGCCGAAGCCGAAAAGGCTCTTGAAAGACACATCAACAATTCCCTGCATCTGGCATTGGGGGAACAACTCTAGCCTTTCCTTTAGGCATAGCCAGAGACATGCTCTTGCTGATATGAATAGCCCGCAAAGATTAAGAAGAACGGGATTCGTTTGTGTCGGAAAACAAATTCAAACACTCTGTCGCAGCCCATCTGAAGACGATACGCAGCCAGCGCAAACTCAGCCTCGATGATGTCGCCAAACTGACCGGTGTATCCAAGGCTATGCTCGGGCAGATCGAGCGGGAAGAATCTAGCCCCACCATTGCCAAGCTCTGGCAAATCGCGACTGGTCTGGAAACCTCTTTCTCCGCTTTTCTCGGCCAGTCAACCGATCCGGAAGAAAGTCCGACCTTTCCAAACGATCCAGACATGAAGATGGTCTCGATCTTTCCCTACAGCGAAGCGGTAAATTTCGAGATCCATGAAATCACCCTGACCAACCATCATTGCCAGATGTCCGATCCCCATGCCCATGGCGTGGTGGAGAGTGTGATTGTTGTGAAGGGAACGCTGGAGATCTTTGCCGATGGTTATTGGCAGACGGTCGAAGAAGGCGGAACCTTCCGCTTCTACGCCGATCAGCCCCATGGCTATCGAGCCGCGAGCCAAATGGTCGTCTTCCAGAATATTGTCAGCTACTGATAACGCCCTACCCCATGATGCTCGAAGATACTGTAGGCAGCCTCGACTTGTGCTGCTGTTGGCGTGGTAAAGGCATGGAAGTCATCCTGCATGCGAAACGCATTATATTTGGCTTTGCCAAGCTCATGATAGGGCAACAGCTCAATCAGGCTGCCCGGCAGATGGTCCTGCATGAAGCGCGCTGTTGCGGTGAGATTCCTGCCGTCCAGATTCACTTCCGTGATCAGGGGAATACGAACCGTCATCGGAACGCCAGCTGAGAAGATCCTCTTGGCATTTTCAAGAATGGTTTCGTTGCCCAAGCCGGTAAACTTCCGGTGGGTTTCACTATCCATATGCTTGATATCAAAGAAGATATGATCGATCCCCGCCATCAGGTCGCTGCACTGGTCCCATTTGAAAAAGCCGCAGCTTTCCACCCAGACAGAAACACCGAGCTTTTCGCAACCGGCCACTAGGCGCCGAAGAAACTGGTGCTGCACAAAAGGCTCTCCGCCAGAGAATGTCACCCCGCCACCGGAATGGCGAAAGAAAATTTCGTCGCGGCGGATCTGGTCAAGAACCGCATCGGCATCCATCGCTTCACAGGCGAGCTGGAGTGCCTTTTCCGGGCACGCGGCCACGCAGTCTCCGCAGAAGGTGCAGCGGGTAATATCAAAGCCTTCCGCCGCTGGGTCGAGCCCTTCCGGGCAGACAGAGCGGCACGTGTGGCAGCCTTTGCATTTGTGGGCGTGATAGGCGAGTTTCTTATGCTGGGTCCAGCTCTCCGGATTGGCGCACCACTGGCACCTGAGGCCGCATCCGGCCAGAAAGATGATCGTGCGGACCCCTTCTCCATCATGGATGGAGTAATCCTGCATTTGCAGGATCACACCGTTCTTGCCTAATTCACCGCGATCAATAACTGCCATGAGCCGACCGTGCGATGATCGCCTCCTGCATTTCAGGCGAGAGATTGACAAACTGGGTGCTGTAGCCAGCAACCCGCACCAGTAGATCTTTGTAGTCTTCCGGATTTTTCTGGGCCTTGCGCAAGGTCTCGGTGGACAGCGTGTTAAACTGCACATGAAAAGCCCCGAGCGAGAAATAGGCTCGGATGATGCCACCCAGATCGCGCTTGCCCTTTGGCGTGCTGACCAGATCTTCACTAAGGCGCAAGTTGAGCAGTGTGCCGCCGGTGTGCACATCATGATTCATCTTGGCGCTGGAGCGCATGGCTGCGAGTGGGCTCTTCACATCGCTGCCGGCAAAGGGCGAAACCCCTTCCGTAATCGGCTTGGTCGCCTTGCGTCCGCACGGGGTGGCCCCGACGATCCGCCCCGTTGGGATATAGTTGGAAATGCCCATGAAGGCCGAGTTGAAGGGCGACCCGAAATTGTCCTTATAGGCGCGGGTTTTGCGATAATAATAGTTGGCCAGATCGCGCGCGATGGCATCGACATAGTCGTCGTCATTGCCATATTTGACCACAGCAAGCGCCTTGGTACGCAGGGCGTCATAGCCCTCCCAGTCGGCGTTCATCGCGGCATCCAGTTCGGCGAGCGTGGTCACCTTGTCTTCGAACACAAGTTTCTTGATGACGGCCAGCGAGTTGGCGACGACCGCAAGGCCGATACCGGTCAGAACCGGACCGACATTATATTTCGCGCCCCCGCGAGAAAGATCCTTGCCCTCTTCCAGACAATGACCGATGCAGGTGGACAGGAATGGACGCGGCACCATTTCCGCGTGGAGTTTCTGGGCGATGACGGTGGAGACCACCGAATGATGAATGAGATTGCCCACCTGCTCGAAGGTGGCATCTTCGATTTCCTGATAGCTGGCATAGTTTGCCAGTGGCTTGGCATCAAGCCCCATCTTCTCGCCTGTCAGGCGGCTCTTGCCCTCATTAAGGGCATATTCCATCGCTGCGGCGAAGTTGACATTGACCGCGCTGGTCCATTGCCCTGTCTGGCGGAAATGAGGCACAACGCAGCCGCAATTGTTCCAGTCGCGGGCATCTTCGGGTTCATACCCGGCCTGCAGCAGCATCTGCGTTCCGGCCTGATCGTTATGGATCGCAGGGAAGCCCGTGCCCTTGCTAACCAGATCGGACACGGCATAGAGAAATTCTGGCGGACAATCCGATTGTACACGCACGCTGAGACCCGGCTGGTGGGTGCGCACTTCATCGGTTGCCTCAAGGCAGAGATAGGTCAGCTCGTTGGTCGCATCGCTGCCATCGCGCTTCTTGCCGCCAACGGTCAGGTTCTGAAACTGGTTATAGCCAGCGAAATAGCCTGTGGTGTTTTCCGAGATGGTCCAGACCCATTCGGAATATTTTAGCCACAGAGCGTGGATCAGTTCCTTGGCGCCGGCCTTGTCAAAAATGCCTTTGTCCAGATCGGCCGCATAATAGGGATACATGAACTGGTCATAGCGCCCCGGATTGAGCGCCAGAGGATTCTCGGTAATGATGCCGCCCAGCTGAACAAACCAGATGAATTGCGTGGCTTCATGGAAGCTTTGCGGCGGATATTCCGGCACGCGCCGACACACGCGGGCAATTTCCAACAGCTCGGCCTTACGATCACCGTCGGCTTCTTCTTCTGCCATGCTTTCAGCCAGATCGGCATAACGGTTTGCCAGCAGAATGATGGCCTTGGCGCTAAGGATGGTCGCCTGATAATAGTGGATCCGGTCGATATCCTCGGCGTTGAGATAATCAAGCGCAGCGAGCTTTTCTTCGGCATCCTTGAGGATACCGCCATAGCCTTTGACGAACAGGTGACCTTCATAGTCCGGCGTGATTTCACCCACGGCCTGTCGCCATTTGGAATCATTGTCGATGATGCCCGTATCCACGGCGATTCTTGCTGTCTCTTCGGGCAAAGCGGCCAGAAAATGCTCCTCAAGAGACTTGCCATGCCAATAGGGGAAAATCTCTGCGCGCACGACATCGCACTGGTCCGGCGTGATCTGGTAGGGGTCTTGCGGGCGGGTCGGGAAGGTGTCCATTTCTTTGTCGACCCACTTCCAGGAATATTCTGGCGTCAGAATGCCGGTCCGACGAAACTTGCCAGCCGTTCCGACAATCAGCTCATCCTCGAAAATGCGGACCTGGAATTGCGCACAGAAATCATAAAAGGCCTGAGCGCGACGCAGAATGGTCGGCTTGCCTTCGGTCTTCTTGTGCGACTCCGTATAGATCTTGGCGCGCTCATAACAGATTGAGGGTTTGGTATTGACGTAATTCTGCCGCAGCCGTTCAATGCGATCAGATACAGGCGTCATCGTTTTAAGCATCCGTTTGCTCCGCTTCCATCATCATGCGCGCGAAACGACACCAGGCACCATTCCGCGTTATCGCGTCATAGCGCCCCAGTTTGTGCGCAATAACGCACAACCTTTTTATGAAACAGATCTGCACAAGTCAACTTGCGGCATTTATCTTAAGCATTTGTACTTATTGATATTTTCGAAATCCCGCGAACTCTCGCCAGTCAAAACCTTTCCACAAACAGGTAGAGAGGCTTGCACCTAGGTATGATATGAAAGAAAAATTTAAATTCTTTTTTTGATTTAAAAATATAAAACCCTTACTCAGGCATCCTTAAAGATGACAAATACTAAATTTTTTCCCTCATAAAATTTTCACTCACAAAACATAAAGAATACTCATATAAATATACATATATTTTTCGGACAATTTACAAATTTCCTCATATGTAAATTATTTACAATTTACATTTCCTTACATATACGAAACCGTCATACCTTCACGATATTGTATTACAAAAGAAAAAATCATAAATACTGTATAAGATTATGTTTTATTGACAATCCCAGTTTTTAAATATTTACACCTCATGTTAAAATCTATTTTGCGTATAAATATATCACCAATCAGTCTTTCAATTCAAATATGAAAAAAACTCAACGTATTTCATTGGTTTTCATGACAGGAGAATTCAAAAATACGTAAAGAATAACTTGCGCTCAATTTAAGCATCCAATTTGAATTTTTTATGAAAATTTTGATCACGGTTTCAATTTCAGCACGAGTGTGTTAAAGGCCTACTCCATGACTATTAAAATGAAAGTTAGGAACGTTTCCAAGCTCTTTAATGATGAGAGTGGTGAAGGCTGGAAGCGCGTTCAGCAGGGACAAAGCAAAGAGCAGATTTTTCGCGAGACCGGCGTCACCGTCGGGATCAACAATGTCAGCTTTGATGTAAACGAAGGCGAGATCTTCGTTATCATGGGTCTTTCAGGATCCGGCAAGTCCACACTGGTGCGCACTTTGAACGGCTTGATCCCTTCGTCAGCGGGGGAGATCTGGGTCGACGACGTCGACGTGGCCTCCTGCTCAAAGGAAGAGCTTCGAAAAGTTCGGCGTGAGAAATGCTGCATGGTTTTCCAGCATTTCGCGCTTTTCCCGCACAAGACTGTCTTGGATAATGTGGCCTTCGGTTTGAAGGTCAACGGAGTTCCCAAAGAGGAACGCTACAAGAGAGCGCTTGAATCCCTTGATAAAGTGGGGCTGGATGCGCATGCAGACAGCTATCCTGGCGAGCTTTCGGGCGGCATGCAGCAGCGTGTCGGTCTGGCACGCGGTCTGGCCAACGATCCGGAAATCCTGCTGATGGATGAACCGTTCGGCGCGCTTGACCCGTTGATCCGCCGCGAGATGCAGGATGAACTGGTCGTTCTCCAGCGCGAGCTGAAGAAAACCATCATCTTCATTACCCACGATCTCAACGAAGCCCTGCTTCTGGGTGATCGCATCGCGATCATGAAAGATGGCGCCTTCGTTCAGGTAGGGACGGCGCAGGACATTGTTTCCGATCCGGCAGACGCCTATGTGAAAGCGTTTGTTGCCGATATCGACCGCAGCCGCGTTTACACCGCTTCCGACATTGCCGAGGATGCCTCTCGCGTTCCACTCACCGCGCGGGTTTCCGATGCCATCGCAGCAATGGACCGGACCGAAACCGAGATCATTCATGTGGTCAAGGATGGCGTTCCGGCCGGACTTCTGACCCGCAGCGACGTAGAAGCAGCAAAAACGTCAGCGCGCGTCATGGACATCATGCACGCCCACCCGCCGACCGTGCCACAAGACGCTTATCTCAATGAAATCTATTCAGAAGCGCAAACCGGTATGCCTTTGGCCGTAACCGATGATGACGGCAAGCTGGTTGGTGTTGTTTCCGCCGAGAATATCTTCGAGCATCTGGCTTCAGATGAAGAAGAGACCGGGCCGGACAGCATCACAAGCGCAGCAATATAATTAGGAGACTGACTTGATCAGCCCTTCAGACTTTTTAACCATTCCGTTTGATGACGTGGTCAACAGCTTCGTTCGCGGGTTTCTGGTTCCTAACTTTCGCCCGTTTTTCCGGGCAATGCAGGTGCCGGTGAACGAGGTTCTTCAGGCACTTGACGGCTTCTTTGCCTGGGTGCCGATGCTCATTATCACGCTCGTTTTTGCTTTGGTCGCCTGGCGCGTTGTCAACCGCACCATGGCCATCGCAACCATTATCGGTTTCTTCTTCATTGACATGATCGGCCTTTGGCCGGAAACCATGACAACCCTGTCGATGATTATCACATCGGTGCTCTTCTGCGCCGTGATCGGTATTCCTGTCGGCATCCTCGCTTCAAGTAGCGATACAGCCTGGAAGATCGTCCGCCCCATTCTGGATATCATGCAGACGGTTCCAAGCTTCGTTTATCTTGTGCCGATCGTGATGTTGTTCGGTGTCGGTATGGCTCCGGGTATCATTGCAACCATTATCTTTGCCTTGCCGCCGATCATTCGCATGACCAACCTTGGCATTCGCAATGTGCGCAAGGATCTGATCGAGGCCTCAGAATCCTTTGGGGCAACCTATTTCCAGATTTTGTGGGAAGTCCAGATTCCTCTGGCCTTGCGCACCATCATGGCAGGTCTCAACCAGACTCTGATGCTGGCCTTGTCCATGGTCGTTATTGCTGCTCTCATTGGTGCTGGTGGTCTTGGTCTGGTGGTTAACACCGGTCTTGGTCGCCTTGACGTTGGTGGCGCAACAGCTGGCGGTGTCGGCATTGTCATTCTGGCGATCATTCTTGACCGTATCACGCAGGGCTTTGCTGAACCAAACACAAGCAAAACGTCTCTGCTTGGCTTCATTGCGTCCATTTTCAAGGGACAGTCAGCAACGGCTTCCGACAAACAAAAAGCTTGACGAAACAACTGTGAAAGCCGGATGGACTCTGTCTGTCTGGCTTTTGCTATTTTGAACCACTAAATTACTAGAGGAGAGTTTATTATGGCAAATGCTATCCGTAAATTTGCTGCAGCCG
The DNA here is from genome assembly GCF_963682185.1 of uncultured Cohaesibacter sp. Classification (NCBI taxonomy): domain Bacteria; kingdom Pseudomonadati; phylum Pseudomonadota; class Alphaproteobacteria; order Hyphomicrobiales; family Cohaesibacteraceae; genus Cohaesibacter; species uncultured Cohaesibacter sp. Next base: position 3,142,665 of record NZ_OY821667.1, on the reverse strand, counting down.
CCGCTCTGTCCGGCGCTGTATTGGTTTCCGCAGCACCGTCCTTCGCAGCGGACATGCCTGGTGAAGGCGTCACCATCAAAATGGGTCAGGCCACCTGGGATACCGGCTGGTTCCACTCCGAAATCTACAGCCAGCTGTTCCAGAAGCTCGGCTACACGGTAGACGGTCCGACCACCCTTGACGTACCCGCCTTCTACCAGTCCGTCGCTTTTGGCGATCTGGATCTTTGGGTGAACGGCTGGTTCCCGCTGCATGACACCTACAAGCCTGCTTTTGAAGATACCGCTTCTATCGTTGGTGCTGTCGCCGAGAAGGGCGCCCTGCAGGGTTATCTCGTTGACAAGGCCGCCGTTGATGAATTCGGCATCAAATCTCTGGATGATTTCAAACGCCCAGAAGTCAAGGAAGCGTTCGACCGCAATGGCGATGGCAAAGCCGATCTGGTTGCCTGCCCTCCAGGCTGGGGTTGCGAAGTGAAGATCTCCGAACATATGAAAGATTATGATCTCGGCGACGATATCAACCCTATCAAGGCTGGCTATTCTGCTTCCATGGCTGATGCTGTTGCTTCTTATGAAGCTGGCGAGCATATCCTGTTCTACACATGGACCCCAAACTGGACCGTGAACGAATTGAAGCCGGGTAAAGATGTCATGTGGATCACCGTGCCGGAACGCGATGGTGTTGAAACGGCTCCAGCCGTGAAAGGCCTTAAAACCTGCGTATCCGATCCTTGCTCCATGGGCTTTGCTGCAGCTGATATCCTGCCAGTTGCCAACGATGCCTTCATTGAGAAGAACCCTGCGGTCAAGGCCCTTCTTGATGAAGTGCGCATCCCTGTAGCTGACATCTATGCACAGAATGCTGCCATGAATGAAGGCGACGATGATGTGAAAGCACAGGCTGCTGCATGGATTGAAAAGCATCAGGACGAAGTCAACAAATGGCTCGACGATGCACGCGCAGCTGCAAAATAAGTGACCTGACAGATCAGGCGCCTCGCGCCTGATCTTATCAGTCCACCAAAAGACAAGCCGTCACGATTGGAACATAGTGACGGCTTTTTGTATTTTTTCGCGTGCCTTTTGAAAGACTTCGGCCCAAAAAGCCGGATCAAGGCGTCCGCGCCACCCCTTCCTTTACTCGCCGCAGCGGGATCGAGCTCTCGATATTGGCAACGCCGGGCACCTTGGTCAGACGCCCGACAAGGAAGGTCTCGAATTCTTTGAGGTTTCGTGTCACCACGCGCATCATATAGTCGCGATTGCCGGTCATCAGCCAACAATCGACCACCTCATCGAAGGTATCGACCGCCGCCTCGAATTGGGCCAGAGCGTCATCCACCTGCCTATCCAGCTGCACGGAGACGAAAACCGTCACATCAAAACCAAGAGCAGCCTCATCGATCAGGGCGCTGTATCCTGTGATAATGCCGCTTTCTTCGAGCCGCTTGAGGCGCCTTGCCGTCGGCGTTGCGCTCAATTTGATGGTATCCGCCAGCGCCTGCAGAGGCATGCGGCCGTCCTGCCCCAAGGCACGCAGGATCTGAATATCAAAGGCATCAAGTGAAGTGGATTTCTTCATTTTCTTTTCAATTCGTAGTTATTTCCTCCAAATTTATAACGGTGCCAGACTGAAAAAGCGAGGATCATCTTGATTGGATCCATTAAGATGCATGCCAGATCTATCCCCCGATATGAGGCGAGACATGCAGAGCCCCCATTTAAAGACAATCGAGCAGCGCCTTTTGTGGCTGTCTCACTGGATGATTCACAATGCCAACCATATCCGCCCCAAGGCGGATGGCATCAAGGTGGGTGGGCATCAAGCCAGCTCTGCGTCCATGGTCTCGATCATGACCGCGCTCTATTTCTCCGCCCTACGTCCTGAAGACCGCGTCGCCGTCAAGCCCCATGCCTCGCCCATTTTCCATGCGATGCAATATCTGATGGGCAACCAGACACGGGAAAAGATGGAGAATTTCCGCGGCTTTGGCGGAGTGCAATCCTACCCGTCCCGCACCAAAGATATTGATGATGTGGATTTCTCCACCGGATCGGTCGGGCTAGGCGTTGCCATCACCTCCTTTGCCTCGCTCGTTCAGGATTATATCAAGGCCAAAAGCTGGGGACAGGAACAGGCTCTCGGCCGCATGGTGGCTCTGGTTGGTGACGCCGAGCTGGATGAGGGCAACATCTATGAATGCCTGCAGGAAGGCTGGAAAAACGACCTGCGGAACTGCTGGTGGATTATCGACTATAACCGTCAGTCTCTGGACGGGATCGTGCGCGAGGGGCTCTTCGAGCGGGTCGAGAAAATCTTCGATGCCTTCGGCTGGGATGTCGTTCGGGTCAAATATGGCAAATTGCAGCGGGAGGCCTTTGAGGAGGCCGGAGGCGACAAGCTCAAAGCATGGATTGATGCCTGCCCCAATCAGGATTATTCCGCCCTCACCTTCATGGGTGGCGCGGTATGGCGCAAGCGCCTGATGGATGATCTGGGCGATCAGGGCGATGTCACCGCTCTTATCGAGCGGCGCAGTGACGATGAACTGGCAGCGCTCATGGAAAATCTCGGCGGCAACTGCGTGACCACCATGGCCGACGTTTTTGCCTCCATCGACCATGACCGCCCAACCTGCTTCCTTGCCTATACGGTCAAGGGGTGGGGCACGCCAATTGCCGGACACAAGGACAATCACGGCGGTCTGATGAACCCGACCCAGATGGATGCATGGCAGGCGCATATGGGCGTTGCCAAGGGAGAGGAATGGGAGCCTTTCGCCACGGTGAAAGACGCCAACGCTCTCAAGGCGTTTCTGAAGGAGGTGCCGTTCTTTGCCAAGGGCACGCGCCGCTATCATGATCACAAACTGGCCGTTCCGGCCATTGAGATGGACAGCGCCCGCACCCTTTCCACGCAGGCAGCATTTGGCAAGATCCTCGATACGCTTTCCAAGGGCGACAGCGAATTGGCAGCACGGATCGTAACCACCTCTCCGGATGTGACAGGCACGACCAATCTCGGCCCATGGGTCAACCGGCGCAAGCTGTTTGCCCGCACGGCTCAAAAGGATGCTTTCATCGAACACCGCATTCCCTCAACGGCCAAATGGGTGTTTGATCCGGAAGGGCAACATATCGAGCTTGGCATTGCAGAAATGAACCTGTTTCTGCTGCTCGGCGCGGCGGGGCTGTCCCACTCGCTGTTTGGCAAGCGGTTGATCCCCATCGGTACGGTTTATGACCCGTTTGTCTGCCGTGGCCTCGATGCGCTCAATTATGCCTGCTATCAGGATTCCCGCTTCATGATTGTTGGCACGCCCTCCGGCGTCACCCTGGCTCCTGAAGGGGGCGCGCACCAGTCTGTCGGCACGCCGCTCATCGGCATGAGCCAGGATGGTCTGGCCGCTTTCGAGCCAGCCTTTGCCGATGAATTGGCTGTTATCATGGAATGGGCCTTTGACTATATGCAACGGGATGGCGAAGGCGATCCGGACGAGCGCACATGGCTGCGCGATGAAACCGGCGGTTCGGTCTATCTGCGGCTGACAACCAACCCGATCGAGCAACCGGGCAAGCGGGCGGATGACGCCTTTGTGCAAGGTGCCATCGATGGAGGCTATTGGCTGCGCAAACCGGGGCCCAATTGCGAGATTGTCATTGCCTATCAAGGGGCTGTGGCCTCCGAAGCGATCAAGGCTGCGGGTGCCATTGCAGAAGCCCGACGCGATATCGGCGTGTTGGCGGTCACCTCGGCAGACCGCCTGAATGCGGGCTGGACAGCGGCCCAGCGAGCGCGTTCACGGGGCAACGAAAAGGCCATTTCCCATGTGGAGCATCTGATGGATGATCTGCCCGAACATTGCAAGATCGTGACTGTCATTGACGGTCATCCTGCCACGCTGGCCTGGCTTGGCGGGGTCGCAGGGCATCGTACCATTTCGCTCGGCATCGAGCATTTCGGCCAAACCGGCACGATCGGCGATCTCTATCACCATCATGGCATTGATGCCGCCTCCATCATCGAGAAGGTCGAAGGCTTGTCCGCCGGTCGGCGCATCAGATAAGGGATGTCCAGGGCGCTCCCATTTCAGGCGTATAAAATCGCGAACGCAAAAAGGGCCGTCTGCGCGGCCTTTTTTTTTCGTTCATTTGCAACAGGATTTACAGGAACAGATCCACCGTCTCGAATTTGGTTACGTCCACCAACCCGACATCGGAGATGCGGATTTCTGGGATCACCACCAGCCCCAGCAGAGAATGCTGCATGTTGGCGTTGTTGAGCGTGCAACCACAGGCGGCCATGGCCTCGACCATCTTTGTCGCCTTTTCAGCCACGATCTCGGCGCGCTCTTCAGACATCAGCCCGGCGATGGCCAATTCGACGGTCGCCAGTTCCTTGCCTTCCGAGAAGACGGTGATGCCGCCCCCGACCTTGCCCAGATGATTGGCTGCTGCTGCCATATCTTCCTTGGAAGTGCCGACCACGATCATGTGATGACTGTCATGGGCAACGGTGGAAGCCACCGCGCAAGGCTTGTTGTAGCCAAAGCCGGATACGAAGCCATTGACCACGCCGCCGGTGCCACGATGGCGCTCGACAAGCGCAATCTGACAGACATCGCCTTCGCCATCCATCTGTACCAGACCGCGCTCGACCGGCAAGGTGCGTTCCAGCGCCTTGGTCGGGGCCTGATTTTCGATGACGCCGATGACACGGGCACGCACCTGATTGGCACCGCTCGGAGCAAAGATATCAAAATCATCAGCAGCCAGCTTCTTGCCCATATTGACGGTGTTGCGGCAGAAATCGGGATAGCTGGCTTCGGGAATGTCCACGAGCAGTTTCTGGTCTTCCGCCAAGACCTCTCCCTGCGCCATGACCAGTTCGATCGGCAGGCTCGGCAGATCCGAGGTCAGGATAATGTCGGCGCGGCGACCCGGCGTGATGGAACCGATGTCTCGGTCCATGCCGAAATGCTGGGCGGTGTTGAGCGTTGCCATCTGAATGGCGGTGATGGGTTTGAGCCCTTGTGCGATGGCGTGACGCACGACGCGGTTCATGTGACCATCATTGACGATGGTACCTGAATGGCTGTCATCGGTGCAGAGGATGAAGCTGCGCGGATCAAGGCCATCTTCGGTGATGGCTTTTACCTGCTCGGCCACGTCATACCATGCCGAGCCAAGGCGCATCATCGGGCGCATGCCCTGACGGGCGCGGGCAATGGCATCTTCCTTGCGGGTGCCTTCATGGTCATCAGCCGGGCCTCCTGCCACATAGCCATGGAACATCAGGTCAAGCTCTGGCGTCGGGAAATGGCCGCCCACGGTCTTGCCGGCGTCCTGCGTAGCCGCGATTTCGCCCAGCATTTTGGCGTCGCCCATGGCCACACCGGGGAAGTTCATCATTTCGCCCAGACCGCAGATCTGCGGCCATGAGAGAGCTTCCTTGACGTCGTCGACGGTGATTTCCGCTCCGGCATTTTCCAAGCCCGGAGCTGATGGCACACAGGATGGCACCTGCACCTGAATGTTGATCGGCATGTTGGCAGCATCGTCATGCATCACTTTGACGCCCTTCAGGCCCAACACATTGGCAATCTCGTGCGGATCGATGAACATGGATGTGGTGCCGTGGGGAATGACGGCGCGCGCAAATTCGCTGACGGTGATCATGCCGCTTTCCACATGCATATGCGCATCGCAAAGGCCAGGCACCATATAGCGCCCGTTGGCCTCTATGACCTTGGTGTCGTCGCCAATGGCGTGGCTGGCATCCGCGCCAACATAGGCAATGCGGCCGCCAGAAATGGCCACATCCATATCGGGAATGATTTCACCGGTATGGACATTGACCCATTTGCCCTTGCGAATAACGCTGTCGGCCATGCGCCGACCCATGGCCACATCAACCAATTGTGGGGCTAGTTCACTCCAGGATGGGATAGGCATAAAGACCTCCGAATTTAGTGTCGCAGATAAGGAACGCCCAGTTTAGCTGGCTGGCCGGACCGACTGCGGATCAAAATCAACAGGCCGATGGACGCCACATAGGGCAACATGAGAAAGAATTGATAGGGCACATCGACCCCGACACCTTGGGCATGAACCGCAAGGCTGTCAAGAATGGCGAAAATCAGCACTGCCGCCATGGTGCGCAGAGGCTTCCAGTTGCCCGCAATGACGGCAACGATGGCGAGCCAACCGCGGCCGCCGGAAATGTCCGGGCGGAACTGATCGGCGAAGGCGAGCATCAGGAAGGCCCCGCCAAGGCCGGTAAGCGCCGAGCCAAACAGCAGAGCAGCATATTGGCGGGTGGCGACTGAAAGCCCCTTGGCCTCCAGAAATTGCGGATTTTCACCTGCTGCGCGCGTTTCCAGCCCGAAGGTGGTTCGGCGCAGGAAGATGGCGATTACTGGCACACTGAGAAGCGCGATATAGGTCAATAAATGCTGATTAAAGAGGATCGGGCCGAGTATGGGGATGTCTGCGAGGCCTGGAATGGGCACCGTATCGATGGTGGAATAGCTGGGTGGTTTGCCGCCGCCAACATAGCTGCGGAACCAGAAGAGCGTCAGGCCGCTGGCCAGAAGATTAAAGCCAAGGCCGGTCACGAAATGATCCACCCGCAAGGTCACTGTCATGAAGCCGATGATGAGCCCTGCAACCATGCCCGCCCCGATGGCCGCGATAGACGCAAGGATAGGCGAGCCGGTGCCAGCCATCACCAGATAGGCGACGAGACAGCCGACCAGCATGGTGCCTTCCACGCCCATATTCCAGATGCCTGCCCGCTCGGTGACCAGTTCGCCCAGAGCTGCGAACAGGATGACGGTCGCGCCGCCCATGGCGGCAACCATGATGGACATGAGAATTTCAGGAGACAGCAACTCAGACATGGGAGGCCCTCCGAATGCGGACACGATAGCGGACAATCACTGAGGCACTGAGAAAGAAAAGCAGCAAAATGCCCTGCATGGCAGGCACAAGCGCGGGCGGAATGTCGGAGAGGACACTCATATAGAGCGAGCCATTTTCCAGCGCCCCGAACAGCAGCGCCGCGATAAGGGCGCCAAGCGGGTTCAGCCCGCCGATCATGCCCACGATAATGCCGGTAAAGCCAAGGCCTGTCAGCACATCCCCCTTGAGGCGATAGTTGACGCCGAAGATCTCGGATACGCCAGCAAGTGCCGACAGCGCTCCACTCACCGCCATGACAATCAGGATGGTGCGAGCGACATTGACGCCCTTGAAACGCAGCGCCGTCGGGTTGGCCCCAAGCGCGCGAATCTCAAAGCCGAAGGGCGTGAATTTGAGAATGCCCCAACACAGGACGGTGGCCAGAATGGCCAGCAGGAAACCGATATGCAGTTTGACGTCTGAGACGATCAGCGGCAGGCGGAAATTATCTGCCAGCAAGGCTGTCTGGTGATAAGAGGTTGACCCCTCCGCAGTCCATGGGCCTCCCGCCAGCAGATAGGAAAGGAAATAGACAATCACATAGTTGAGCATCACGGTGGAGATGATCTCGTTGACAGCAAAGCGACTTTTGAGCCAGCCGCAGAGCATGCCCAGAAGAGCGCCGCCAATCATGGCAGCCAGAATGATCACCGGCACGGCAACCAGCATCGGCGCACCGCCCAGATAGAGCGAGGCGAAATAGCCGCTCATGGCTCCGGCAAACATCTGCCCCTCCTGCCCGATGCTCCAGATTTCAGCACGATAGGCGATGACGGTGGCAAGGCCGGTAAAGATCAGCGGCGTTGCGGCCACAAGGCTTTGCAGCATGGCTTCCTCTGAGCCAAAGGCCCCTTCAAACAGGGTCGAAAAGCCTTCCATGACACTGGCACCGCTCAACCAGATCAACAGGGATGTGCAGGCGAATCCCATGACGAGCGCAAGCAGATAGGCAGCAATCCGCGCCCTGTAGCCAACCGTTTGGCGTCGGGTAATCTCGATCATGCTGCGGTCTCCAGTGCGTGTCCGGCCATCAGCAGACCGATTTCTTCCAGATTGGTCTTGCGCGCGTCGACAATGCCCATCAGGCGCCCCTGAAACAGCACGCCGATGCGGTCGCACAGGGCAATCAGATCTTCAAGCTCGGAAGAAGCAATCACCACGGCCACGCCTTCGGCCTTCTTGTTGAACAGGCATTGATGGATATAATCGATGACGCCCACATCAAGCCCGCGAGTGGGCTGATTGGCCAGAAGCACCTTGCTGGCAAGCTGCATCTCACGGGCCAGAATGACCCGCTGGGCGTTGCCGCCGGAAAGATTGCCAACGCGCGTCTCACCCGATGGTGCCGCGATGCTGAATTCAGCGATCAGCCTTTTGGCATTCTGGGCCATCTTGCGGAAATCGAGCAGGCCACCTTTGGCGAAAGTGCCGCGATGCTCACCCAGAATGAGATTCTCCTCAATCGAGAAATCACGCACAAGACCCTCTGCAAAACGGTCTTCGGGGATATGGCCCAATCCCATAGCCTTGATGGCATGAACGCCCTTGTTGGAGATCAGGGTATCATCCAGCGTGATGGCTCCAGACTTTGGCTTGCGCACTCCGGCGATGACCTCCATCAAGGGGCGCTGACCATTGCCTGCCACTCCGGCGATGCCGAAGATTTCACCTTCATGCACGCAAAAGGAGATGTCGTCCAGATCGGGGCGCTCTCCGAGCCCTTCTACGGTCACGGATTCGAGTGCCAGGCGCGCTGTCCCCATCGGCGTCGCCTGGCGGGTCTGGCGCTTTAGATCGCGCCCGACCATCATTCGTGTCAGTTCTTCTGGCGAGGTCTCAGCGGTTTTCTTGATGCCAACCACGGCGCCCTGCCGCAACACGGCAACCCGGTCGGCCTGCATCACTTCTTCAAGGAAATGGGTGATGAGGATGATCGCAACGCCGTCCGCCTTAAGCTTGTCGATGATGCGGAACAGCTTTTTGGAGCCTTCCACATCCAGCGTCGCGGTGGGCTCATCCAGAATGAGCAGCTTGGCATCAAAATACAGGGCCTTGAGAAGCTCCGCCCATTGCTGCTCGCCAACCGAAAGATCTTCCACCCGCGCATTGGGGTCGATTTCAATGCCGTAACTTTGGCAGATCTGCCGCAGCCTGGCTTCGGCGCTGGCAAAATCAACAAAGAGGCCAGTTTCCGAGCCAACAACGATATTCTCCAGCACCGTGAAATCGGGCACAAGAACGAAATGCTGATGCACAAGCCCGATGCCATGCCGGATGGCATCAGCAGCCGAGGAAAGGCGCAGAGGAGTTCCCTCCAACGCGATCTCGCCGCTATCGGGACGATAGAGGCCGGTCAGGCAGGCCGAAAGTGTGGATTTCCCCGCTCCGTTTTCACCAAAGAGACAGAGCAGTTCTCCGGCATCGACCGAGAAGGTCACATCATGGTTGGCCCTGACGGAACCAAAGCTCTTGCACAGAGCAGTAACCTCAAGCGTTGGGCTTGTCATAAACGCATTTCACCAGTTGGGTGCCCCTGCCAGAAGCAGAGGCACGGTCTTGTCAGTCAGACGTTGGCAGAGACAGGTCTACCGGAATGTCCAGCGCACCGGATTCGATCTGCTTGGAGAGATCTGCAACCTCTTCCTTGAGCTGATCTGGCAGCTTGGTCTCATAGTCGTGGTAGCCAGACAGGGACGAGCCCCCTTCAGCCATGGAGAACCAATGTTCCTTGGTGTTGCCCTCATAAGGCGCACCATTGGCAGCGTGGTCGTACCATTCATCGATGATCCAATTGAGATCTGGCGTCCAGGAGATGAGAGCGCTGGCAACGACAGACTTCGGTGCGGAAGCCCCATGATCGACATAGTTGCCAAAGCACATGATCTTTTCTTTTTCGCACGTCTCAAAGCTTTCAACCAACTGGAACGTCAAATCAGCGCCAGCGGCGATCTGTGCCTTGGTGAATTGTTCGGCCTTGGCCGGATCATACCAGCTTTCGATGAAAGCCACCTTGCGTTTCACGTCCGGATTCACCGAGCGGGCACCGGCAAAGAAGCTGTTGATCTGGTCATTCACATCCTCGGAAGGAAACTGACCGACAACACCGACAACATCGCTTTCAGTCAGGCGGCCCGCCAGAACACCCAGCAGGTAGGATGGCTCATGGGCGCGTTTGTAAACCCAATAGGCATTGCCCCCAAGGCCCTCGTTGCCGGAACCGACAACCACGAACAGCACGTCAGGATATTTCTCCTGCAGCGCCTTCACCTGATCGGAGTAGCTGCTGTGTGCCCAGATGATCTGGTATTTGCCAGAGCGGGCCATCAGCTCCATGGCATCACCGGCTTCTTCACCCCAGACGCCGTTTACATTCTTGTAGGAGATATCAAGGCCATGCGGTGCAGCCTCAGCGACACTCTCGACATCGCGCATCAGGGTCGCGTCCCATGCCGCTTCCGGGCCGGTGGCCAGAATGAGGCCGATGCCCAGTTTCGTCGGCTCTGCGGCGAAGACTTGCGTGGCAAGTACCATCATCGCGGCAGCGCTACCCAGCTTCTTAAAGATGTTCATACTGTTCTCCAGGTTGGCTAAGGTCTTATCGTTGGTTGGCGGCTTTTGCACGCCCTTTCCTTCAGAATTTGACAGTTTCGCGCCTGCCCCATGGTCATGCGGCAGGCTCACTTGCGGGGCCGATCAATCGGCGATGCTTTCCAGAACCGGGTCGAAAATATTCAGCCCAACGCAATCGACGGCGCCAAGATCGGTGATGGCATAATCGGGAATGGCTGTGATGGAGAGAACGAACATGTTCATGAAGGGCCATGCCAGCGCGCATCCGGCCTCGCGGGCGGCCTCATCAAGGGCTTCTTCCTTGGCAGCCATTTCTTCAGGTGCAATATCCGACACGATGCCGCCAATCGGCAGCTCGAGACCGACCACCGGCTCGCCATCACGCATGAAGACCTGACCACCGCCCTTGGCAATGACCCAGTTGATAGCGGCAGCCATATCCTCGGCGTTGGTGCCGATACAGACAATGTTATTGTCGTCCGGTGCCGTGGAGGTTGCCATGGCGCCATATTTGAGACCGAAGCCGGAGACAAAGGCTACCGGCTTGTTCTCGGTCTTACCATAACGTTCGACAACGCAGACATAGAGCACATCCTGCGCCGTATCCGGCTTGATCTCGCCATCAACCACGTCCAGCACCACATCGCGGCGATTGCGCACGAAGGGCACATCCAGCGACATGTTCATGGACAGGACCTTGACCTTTTTAGCCTCCGACCGCTTCTTGATATCATCTGCCTTAACGGGTGCAACATGCATGGTATCGGTCAACAGTGTCGGGCGCTCGGGCCGATTGACCGGCTCGATCATGTGGTTGCCTTCGGCCACGAAACGGCCCTTGGCAATGACCTGCTCGACGGTGAAGCTTTCCGGGCTGTCGACGAGCAGAATATCGGCCTGACGACCTGGCGCTATCAGGCCAACCTTATGGTCGATCTGGCAGGCAACGGCGCTGTTGATGGTCGCCATCTGGATCGCCGCCATCGGCGGAACACCTGCGGCAATGGCCATGCGCACCATATTGTCGACATGGCCGCGCTTGAGCACATCGGTTGCCACCACATCGTCGGTGCAGAAGCTGATGCGGTGATCAGCCTGCGGCACATATTTGGTGGCCAGCTGGATATTCTCTTCAAGGAAATGGCTGATGGAGCTTTCGCGGATCAGCATGAACATGCCGTTGCGCATTTTCTCGAGCGCTTCGGTCACCTCATAGCTTTCATGGTCGAGACGAATGCCGGCGCTGGCATAGCTGGCCAGCTTGGAGCCTTTGCACATGGGCGAGCAGCCAAAGACCGGCAGCTTGTGCTGGCGGGCAATCTCCAGCGCCTCGATGACATCGTCATCTTCTTCCTGAATGAATTCACGCACGGTTTCCCAGATACCGATGCATTCGGGCCATTCATGGGTGGCGCGATGATCATCGGGGCCGAAATAGTGGTTCACCGTTGAGCGCGGCATGGTGTAGGGCGTCTTGCAAGGTGCACCCCAATGGATCGTCAGCGGGCTGGCGTTGGCCTCATCGAGAAAATGCCGTACGCCTTCAAGCCCTGCGACCACGAGAATCTGATCCAGCCCCGAGACAACCGACGTGGTGCCAAAGGGTACAACCAGATCGGCAAAGCTGGAAACCGACAGCTTGGAGCATTCCACATGCAGGTGCCCGTCGATCATGCCGGGCGCCAGATAGCGGCCTTTGGCATCATGAATGCGCGTTTGCGGCCCCTTGCAATGGTCCACATTGCCAATAGCGACAATGTGGTCCTTTTTTATTGCGACTTCTGCGGGGTAAATTTCAGCGGTGGCAACGTTGATCAGTTTGCCGTTGGTGATCACCAGATCGGCCTTGATGTCGCCGTTGCCGGCCCGGATCAATTCTCTAAGATTCACTTACCTGCACTCCTGTTTGCTATTTAGATATTGTCAACAGCGTGAGAAGCTCAATAGAAATTACATGTCTGAAACTTTGAAAAATTATCTGAAATGAATAATGTTATTTTGTATCGTTATCCTTATGGTTGGCAAAATGCATATTTTTCAGGCAAACTGGCAAAAATTCAGCACCCAAACACAACGCGGTAAATAGCAACATGCCCAAAATGAACACGTCGGCGTCAAGGCCATCTGTTGCGAGTCTTGTTGGTAGCGACGCCCGTTTCGCTTTTGGAGAAACGGCCTATCAGGCTGGTGAGATTTTCGGCCCCTTGAAAGGCTACCAGCTTGAAGCGATCTATCTGCGGGTTGGGCAGGTGGAAGTGCATTGCGATGATGAGATCTTTTCCATGACGGCACCGCAAGTGGCGTTGATCGCCTCACAAGAGCGGCTGGAATATCGCTACGGGCCAGCCAACCTCAGCAACGTTGTCTGGTGCCAGTATCTTTCCGAAAGGCTCGATAGCCGCACCTTTTCCCATCTTGCCCGTGGAGCCGGGCCGATGGATGTGGCGCCTGCCTCCGTCTCTCTTTTGAAGATCGGGGCAGACCTGCCCACCGAATTTCACGCCGGAATGGAGGATTTATGCTCGGCGCTGGGCATTGCCGTGATGGAAAATCTGATGGTGCGGCGACTGGCTCTTGACTCTGTCGACAAGATCCCACCGCAGGTGCAGCTGGTGCGCCGCTATATCGAAGATCATCTTGGCTCGCCCATCACGATGACGCAACTGGCTGAGCTTTCCGGCCTCTCGCCGCAACATCTCAACCGGCTGTATCAGGCCGCCTTTGATGAAAATCCGCTTGATTGTCTGTGGCGATTGCGCGTGCGGCGCGGCGCGTATCTGCTCAGCCATACGGGCAAGCAGATCAGCCAGATCGCTTATGAAGTGGGGTTCAAGACACCCAATCACTTTTCACGCCAGATCAAGGAAGCCTATGGCCTCTCCCCCCGTAAGCTACGCGCCGAGAGCTGGACGCGCAATCCCGGCTAGGCTTCTTTGAGCACAGGCTCCTAAAGAGAAGGAGGCAGATAGAACCGCCTCCTTCCTTCTTGCCCACCTGCCCCTCTCTGGGGGTCAGTCTTTTAACCATCCGGCCAGTTTGGCTTCATCGGGTAGACCGCCGCTATGCACCAATTTGCCATCCACAGCGATTCCCGGCGTAGACATGACGCCCGCCATGGCGATTGCCTTGGGGTCGGTCACCTTCTCAACGTCGGCTTCGATGCCAAGTTTGCTGGCGGCATCTCGCATCATCTGAGCTGTCGTCTCACAGCGTTTGCAGCCGGGGCCATAAACCTTAACCTGTTTCATATCAGTCGGTTCCTTCCTTGATATTTAGAAAATCGCATTGAACAGGAAGCCGACGGCAAGAATGCCGCTGCTTACCACTGCGATGAATACGGCGATCAGACGCAAGGTCAGCACCTGTCGCAAAATCAGCATTTCGGGCAAGGAGAGCGCGATGACACTCATCATGAAGGCCAGAACGGTGCCCAGCGCTGCGCCTTTGCCCAACAGGGCTTCAACGATGGGGATCACGCCCGCAGCGTTGGTATAGAGCGGCACGCCCATAACAACGGCCGCCGGAACCGACCACCAGGCATCGGCGCCCATGATATCGACCATCATATCTTCGGGCACATAGCCATGAATGAGCGCGCCCAGAGCGATACCGATGATGATCCAGATCCAGACCTTGGAGAGGATATCGCGCACCGCCTCATAGCCAAGCTTGTAGCGATCATAAAGGGTCAGTTTTTCCGCTTCGACGGCGCTTGGTGCATTGGCGCCGGAATGGATCTCCTGCACCCAGTCTTGCAACCAGCCTTCCAGTTTCAGCTTGCCAATCACCCAGCCTGCCAGAATAGCCACGCCAAGCCCGAAAAACAGATAGGTCAGAGCCACATTCCAGCCGACGAGACCGACCAGCAAAATGAGGGCCACCTCATTGACCATCGGTGCGGCAATCAGGAAAGAGAAGGTGACGCCAAGCGGTACGCCTGCAGACACAAAGCCGATAAAGAGTGGTACAGCCGAGCAGGAGCAGAAAGGAGTCAGAATACCGAGGCAGGCAGACATGACATTGCCCACCCCTTCACGCTTACCCGAAAGCAAGGCGCGGGTCTTCTCAGGGCTGAACCATGAGCGCACCACCCCCATGGCAAAGACGATAAGCGTCAACAGCATCAGGACTTTGGGCACATCATAAAAGAAGAAGGCGATGGCCTCGCCGGTGTGGCTATGGCGATCAACAGGAAACAGCGCCGTCACCGCTTCGGAGAAGGGACTGAGCTGGCTATAGACCGCCCACCAGAGCGCCACGCCCAAAAACGTGCCGATAATGAGCAGCACAGGCCCCGGTTTGCCGGCGCCCTTCATCCATGGTCTGCTTCCTCCCATGGTAGAACCATTGTCTAACATGCCTGTTTCTCCATGCCATCGCAGCGTACGGGCGGCCTCTCAACATTTGAGAGGCGCGCGCAATCCTCGGCATATTGGGTGTCCTGCCTGATGCCCTCGACGGCGGCTTCCAGAGCCTGCCTGCTCCAGTCCGGCATGTCATCAACCAGAGAATAGAGCACCCATTGCGCTTCACGACGGCTCACCAAGAGGTTGGCTTCGCTCAGCACCTTGCAGTGGCGTGAAATTTTGGGCTGGGGCAATTGCAGCGCACCGACCAGCTCGCACACGCAAAGCTCGGTCTCTTTGGCAATCAGCGCCAATATCCGCAATCGGATCGGATCCGAAAGGGCCGCAAACAGATTTGTGACATTTTCCATGCCTACCCATATACGTCTCATCGCATATGCGAGTCAATGCATATTCGTCAGAATGCATTTGCGACGCATTGACACAGAGGAATAAATCAATTATTCAAGATTTCTCGATATAAAATATGATGGTCCATACCAAACCAGCAAACTGGCCGGACCACACGCTAAAGCAGGAAACCGAACGTGACCGAAATCACCTACAATGTCTTGTTTCTATGCACGGGCAACTCCGCCAGATCCATTCTGGCTGAAGCGATCCTTAATCGGACCGGTGCGAGCCGTTTCAAGGCCTTTTCTGCGGGGTCACATCCGACAGGCACCGTTAATCCCCATGCTATCGCATTGCTCAAACGCATGAATTACGACACCGATTTTGCCGCATCCAAAAGCTGGGATATGTTCGCGAAGTCAGATGCCCCCAAGCTCGATTTTGTCTTTACGGTTTGTGACAATGCTGCCAGTGAAACCTGCCCCCTATGGCCGGGCCAGCCGATGACTGCGCGTTGGGGCGTGCCCGACCCTGCCGTTGTAACCGGCTCGGAAAGCGAGATCGCCCTTGCCTTCTCAGACGCCTATCGCATGCTCAATTCCAGAATCTCCATCTTTTCCTCCCTTCCCATAGCCAGCATTGATCGCCTGTCTCTGCAGAACAGGCTTGATGCAATCGGCAAAAACCAAGCGAAAGCAGAATAATGTCCGTCGACGCAAATACCCTGCCCGACGCCTCCCAGAGCGGGGGCATCGGCTTCTTCGAAAAATGGCTCTCCGTCTGGGTCGCCCTATCGATTGTTGCTGGCCTGGTGCTGGGCGAGCTGTATCCCGCTCTCTTTGGATTGTTGGCCGGATTTGAATATGCCCATGTGAATCTGGTGGTCGCCATCCTCATCTGGGCGATGGTCTATCCGATGATGGTATCGGTCGACTTCTCCAGCATCAGCCATGTGGCCGACGAGCCCAAGGGGCTGATCATCACGCTGGCGGTCAATTGGCTGATCAAGCCCTTTACCATGGCTGTGCTAGGGGTAGTCTTCTTCAAATATCTCTTTACCAGCATGATCAGCACGGCGGATGCGGATTCCTATATTGCGGGTCTTATCCTGCTGGGGGCTGCCCCTTGTACCGCGATGGTGTTTGTCTGGTCTCAACTCACCCGTGGCGACGCCAACTACACGCTTGTGCAGGTTAGCGTGAACGACCTCATCATGATCTTCGCCTATGCGCCAATCGTCGCGCTATTGCTAGGGGTCACCGATATTCCGGTGCCATGGGATACGCTTCTGCTGTCGGTCCTGCTCTATGTGGTCGTGCCTTTGGTCGCGGGCTATTTCACCCGCAAGGCATTGGTTTCCGGCTCCAGAACCGATAAAGCCGTGGCTGATTTCACCGCAAAGCTGAAGCCCCTTTCCGTCATTGGCCTGCTGGCAACAGTGGTGCTGCTGTTCGGTTTTCAGGGCGGGGTCATTCTGTCGCAACCTCTGCTGATCGCGCTCATCGCTGCGCCTTTGCTGCTCCAGTCCTATGGCATCTTTGCGATAGCCTATGCGGCAGCTTGGGTCATGAAGGTACCCTTCCGGATTGCCGCACCTTGTGCCCTGATCGGTACATCGAATTTCTTCGAGCTGGCTGTTGCGGTTGCCATCGGTCTGTTCGGCTTGAATTCCGGCGCGGCTCTGGCGACGGTTGTCGGCGTTCTGGTGGAAGTGCCCGTGATGCTGTCGCTGGTGGCTTTTGCCAATCGTACCCGCCAGCATTTTCCCGCATAGGGGAAATCGGAGGCCGCTCTTCAACTGCCATCACAGATAGGGCGTATAGGTTATTCCCAGCGCAGACGAAAAGCATCCACCCTGCTGCGCAAGAAAAGAAAGCACCAGCATTCGAAGGGCCCATTGCCACCCCGGAGCGTCATGCACGCTTTGGGGTGGTTTGTTTTCCCACACCTGGTACCTTGTATTAGTCCAGCACCATATCAGCCTTGATGCTCTGCTTGAGAACAAGGCGAGCATTGACCAGATCATTCATTTCCGTGCGCTTGGCAGCAGCTTCCGGATCAAGGCCATAGCGCAGCCAGCGCTTGTTAAGGCGCCGGGTCAACTCTTCAAGCCCCGGATTGACAAAAACACTGGCGGAGAAGGCATCGGCCAGCGCATTCCACGGCGCGGTGCGGAGCAACAAATAGTTGCCCTCCACCACGATGATCGGCGTTGTCGGCGCAATTTCAATAGCGCCAGCAATGGCAATATCGCGGCTGCGATCAAAGGTGGGAAAGTAGGTGAGCCCATCAGATTTCGAGAGGCTTTTTACGGCCTCACAAAATCCCACGGCATCAAATGTTTCCGGAGCCCCTTTGCGAGGAAACAGACCGTGCGCCTTCAGAATCCGGTTGTCCAGATGGTAGCCATCCATCGGCAGAAGTGCCGCCTTGGGCACTTCGCCTTCATGACCCGCATTGAGCGCCTTGACCACACTCTCGGCGAGCGTAGACTTGCCTGACGCAGGCGCTCCGGCGATGGCGAGAATCGTTCGCCCATCCGGTCTTTTATGCCGCTCGACAAGCGCGCAGACCTCTGCCGTCTTCTGTTTCAGGCTTTCCTTTTTCATGCAACCGCCTCTTGATCCGGAGGGGCCATTGCCCCTGTCATCAAAGCAACCGCATCTGACATGGAATATTGCTTTGGATCAACAACGCAGAGCCGTTTACCCAACCTATGCACATGAATTCGATCTGCAACTTCAAAGACATGGGGCATATTATGCGAGATCAGAATGATCGGAATACCCTTGCTCTTCACTGTTTTGATAAGATCGAGAACCTTGCGACTTTCCTTCACGCCAAGGGCCGCAGTCGGCTCATCGAGAATAACAACATTGGTACCGAACGCTGCAGCACGCGCCACAGCCACCCCCTGCCTTTGGCCACCAGAAAGAGTCTCCACGGTCTGGGCAATATTCTGGATGGTCATCAGCCCGAGCTCGGAGAGCTTGTCACGGGCAAAATTCTGCATCTTCTTCTTGTCAAGCTGCCGGAACACGCTGCCCATGATGCCCGGCTTGAGGATCTCGCGTCCCATGAACATATTGTCGGCGATCGTCAGCGCGGGCGAAAGGGCCAGCGTTTGATAGACGGTTTCAATGCCATGTTCTCGGGCCTGTATGGGCGAAGAGAAATGCACCGGCTTGCCCTCCAGGCGGATTTCGCCACTGTCCGGCTTTAGAGCGCCGGACAAAGCCTTGATGAGGGTTGATTTGCCTGCGCCATTGTCGCCAATGACAGCGAGGATTTCTCCGGGCATCAGATCGAAATCGCAGTCTTCCATGGCGATAACGCGCCCATATCGCTTGTTCAGTTTGCGTGCGGTCAGAATAGGGCTGGTCATCACAGGCTCACTTTCCGAATGGTTTGGTCGACGGTTACTGCGAAAATAATCAGGGCACCAATCAGCAGATAGGTCCACTGCACATCAGCTCCAAGCAGGCGCAGGCCAAGAGTGAAGACGCCAACAATCAGCGCACCGAACAGGGTGCCAGCCACTGAGCCGCGCCCGCCAAACAGCGAGATGCCACCGATCACCACAGCGGTGATACTCTCGATATTGGCCAATTGCCCAGCCTGTGGCGACACAGAGCCAAGACGACCAATCAATGCCCAGCCGGCAAAGCCGCAGATCAAACCGCCGATGGCGTATACGGACACGAGAGTGGCTTTCACCTTGACGCCTGAAAGTTCAGCGGCCTCCGGATCATCCCCCACCGCATAGACATGGCGTCCCCAGGCCGTCTGGCTGAGAATGTAGGACATGAGCAGCACCAGAAACAGCAACAGGATAACGCCATAGGTAAAGACTGCGCCTCCCACCGTTATGGTTCTGCCGAAAAACTGCAGGATCGGGGCAACCTGTGCGATCTCTTCGCTACGGATAACCACACTGCCCGAATAGAGGAAGTTGGCGGCCAGAACGATCTGCCACATGCC
Source organism: uncultured Cohaesibacter sp. (assembly GCF_963682185.1). Taxonomy (NCBI): domain Bacteria; kingdom Pseudomonadati; phylum Pseudomonadota; class Alphaproteobacteria; order Hyphomicrobiales; family Cohaesibacteraceae; genus Cohaesibacter; species uncultured Cohaesibacter sp. Next base: position 3,123,449 of record NZ_OY821667.1, on the reverse strand, counting down.
TAACGTAACAATGAAGGGGGGTAGCTTGACAAAGGCGACCAGAAGGCCGTTGGCTGTGCCGAAAAACAGGCCGGTTGCCAATCCACAAACAACGGCAAGCTCGCCCGGAATGCCAAGATCAAAGGTGAATTTGCCCATAATAACCGAGGATATGACAGCGACTGCGCCAACGGAGAGGTCAATACCTGCGGTGAGAATAACGAGGGATTGTGCCACGGCCACGATGCCCACGATCGCCACTTGCTGCAGGATCAATGTCAGCGCGAAGGGCGAGAAAAAGCGATTGCCGTTAAGGATACCAAAGACAATCACTGCCGTGACCAGCACGAAAAGCGGAATGGCAGAGGGGGTTGTCTGAAGAAACCCAAGTAAGCGATGGAAGTTTGATTTGTGGGAGCTGTTGAATTCTGCGACGGTCTCTTGCTCTGGCAAGCGTTCTTCAGCAGATCCTGGTGCATCAGTCATGAGATCGCATTCCTAATGAGTGCACGGGAGCGGGACGCCGCCGGGCGCCCCGCGATTAGATCTTTCAAAAGAGGCATTAGCCCCAGCAAAGATTCTTGCCTTCTTCGACGGTCAGCTGTTTGAGCCCTTCAACCGGTTTGTCTGTTACGAGGCCAACGCCCGTATCAAAGAAGTCCTTGCCTTCGGTTGCGGCTGGCATTTCGCCGGTCTTCACAGCCTTGACGATGGCTTCAACCCCTTTACCTGCCATATCTAGGGGATATTGCTGAGCGGTTGCCCCGATCACACCGGCTTCCACGTTGGCCACACCCGGGCAGCCGCCATCAACAGACACGATGACAGCGTCATCCTGTTTGCCAAAGGCCTTGAGAGCTTCATAGGCACCGGCTGCGGTTGGTTCGTTGATGGTGTAGACCACATTGATATCAGGGTTGATGGCGAGCAGGTTTTCCATGCCCTTGCGGCCGCCTTCTGCATTGCCGTTGCCGATTTCCTGACCGACGATGCGGCTGTCGGTTTCGTCACCCCATTTGCTCTTGTCGCCAATATCGATGCCGAAGCCGGTGAGGAAACCCTGATTGCGCAATACGCCAACGGATGGCTGCGTTACGTTGATGTTGATGAGGCCGATTTTAGCGTTGGCAGGATCGCCCACGGTTTTTGCGGCCCATTTACCGATCAGTTCACCAGCCAGGAAGTTATCCGTGGCGAAGGTCATGTCGGCAGCGTCCATCGGATCAAGCGGTGTATCCAGAGCAATCACCACAAGGCCAGCATCGCGAGCCTTTTTTACCTGACCAGTGATCGCCTTGGAATCGGTTGCCACCAGCAAGATGCCCCCAGCACCCGCTGCAATGCATGTTTCAATGGCAGATACCTGCGTTTCGTGGTCCCCATCATACTTGCCCGCAAAGCTGCGTAGCTCGACACCAAGTTCGTCAGCTTTGGCCTGAGCGCCTTCTTTCATCTTAACGAAAAATGGATTGGTTGCGTCTTTGGTGATCAGGCAGACCGAGGTGTCTGCTGCAGACGCAGCGGCGGACATGCCTGCTGTCATGAGCGCGGCAGTTGCCAGTGTAGTGAGATATTTCATAAGTGAACTCCAGGTTCTATTGCCTCAATCTTCTGCTCTCTCGGGCAAGGTCCCCCAACCCGGCCAGCAGAAGTCTCCTCCATGGGCAAAAAGCCTCGAATGGGCACAATCGGCTCATATCTTGAAGTGTCGTCTCGAAGCTTCCTCCCGACGGCCAAACCGCCGTCATGCTCTTACGTACCCCTGTTATGAAAGGCTTGTCAATAAATACTTCCTAATGAATTAATAAGACAATGGACGCATTGACGCGCATTTGCGCTTGCAGACAATAGGGGGGATTTCTAGTATGGCGGAACAGCAATCATGGCATCCGGCCTGATCAGAAGCGCTCGTTTGAAAGTCGATAATATGAACAAGAACAATCCCGACACGCTCCAGCGCAGCTTTCAGAAAGGCTCCAATCAGGTTGCGATCAGAAGCTATAATGAACGTCTGGTGCTGCAATTGATCCGGGAACAGGGCGCTGTCACCAAGGCTGATGCCACCCGTGCGACCGGCCTTTCCCCCAATGCCATTTCTACGATTTTCCGGACGCTGGAAGAGGACGGGTTTCTTTTGCGCGATGAACCGATCCGGGGCCGGATCGGTCAGCCATCAACGCCGATGCGTCTTGATCCGGAGGTCCGCCACTATGTGGCCTTTGCCGTCGGGCGCCGGAGTATGGAACTTGCCGTCATTGATTTTCTCGGTAAGGTCAAAGCATCCAAGCGCCTGATCATCCCTTATCCGACGCCGGAAGGGACGCTGACATTCTTCAAAGACAACCTGACCCCTCTGCTGCGGGCAGCCAAGCAGAATCGCGGCTCTATTGCCGGAATGGGCCTCGCTATGCCGTTCGAGCTATGGAGCTGGACAAGCGAGTTTGATGCTCCTTCCGAGGTGATGAGTGCCTGGCGGGATTTCTCTCTGGTCGAGGCATTGCAAGAGCTTGTGCCATGGACCATCGTATTTGAAAATGATGCAACGGCGGCCTGCCGTGCAGAACTCGTCTTCGGCTCACGCAGCACATTGCAGGACTGGATCTACTTTTTTATCGGCACCTTCGTGGGCGGCGGCATCGTGCTCAATGGCAGCGTCTTTGCCGGCAGGAAGGGCAATGCGGGCGGCTTCGGCCCCATGCGCGTGCCAGGCAAGGAGGGCGACCGGCTGGTCGACCATGCCTCGCTGGTGGTTCTGGAGCATTGGCTGAAGGCGGACAACAAGGAGCCGCTGGATATCTATGATGAAGCCACTGACTGGAGCACTCTAGAGCCCTATGTCTCGAACTGGATCCACCGGGCGGCCCGCAATCTGGCGCATGCAACCGTCTCGGCTCTTGCCGTGATCGACTTTGAGGGCGTGGTGATAGACGGCGCCTTTCCGGCAGAAATCCGCCAGCGTCTGGTCGATGAATTTCGTCATCAAATGGACATCATCGATTTACAGGGCGTTACGATGCCGGAAATTGATGCCGGTCATGTGGGGCGCAAGGCCCGCATTCTGGGCGGCGCGGCGACCTTGATCAATCAGAACCACATGATCGACCAGAACACGCTTCTGCGTTCACAGTGACGCAATCCGGGCGCCTCTTTCGTTCTTCGCAGCTTCAGATACGAGTCAGGCATTAGCCAGACATCAGTTTTCCCGCTTCAAACGTCGCGCGATGACGAAACTGATCAGCGAGAAGATAAAGCACCAGATGCTCATAAAAATGCTCTGCGTGGGAAAGAACACACCAGCATCGATGAAGAGACCGGTGATGCCCGGACCGATTGCCGTGGAAAAGACCATGACGGTGGTCGTCAAGGCCCGAATGGCACCAAGATAGCGCGTCCCGTAAGCCACCGGCAGGAACACACCCCAGAAAGCACCCGACAGCCCCTGAGTAACACCGCACAGCGCCAACACGGCGTACCAGCTCCATACCGGATCGCCGACGGTTATCAGCAGCACACCAAGCCCCATGGGAATCAGAATGACCGGGAGCAAGCGCTCCGGGCCAAATCGATCGGACGCCCACCCCATGAGAAAGGTGGAGGCAACGGTGGCCGAGGCGAAGAAGGAATAGCCCGGCGCCATTTCCATCAGCGACCATCCCTTGACGTCGGCAATATGGGTCTGGTGGAAGAACATGACGGTTACAATGAAGCCGGGTGTCAGCAACATCGGGATCAGAGCAGGCAAAAGCCAGTGCCGTGCCGCATCGCTTCGCGTCCAGTGACGTCCACCAAGCCCCTTTGTCAGGGTCTGCTCGGCCTTTTTGCCCACTGGAGAGCGGTCATCAAGGGAAAGAAACCACAAAGCTGGCGCAACAATCAGGACGAGGATCACAGAAACAGTAACCCATGTCAGATTCCAGCCGATGGATGCGATGGCAAACACGGCAACCAGAGGAATGACCACTTCACCCAGTGGATGCCCCAGCATGGCAATCGAAACGGCCCGCCCGCGCGAGGCATCAAACCAGCGCCCCATGGCCGTCATGGCGAGGTGCCCAAACATCCCCTGCCCGCAAAAGCGCAACAGAAAGATAAAGATCCCGAGCATGACCACCGAGCTGGAAAAACTGAAGCCCAACGCCGCAATAGCAAAGATGAGCGAGATGGCCGGAGCAAGACGAGACAGGGCGACCTTATCAGCCAGAGAGCCGAGCCAGAACATCAGCAAAGCAGAACTGAGGGTAGCCGCGGTATAAAGTGAGCCCCACGCACCATCGCTCAAACCGAACTCAAGTTTTACTTCTGTTGCGAACAGCGAAATAAACCAGGTCTGGCCGAAAGAGGAAGCAAAAGTGAGCAAAAAGCCTGCACCGAGCCACCGGCTATTCTGTCTGATAAATGTGAGCATGTCTCTCCTGAGGCGCCTGGTTGGTGCCGTTGATTATGGCTAAAGGCCATCGCACTGCTTGTGTGAGGGATCGTCCGGGAAGGAATCACTTATTGTGGGTTTGTCAGGTCATGACAGCCCCGCATTTTGCATACGAATAGCATGATATGCAACCTGAGGCTCCCATTGATAGCGCATAATGGCCCTCGAGCCCGCGCTTCATCCTCTATTGCTTCCTGTTCTCTCTCCCTTTCTTAAGACCAAGGGGATCTTGCAACTATCTGTTCTACATCACTAAATTTCCGCAAACAGGAACACCTGACTGCATTGATCGTAAAAAGTGACAAGGGCAATTAATAGATTCTCTACGGTCTTGTGCGATTTTAGAAGAGATAAAGTATTTCTGCCTCAGGAGCATGAGCCGACATGTCAGTCGTTGCCTTCGGGAAAAAACATTTTGAACTTGGCATCATACTATGCTTGGCTGCGATGGTATGGCTACTTGGTGCCGAAAATGATGTATTTGAATCGTTTTATACCTATTCAAGATCCCACGAAGACTACGAGCTAGATGAAATCGTCTGGGCCATTCTCTGCTTTGGCAGTGCCGGCCTGTTCTACACGCTGCGATACCAATTGCAGAAAAACAGGGAAATCAAACGCAGAATCCGGGCAGAAGATGAACTGGAGTGGCTTTCCAAGCATGACAGTCTCACTCGGTTGCCCAACAGGCGTTATTTGCAGAAGTTGTCGGATGGCAATTGCTGCGAGACCTATACGTCCAGGTTCAAACGCTTCGGCCTATTGTCTCTGGATCTGAATGATTTCAAGAAAGCCAATGATCTTTTGGGGCATCAGGCTGGAGATACCGTCCTTAAGGAAATCTCCGAACGCATCATGAACGCCAAAGGCGTTGAACTGGCGTTCCGCCTTGGTGGTGACGAGTTTCTGGCCTTCACAAATATTCCATCAAACACGGACCCTATAGTCTTTGCCGAAGAGATTGCACAGCAACTGGTGCACCCTATCGAAATCGACGGGACGACCCAGATTGTCGGCGTCAGCGTCGGGTTGAGCATTCTTGGAGAAGATGCAGATACGCTCTCCGATGCTATCCATTTTGCCGATCTGGCCATGTATTCGGCCAAACGGTCCCGGACCAAGCGCGTTGCCCGCTTCGAGCCGGAGATGCTGATTACCAATATGGAACGGGCGCAGCTGGAAAAAGATCTGCTCAACGCGATCGCCAACAATGAAATCAAGCCCTTCTACCAGCCATTGGTAGAACTCGATACGGGCGAAATCAGCGGCTTTGAAGCGCTGGCCCGCTGGAATCGCAAGGGACATGGCTTTGTCCCTCCGACAGAATTTATCAGAATTGCCGAAGAAATCGGCGTCATCACCGAACTCTCGGATCACTTGCTTCGGGTGGCATGCCTTGATGCCAAAAAGTGGCCCGATACCGTTTCGCTGTCTTTCAATATTTCTCCGCTGCAGCTCTCCGATCCGCATCTTGGGCTGCGCATACTCAAGCTGCTTAATGAGGTGGACTTCCCACCCCATCGCCTTGAGCTGGAGATCACCGAAACGGCCCTTATCAACGAACTGGATACGGCCACCGAGATCATCTATCAGATGCACCAACTGGGCATCCGCATCTCACTGGATGATTTCGGGACTGGCTATTCCAACCTGTCGCAGCTCTCCCATCTCGATTTCAACAAGATCAAGATCGACCGCAGCTTCATCGACAGTTTCCAGACCGATGAAAAGCGCATGACCATCGTCAAGAGCATGCTGGCGCTGGGCTCTTCCCTTGGCATGGAAACCACCGCCGAGGGCGTCGAGACCAGCAACCAGCTCGCAGCCCTGATAGAGCTGGGCTGTAGTCGCGGTCAGGGATATTATCTGGGCACACCAGCCAGCAGTGAAGAAACCCTCAAACTGCTCGAAACGCCGCACTCTCATGACCTGTTGGCCAACGGATAAACCACATGGTGAAAACGCTAGCGCCCCACTTTGTGGAGCAACCCTGCCGATGCGTGCCTGTGGCTTATTCAATTCAACACGATGAAAAATGGGGGATGGCGATCTGGGGATCTTTTGTCTTGAGGGATCGTTTCTCTTCCCGCTTCCCAATTACAGCTCTGAGAGGCACTGGGACGACCTTGCGGTAGTCGTAAATGCCGGTCTTGGGATGCTTGAAAGGGTAGGTCATTAAGATGACCATTGTACCACCCGTTTGTACCACCGGGTGACAACCAAGCCATTGAAAGAGCTTAACTCTTTGTGACCATTCAATTTTGAGGATGAATGGTGCCAGGAGAGGACTCGAATTTTTATCATAATTCACTGATTTGTTTTATTCTTTTACTACTTTTAACTATTTGTTACCCCGACTGTTACCCCAGTTCCCTCTCTAGTGCACGGGTTCGTGTCCACTTTTTCTCCACAAGTAATTGTTGGCAAGGCTGGAAAACCTCATAACTCATTCGAGTGTAATCTTACCATTGGCTATATATTCATAGGCTTCAAGCGGAATGTTCTGCAAGGTGATATTCTCGCAGCAGACAATAGATATCTTTTCCATGCCCTTATCAAAGAGTTTCATTTTCTTGCCGCTATAAAATTTCTTAGCACCGCTTAGTGCCAACTCTCGCCCGCTCAGACGAAGTTCGCGGCTTAACTTGGGATGAACTGGACCTGAACGCACCGGATGGCCCGTTGTGGACCATTCCTGCGGGACGAATGAAGGCAGGCAATGAACATCGCGTGCCACAGCCTGAGGCCGCTGAGGAATTGCTGAAGTCCATTCCTGAACACGAAGACTGCCCCCTACGTCTTCTTCTCCATCAAAGGGGGAAAGCTCTCTGACATGTCCCTCTCTTCGGTCATGCGTCGGATGCAAGAAAGCGAACTGAATGCTGGTAATCAGGGTTGGCTTGACCCTCGCTCAAAACGCCCAGCGGTTCCTCACGGTCTATGATCAAGCTTTCGGGACTGCGAGGCAGAGCGAGGATATGAGCGAAACCTTGCAGAGATCAGTTTGGCCCACAAGGTCGGATCCGACGTTGAACGCGCCTTCCACCGTTCAGACATGCTAGAAAGACGGCGGCAGGTACTGAGAGACTGGGAACAGTTTCTAACAGGAAGATGCTAGCCGAAGCGTGAGTCGAGGACACCTGAAGTCAACAACGCTTCCTAGCCAGTCTACTCATCATCTGCGGGTTCATGATCGCTCTTTGGTCTCCAGTTCATAGGATTGTCAATCCAGCGGTTGACTTCGGATTCCCGCCATCCTGCACCATGTACACTGATCTTTATCTGGGCGGGGAATGTGCCCTCTCCAATCTTGCGATAGAGCGTTGAGCGCGACAATCCGCTTCTTGCGAGGACTGTTTTAAGGCGGATGATACGATCTGGCTGAACCATGATATCTAACCTTTCCTAGATGATTGTCATTTCTATTGAGCTCCATCCAGACCCGTAAGGGCTCAAGATACAAGACGCAGTTCTTCTTCGTCGAATTCCAGCGTGAAGATGGCGGCAAATCGGACAAATCAGTGCGTCAATCTACTGAATGAAACTTTCAGATTGAAGTTGGCTGTTGCTAAATGAAAAAGGCTCCGGCTTTCACCGGAGCGCTTGCGATGTCATTCGCCACGGTGTCCATCGGGACGAGACCAGATCAGGATGTAGCTCTCGCCATCTTCGTCATCGAAGAGGTTGGCATATATGGGAGCTGTGAAGCTGGGATCATCCAGTTTGAGGCCAAGGTAATCACGCCCTTCGCTGGAACTCTTGGACCAGGCTGCGCCAATTTCTGCACGGCCGACAAGGACACGGTGGCTGGGAGCGTTTTCGCCAGATGCACGAATATCGGGGACGATGCGGACGCCTTTTGCCTGGACGCTGAGAGTGACGATTTCGCCAGTGTATTCGTTGGTGCCGTTCTTCTTGAAGGTGCCGATGGTAGCCATTTTAAATCTCCATTTTGTTTCCGATCCCGCACCATGCGGTCTCGATGGCGATCAAAAGGCCGAAGACGATTGCCGACGCATCCTTGCGACCGAAGCACAGCGGAGGATGGAGAGGCGTGGCTTTGTTGTTTCGCGAGGAATGTCATTTGCCGACAGGGGAAGAAAGCCAATCCGAACCATTGCGGCCTAGGCAATCGAGGCGGTAGCCGATCTTCGTCCAGATCAGGCCAGTTGAAGAGACCGATTGCGGAGATCAGAGCAAAATGGATTTCTAAGATGATACGGCACAGGGCTCAACAAAGACGGCACAAAAGGAAGAAAGTGTGCATCTGAAAGCCCAAAGCAAATGACGGCGTCAAGCAATGTAACGCCAGTGCGACAGCAAAAGTGCTCCTAGTTACCATTGTTCCTCAATGCTGCCTTTCAAGTGACGCGTGACATTTGCTGCAGTCGAATGGCCTGTCATCGTTTCCTCTTGATCTCCCGGCATCTCGCAAGCAAACGCGGACTCAATCCATCCTCAGAGATAGCATCATAGAGACCCAGTCAGAGATAGAAGACCGGTTGATGGCTAAGCGGAGGAAAGAGCGAGACCTATTGCAATCTCGATCCGAGCGCCTGAATGCAGCTCATCGTCTGCAGGCCAGGAAGCAGGGTATTATCGCCTGACATCATTTGGTGGGGCCTTTCCCAAGGAGTGGACAAATGGAAAAGATAAACCTCAAGGGGCTCACCGTCGGGGAACAGGCCCATCAGGATCGTGCGATGGCATAGACTGAATTATCATCACTAAAGATCGTATAGGACACCGGCCGCGAGGCCGGTACCCCCCCACAAAAAAACGGATTTGATCTTTTTACAGGTACCGCAGAGGGAAAGCTTCTGAAAGGCACTCCTTCATGAATTGGGTAACAGTAAGTAGCCGGTTTTTGAGGAAGCTGGTTGAGGAATTGAGCGAACAGAAAGACCCATCCATCAATACTCGATTTGGATCCCGACACGCCTTAACACCAAGGGAATAGAGCATGGCTTTATTATGTCATTCTTATAAATACCACATAAGATTTTGTAGATTTGTAGAATTTCTTTAACAGTTACAAATAATAATAACTCAAGATTTGGAGGATGAACACGCCATGTTTTTTGTGATGATGACGTGCTCCCCTTTATGTACCCGTTTAAAAGTTAGCTCTGTTCCAGTTTTGATCCCGTCTGGATCTAGTTGCGAACTCGATTGGGGTTAGTCCATCTAGGGCTGTATGAGGTCTGTTGGTGTTGTAGTCAATTCTCCATTCTTCAATCAGCCTTATGGCCGCTGGCAAATTGGCAAAGAGGTGCTCGTTGAGGCACTCCACCTGATTTACGCGTTCGACTTCTTCAGGGCGAAGATGTGCTGTCCATACAACGGCGAGAGGCATCGATAGGATTTCGCTCACAGCGCCCGACACAGACCGGATTGGCCGCACGCAAAATGCGCCGCGTTACGTTCGCACCCTTCGCAGCATCTGGAGCCCCGGATCGTTGGATCGTTGTCCACGCGGACACTCCTTCTGCAAGATGGGTGCGCGAACGGTGCGGTGATCAGATAGCTGCTGAAGTCAATACTCCTCGTCTTGCTCTTGATCTCATGCTTGTCGGAATAGGCCGAGCACTTCTACCCACATATGTTGGACAGGCGCGGAAGGGGGTGGAACAAGTCGGCACAGAGATCGACGATCTTGAGCATGATCAATGGCTTGTCACTCATGAAGAGGATCGCCACCTACCTGAAGTGCGGCGCACGCTCGACAGAATAGGAGAAGTGTTTGGTTAGCTCCGACAAGGTCGTAACCAACTCTCCAAGCTGAAAGTTAGCCAGTGGTGTACGAGATCAGTTTAGCTGCTCGTTAATAGCAATCACAGCCCAAACCAGCCACTCGCCGGGAGCTACATCCCAGAAGCCTGCTTCCCCATTCCTGACATTCGATTGAAGCGCAGCATTTTTAGCCGGTCGAGGGCTCGGACAAAGGGGACATTAGGAGCCGCGCGAAGATTTAGAGGGCTTCGGAAGCGCCGCCGGCAATCTGGGCGAATAGCGGTCTTTTGCCCCAAGAGCAAGATCTTAGGCAACAACGGCAAGGCATTGCAAAGAGCACTAGGCGCATTGTGGCAATTTCAACGGGCGCCCAAATTTTAAAGAAATATATGCTGATAATTTCCACAAATGTTCACCCATGAGAAGCTACGAAGCGATTCAGCGATCAAACCTTTATAGACGTGCGCGCTTGTTAGCCAAGTCTCAGAGCCCCTCGAATTCAGTGACCTTGGGTCGATCTTGTTATGTCAGCTACGTTGTTGTTGATTTTCGAATGAGGGAAATTGGGAATTCTCGCCCCCCTCTTAATAGCGCAGGAATGCTCTAGAATATCCCAAGATCCGTTCTGGAAGACCTATGATATCAGGAAAGTTTGCCTTCGATGACATATTGAAGAATTTTGACAACCTGATCTGGAGTTTCAGTTACAGCCAAGGCTGCTGCGTCAACTTCCTTAAGTGGATGCTGATGCTCAGGACCGTGCATCACGATCAATGGCTTTCCTAGTGCGGAGGCATAACCTGCATCGAATGCAGCATTCCATTGCTTGTATTTTTCACCAAAGCGAACAACAACGATATCCGAATTCTCCATCAAGGTCTTGGTTCGGATGGCGTTGACTTTAGCGCCTTTGTGGTCATGCCAAAATTTCTGATCTTCTGCACCGAGAATGGCAACACCACAGTCATCTGAAGATTCGTGATCTGTTACCGGAGCATAAAAGGAAACAGGCAAGTCTAGCGCTTTGGCTCCCGTTTCGATCTGTTCGCGCCAGTCAGTATGAATTTCTCCCGACAGGTAGATTTTCCAAGTCATAGTCTTTTCCGTTTCAGCATTAAAATGGGTCATGTCGACCTAGAGGCGACAATCAAGAACCAGGATATTTTGAAGAATATCAAACTATTTATATGGGGAAGCGAAAAGTAAGTCTTATGATTTGTTCGCACATAAGCATAAGCAATCCTGATACATGCGGTACACAAATGCTGCTGTCTGCAAGAATGTGTCTCAATCGACACTGATATAACCACGAAAGACTAATGTTCAGCCAGCATCAGACCTTGAGCAATCTGCTCCTGGCGCAGCCTTTCAAACTGTTGATCAAAGATCTCTAGGCAATGTTCGAGGTCAGGTCCGACAGGCATCCCTCTTGGTCGTATTATTGCGAAGCTGAAAGGGGTGTCGCACTCGAATGGCCTGACAAGGCCACCTTTTGAAGCATGCACTCGGGCAGTAAAGCAGTCTGTGATGGAAATACCCAATCCACGCAGTACGAGTTCCGAGATAATGTTTGATAGATGAGAACGTGCCATCACATTGGGTGCGATTTCCAACCCCGCAAGATGTCGTTCCATCAGAAAGCCGGTCGAAGTATTCTCGCTGTAGCCGACCACCTTGATACCCGCCATATCACCAAAACCTATTTGCTCTTTTTCGCCGAGCGGGTGGCCTGTCGGCATGATGCAGACATATGGCACGTCAAAAGTTTTGATTAGGTCAATGTCATGCTCTTGTCTGGTGGGGGAGGAGAACCCCAACTGGCACTGCCTCATCCCCACAACTCGCACCACATTGTGTGACTGCATTGATTGCAAGGAAACGCGGAATTCCGGGTGCTGGGCAAGTAGCTCCTCAATGGTATCAGGCAAAAGAGAAGTCGCCAGTGCTGGCATGGAAGCAACGGATAGAGAACTTCGCTTGCCGAGCCGAATTTCCTTTGCCGTTTGTTCTATGCTGGCCAACCCGATAAATGAGCGTCCTACTTCGATTGCGAGCTCTCTGGCTTCAGGGGTAGGAACGATTTTGCCGCCGAACCGAGTGAACAAGTTGAGCCCCGTCCGCTCTTCCAAATCTCTTATAAGTCGGCTTACTGCAGGCTGCGAAATATGCATCATTTCTGCTGCACCAGAGACGCTGCCACATTCAAGAACAAGATGAAACGCCTCTAGGGACCGTTGAGATAACATCGCCATAACATTTATTTATAAACAACGAGTGATTTGTTATTTGCTTTATATCATCTGATATCAAAAGACTAAAGAACAAAATTCAACAGACAGGGTAACGCTTTGCCTGCCATCAGCGCCTTTATAAAAGACCATGTATCGCCGCCTGACCCCGATTTTAAAATCAGTAAATTTCACGTTCAATGGAAAGGCCTACAGTGCACAGGAAGGCGAGAGCGTCGCAGCTGCCTTGCTGGCCGCGAATGTCAGCCATTTTCGAAAAACCCCTGTTTCGGAGAGCCCTCGCTCTGCGTTCTGCCTCATGGGAAGTTGCTTTGAGTGTCTGGTAACAATTGATGGCCAATCCAATTGCCAAGCCTGCTCGACCGAAATCAAGGACGGGATGGTTATCGAACGTCAGAAAGGCAAGCTATGACAATCAGTGCATCGAATGCCTCAACATTTGATATAGCCATCATTGGTGCGGGTCCTGCAGGTATGGCAGCCGCTATTGAGGCAGGGACTAGGGGGCTCAAGGCAGTAATTCTGGATGAGGCTCCCCACGCAGGTGGGCAGATTTATCGCGATGTTGAAAAGGCAAGCGTAGAGCAGAAGAAAATCCTTGGCCCAGATTACGTCTCGGGTGATGCGTTGGTTTCCGAGCTCGCAAACGCCGAATGCAGCTATTTGCCAAAAGCGCAAGTCTGGCATCTGGAAGATGTCGAGCAAGGTTTCAGGATCTTCTATTCTAGGGAAGGTTCCTCCCACACATTGGAAGCCAAGGCAGTACTTGTGGCAACTGGGGCTCTCGAACGCCCAATGCCATTACCGGGCTGGACGCTGCCTGGGGTAACCAATGCCGGGGCCATTCAGGTTTTGATGAAAAATGCCTCAATTGTCAGTGATGATCTGGTACTGGTTGGCAATGGCCCATTGTTACTGGTTCTTGCGGCTCAATTGGCCGATGCCGGATATCCGCCAAAAGCAATCGTAGAGATGTTACCCTTTGGCAATTATCTTCGTGCAGTGCCTCATCTTTATGGCGCTGTGCGCGGCTGGCGTTATCTGCTGAAGGGTCTTAAGCTCACATGGCGCATTAGAAAAGCGGGAATTCCGTTTTACCGAAATACCCAGAATGTTTCACTGGAAGGTACCGACTCACTTCAAGCTGTACGTTTCGTTTCCAAAGGCGTAGAAACGAGAATCCCATGTGCACAGGCCGCTTTACACCACGGTGTCGTGCCAAATCAGCAGATCACGCGTCTCATGCGCTGCGATCATCATTGGGATGAAAGTCAGCAAGCCTTTCTTCCCGATCTCGACACCTACGGAGAGAGTTCCCGAGCCAACCTTTATGTTGCTGGAGACGGTGGTGGCATTCGGGGAGCGAAATCCGCTGAGATGGCTGGACGGCTGACAGTCATGCGTGTGGCTCAAAAAGCTGGGCTTCCGATACCAACCCACGAGATGAGCCGATTGCAGAAGGCTCTATCTGTTGATGCAGCGGTCCGGCCCTTCCTGGAAACACTCTACGCCCCTGCAAAACAGGCTCTAGCGCCCGCAGACGAAACAATCATTTGCAGATGTGAGGAAATCACTGCTGGGCAGATACGTGCTTCTGTCAAGCACAATGCTGCGGGCCCCAATCAGGTTAAGTCATACCTCCGCTCCGGTATGGGGCCTTGCCAGGGGCGCGTCTGTGGCCTCACCGTCACGGGACTCATTGCAGCACAAAGCGGCAAAAGTCCCGGAGAGGTTGACTATTTCAGGATCCGCCCTCCACTCAAACCCATGACTCTCTCGGAACTGGCGGAATTTGAGGCAGAAGAATAAATAGTTCCGACCTTCTGCAAGTGAGACCTGCCCAACTGAATGACTTTTTGGAGAGTGCATGACGAAGGCAACGGCGGATCTATTGATCATAGGCGGCGGAATACAAGGATGTGCCACCGCTCTTTTTGCTGCACAAAAAGGCATGTCAGTCATTCTTGTTGAGAAAGATACGATCGCGCGTCACGCTTCGGGTGTGAATGCCGGTGGTGTCCGTCGTCTCGGGCGGGATTTAAGAGAAATCGCTCTCTCTTGCTTTTCCATGAAGCTATGGAACAGACTTTCCGATATTTTGGACGATGAGTGTGGGTTTCAACCCGCACCGCAAATCAAGGTGGCACTTTCTGATGGGGATATGGCTATCTTGCAGAAACGCGCCGATGACGTCGCAGCTCTTGGTTACAGCCATGAACAGATGATCAGTGAATCCGAGACAAAGTCCTATCTGCCCGCAGTCACACAAGATTGTATAGGGGGGCTGATGTCCATGGACGGGTATGCCCAGCCATTCTGGACAACAATGGCGTTTGCCAATAAGGCCCGAAAACTCGGCGTCAGATTATTCGAGAATGAACGCGTTGAGCGCATTCATAAGCAACAAGACCTTTGGGAGATATCAACTCCTGTTGGAACCTATTGTGCTCCCATATTGCTTAATTGCGCAGGGGCATGGGCTGGGAAGTTGGCTGCCCAGATAGGTGATTTTGCCCCCATAGAGGCAGTCGCACCTCTTATGATCGTTACCCAGCCACTCTCCCCCTTCTGCTCTGCAGTCGTGGGGACAGCATCAAGGCCACTATCCTTCAAGCAAATGGCCAATGGAACGGTCATCATAGGCGGAGCGCGACGTGGGCGCGCCAATATTGATGACAATCGCACGGATATCGATTTTCATCAGCTGCAAAAGACCGCGAGCACAGCGAAGGATGTATTTCCCATTATGCGAAAAGCCATTGTTCAGAGAGCCTGGTCCGGCATTGAGGGTTATACACCAGATAACGTACCCGTCATTGGACGTTCAAGCCAGCACGATAATGCATTTCACGCCTTCGGCTTTTCCGCTCATGGTTTTCAGTTAGGCCCAGGTGTTGGAATGTTGATGGCAGACTTTATCGAAAGCGGTATTCGACCAGCGGAATTTGAGCCGTTCAGTATTGATCGCTTTGCAAGAGAAACATCTGACCAAGTTTAAGTTTGCACTGACAGCAAGAGACGCTTCAAATAGAAAGAAGGCGCAATGATAAGTGCGCCTTCTTTATTGCTTTGTGCTTACGTCTAGATCTGTGAGAGCGCTTGAGCGACTTTTTCATCGCCATAAATAGCCTCTGCACGATGTCGACTGATACGCCCATCACGCAATTCGGTCGCGAGGGCAGAGACATTCCGTTCTAGCGGAGATCCATACCCGCCACCTCCGGGTGTCTCCAGGCGAACATTCTCACCCGGGCCAAGTGCCAGACTGGCAACCATCGGGCTAAGCTCTTCAACCTTGTTGGTGTTGGCATTTTTCTTGAGACTCGCCGGTCGCCCATCCGTACCGCCCTGAACACCAGGGGCACCTTCCTTGTGTCCATCGGATCGAGCGGTAAAGACAACATCACCATGGGGAGCCGAAATCTGTCTCGCAATACCCATACCGCCGCGATAGCGGCCACCTCCGGCGCTGTCTTCAACCAATGCATATTCATCGACCAAAAGGTCATACTCGATTTCCAATGGCTCTATAGGCAAATTGGAAGAGTTCGTTATGTGAACATGCACACCATCCATGCCGTTGCCCTGATATCTCGCTCCAGCGCCGCCCCCTATGGATTCCAGATAGACATAGCCTTCATTGCGTCCACGTCGTTTTCCTGCAAACACCATAACAGGCACGATATCCTGTCCTGCGGCCTGTGCCTTTTCTTCAGGCAAGAGTTGGGAGAAGGCACCAATGAGCGCGCGCACTACCTTGTTACAGGTAATCGAGCGGGCCCCTGTAGCCGCGGGCTGTATGGGATTGAGAAGGCTTCCGACAGGCGCGGCAATCTCAACACCGTCAAACATGCCAGAGTTGGGTAACAGATATGGATCCAACAGAGCCTTGACCACATAGTAAACCGAAGCATTGAGCGCAGAGGCAACCACATTCAAGCCTCCTTTGGCTTGAGGGCCTGTGCCTTCGAAATCAACAATCAAGCGATCGCCCTTTACCGTGACATTGGCCTGAATGGGCACCTCGACCGAGTTTATACCGTCACTTTCAATCTTGGAGCGAAAGCTTGCTGAGCCGTCCTTCATTTCTGCAATACGATTTCTGAGTCGTTGAGAGGTATAAGCGAACAGATCCTCGACCAGAGCGTCCACCTTATCAACTCCGAGCGTATCAGTTAGTTCATGTAGAAGCCGTGCACCACGCTGGTTGGCGGATGCCTGAACCTTGATATCGAGCGAGCGCTCCTCTGGAGAGCGAGAATTGAGCGCAATCATGTCCAGAAGGTCTTCGTCCAGAACTCCTGCACGATAGAGCTTCATCACAGGCAACCGAAGACCTTCTTCATAAATGGATCGTGCGCCCCCATGAATGGATCCAGGAACCGTTCCCCCTACGTCACTGTGGTGGCCAATATTGGCGGTAAAGTACCTTGGTTTGCCATCGACAAAAATTGGAGTAACGACTGAAATATCCGGCGTATGTGTTCCGCCAGCGACATAAGGGTCATTGCAGATAAATACGTCTCCATCAACCATACTATCGAGGGGATACCGTTGGAGAACGGCACCGACTGCGCCCAAAAGAGAACCAAGATGAAGAGGAATGTGACTGGCTTGCGCAATCAGGCGCCCGTCAGCAGAAAATAGCGCGACCGAGCAGTCCTTGCGTTCCTTGATGTTGGAAGAAAAGGAAGCCCTGATCATCGAAGTGCCGATTTCATCAGCAACCGCGAGCAGACGGTTGGTAAACACTTCCATTGCAATGGGATCTGAAAGCCCTTTTTGATTTGCTTGTGACATGGTTTCAAACCTCGATAATCATGGTGCCAGTGGAATCGACATAAAGTGTTTGATTTGGCTCTACGATGGTAGTGGAAGACATCTCCTGTATGATGGCAGGGCCCTGAATGATCGGCCCAATAGAAAGACGAGAACGCTCATAAATACTGGTCTTGAACCAGCCCCCGTCGAAATAGACCAGTCTCGATCCAATGACTGGATCACCTTCCTCTGCAATATAGTTGGTTTCTGGCGTAGCCGACGCATCACCTTTGACCGATAGTCGCAGATTGACTATTT
Organism: uncultured Cohaesibacter sp.; assembly: GCF_963682185.1. Lineage (NCBI taxonomy): Bacteria > Pseudomonadati > Pseudomonadota > Alphaproteobacteria > Hyphomicrobiales > Cohaesibacteraceae > Cohaesibacter > uncultured Cohaesibacter sp. The sequence goes on along the minus strand of NZ_OY821667.1, from coordinate 3,105,983 downwards.
CAACGTCTCTTCCATCAATATCATAGCCGTATTCTTGCCGATGTGCGGCTCGGAAGCCATCCATGAAGGTTTCAAAATCTGCATCCGCTCCAGATTCCAAATTGACCTGCACCTCATGGTTCTGACCGTCATAGCGTGCGTCGACCACATAGAGCATGGAACGCTTGTCCTCGGGGATATTCTCACCATCGAGCCATTCGTTGCCTTGCTCTAGCATCTCTTCGAATGCAGTTTTGATACTCGACCAGCTTTCCTTTCTCGCAGTAGACACGCCCGTGCGTACGAAGTCGAACCCTACGTCAGATAGGAGAATTCCCCTGGCACACATGGTTCCGGGTTGCGCTGGTACGATCACTTTGCTGATGCCTGTCTCAACGGCGACAGCTGCCGCATGCAAGGGACCAGCACCGCCATAGGCGAAGAGTGCAAAATCCTGTAGCCGGTGCCCTTTCTCGGTTGAAACTGCCCTGATCGCACGTCCCATATTCGCAACGGCGATGCGCAAGATACCGAGCGCGGCATCTTCGACGCTCAAGCCAAGAGGGTTGGCTATAAGTCTAGCGATTGCCTCGCGCGCGGCTTCCTTGTCCACGCTCATGCGCCCCGAAAGCAGGGTGTCGTCATTGAGGCGCCCAAGAACAAGGTTAGCATCCGTCGTTGTTGGTTCCTTCCCGCCTTGGCCATAGGCAACCGGCCCGGGATATGCCCCAGCAGAACGCGGGCCCACTTTCAACGCTCCGGCATCATCCAGGGCGGCAATCGACCCGCCCCCAGCACCAATCACATTGATATCCAGCATCGGACATCGCACGGGATAGTCAGCAACAAGTCTGTTCGTGGTGAAGGCGGGGCGTCCTTCCAAAACCAGAGAAACGTCAGTTGAAGTACCTCCAACATCATAAGTGACAATATTCTGGATCCCCGAAGCGCCGGCAACCTTGGCAGCCCCAACCACACCGGCGGCAGGACCGGACAGGCATGTACGAACAGGATATTCTCGTACCGAAGCAACGGACATTAGGCCGCCATTGGAATGGATCGTGCGCGGTGCGGTCGTGAAACCGATATCGTCAAGACGCTGAAGAAATCTTGCAAGATATCGGTCCATGCGGGGACCGATATAAGCGTTGATAACCGTCGTGGAAAATCGCTCGAATTCGCGAAATTCAGGCAGAACCCGTGAAGAGATTGAAATATAGACATCGGGTAGCATTTCCCGCAGGATTTCAGCGGCCCGTTCCTCGTGGCAACCATCCCTGTAGGCATGAAGGAAGCAGACGGCAACAGCTTGGATGCCTTCTTTTCGAATCTGTTCACCAGCAGCACGCACATCGTCTTCATTAAGAGGCGTCAGGACATCTCCATCAGAGTTTAGCCTCTCTCTAATTTCAAGCGCCATATAGCGCTCGACTAAAGGTTCCGGCTTGGTGATGAAGTAGTCGTACAAATGAGGTCGGGTCTGACGTCCAATTTCCAGAACGTCTCGAGCCCCTTTTGTGGTCAGCAATGCCGTAGGAACGCCACGTCGCTCAATGACCATATTGGTCGCGACTGTGGTTCCGTGACCTACGAATTCGAACGAGTCAGGGGCTATGCCGAGCTCTTCCACATAGTAACGCAATCCTGTCTCAATTGCTTCAGAAGGATCATGTGGCGTAGAAGACGTTTTGTAGTGAGTTGCTCGTCCGCTTGATGTGTCAATTGCTGTAAAGTCGGTAAACGTACCGCCCACATCGAACCCTATACGATACATGGGGTTTTCCTTTTAAAGATGTCAAGGCTTTGTCAGTTGATGGCTGGCATAAGCAAATTCGGAAGAAAGAGGGTAATCTGAGGCACAAAAGCGATCAGAAGGGCTACGCAGACCATGATGATATAGAAGGGCAGAAGTGCTCTTGAGAGATCGCCCATCCGTATGTCGGAGACCGCCATCACTGTATAGAGAACGAGACCAACGGGTGGTGTTATCGTTCCAATCATCATCGTAACAACGATGGTTACGCCCAAATGGACTGTGTCGATGTCAAAGTTGGTGGCGATAGCCAGAAGTGTCGGAACAAGAAGCACCAAAGCTGCAAGAACTTCCATAAACATACCAACGATTAGCAACAGCAGGATCACCAGCGCAATTGCAGCTTCCTTGGAAACGAAGAAGCCTTCCATGAGATGTACGATCTCCAGAGGCAGACGCTGCACAGAAATAATCCAACCAAAGACCGAAGAAACAGCAATGATAAACAACGTCGCCGCTGTTGTTCTAACTGTCGAGAGTATGGCGTGCATTATCAGCCTGCGGTCAAAGCCGAGATAAATCGAACCGATAAGCATAATGTACAAGACCACGACCACCGACGCTTCGGTCGGTGTGAAGATGCCGGCCAGAATACCGCCCAACAGGATGACAGGTGCCATTAGTGCAGGCAGTGCACGCCAGAAGGCTGTTCCAACTTCGGAAAGGCTGGCTCGAGGCAATTTGGGCGCTTCTTCTCTTCCGGTTGCTACCAGAAAATAGATGATGATCATCAGGCCAAATCCGGTCAGAAGGCCAGGAACGGCACCGCCAAGAAAGAGGCGGCCAACTGATTCCTCAGCCAGAAATGCATAGACGACCAAGGTGATCGACGGCGGTATGATCGGCCCCATGGTAGCGGATGCAGCCGTTACGGCTGCGGAAAACTTGCGTGAATAACCCGCCCTTTCCATTGCCTTGATTTCTACGGCCCCGAGTCCGCCAGCATCAGCAACCGCAGAGCCTGACATGCCTGCAAAAATAATAGATGCAACGACATTCACATGACCAAGCCCGCCAGTGATGTGTCGCACCAAAACACCTGCAAAATTGAAAATGCGTTCCGTGACACCCATCCCATTCATCAGGTTCCCGGCAAGCAGGAACATCGGAATGGCAAGAAGGGAAAAACTTTCGATACCGCCAGATACGCGCAAAGTGAGCTGGAGATCAGGCAAACCCGCCATCAGGATGTAGATCGCGGATGAGACAAGCATCGTATATGCAACAGGTAAACCCAGAAACAGCAGACCGAAAAAGAGAATAAGGAAAATGCCGGTTGTCATTCTGCAATCTCCTTGAGAACCCTCGGTCTGCCTGTTGTTGCTCTGACAATTGCTTCGATGGCAAAAAGAATAGTCATCAGGCATCCAATTGCGAAAGGCAGCTGGATAAGCATGAATTTTGTTGTGTATGGCGTTTTAGGTACGGTTCCGAAGTCAAGCCGCGACATAAGGGGATATAGCTTCTTGATGTGATAGAGCATGAAAACCAAGATCGTTATCACAAGCACATTCAGCAGGATGTGCAGCGTGCGTTGGGTTTTCTCTCCTATCATGGTGTCAATTAGGTCAACACCGATATGTCCCTGGTCCCGGTAGACTACTGCGGCACCAAGGAAAGTCAGCCACACCAGTGAGATTTCCGCGATATCATCAGTCATATGCACCGGCGCATTAAAGACATAACGGGATATGATTTGCACCGCCAAGGCACCGATAATTGCAACAACAAACGCTGCACACAGATAAAGCGTCAGGCGGTGGAGGCCGCTCATAAGTTTGGTCATTTCGAATTCCTGCAGGTGGAACCTGCGGACACGTTGTCCGCAGGAAGAGCGTCAATGAAGCTTATTTCATTGCCTGAATTTTGTCCCACCATCCTTCAGGAAGCAGACCATCTTTCTCCATTTCGGGAACTGACGCGGAAACCTTTTTCGAGAATTCAGCACGCACCTCGGGCGACATGTCACAGAAGGTAACACCCGCGGCTTCCATCTTTGCACGGTTTGGAGCCGTTTCGTCTTCCACCAATTTTACAAAATAGTCACCAGCGTCTTCGGCGGCTTTGGTTACAATCGCCTTGTCTTCGTCGGAAAGTTGCTGGAATGCGGTTTCAGTGACATAGACCGAGTTCTGCGGATACATCATTCTCGCATCGGTCACATATGGCAGAATTTCGTAGAATTTTGATGAATAAACCTGCTCGCCAGCACTTTCTGCCATATCGGCAACCCCTTGGCTCAATCCCATATAGGTTTCCCCATATGCCATGGTGACAGGCACTGTTCCGACCGCTTCCCAACCAGCAATAAACATTGGAAGGTTCGGAGAACGAGATCGTTTGCCCTCAATATCTGCAGGGCTGGTAACGCAGGCTTCTTTGGTCATGAAAACACGAGGCAGGCGAAACCAGTTTGTAGCCAGAATACGCACGTTGAATTCATCGCGTAGTCTAGCTTTGAGTTCGGATGCGAGGTCGCTTTTCATAAAGTTAAGGAAATGCTCCTTGCTTTGAAACACGAAGGGAATGTCGACTACGCCAAATTCCGTTACCAATTTGGAGGCATTAGATCCCGATGAAATATAGCCTTCCTGTGCTCCAACAGACATGGCTTCGATCTGGGACGGACCAGAGCCAAGCTGCGAGCCTTCATAGAAATCGATATGAACACGCCCTTCAGTGCGTTCATTGACAAGTTTGGCGAAGTATTTTGAAGCCACCGTTACTGGGGCAGCAGGAGGATTGATGCCTCCAAATTTCCAACTTACTTCAGCGTTTGCAGAAGTTGCGAGAAGTCCTAGGGTAATTCCGGCCAAGGCCGATATTTTTCCGAATTTCATGACTTGGGTTCCTTTGGAAGGTTAGTTTTATTTTTATTTTATTCTTTTGCTTGTAAATGCCCGGAGTTCTGGCGACATTTCGCCGTTCAGGATCCATTGGGCAAGTGGACCTTTATGCACCGGGGCCAGCGTGACACCCGAATGTGTAGTAGCAACGTAGACCCCCTGATGGGTGGGGGACTCATCATAAACGGGAATTCCGTCTGGAGTGAGTACGCGCAAAGCTGCCCAACTGCGCACAATGCGGAGATTGGCGATTGCAGGCAGGACAGAAACCGCCCGACTAGCAAGAGTCAATATGCCCTTGCTATTGGACGTATCCTCATGGTCACCCTCTTCCTTTGTATCACCGATGAGGATCGTGCCGTCCCATGTCTGACGCATGGAGGTCGTAGTAACGGGAAGCATGGGAGGCGTACGTTCGGTCACAAGAATTTGCCCTTTTTGCGGATGAACGATATCAGGAAAACCGAATTGGCGAGCAATGGCATTGGTTCCCAGGCCTGCAGCAATTAAAATTTTAGGGGCTCTTGCGTGACCGAGTTTGGTCGTCACTCTATAATGACTGTCATCGGAAGAGATATCTTGGACAGGAGCATTGGTCATCAACTTAGCGCCAAGTTTTTGTGCCCCAAGGCTCAATCCGTGCAGTAAAGCCAAAGGCTGACAGGCTCCATCCAGCGAGGAACAAGAGGCTCCAGTTACTCTGTCTCCAAGGCCCGGGAAATAGCTCAGCGCTTCATTACGATCTATCATACGCGTATCGTCACCTGGCAAATGGTGAGCTGCGACAGCATTAATTATGCGGCTACGCTTTTCGAACTCAGCATCTCCCAGACAGAAATGAAGTCCAACGGCATCTCGCTTGTAGTGTGTTTTCACACCACAAAGCGATTCAATTTCATCCTCAAATTCGTTCCACAATGAAATCGAGCGACGAGTCCATACAGCATACTCTCGGCTATTGGCTCCTTTGCTCTGGGCCCAGACAAGGCCAAAGTTGCCCTTCGAAGCCCGGAAATCGGTGTCTCCTGCATCAAATATCAAGACTCTAGCGCCATCCTGCGCCATTCCCATGGCGGCAGCTAACCCAACCAGCCCACCGCCAATAATAATAATATCCCAGGTGCCTAGGTCTTTTTGCAAGTTGGTCAAAACTTCAGTCCATAAATGATTACATCATTAGTTGAATTAACAGGGAGAAATGGACCATAAGGCAAATATTATTGAATTCAGTGTGTATAATTAAATGTTATGGAGCAGCAGGGCGTTCCTTGCTCGCAGCATTTTTGAGTGAATAAGGAATGCTGCAAGCTAGTCTGCACATTGTCGGCTGAAACAGCCGCTCTCTGAACTCATCATTTTGAAATAGGAACTGCCGAAGGGCGGCTGCGGTAACATCATCTGAGAAGAATTAGAAAACTTGAACAACATAAAATGTAGAGTTTTGCGCCTTTGGCAAATATGGATGATATGCATGACCTATCGTAGACTATGGCAAAGAACCGTTGCCACAAAATATCTTTTTCGCGAACAAATCCATTTGTTCTTGTCTAGATCGTGGAGGAGAGCCTAGGACACCCAACGGACAGCTCATCCAATTCGATGACACTCAGGATGAGTGTCTTCCATTTTTAGCCGCTGGTGTTTGCTTTTGCTATGTTAAAGACTAGCTTAGTCTGCCTTGCAAAATGCCTGTAACGCCTGATAACCGTAACCAGATCAAATGCCAGGAATGCGGAAGCAGTCTGATGCGCTGCAAAATCATCTGACTTTCAGTACTCAATGGTACTGGTAATCGCGGCCCTTTCCTGACCTTCATCAGACGCATCGTTCTGGAAGCCAGCTTCCCCAAAACAGTCATTCGAGAGAATTGCATCATTTTCAGTGACGATGTGACCGGTGGGCGGACCTTTGAGACGTTCGTTGCAAGGCTTCAATTTCGAAGTTTTTTACTTCCAAGCGTGAAAATTGAATACGCTTGCCAGGGCGACGATGTGCTGCGGAAGGAGCTCCAAGTATCTTCAATACCAAGAAGCACCTTCCATCGTTAGAGCTGTTTTAATTTGGCTAATTGAATGCTATCTGCGGCAGCCAAAGCGAAAGGATCGGAAACATCATCAGAGCGAACAGGGTTAGAAAATCCATAGCAATGAACCAGGCAACGCCTCTAAACACTTGGGGTAAGGACACGAGATCTCCCAACGATCCCTTGATCATATAAACATTCAGCCCGATTGGTGGCGTTACAAGGCCGATTTCGAGAAGCTTGATGACGATAATTCCGAACCAGATCGGATTCATATCAGCAGCCCCCACGAGGGGCAGAATGAGCGGCAGCGTCAGCAATAATAGTCCGATGCTGTCGATCAACATGCCCAAAACCACATAGAGGATGGTTACAGCCAGCAAAATCCACCAGGGTTCCGAACTCACCGACAAAATCATGTGGGCAAAGGCCGACGGAACTCCCGATAGCGCCAGAAAGCGAGTGAAGAACAGGGAGCCGACCAGAATGATAAAGATACCGGCAGTAGCAGAAATTGCCTGTCGAATCGCATCAAACAACGCTTCTTTTGTCAGTTTTCCTCGTACAAAGGCAATTAAGCCGGCAATAAAGGCCCCCAGAGCTCCAGCCTCCGTTGGAGAGAAGGCACCCGAGAAAATGCCACCGAGTACAGCCAGAATCAGGAGTGGCAAGGGCCAGATCTCCCGCACTATGGTGCGTTTTTCTTCTTCGTTCACCTCCACGACAACATCTCCGGCAAGCCCCGGATTGGCCTTCACACGCACGACGATCATCGCCATATAGATTAGGGCAGACAGAATGCCGGGAATGAAGCCAGCCATAAACAGCTGCCCCACAGAAACCTGCGCATAAACCCCATAGAGAATAAGCAGTACAGACGGCGGGATCAGCGATCCAAGGGTTCCTGACGCAGCAATGGTACCCGTTGCCAAGCCTTTGTCATAGCCATTGCGCAGCATCTCTGGCACCGCAATACGCGACATCGCCGACGCGGTTGCTGTCGAAGACCCTGCGGCGGCTGCGAAAAAGGCGCAAGCCCCAACCGAAGCCACAGCGAGGCCACCGGGCAGGCGCGCCAGAACAAGTCGTAAAGCCGTAAAGAGGCCGCGCGTCATTTCCGTGGCGGAGCAGAGAAATCCCATAAGCAGGAACATCGGAGCTGCGGAAAGCTCCCACTGCCCCACATAATCGAAAGGCGTGGCTGAAATCATGCCCCATGCCACATTCAGATTAAACATCGAAGCGATGCCGAAGACGGAAACGACGCCAAGGCTCAAGCCAATTGGCACTCTGAGCGCGATCAGACCAAGCGCAGCAATCGTCCCGATAAAACCAATATCAAGATTACTCATCCATCAAATCTTTCAAAAGGAACGACGCTCTTTCAGCGCCAACAACAAATTGGATAACACTGCACAGCACAGCCCCAGAAAACCTAAAGGCAAGGCCCATCGTGCAGGCCAGATATAAAAGGTGAAGTTGGCCATTGCGGTCTGGGCAGACTGCGTCGCCTGAATGGCATCCAATAGCGTTTGCCACCCCAGCATGCCGAAAAACAGCAGACCGATAAGGCAGGAAAGAACATACAGCGCGACTTGGAGAGACTGCGGCAGTCTCTGGGCAATAAGGTCAACCCGGATATGTTGATGTTTGAGCTCGACATAGCCCATGGGGAGGAAAACAAGATAAACCATGTAGTAAAAGGAAACGACTTCCAACGTTCCCTGAATGGAAATGCCACTGTTGCGCAAAATCACATCAATCGCGATATGCAGCATCATGAGTATGAGAAACAGGCCGCTGGCAACCAGAAAGACACGGTTGAGCAGTCGCACCATACGGAGCGTCAAGGTCAGCATGACAGGCCTCTTTTTGAAAAAATCGGTGTCGGCAAACAGCCGACACCAGTAGAGGGAAACTACTTCACGCCGTAGGACGCTGGATCGAGATCAGCATAGATCTCTTTCATAGCCAAAGCGGTCAGATCATCTTCGTCGTCAACGTCGACAGAAGAGAGAAGCCCCTCCCACTTGGTGACTGTTGCACGGAAATCATCAATGACCTCTTTACCATTGGCCAGACCAAACTTATCAGTCGCAGTCTTGTAAACATTGCCAAGAGATTCCTCTCGGAATGCCTCGACCGATGCCTTAAGATCATCCGCTGGTTTAGAGACAACATTGCCTTTGGACTTGGCTTCTTCCAACGCATCATCTGCACGTTTGACATAGTTGATGATCATACGCGCCATGGAACGGGCCGAGGCTTCCATCAGAACTGAGTGTTGCTCGGCGGTGAGGCCTGCCCAGAAATTCTTGTTATACCCCCAAAGAGGACCGGACCAGTACATCCCGGTTGGCAGCAACGTTGTATATTTCGCCACTTCCCAAAGGGACCGATCGATCAGATCATTGGCAGCATTGGTGGCGCAGTCCAAAGAGCCGCGCTCAAGGCCGGTATACATTTCAGACGAGGATACGTTCACCGGGATACCACCAGCCTTCTCGACCCACATTGAAACGGTAGAACCAGCAGTACGAATCCGCTTGCCTTTCAGTTCTTCGAGATTGGTGACCGGCGATGAGCAGAACATGATGTAAGGCGGCGTTGCATATGCGCCCAGATAAACAATTCCGCTATCATCCCATTCCTTCAGCTGGGTCTGGTTGTGCATCGAGAAATCAGCTGTCGCAAAAATCAGGGCCTTGGCATCGGAATAGTTGAAGCCCAGTTCCTGAACGGCATTGGCGACCGGAAGATCGGATGGCGTGTAAATCGCAGCGTGGTTGACCACCTGAACGATATTGTCTCGTGCGCCCTGAAGGCTTGCCCGAGGGGCCAAAAGAACGGTTCCGGTATAGACCTGAGGATTAAGATCCCCATCGGAAAGGTCTTTCACCATCTCGGCCCATTCGACATAGCCATATTTCGAAAGAGGGTGGGAAACATCATAAAAAGAATTGGCAATGAAATCTGTGCCAGCAGAAGCCGGAAGTGCAGTGGACGCTACAAGCGCCAGCCCGAGCAAAAGTTTTCTCAAGACTATTCTCCATTGGTTGTGATTGCTGTCTCACCAGTTGTTTGTTTGATCGGTGATGGTTATTATGTGTACAAACTTAAAAACAAACCAGTCTGTTTGTAAATAAAAATCGACATCAGCTGTTGAGATCTGCCATTATCAGTCCTCTCAGCTTGGCGGAGAAAAGGACGGAAATGGAAGAGCGGCCAGAAGCAAAGACCGCGGTCAAAAGCAACGGGAAACCGCAGCGCAGGACCCAGGAAGAACGATCACAGGCAACACGAATTCAGGTCTGCGAAGCAACACTGGAGACCCTGTATGAGATCGGCTACGAACGGACCTCAACAACAATCATTGCCGAAAAAGCAAATGTCTCCAGAGGAGCCCTCACCCACCAGTTTCCAACGCGAAATGAGCTGATCGTGGCCGCTTTCCAGCATTTGATCGATAGCTGGGCAGAAACCTATCCGCTGGCAGAGCGCTACAATGTCGAGCATCTGACCATCTGCGAAATGATTGATGCTTACTGGAACAACATCTTTTCCAACAACCGCTATATCGCCGCTCTGGAGCTGATGCTTGCTGCCAGGCAGGACAATGCTCTTGGTCGATCTCTGCGGGAAGTCATGGAGAAATGGATAAAAAAGCGCGATGCCATAACCCTCGCGCAGCTTTGGGGAGCTATCGACAGGGAGAGCGATTCGCTCTATTTCCAGCTTGTCCTGTCAGTTTTGCGCGGAATTGCCGTTCATCAGAGCTTCGATCAGGATGAAACCGTTGCCCCTCAACTGCTGGAAATGTGGAAAAGAATCGCGCATCGAATTGAGGAAGACCCGATGCGCGAGGAATTGATTACAGGCAAGAAGCCTGCTTCTTGATCTCACCGCCTTGCATGATCAAGGGAATATGTGCGCCCTGATGAGCTAACAAGTCGAGATTTTCCAGCGGGTTTCCGTCGACCACAATCAGGTCTGCATAAGCACCCGGAGCGATAATGCCGATCTTACCTTCCATCCTCAGCACCTTGGCCGCATCAACCGTTGCCGAACGGATCACAGCATCGGCAGGAAGATAGCGGCCTCTTAGCGCAAATTCTCCAGATTGCTGAGGATGCATACCGCCCAACAGATCCGTGCCATATCCCATGGTCACGCCAGCCTTATGCAGCTTGGCAAGCTGCTCCAATCCGGCTTCTCGCACATCTTCAATTTTGGCAACAGATGCTTCAGGGAGCCCGAATTTGGCGCCTTCTTTAGCCAGATAATCAAAGGTAATATTGGTCGGCACAACAACTTGGCCCTCTTTGGCTATCCGAGCGATCGTCTCTTCGCTCATGATATTGCCATGCTCAATGCATTCGACCCCGCAATCCAGAGCCCGAGCAATCGCAGTGTCGTCATACAGATGTGCCGAGACATAGGTTCCAAAGCCCTTGGCCACTTCTACCGCAGCCTTAATCTCGTCGACCGAGAAGACCAGATAGCCTATCGGGTCTGACGGAGAGGAGACACCGCCATCAGCCATGATCTTGATAAACTGCGCTCCGTTCTTCAGTTCTTCACGCGCCGCCCTCTGAACTTCCGGTACGCCATCACAGACCCGTCCCAGAGCCCCCAACTTGTCTGGGTAATAGCTAACATCGCGGTTGTGGAAGGCGCCACGATAGTCTGTGTGACCACCGGACTGAGACAGCGCCTTGCCGCAGATGACCAGTCTTGGCGCGTCAAGCAAACCATCCTCAACAGCCATCTGCAATCCGCGATCTGCCCCGCCCAAATCACGCACAGTCGTAAAGCCGCGCATGAGCATGTCCTTCATGATATGGGCCGACTTCAATGCGACCCAAGCGTTCGGCAGCTCGGCATTCTGGCCCAGATTGGCCGTTGTCGCAATCACATGCACATGACAGTCAATCAAGCCGGGCATAACGATTGCGCCTTTTAAGTCAATCACTTCTCCAGCTTCAAATGCAAGAGAAGAACCAACATCGACAAATTTGTCCCCTTCGATTGCGATATTCATCGGAGCGGTCGGTTCAGGTGAAGTGCCGTCTACAATACGGGCATTTTTAATCAGCAATGCAGGCATGGGCTTGATGAAATCCTTTTTGCTTGTGAGAGCTCTTTTATAAATGAGTCTTGATTTACGAACAGAATTGTTTGTAACATAAGAACAGCACAGTCTGGAACCTTGGTAAAGACCTCTGTTTGAATTTCATCAGATCAAAGTGCATAGCGACGTCAATAAGTCGCGTCCAATTGACCGCCCATACGGGCTTCGACTAGGAAACAAAAATATGCTTCGCAATCTCCTCCTTTCCACATTTGCTTTTATTGCATTAACTGGCTCCAACGCCATGGCAACGTCATGGGATTTGGCCAGCGAATATCCGGCGACGTCCCTGCATGGCCAAATTGCAGATAAGTTTGCCTCGTCTGTCGCCGACAAGACTGGCGGCTCCCTTGAAATCACCGTGCATCACGGCGGCGCACTAGGCTACAAAAGCCTCGACCACTTCGATGCCGTGGGCGACGGTGCCCTTCAGGCGGCCTCCTCTGCATTCGTCTTCTGGCCTGCTATTGACCCAATCTTCCAGCTTTCTTCCCTGCCCTTCCTTGCTCCAACGACAAAAGACGTTCACAAGCTCTATGAGCTAGCGCGCCCTGACTATGACAAGGTCTTCGCAGACAACAACCAGATGCTTCTGCTGGCCGCTCCGTGGCCCTCTTCAGGTCTTTGGGGAAACAAGGCCTTTGAAAAAGCGGAAGATTTGGCAGAAGTCAAAGTGCGGACCTATGACGTAGGCTCGACAGAAGTCATGAAAAACGCAGGGGCCTTTCCGATCCAGATCTCTTGGTCAGACGTTCCCGCCCAGCTGTCCACCAATGCAATCGACGCTGTGCTCACCTCAGCCAATGGCGGCATTGGCATTCAGATGTGGGAACTGCAATCCCACTTTACCAATGTGAACTACGCTGCATCGCTTCAGGGCGTACATGTCAATCTGGATGCCTTCAATGACCTGAGCGCTGAAGAGCAGACTGCAGTCAAGGAAGCCGCCAAGGAAGCGGAAGACTATGGCTGGTCTTTGCTTGAACAGAGCATGGCAAAGGACTTCGCCACGCTTATGTATGTACCGGCTGCTGTTCGCAAGAGATTTCTTTGCATGTCGCTGGAAGTCGCTCATATGTATCCGGCCTATTGATCGACACGCGGGTCGTGGCCATGTTGGGGTTACGCTCGCACCGTGATCTAATTAGCGGCAAGGTCCATGGTGACCGAAAGGGCCGTCAGATTCTGGGGGGCGTATTTTTCCGTTCCATGCAGTCTGTCTATCGCGAACTTCTTTGAGGTCGTGGGCGTTATCTTCAAATACCAACTACGACCGCATTTCTTGGCGCATCAAACGCCGTTTTGTGTTTGAGGATACTCCAGGCCATCCGGGCCAGTTTATTGGCTAAAGCCACGGCCAACTTATTGCGATGCATTCGCTCTGCTGCTCGTGTTAGCCACTCACCAAAGCTGAAGTCTGGCCATCGATTGGTCCTCATCAGGATAACCTTTGCTGCCTGAACGAAGAGCATGCGCAAATATCGACTGCCTCGCTTGGATATTCGGCCGAGGATCGTTCTCCCTCCTGTACTGTATTGCCTTGGAACCAGACCAACCCATGCGGCAAAATCGCGACCGCGATCAAAGGCCTCTCCAGTCCCGATCGCGGCGACCATCGCCGTAGAGATCATCGGGCCGATACCAGGGATCGTCATCACATTGATGCAATTTTCTTCCGTCTGGCTGATCTCTTCAATCTCATTGGAAACGGCTTCAATTCTGTCGTCAAGCCAAAGCCAGTCCCCATAGAGACCAAACAGGATTTTGCGCATTCGAGGAGATATCTCATCTTTACGCTGCTCAAGAATGGTTTTGAAGGAATTCTTCAAAGCTCGCAGTCCCTTGCGAACCGTGATGCCCTGTTCAATCAGGAAAGCGCGGATCTGGTTTATCGTTGCAGTCCGGTGGGACACCAAGCGGGACCTGACACGATGAAGAGCTTGCAGGTCGAGCTGGTCCTGGCTTTTCTCGGGAACAGTCGGCAAGTTCGGTCGCAAGGCTGCTTCCGCAATGGCCTCAGCGTCATTATAGTCATTTTTCTGCCCTTTGATGAAGGGCTTCACATAAATGGCAGGGATGATCCGAGGTTTGAACCCGAGTTTGCGCAAGGAACGACTGACAAAGTGGGCGCTCAGGCATGCTTCCATACCAACAACGCATCTTGGAAGAGTTTCGAAGGTCTGCAACAAAGCCAGTCGTTTTATCTTCTTGCGCAGAACAAGTTGGCCGTCAAAATCAAAACCAACCAGATGAAACGTATCTTTGCCGATGTCGATACCAATCGACATCAAGGTATCAATTGCTTTCTTCGTCATACCACTTCTCCTTATCCGCAGGTGAAACAGACGAACTATAACCTGCTGAGTTGGGGGAAGCAGCCGGTACATCCCATTACCGGTCACTCGCCAGCCGTCACGAACTTCAAAGCGGCTTCCCCATTGCTGCCGTTTGAGTGGCGCCCGACATTTATTGCATTCGAATGACGGTTTCGCGGACAAGGACGAAACCGCTCTCGCGGTATTGGTGCTCGCTGCGTTTTTTGTGCCTCATTCTGATTGCTGATTTTATAGATGATCCTGTCTGTCGTTGAATTGGGTTTTCTCAACCCAGCGACAGGAGATCTTCATGTCCAATCAACATATGCCAGCACTTCGCCTTCGTTTTCTCGAAGATATGCGTATCAAGGGTTTGATGCCCAAGACACAGACGATGTATCTGAGGGCCATGCGGGAGTTCACACGCTTCCTGGGTCATTCACCCGACAGTGCAACACCTGAAGAATTGCGGGCTTTCCAGCTTGATATGAAGGATCACTGTGTCGGGGCTGCGCCCTATAACAATCGGCTGACAGTGTTGAGCTTTTTCTTTTCGACCACTTGCCCGCGCCCCGAGATGAAGCGACACATGCGTTATCAGAGAATGGCCAAGAAAATACCCGTTGTATTGAGCGTTGAAGAAGTAGCAGCCATTCTGGAAGCGGCCCCAGGACCTGGCTTGAAGTATCGCGCGGCATTCAGCGTGGCTTATGGTGGAGGTCTACGAGTGAGCGAAGTCGTCCATCTCAAGATCAGTGATATTGACAGTGACCGGATGCTGATCCGGATTGAGCAAGGGAAGGGCCGCAAGGATCGACAAGTTATGTTGTCTTCGAGCCTGCTTGAACTCTTGCGTGATTATTATCGGGAAGCCCGGCCGAAGGGGTGGCTGTTTCCCGGTCGTAGCCGCATCGATCCCATCTCGACCCGGCAATTCAACCGGGCTTTTGGCGTTGCCTGCAATTTTGCGGGTATCAGCAAGAAGGCCTCACCCCATACCCTGCGACATAGCTTTGCCACGCATTTGCTGGAAGGCGGGACAGACATCCGGGTGATCCAGGAGGTGACCAGTCCTCTTGATCTGCTGGTGCTCCGCAAGGGTAGTTCCGGTTAAGGCCAGCCATCATGTCCCGCTCGGGACTAGAGGTTGCGGATATCTTTCGCGCTCATGGTCCTCGCTATCGCCGTGTTCATGCAGGTCATCTGTCACTTACCCAGCTTAAGGTGATGTCTGCCATTGAGACTTGCCGAACCGCTGCCCTTGGTGGCCATGTCGTGGCATGTGACAAGTGTAATCACCTGCATATCGCATATAATTCCTGCCGCAATCGGCATTGCCCTAAATGTCAGGGCGTTGCCGCGCGGGAGTGGATGACTTCGCGCATCAAGGACTTGCTTCCAGTCGAATACTTCCATGTGGTCTTCACATTGCCATCACTGATGGCCGACATCGCCTACCAAAACAAGGCTCTTGTCTATGACCTCTTGTTCAAAGCATCGACCGAGACTCTTCTGACCATCGCTGCCGATCCAAAGCATCTGGGAGCACGGATTGGCATGACGAGTGTGCTGCACACTTGGGGTTCCGCCATGACGCACTATCCTCATGTCCATGTCATCGTGCCGGGCGGCGGTTTGTCACCCGATGGCAAGAGGTGGATATCCTGTCGCTCAGGCTTCTTCCTGCCGGTTAGGGTTTTGTCCCGATTGTTCCGCCGCCTGTTCCTTGAAGGATTGATGCGGCTTTACAAGGCTGACAAGCTGGCTTTCTTCGGTACACTGGCAAGTCTGTCTAATCTGGACAGCTTTGCAGCCTATCTTACCCCGCTGCGCAAGACCGAATGGGTAGTCTATGCCAAGCCTCCCTTCGGCGGTCCAGAGGCAGTGCTGGCCTATCTCAGCCGTTATACGCATCGTATTGCAATCTCGAACAGCCGCCTGATCAGTGCCAACGCCGCTACTGTCACCTTCAAATGGAAAGACTACCGCATCAAGCGTGGTGATCGGTTGAAAGTCATGTCCTTACCGACGGACGAGTTCATTCGCCGTTTTCTGATCCATGTCCTGCCCTCCGGCTTCCATCGCATTCGCCACACAGGCTTTCTTGCTAATGGCATAAGGCGTGCGCGGATCAAAATCATCAGGCTGTTGCTCCATGCAGAACCAAATGATGGCCAGGTGGAGAACGTCAGCCAAGAAGAGTGTGAAAGACAAAGCTCAAACTGGCATTGTCCCGAATACGGTGGAACGATGCGTGTCATTGAAATCTTTGCGCGAGGACAATCGCCAAGATCCCGTGCTCCGCCATGGAAGGATGCTGCATGATGAACCAATCATACCCGGCCTTGCTGTTGCAAGGCTCCGGACAAATCAATGCGGCCTGTTATCAAGAAATACGGCTGGTGCGCACCACCAATGTGAAAATGAAACGCCATTCGACAATATCAGGCCTGAAAAACAGGCTGGCAGGCTCCCTTCGCCGACAGATCGGAGCCACAAAGGCACCATTCATCGCAAATCCCTAGCTTACTATCCCCATAGAAAAACCAACCCGCGCTTTCCTCCTTGTCAGATTTATCGCCGCTGGATGACACGCATCCAGCAGCAACAAACCTTGGACAAGGACAAAGTGAGCTTTCGCGACCATTAGGCTAATGATTGCTTTGAAGAAAAGACACAGTTTGACCTTATCGGAAAGAGCTTTTTGAACTCTTCTGCTCCTCTCCTTGAGAAGGTTACTACCCGCGTTTTCTGATCGCGTTTAGCCCAAGCCAACTCCTCGAACCGGTTAAGGAATGCACGGCCTAAGCTGCCTGCAAGGTGCGACCTGCGTTCACTCCAATCGAGACATTCCCGGCAAACCGGCGCACGAGCCTCGCGTAGAGCCTCAATGTTGATTCCGAAGTCTGTGGCAAAGGCGGCACCCGCCTCGGTCAGTTCCAGTTCCTCACCATCCAGAACCAAATGGCCTTGCGCAATTAGGCTATCGAACATCTGGGTGCCCATATCCCCAGCGAGATGGTTGTAGCAGATGCGCGCCTGGCGCAGTTCCGCATCTCTCGGGCCCGTGCGCGTTCGCGAGTATCCCGATCCAGCAGCAAGCCCCATCAGGCCCTCCAAAACGTGCGCCACCTCGTCACTAGCGAGCGCGGAATATTTGTGTCGTCCCTGTTTGCGGAGACGTAGAAGGCCACCTTCATTGAGCTTCGATAGGTGAGAGCTAGCCGTCTGGATCGTCACCCCAGCTTCCTCTGCTAACTCGCTGACTGTTAGGGCTTTCCCACTCATCAGCGCGGTCAGCATGTTCGCGCGGGCGGGATCGCCGATCAAAGCCGCGATAAATGCAATATCAGGACCTTCTTTCATAGTTCGCTCCTAATCGACACATTTGCGAGACGCAAACTTTCATAGTTCGATCCTAATCGAAGCATTTGCGAAACGCAAACGGCTAGAACCGAGGAAACACATCTGAAGGAGGTTGTCATGCTCACCTGCGTTATTCGCTATCACATCGATCCGACAAAAAAGGCTCAGTTCGAAGAATATTCTCGCAACTGGGGCCAAGCTATCCCTCGCTGTGGGGCCGACCTGATCGGCTACTATGCCCCGCACGAGGGCTCATCGACTCTCGCCTACGGCATCTACAATGTCTCAAGCCTGACTGACTACGAAATCTATCGTGCTCGTCTGGCAGCCGACCCGCTCGGCCGCGAAAACTACGAGTTCGCCCAGAAAGAGAAGTTTCTCCTTCGCGAAGATCGGACTTGGCTCAAGCTAGCCTCTGCACCGCACGGAGGTACTCTATGATCGCAGTTATTTTCGAAGTCGAACCGGCAGAAGGCCGAAAGAGTGAATACCTCGACATTGCTACCGAGATACGCCCTATGCTCGATGAGATAGACGGCTTTATTTCCGTCGAGCGATTCCAGAGCCTTACCGATCCGCGCAAAATCCTGTCCCTGTCATTCTTCGAGGATGAAAACGCGATCGCGTGCTGGCGCAGCCTCAATGTGCATCGAAGCGCGCAGGCCAAGGGACGCAGTGGGGTCTTCGATGACTACCGCCTTCGCATCGCCCGCGTGATCCGAGACTACGGTATGTTCCAGCGGGCTCAGGCACCCAAAGATAGCAATAAGGTTCACTCATGAGTTCGCTTATTTTAACAGCGTGGATCGCACTCGCCACTGCTGCGATTTCGCCCGGCCCAAATCTCGTTGCCGTGGCCTCGCGCGGCCTTGGCTCTGGAAGAAACGCTGCATTGGCTGTCGCGATCGGCATGCCTGCGGTGCATTTATTTGGTCATTTCTAACTGCCGTCGGGCTTGGCGCTCTTTTTGCTGCCTATCCCATTCTACTGCACGTATTGGGTCTATTTGGCGGAACCTATCTTCTGTGGCTTGGTTTCAAAGGATGGCGGGCCGCACTTACCGGGAAAGATGGACAGATCATACCCGTCGAGGGGCGCGGGTTGTGGCACGACTGCCTAAATGGCTTGGCCGTCACATCAACCAACCCCAAGGTTGCTCTTCTCTGGGCATCTCTTTCTATGTTTGTCGGGCCTGCGGTAACCGATTGGTCATGCCTTCTGGTGTTCACAACAGGATCAGCTATCATCATCTTTGCAATCTATGGAACTTATGGATTGCTGTTCTCCACAGGTCGCGCCCGAGACATATACCAGCAATTTCAAAGAGGCAGTGAAGCGCTTTTCGGCACTCTGTTTGGAGCACTTGGCATGTTCATGATGATCAGAGCAATTTAGAAGAGCGGACGTTCTTGCTATGTGCAGCATAAGTCAAGAAAGGGCCGCGAATGCAGGTTAAGACCTAAGATGAGTGCCTTCAGGGTATGAGGTACCGCGTCGGGCCGGTTAAAGCCCCTAATGACACTTATCATCAAAGACCCGTCTGACATTTCGTGGTGACTCTGCGCACTATCGTGGCTTGGAAGTTGCGCATCACCAAGAAGGTCCGTGATGTTACTGCCCCCCCGACCTAGCCCTCAATGCTTCTGGCTGCGATAGCGTGGAGCGGTCAACTGTCTTGAGCGCGTGAAAAGGGCAGCCAGAGCAACCCCTTTCTTTTTGGGGGCTATCCGGGCCCTAGAGGGTCCAGCCGTGATCAACCACGGTGCAGCGACCGGTGACGGCGCGCGATTCATCGCAGGCATAATAGAGAATTGCATAAGCCTGATCGATGACGTCGGATTCGGGCAAAGACGTATCCATATGACGTCCAGTAATTTCGCGCATTTCCTGATCGAACGTGGCGAGTTTTTCAGGTGTGTTCAGCTCGGTTGGGGTCGGTCCGGGAGCGGTCGCGTTGCAGCGAATTCCTGTTCCGGCATACTGGATGGCAATATTTTTGGTCATACCAAGAACCGCAGACTTGGTTGCAGAATAAGCAATCCCGGCGCTGCCATAAACTCCACCGATAGAAGAGACGTTCACGATGGAGCCGTATTTGGCGTCCACCATATGAGGCAGAACTTCACGGCACAACCAGAACAGGCTGGTCTGGTTCATCAGGACGACATGATTCCAGAAATCGTCATCGGTCGCGACACAGGATTTATGCATGTCGGCAATACCGGCATTATTAATGAGAATGTCAATCTTGCCAAACGCCTCGATGGTTTTTGCGACGAGGTTTTTGCAATCTTCGAGCTTGCCGACGTCGGTTTTGACAGCCAGAGCCTGGCCACCTTCAGCCACGATTTTTGCAGCCATTTCTTTCATTTTCTCTTCGCGACGAGCAGCAAGAACAACAGTTGCGCCTTCTCTGGCGAACAGGAGAGCTGTGCTTTCTCCGATACCGGCACTCGCGCCGGTTACAATGGCAACTTTGCCTTCAAGACGGGCCATTTTTTCCTCCATGGGAGAGCAGGAAATCCTGCATCTTTGTAAGTTACAAAAAAACAGGCAGTATCAACAATGGTGTCGATACCGCCTGCATCAAATCATTCTAGGCGAGACGGCAATTACTTAATTGGAGTCTCGAACTGGCCACCGTTAAGGCGAGGACGAACGACCTTACCTTCCGCCTCAGCTTTACGTACCAGGGCTGCCTCTTCCTTAGCATCGTCCCAGTATTTCGCTTCATGAGGAGAATGGTCGGTGGCTGTCACGAACATCTCGGTGGAGAATGCGTTGCGCAGCTCGTTGGCGATGTCTTCTTTCCAAGGTTTGCGGATCTGCTGGGTGGTCAGGCGACGGGTAACGCGCGTACCGGTACACATGATCAGTTCTGCAATTTCCCAAGCACGCTTGTAAGCGGCATCTACGTCTTCACAAATCTCGTTGACCATGCCCAGTTCCAGGGCTTTGCGAGCGGTGATTATTTCACCGGTCAGCTCGGCATAGGCGAAGCGTTTGCGGCCCATCAGCTCGCGCCAAGCGATCTGGATGCCATCGCCAGGAACCATGTTGGTACGGAAGTGCATTTCGGTTGTCCATGCGTCTTCGGTGCAGAGTGTGATGTCGCTGAAGAGAACAAGGTCGGAGTGGAAAGTGGCGCCGCTCCATACGCCGATTGTCGGAACTTCTACGTCGAAGATCTGGCCTTCGATGTCGTTGGTGCCATCATAATACTGATATTCGTACATTTTCCAGGATTCTTCAGGCTCGGAACCGAACTCGGTTGCTGGCAACCAGTTGCCCTGTGCGTCCACACGGCCAATGCCTTTAAAGGTATCTGGACCAATGCCGCCAAGGATGATGACTTCGTTGTCCGGGTCGCGACCAGCCCAGTCGAAGAAGTAATGCAGACCCTGGTGCAGAGGTGCACCCCACTGAATCGGACCATTGTTGGTGTGCATTTTCGCTTCTAGAATACCGTTTTTGCGGGTCAGCTTCATGCAATGTTTCAGTTTTTCGGCATATTCTTCGAATGGCACATGCGGGATGGTGCCCAACTCTGCATGAGAATATTCCTTGCGTTTGTCATGATCTGAGTCGTAGTTTTTCTTGATGACCATTCCTTTTACTCCTTTTGGCGGAAATTAAATATCTATACTTCAGACAAATCGACATAATCAGAAATAAAAAAAAGATATTATTTCCGTTTACTATTTTTCCGATCTTATGTGCGATTTTTGTCTCGAATGTTGCTTTAAAAACTATCATTTTGTTTGAAGTCGCTGAAATTCTTTTTGATTTTTTGGCTATGTTCATTTGTAATAACCACATTCCTCAGAGATGTGTGATGTTGAGTTAGTGAATTGAAATAAAAGAGTAATTTTCTCATAAAGGGCGTTTTTTTTGGAACACGTCCTTGGTTTGCGGTTAAAAAGCTTTTGAATTAAAAAAATCGCCCCGGAATGTTTCCCCAAGTTTTTCGGGCTTTCCGAGGCGATAGATTTAAATATAAAATCAGGGGCTGATCAGCCTATCTTTTTGTTGTCCAGTCGCCAGATCATGACTGCTGCAATCAGATTGATGACGATAAAGATGCTGTAGGCACCAGAATAGCCACCAAGATAGGTGAGGCCAAAAGCAAGCACAGCAAAGGCGAAAGAGCGCACAATAGACTGTATGGGATTGATGATGCCCCATGCTTTGATGAAGGTTCCCCGGAGAAACTTGGTTGCAACAATAGACGTTGCCAGATTGCCGCAACCACCAATGCCAAAGCCGATCATGAATACGGATACCCAGAGCGTGATTTCATTCAACTCGAAAACATTGAGAATGAGGGCTGCGATATACCAGAAGGAATAAACCAGCGAAGCATTGCGGGTGCCGATTTTCTGGTCCAGCCATCCCCAAGCATAGGAGCCGACTACGCCGACGAGCGCGGCAATGGTCAAATAGGAAATTGCCGTATTCAGATCATAGCCGATCGCCATAAGGCGAGGAACCAACTGGCTGACAAGCCCAACCGTGACCATATACAGAGCACCATAGGCAAAGCCGACCAGCCAAACTTCTTTCATCACCAGCATTTGTTTGGTGCTGAATGGGCAGACATATTCACGATGCTGGCGAGCACTTTCAACGATTTGCTCGGGCGTCATAGGATCATTATCGGGAGCGACACCGGCTTCCTCCGGAGTGTTACGCGCGAAAGAACCAATGAGAATCATCAGAACCAGAATGATTGCGGAAATGCCCCAGAAAGCACGCTCTGTACCAAGCGACGACAGAAACCAGGCCATGACCGGGACAAACAGGGCGGTTGAGAAATTCTGCCCCATGGTTGACCATCCCAAGGCCAGCCCCTTCTTACGGGGAAACCAACTTGCGATTATCGCGTTGCCGCCAATATGCGAATATCCCGTGGCGCAGAAGCAAACCGCGGAAAAGAGCACAAAGAATCCAAGCATCGTGCCCCATACGCCAAGAAAACCAAAGCAAACCGCCGTGATTGCCAAGCCGATGAGGATTGCTGTTTTTGCTCCATATTTCTGCGAAATCCATGCAAAGACGGGAGCGGCAGGAATCGAAAATAATGTCGCCGGGGTTGCCCAGGCGAGCATAGAATTATAGTCAAGCTTGAAAGTAGAAGACAGAGCCCCGAGGATGACGTTCAGTCCGTCAACTGTCGTTCCGGTATTGATCCAGAATAACAATCCTGAAAAGACAATCATTGTCCATCCATGTCGTCCGAAATTGCTTTTAAGATCATTTGACGCTGTTGCCGAGTTTTCAAGCGTGCCGCGACTCCTCCCTGCGGCTTGGGCATTTTCCTCAAGCATATCGATTTCCTTTACGTGCTTGTAAGGATCCTCTTCATCCTGCACGCTTTGCCTGTTTTGGGTCTATCAAAACAGATGTCTAGGTCTTGCAATAAACCACAACCGCGGAACTACTGTTCCGCGGTTGCCATTATGGTTCAATCTACCGGAGTTGGATCGACCAACATATAACAAATGACTGTCAGCACCCCGATACCTGCCAGAAGCATCCAAGCGCCTGCCAAGCCACCCAGATAGGTCAGACCTAGAGCAAGGATGGAGAAGGCAAAGCAGCGCACGATCGACTGGATCGGAGAGACAATGCCGAATGCAGGAGCAAAAGCCTTGCGTCGGAATTTGCCAGCGACCACAGACGTTGTCAGGTTGGTTGCGCCACCTAGGGAAAGGCCGATCATCAGCAACGATACCCATAGGATGACGACGCTGTCGCCTGCGACAAGATTGATGATGATGGCAGCGACCCACCAGGCTTCATAGAAAGCCAACGCCCATTTGGTGCCAAGCTTCTGACCAAGCCATCCCCAGAAAGGAGCTCCGACAGTGCCGATCAGAGCCGAAAGGCTCATGTACCAAATCGCGGTCTGTAGATCGAGACCCATATCCATCATGCGCGGAACCAACTGACTGAGAACGCCGACGAGCACGATATAGACGCCACCCGCACCCAGGCCGAGCAACCAGATGTCTTTGTTTTTCAAAAGGGCCCCGGTGGTCAAGGCAGGGTTGACCGCGACATCTTCGTCTTCGTTTACCAGGTGAGCTTTCCAGTTTGGATCATTGTCCGGATACAGACCTGCTTCCTCAGGTGTGTTTTTCGCAAACAGGGCAAACAGAACGAACAGAAACGCTAGCAAGACAGACATGCCCGAGAAGCCCCATTGCGGACCGAAGGTGCCCAGGAACCAAGCGAGCATCATCACGAAGAACGCCGAAGACAGGTTCTGGCCAACGGTCGTCCAACCGAAGGCCAGATCTTTCTTTACAGGGAACCAGTTGGCGATGATGGCAGGGCCAGCGATATAAACGCCGCCTGAAGCAAAGAAGGCAACGCCTGCAAAGAAGGTTACGAACAGGGTGATCGAGCTTGCGTAGCCCAGCGCTGTGTAACAAAGGGCCGAGAAGAAGATGCAGACCAGAACAGTCAGTTTTGGTCCCCATTTTTCGGAGGTTTTGGCGGCAAGGTAGCTCGAGACGATACCAGCCCAAGATGCAGGGGTTGCATAGAGCAGCAGTTGTGCATTGTCCAGACCATAGGTTTGGGCCAATGTCGGAATAACAATATTCAGTCCGTGTGTGGTTAGGCCTGCTCCAAGGAAGAACAGCATCGCCTGCATTGCGATAACCATCCAGTGGCAGGCAGTGAAATTTGTCTTGGTTGTTGATGCAACTGATGCCTCCCCGACTGTCATCATCCCAGATTCATCAGTCATTATCCAGGTCTCCCATTTTAGTCTCCCATTTAACGCCCTTTGACGATTTGTGGCTTCTCGAGGCTCAGGCGTATCAAATCCTCGCCGCCGATCCTTGCTTCGTCCAGCCGGGGCCCCTTTTGGAGGGCACGCTTTGACAGTCCGGATGGCTTTCTTTTGGTCTTTGGTTTGAGGCCGCTTTAGATTTGATAGGGGCGTCAAAATGGGCTCGGTGACTTTGATGTGTCACCGAGCTTTTCTCGTAGGAATACGGCCTTCCTTAACTTTCCATAATCTTCAGATTGTCGGAGACTTTCAGTTCAGGCTCGATTTTGCTTGCGATGTCTTCTGGAGCGACACCCTCGATGATGTCGGTGAGAACCAGACCGTCAGGGGTCACATCGATGACGCACTGTTCGGTCACGATGTGATCAACCACCCCCTTGCCGGTTAGAGGGAAAGAGCATTCCTTGAGGATTTTCGGGTCGCCCTTCTTGGTGCACAATTCCATCGCGATGATGACCTTGCGAACACCGCAAACCAGATCCATGGCGCCACCCATGCCGACCATGTAGCCGGGACGAGCCCAGTTTGCGAGGTCGCCATTCTCCGCCACCTGTAACGCACCGAGCACGGTTGCAGCCAGGCGACCAGAGCGGACGATCGCGAAGGATGTCGCGCTGTCAAAAGAAACCGCACCGGGAAGCGGGGTGATGGCCTGTCCACTGGCATTGGTAAAGTTGGTCATGGAATGCAGGCCGGTTGCCGTTGGGCCAGTGCCGATCAGACCATTTTCCGTGTGGAACATGACAGTCGGGTCGGAATAGTTGGGGCAAAGGCTCGGCATGCCGATGCCCAGATTGACGACGTCGCCGGGTTGGAAGAAAGCGGCAACGCGTTTTGCGATTCTGTTACGGATATCCATTTCGCTCTCCTCTTAGTCAGCCAGAACCTTGTCGATGAATACGCCCGGCGTATGGATGTGATCGAGACCAATTTCATCCATTTCAAGGAGCAGGTCCGCGTCAACGATAGTGATGTCGCCAGCCATGGCGACCAGCGCGTTGGTGTTGCGTGAGGTGCCGCGATAGGTAAGGTTGCCAAGTGGATCGGCCATACGGCAACGCACCATGGAAATGTCAGCGCGCAGCGCCGTTTCCAGCACATATTTCTCGCCATCAACCTCGATGATCTGCTTGCCCTCTTCCATCATGGTGCCAAGGCCGGTTTTGGTCAGCACGCCGCCAAGACCCGAGCCACCAGCCCGAATGCGTTCCATCAGCGAACCCTGTGGGCAGAATTCGATTTCGATCTTGCCTTCGCCATAAAGCGCGACGGTCTCGGCATTCATCCCGATATGGGAGCAGATCACCTTGTCGATGCGCCCCTCATGAACGAGGCGACCCACCGTTTCGTTTGGGTCACCGGTATCGTTGGAGATGAGTTTCAGATGGCGGGCGTCGCTTTCAAGGACCAGATCGATGATCCGTTCGGGCATCCCCTTGTTTGCAAATCCGCCATTCATGATGGTCATGCCATCCTTGAACAGGGGGATGATGTCATTGCGACTTGTGAATTTACCAAGCATTGATTAATCCCTCGTCAAAAGTACGGAAACGCCCTGTCCACCGCCAACGCAGAAGGAAATGACTGCATTGTTGATGGCTGGATTGCGTTTCATTTCATGCACGGTTTTGGCTGTTAGGATCGCACCGGTACCGGCTAGCGGATGACCAAGTGCCAGAGCTCCGCCATTCGGGTTGACGAGGTCTAGCGGCATGCCGATTTCCTTGATGCAGGCCAGAGACTGCGCCGCGAAAGCTTCGTTCAGTTCCCAAAGATCGATATCGTCGACCTTAAGGCCCGTCTGTTTCATCAGCTTTTCTGTTGCTGCGATCGGACCAAGGCCCATATAGTTGGGATCTACGCCGGTTGCAGCGTAGCCACGGAAGACACTGAGAATTTCCAGACCCTGCGCTTCTGCCATGGAGCGCTCCATGATCACCATGGCGCCGGCGCCATCACTCATAGGTGAAGAGTTGCCCGCGGTTACCATGCCGTCTTTGATGAAGGCCGGACGTAATTTGCCAAGGGATTCCAGATTGCAGTCGCCGCGAACGCATTCGTCTTTGTCAACGATGATTGGATCGGCTTTGCGCTGTGGAACCGGAATCAGAACAAGCTGTTCATCAAACCGCCCCGCTTCCACCGCAGCCGCGGCCAGTTGATGACTGCGAACGGCAAATTCGTCGAGTTCGGTGCGAGTAAAATCATAACGTTTGGCGATGTTTTCCGCAGTGATGCCCATTGGCACGTTGCCCACACGATCCGGGGCTGTCCAGCGTGCATCAATAACCGGAGGGGCAACCGAATATGGCTGTTCCAGCTTCTGCATGGTGTAGGTGCGGCGGCTGTCGCTCTCGACACCACCCGCAACGATCACATCAGCAAACCCAGCCATGATCTGCATGGCACCATAAGCAAGCGCATTCAGCGAGGCGGCACATTGGCGATCAAGCGTGATGCCGGGCACGGAGATCGGCAGGTCTGCTTCCAGAGCAACCATGCGACCCATATTGAGGATCTCGTTATTCATCAAGTTGCCGAAGATGCAATCTTCAACAAGGTCAGGATCGATGCCGGACCGTTTTACGGCTTCTTTTACGGCAGCCGCGCCCAAGATGTGCGCCGGAACAGAGGCCAGTTTACCGCGACAGCGACCGACCGGCGTCCGAACTGCCGATACAATAACGGCTTCTTTCATTTTCTTTCTCCAGATTGCTGGTCTTCAAGGTCCCCCTGCGGCCATGTCATCCTGAGAGGGGGAAGCAACGGCTGACATGGCCACCCACTCACCTTTGAAGCGGAGGAAGCTTCAGGATTTCGCGGGCTTCAGAGGACGTGGCCGGCTCATTGCCGAACACCCTGATCGCGTCAGCTGCGCGGGTCACCAGCTGTGTGTTGGTCGCCTTGACGCCTTTGGAGAAATAAATATTGTCTTCAAGGCCGACACGGACATGACCACCAAGAGCAAGTGTCGCAAACAGGATTGGCAGGTGACCACGGCCGATACCGAAAGCTGACCAGGTGCAGTCTTTTGGCAATTTGGAGTACAGATACATCAGACTATCAACTGTTGCGGGCATGGCGCCGACAACACCAAGACAGATTTGGAAATGGGTTGGGGTTTTCAGTTTGCCTTCTTTTACGAAATAGTCGGCAACACCAAGCATGCCGGTGTCGAAAATTTCAACTTCAGGCTTGACGTTACTTGCGATCATCGTTTCGCCAAGCTCGCCGAGGAACTTGGGAGAGTTCATGAAAACGCCACCCGGCATCCAGTTGAAGGAACCGGCATCATAGGAACCGATTTCGATTTCCTTGAGTGTCTTGATATGCTCCATACGCTGGGCGTCCGTCGCACGATGATCGCCTGAAGTGGTGCAGTTGATGATCACATCGCAGTCTTCATAGGCGCGGATCCGCTTGATGGTTTCGGCAAATTTGGCCGGATCCATCGTCCCCATGCCTTCATCGTCGCGCATGTGAAGATGAACGACGGCAGCGCCAGCTTTCCAACAAGCATAGGCATCCTTGGCGATCTCTTCCGGTGTAAGCGGAATGTTCTCGTTGGCGCTCTTCGGAGTCAATGCTCCGGTCAGTGCTGCTGAAATGATAGTTTTATTTTCTAGGCTCATTTGGCTAGCTCGTTGTTGTTAAGGGCAAATCGAAATGATCAGGTCAAAAACTGGACGCAGTAATTGACCGATCCGGAGCAGCGCAATTCAGGTGGTAAATTGAAGGAAGAAGAAAGGCATAGAAATACCGATCGCGCACAATGAAATCTATTCAATAGCGCACGTTATATTTATACAAATAGCCTTTTAGATTTGTGCTCCTCCTGATCTTGAATATTGCCTCGATCTGTATTTCCACAGGCTTGGGATTTTACTATCCTGAGGCAAATTCAAGATTTACCACCAACTACTGGTGCTGTTGTTAAAGAGCATAAATTGCTTCATTCAATAGTGGTAATTCTTTTTTGGTATTTGAATTATTTGTTGCCCGCATAACCTTTGAGCATTAAAAACATAAGCTTTTTGCTATTTTCGTCATTCCGGAGACCTACACGAGTATCGGGTAATGCATTTTCGTCAAAATGAATTTGCCTTATCCACCCGATGGAAAATTTCATTTTTTCCGTTTGAAGAAACAATTGGCAGTCAATATGCGGGACCATCTCTCGGGTGCCCGGGCTTGAAGAGCGGCTGCCTTTAGGGAGAAAGTCTGTAACAGTGTTTGCGCTCATACAAGACTTGCACTAAACCGTACGAGTAGGTTTATAATTTTTCGCTTCTCTGTTTCCATTGGTTTGTCGCAGGCTCATTCCGGGCACACTTTGTCTCGTTGGCGTGAACAATTATAAAATGAAAGAAATGGGAGGAAACCGACAAGAAACGCAAGTCGTTGAGGATGGTTTTTCGGGGCCAAAACTGGCGACACAACAAGATCAATGACGTGCGCGTTTCTTTAAGCTCATCAAAATCAGTCAATATAAATCAGCGAAATGTTTGGGAGGCTACATGGAAATTCGCTTGTTTCGGGAATATTTGGTTTTGTCCAAGCTGCTCAATTTCAGTCGAGCGGCGGAACAGTTGGGCATGACGCAGCCAGTACTCAGTCGACATCTGAAATATCTGGAAGAGCAATTCGATGCCAAGCTTCTCAATCGGAATACTCATCAGGTTGAGTTGACACCGACCGGACAGCTTCTGGCTGAAGAAGCCGAAAAAATAGTTGTCCAGTATGAAGCGACTTTTCACGTCATTCAGGAGGCTCTGGGCAAAAGTCAGAGCTCGCTATCGATCATGTTCCTCGGCGCTGCAACACGTGAGTTCTTTACGGACTTTCTTGTTCGTTTCCGCAAGCATCATGAAGCGGTAGAAATCAATTGCTGCGATACTCATCTTGATACAATCCCGGACGCGCTTGATCGTCACGAGTGTGATCTGGCTTTTCTCATCAGGCCTGATCACCAGATAAATGACAAACAATTCAAGCATATCGAGCTGTTCAAAGATCCCTTGTGCCTCGCGGTGCACAAGGATCATCCCCTGACCAAAAAAGCGCAGGTCTCAATCACCGATGCAGCCGACTATCCGATCATTGGTGTTGACAAGGCGGTTTCTCCGCTTTCGGGAGAGTGCAACAGCTATTTTCTGGAACGATATGGCGTTTCCTATGGGCCGGAAGTAGTTAGTCCCAACTTGTCAACCTGTTGCTTCAATCTGGAACTGAGTACAAACGCAGTGGTCATTCTTCCCAAGCATCAAACCCATCTGCTCGGTAAAAATTCAACATTTCTTCGTGTTGCCGAGTCGGACTGCCAGTTTAATGTCGAACTCATCTGGGACCCTAAAAACAGAAACCCCAGCATTTCTCTTTTCATAGATGAACTGGATGCCTTTCTGAAGGATCATGCCGGATTCTAATATCCCTGCCATCGAGAGGAAATGACAGGGATATGGTCAAGCTTCAATCAGGAAAAAGAGACGGGGTTAGCCTTAGGCTATTCCCGCTCAACACATACAGCCATACCCATGCCACCGCCAATGCATAGGGTTGCCAGACCTTTTTTAGCATCGCGACGCGCCATTTCGTGAAGCAGTGTTACAAAGATTCGCGCACCGGATGCACCAATCGGGTGGCCCAGAGCAATCGCACCACCATTCACATTGACGATCGATGTGTCCCAGCCCATTTCATTATTTACGGCAACAGCCTGTGCTGCGAAGGCCTCGTTGGCTTCAATCAGATCCAGATCGTCTACACTCCAGCCTGCTTTGCTTAAGGCTTTTTGGGAAGAAGGGATTGGTCCTGTCCCCATAAGTGCAGGATCAACACCGGCAGTTGCCCAAGAAACGACCTTAGCCAAGGGCCTGATATTGCGTTTTGTCGCTTCTTCAGCGCTCATCATCACGACCGCAGCCGCTCCGTCGTTAATTCCAGATGCGTTGCCCGCGGTAACCGTGCCGTCTTTAGAAAAGGCGGGGCGAAGGCCTGAAAGCTTTTCAACGGTCGTTTCCGGTCGAATGAATTCATCAGTCCCGATGGTAACGTCGCCCTTGCGGGTCTTAAAGGTTACCGGAATGATTTCCTGATCAAATTTGCCAGCCTCACGCGCAGCGGTTGCTTTGCTCTGGGAAGATGCGGCTAGTTCATCCTGCATTGCACGCGTAATGCCATATTTTGCAGCCACATTTTCTGCGGTTTGCCCCATATGGTAGTCATTGAAGGCATCCCACAGACCATCGTTGATCATGGTATCCGTCATTGTTGATGGGCCCATCTTGACGCCGCTGCGTATGAAAACTGCGTGCGGTGCAAGGCTCATATTTTCCTGACCACCGGCAATCACAATATTCGCATCACCGCATTTGATCGACTGCATACCTAGGGCAACGGCGCGAAGACCGGAGCCACATACCTGATTGATGTTCAGCGCGGTTGTTTCTATTGGCAACCCTGCTTCAATCACGGCCTGGCGAGCAGGATTCTGCCCCTGTGCTCCGGTAAGCACCTGACCGAGAATGACGTCTTCGATGTCGGCTGGCTGAAGGTCGGCGCGTGCGACCAAGGCCTTGATGACTGTTGCCCCAAGCTCGTGAGCCGGAACTCTGGCAAGCCCTCCATTGAAGTTTCCGATTGCTGTGCGCGCAGCTGCTGCGATAACGATTCCCGACATAATGATCCTCTGGAAATATTGATGTGTTTAGTGCTGATCAACAGCAGTCGCTTGTCACTTGGGCACTGGGGTATGAGTAGGCATGGGTTTCAATCGGATAGAACAGAAATTCTGCGTTCACGTAGCGAGACCAAGAGCACTGGCCTTTAAACGTCATTTCCGTGGTGGCGTGTGACGTCCAGATCCAAGCAAATTCCGGTGAACCTTGTCAGCTATCACAGTGCCGATCGTTGGTATGCTCATGCAAGTGGCTCTGTTGACGGAAGATATTCTCGAGTTGTTGCTCGAAAATGGGAAATTCTTTTTCTGAATAAAGGTTATTCGGAAAAGGAACGTCCTGCGCCCTGCCCTGCGCTCCGGATCATCAATGCAACGACACCCATCTGGGAGAAATGACACGGACCGGGCAGACTGCGAAACCGCATGCAGTCCTGCTGGCGGACATGTTCATCTTCAACGTGTGTAGAAGAACGGCTTTCAGGCAAGAAACGACACTGACAATAGTCTTGTTATGCGGAATAGGCATAAGCCTTTGTTTGTTTAGAATTTCACCCTCTTCGAAAGCGATGCTAGCTCTATTTTGGGGCAGTCTAAAAATGGGCTGTTGGGAGTATTTCTAAAGGAGGAGCCTGGGATGAACAAAAATGAAGATCAGACCACGAGCTTGGAGCATATAAGTGTCTTTGGGACGGCGGTTCGCAGCACGACAATTGCAGTGGTCAGCTCTGTCCTGCTGTGTAGCACGTCCTTTGCGCAGTCGGCACCAGACAGCAATAGTGAAGATTCGGGCGGTTTTGTTTCTAGTGTAATCGACTATATAAATGGACCCGGCGTGCCAGGTCCTCTCTCATCTGTTGGTGAGAAGCTGCATGAAAAAGGCATCAAGCCTGTTCTTGTTATCAGCAACAACTTCATGACCAACCCTTCTCTGGGACTGGTGAAGGGCAAAACCGAACGGGTTACAACAGTTTCCTATGGTGCAGATCTTGATCTGGAAAAGATGCTCGGTTTCAAGGGCTCCTCGTTCCATGTTATGGGACAGTATAACATGTGGACACATGGGTCCGAGGCATTCGCAAACGCTGTTGGTGATAGCATCATCGGGCATGCTGCCCCGTTTGCGCCGACCGATGAGCGCCTCACAAAATTGACATTTGAACAGAAACTGTTTGATGAGCGATTTGATTTCGAGGTTGGTGTCGACAACGCGTCCAGTCATTTCGGCACACCGGTGTGCAACACGCCATTCCTCT
The DNA here is from genome assembly GCF_963682185.1 of uncultured Cohaesibacter sp. Lineage (NCBI taxonomy): Bacteria > Pseudomonadati > Pseudomonadota > Alphaproteobacteria > Hyphomicrobiales > Cohaesibacteraceae > Cohaesibacter > uncultured Cohaesibacter sp. Next base: position 3,073,776 of record NZ_OY821667.1, on the reverse strand, counting down.
GTCAAAACAGTGTGACCCAGTTCTATAACGGTATCAATCCACCACCGTTTGGCAACTATGGCGCACGTGTCGCCTATAAGCTGACGCCCGAGGTTACAGCTCAGGCCGGTTACTACCGCACCAACCTGAATTTTCCATTCTCACATGGCTGGGAAGGCTGGGACGGCAAAGTCACCCTTCCAAACGGGGAAGAGGTTGAGACCAATTATAACTTGTTCCTGGCGAGTGTTAGTTATGACACTACCCTCCAAACAGATCTTTACCCGACCCATTTGGAGGCCATGATTTATTACAATGACACCGACTTTTCGAGCCCGAAGACCCCGGAAGTCTATGACAGCATGACAGGTATTTACCTAGGTGCCAAACAGACGATCTGGCGCCAGAGCGATGAGCCGACGGCAACATCCATTGCTCTTTACAGCAGCTTGTTTGCCGACTTTGGCGAAGGGGACGCTGTAAACAGCGAACTGGATGCAGGCGTGATCTTTCAGGGGCTGTTCCACGATCGTCCATTCGATAGCTATTCTGCCAAATTTATCTGGAACCATCTGTCTGATGACTATGCCTCTTATGCCAATGTTGGCTCTCAGGATGAATTTTCTGCTGGCGTAGACGCCAACCTGGTCCTGGCAGGCAACACCATCCTTCAGCCATGGGCTATGTATACATGGAATGCTAATAAAGCTATGAATCCAACCTCAACAGCAACAGCTGATGACGGATGGGCCGTTGGCGTGAATGCAATCTTTTTGCTGGACAGAGCACTCGGGCTTTAGGAAGCGTCTTGGCAAGACTATTGACTTAGCAAATGTGGAAAGGCGCCTGGGGCGTCTTTTTGCTTTTCTGGGTTCTGTGCAGAAGATCGTGCATGTCAGAGTCTATTGCTTTCTCAGGTGCCCCTCGCGCTGGCCGATTTGTAATGACGCCACTTTCAAACTGACGTCTCCTTGGAACGCCCTCGAATTGGAACCGAGTTTTATGACACTGGTCAGCACTCAATCGATGAACTTCCGTGAGAGTTGAGCAATTCCCAACACATTCATCCACGATGCCTTTTGCATGAGATCTTTTGATGGGTTTTATTCGGCTTTTGGCGCCTTACCCTGAGCAAGACAATAGCTCTCACCATTCATTTCCAGAATGTTGACGTGATATGTGTCAGACGATCAAGCAATGCGCGGGTGAGCCGTTTCAGGGATTTCTAAGTGCTAACAACAGGGTGGCAAGTAAGCTCCTTTATAGTACTGCTTCACCTAAGTCTCGCAGCTTAGAGGGATATAGCGTAAAAGTAGTGTTCATCACTATTGGTTGCAGCCCGCGGAGTGAGCCTAAAATGGGCACCAACAGTTCGAGAGCTCTTGAACCTTGCCGGATCATCTACAGCCTGAGAGAAGCGCAGATTCTACTCGAGAAATGGAGGCAGCACTGCAACACCAACAGACCCCATAAAGCCCTGGATGGAGTAACCCCAATTAAGTTTGCAACCAGATGCAGACGGGATCAAAACTGGAACAGAGCTAACTTTTAAACGGGTACACAAAGGGAAGCACGTCAATGCCAACCCTCTCTGTATCGCAATAAGAAATAGGCTGCGGCTAATTGTTTATAGAATATTATAAAATCTTGCTTCTCCCCCCATTTACGGGCCTAGCTAAATCGAAAAGATTGACGAAAGCAGTACAATGACCGCCTATTCGAAGTCCGCAGTTTCAAAGCGACCTCTCATCAAAGTCCTCCTTTACAAAGACAATTGAATCAAATCAGCGAACCCGTTTATAAGTTTATCGCTTAGTTCAGGAGGGGCATTCGCGGAAGCTGGAGCACATTCTAATATGTGTCGCTGTGAGCACTAAACGGCAGCATCTTGCGGCCTTCTCTCAAAGCATCAAGATAATCTGACCACCATTGCGCCATTTCAACACGCTCTTGCCAATGAGCGCCTCGGTGATAAATCCCACGAATGGTGTTGCTGTCCTTATGTGCCAAAGCCCTCTCAATGGCATCAGAAGACCATTTACCTGATTCATTGAGTAAAGTACTGGCAGAACTTCGAAAGCCATGAGCGGTCATCTCTGCTTTGGTAAAGCCCATTCGCCGCAAGGCGGCATTTATAGTATTCTCAGACATGGGCCTTGCATTCGTACGAGTTGAGGGGAAAAGATAATTACTACTGGACGAAATAGCTTGCACTGACTTGATGATTAGTCGTGACTGGCGCGAAAGCGGTACAATGTGCTCACTGCGCATTTTCATCTTTGCAGCCGGAATACGCCAAACTGCTGCTTCCTGATCGATCTCGCTCCACTCAGCTTGCCTGAGCTCTCCCGGACGTACAAAAACGTGAGGAGTTAGCTGCAAAGCAAGTTTAGTTATAAGAGCACCATCAAACCCATCTATTGCTCTCAATAGCCCGCCCAACTCTGCAGGGTCAATAATTGCGGAATAATGCTTGACTGTCGGTGATGTAATGGCTTCTGCCAAATCTGATGCCGGGTTTACTTTGGCGCGCCCAGTTATTATTGCATAACGAAATACCCGGGAAGCAAAAGCCCTAACGCGCTTTGCGGTTTCTAAATTGCCTCTCGATTCGATCACACGCAAAATTTGCAGTATTTCAAGAGGCAAAATCTCGCTGACAGGACGACTACCAATAGCATCTTCGAGTTTACTGGCAAACCAAAGCATCTTCTTATGCGTAGCCTCCGAAATGCCTTCCCTTTCTCTCTTCTCGATTAATTCCTGCGCCACCGACGAGAAGGTTTGAGCATTAGCGAGAGTTCTTTGCAAACTTTCCTGTTTTCGCCTCATTGACGGATCTTGCCGACTTGCCAAGAGCTTTCTTGCATCTTCCCGCTTAGCCCGCGCCTCCTTAAGGCTAACTTCCGGATAGGTGCCAAATGACAATAGTTTTTCTTTGCCATCGAAAGCATATTTATGCCTCCACCATTTCCGACCATTAGGATTGACTAAAAGGAATAGCCCTTTTCCATCAAAGAGTTTGTAAGGCTTTTCTTTAGGCTTGGCATTCTTGATCGCAGAGTTTGAAAGCGCCATTTGGGGTAACTCCCATTCAGGAACGCCCAATCTTGTTGCAGTTACCCCGAAAGTTACCCCTGTTTGGGTTGGATATAGCTGGATATGACAAGACGCCCGTGGATTGAATGGCTTTAAAAATACCAGACAATTCAAGGCTTTTCAAACTCACTCGGATTTTGTGGGAAGAGTAAATGGTGCCCAGGAGAGGACTCGAACCTCCACTTCCATACAGAAACTAGCACCTGAAGCTAGCGCGTCTACCAGTTCCGCCACCTGGGCACTTAAGGTGTGAGGGGGTATTTACGGCTCCTGCATGCTATTGTCAACGCATAGATTTTGAAAAAATGCACAATTCACATCATTCCTGTTTATTTTCTTTTGGAACGGTGAAAAAGTTCGATCAGATGCTGATCTTGCCCCCCATTCGCGCGGGGAAAATCACAGATGTCGACTTATGCCCAGATGTATGTGCGTGGATTTTCGTATACAAACAGAGTAGGTTGCAGCAAATTCCTTTCGAAGAATGGGTAGGGTTCCCATTCGCTTGCGTATAAAACCCAGATCAGGAGAAAGCACCATGGACAGTCAGGCAGGAAAAATTGTTACAGTTTTTGGTGGCTCAGGGTTTTTGGGGCGTCATGTGGTGCGGGCGCTGGCCAATGAGGGTTATCGCATTCGGGTCGCGGTCCGTCGCCCAGACCTCGCCGGCTTTCTCCAGCCGCTGGGCACCGTTGGACAAATCATGCCGATACAGGCCAATTTGCGCGACCCGGCTTCTGTGGCGCACGCGATTGAGGGCTGTGACGCTGTCGTCAATCTGGTCGGGATTCTCTATGAATCGGGCAAGGCCACCTTTGACGGGCTGCACCATCTTGGTGCCAAGGTGATTGCCGAGGAGACCGCAAAGGCTGGCATCGATCGCATGGTGCAGATTTCCGCGATCGGGGCTGATATCAATTCGCCCTCCGCCTATGCCAGCAGCAAGGCAAAGGGCGAGAAGGCGGTGCTCAGCGCCCTGCCAGACGCCATTATCGTTCGCCCATCGCTGTTGTTCGGCCCGGAAGATGACTTCTTCAACAAGTTCGCTTCCATGGCGAAGCTGTCGCCCTTCCTGCCTCTTGTGGGTGGCGGAGACACTCAGTTCCAGCCCGCCTTCGTGGGCGATGTGGCTCAGGTGATCGCGCTAGGGGTCAAGGGAGATCTTGACGCAGGCGCGACCTATGAGCTGGGTGGGCCGGAAATCAAAAGCTTCAAGCAGCTTCTCGCCATGGCACTGGATGAAATTCACCGTAAACGGCTGTTGCTGCCCTTGCCTTTCTGGATGGCTTCGACCATGGGGTGGTTTTTCGAGAAACTGCCCATGAAACCAGCCTTGACGCGGGATCAGGTGACATTGCTCAAGAGCGACAATGTGGTTTCCGAGCAGGCCAATCTGGAGCACCGGACCTTTGAGGGGATTGGCATCACGCCACTGGCTATCGAAGCCGTTATCCCCTCTTATCTCTGGTCCTATCGGCCCGGTGGGCAATATGAAGCCAACCGCAGGGCCTAAGCCTGCAATGGCTAGTGACAGCCCGATCTATGGCATGCCCTAGGCCTTAGTTGATTCAGGCAGGGTTGGCATCAGGCGCTGGCGCGCTTCAAAGCTTGACCATTGCTTATGCTCTGGCTGTGTCCATGCGCTTTCAGCAATGGCTGAGAGGCGCGGGAAGACCATATGATTGAAGCGGGCGCGGCTAGTCAGATTTTCGCTCCAGATCCCGCCCTGAATGCCAACAAGCAAATCTTTGTTCTTGCCCAGAGAGGCCTGCGCATCGAACTGATAGGTATCGGCCGGGCTCGACGTTCCAGCCCAGCTCAAGCCCGGCTCCTGCCAATCGGTCGATTGAGCCATATCGAGATAATAAACCTCGCCCGGGCACATAACGACCCGATAGCCCTGATCGGTCAGATCGCGGGCGCTCTGAGCATTCATCCAGGCCATCAGGGTGACCTTTTCCGGGTCGACGCCGCCGCCCTTGGCTGCTTCTTGCCATGCGAATGGGGTCTTGCCTGCCTCTTCCAGACGTTTGACCACATATCGCAAAATAGCCGCCTGCATCTTCATGCTGTCCGGCTTGCCATCTGCATCCAGCAGCCCCTTGGCCTTTGCCCAACTGTTGGCGCCACGCGAGCCGACCCACGCACCATGGGGAACTTCATCGCCGCCGATATGGACGCAGGCAGCGGGGAAGAGATCCGCCAACTCGCCGAAGATGGTTTCCAGAAACAGCCATGTCGCTCCAAGGCCGGGATTGAGTGCATTGTTGACATAGCCCTGCACCGAGGCATTGCCCTGCATGGCGCTGGGGTCAATCAGCTCTGGCAGAGCCATCATGGCCGCGTGGCAATGGCCCGGTACGTCCACCTCCGGCATGACGTCAATTTGCAGGCTTGCTGCATGGGATAGAATATCTCGCACCTGCTCTTGCGTATAAAAGCCGCCATAACGCGCAGCCCCTGACCCATGCTGGGGCAAAAGCGCCAACCCGTGGCCGCGCCAAGCGCCGATCTCGGTCAGGTGCGGATAGATTTTGCTTTCCAACCGCCAGCCCTCGTCATCGGTCAAATGCCAATGGAAACGGTTCAGCCGATGCCACGCAAGACAATCCAGAAAAGCCGTTACGGTTTCTGCGCTATAGAATTGGCGTGAGACATCCAGATGCATGCCCCGCCAATCATGGCTCGGCCAATCTTCAATCGCGCCACTGGCGGGGAACGCGAAAAGCGCTGGCTCCTTTAGCGCCCCGCGCCAGATTTGGGCGAGCGCTATGAGAGCATAGAAGATCCCCTTGTCATCAGCGTTGATGACAATCTCCTTGTCCGAGAAGGTCAGCCTGTAGGCCCCAGCCCGCACCTCATCTTTTGCCCTCTGCCCGCCATCCGTGGCAAGGCGCAGCGTGATGCTCGAGGACGCATCACCAAAGGGGGGCTTTTCGCCAAAGAGCCTGATGTAAAGCGCATTCACTCTGTCGCCGACATCTTTCAGAGACTCATCCAGCGCAAAACCGGAGGGCGCAGCCTCGCACCATGCAGCTACCGAGCTTTGATTGGGCATTGGCAGCATGGCCAACATGGGTACGGTTGGAGCGGTCTGTGAGGCGGGCTCTGCCTGTGTCGCGACATCCGCTTGTTCATCACTGCCCTCAGCAGTCTCATTCTCAGGGCGCAAGGGGTCGCAAGCGATATCGATGGTGCTGTTGTCTGGCAGGATCAGGAAGGCCGAAGACGGTCCGTCGGTGCAGTGGTTCGGCTTGTGAGAAAGCACAGGGATCGTGATTTGCCACATCAACCCATCTGCGTCTGCCTTAAGAGACGCAAGAGGTTGCAACTCATGATAATTGGCCGTGCGTGCAATATAGTGAGCGCCGATCAGCTCGGTTTCAGGCGGAATGCGGGTGATTGCCGTATAGGCCAGACGCACAGTGGCCGGAAAGGCCGTATCCGGCGGGGCGAGCAGGCTCAGCACCATCTGTCCGGTTATGCTGTTGTCATCAATCCATTTGCTACGCAGAAGCAGGTCTGTATTTTTCTGGTCGCTACGGGCCATGTCGCACCTCCTTTGATGCTATCTACTGCTCCTGTTTTTATTGAAGAATCATGTCCATGAAAAGAAAAAAGGGGCCACACAGGCCCCTTCGTTGCATCTTGTATCACTCGTCTTTGCTTGCAAGCCAAAACCTGTCTGGGCCTGTTTGGGCCCTGTCGGCTTAATAGTCCCGCGCTTCGCGCCTGAGGATATAGAAGGAGGCCGCCAGAATGAGCAAAGCGCCCAGCCAGAACTGGCCAACCGGCGCAAAGCCGAAGACCACCCAGCCAAACAGGACGTTGAAGGCCAGTTTGACATGGTCAAATGGCTGCACATAAGCCGCATCCGCGATCGCATAGGCCCGAGCGCACAAGAGCTGAGCCAGATAGACCAGCAGGCCGGAAAGCACGATGACGCCCAACGCCAGCATGGAAGGCATTACCAGATCACTACCCAGCAACATGAAGGCATTGACCGGGCTCATCAGCAAGAGCAGATAGATGGTCACAGTTTCGGGCGCCTCGTCATCGGTGAGCGTCTTGGTCATGACAGAGGTCGCAGCCCAGAAGGCAGCCGCCACAACCGGCCAAAGCGCGTGCAGGGAAAAGGCATCCGACCACGGAGCCAGAATGATCATGCCGCCAATAAAGCCCACGATGGTCGCTGCCAGTCGATGGGGACCAACCTTTTCATGCAGGAAGATATAGGCCCCGAGCGTGACGAAGAACGGCGATGTCATGATCAGTGCGATGGCCTGCCAGATGGGCACATAAGCCAGCCCTGCCGTCCAGGCTTGGGTGCCCAGCACTGCGAACACCACACGCACAACGTGCTTGCCGACCTGATTGGTGCGGGCTGCCCCGAGACCAACCTTGATAAGCCAGGGCAAACTGAAGAAGAAAGCAATGAAATATTGCCCGAATGCGACGATCAGTGAGCTGACGCCCAGCTTCATCGTCAGATATTGCGTTGAGAGATTGACAAGGGCAAAGGCAAGACCTGCCAGAACCATATAGATGGCGCCCCACACCGCGCCTGAGCGCATCAGTGGCACGGTCGCCGCATTGGTAGATTGGGAAATCTGATTCATTTCGCATACCTAAAACAGATCCCTCATCCATCTCGGATGAGTGGACCAAAGCCAAAAGAATCAGGACGCACGGACAGCGCAGCCTCAGATCACCGGGAGGACCTCCTGATGGAACACGCTTCTGTCACGTTCTCTTTCATCCGGACTGTTACCGTCGGCTCTGGAATGGCACCAGATCTGCTGACCGTTCGAAAGAGACCATAAGCCACCTTCCAAACGCGCTCGCGGGCTGCAAGAGCGGGTTGTCACACTGCGTTAACACCCCTCTTTCACCGCCGGTGGGGACTTTCACCCCGCCCCGAGAACAAGGCTCACCTCAGGACACCTGGGCTGAGCTGCGCTAAAATGGGGGAAATCCGCGAAAATTGCAAGTAGGGATTTATAGATAGGTCTGATGAACAAAATCGATGCATCAACAAAAAAAGCGGGACCATTGTCCCGCTTCGTTGCTTCCGGTCTTGAAGCTATCAGCCTTGATACGGATTGTCCGAATCTGACCCGCCTGCCGGGCCATATTGGTTGGCATTGTGGCGCGCTGCCATGAAGCGATCGAATTCTTCCTTGTCTTTGGCGCGATGCAGCTCGGCCAGAAACTCTTCGAATTCCTCTTTCTGCGCTTCCAGTTTGCGGCGCTCTTCTTCCAGTCGCTCCAGCTCTGCCTTGCGGTATTCGTCAAAAGCCACGTTGCCGGTTCTTTCAAACCCATGGGAACGATGACGATGACGATGGCCACAGCCTGAGCCTTTGAATTCGCGGTCTATTCTCGTCTTGAAGTCCTTGAACATTTCACGCATTTCATCACCCCAGATCATATAGGCCAATATTGCAAGACCAAGCGGCCAGAAGAAAATAAAGCCAAGTATCATCAGAGCTACATGAGAACCCTTCCAAGATGATTTGGCTGTTGCACTGTGTGACATTGTCTTCCTTTCGAATGGTTTACGTCTCATTTTTACGTTGAACCTGAAGTATTCCCTCAAGAATATATCAAAACTGTTCAACACTCTCTCACACACCATGAAGTGGGTAAGTAAAAATCGAAGTTCAAGATATTTTTTGCTAAATATATTTTTGCCTTCAGGTCTTGAAATGGCGCAAAAACTACCATTCTCATGTCAAGATACGACCTTGGTTGGTTCCGGAAATCCGTCGTTTTACACCGACAGGTTCTTTTTCACCAAAGTGTCATCGCAAAGGCATTCCTGTGGAGCGTAATTTGCGATAGAAACAATCAAATATTTGCAACTTTTACAGAAACAAAGCCCTGTTCAGAAGATATCATGGGTCGAAGCCGGTCCTGTTTTCAGCCAGATTTCGACTGCTATGATGATTTCTGACACCAGAAGAGCCTACGGGAAACGATGCTTTTTGCTTCTTCATCCGATCCGATATTTGCAGAGCGACAAATAAAGCTCGACACGCTTGTGCGGCTGCGCTGGCTGGCCATTGGCGGCCAGGGGGTCGCAGTTCTCGCTGTTTCGGAAGGATTTGGCTATCGCTATCCCGCTCATCATTGCCTATATCTGATCGGGCTCTCGGTTCTGCTCAATCTGTTCTTGCAGATGCGCTTTCGCAAGAGCGTGCGCCTGTCCCCTCTGCCAGCGACCGGGCTTTTGAGCTATGACGCGGCCCAGTTGGGCGGGCTTCTCTATTTGACAGGCGGACTGCAAAATCCGTTTGCGTTGCTTCTCCTCGTGCCCGCAGTGGTTTCTGCCACCATGCAACCGGCCCGTTTCACCGCCTTTCTCTCGACCCTCATCACGCTGATCGCCACCGCGCTTATCTTTTTCCATCATCCTTTGCCATGGGCCGATGCCACACCGCCCGATCTGCCCAAGCTTTATGTCTATGGCATCTGGATTGCGCTCATCGTGACCATGTTGTTCCTGAGCGTCTATACTTCGCGTATTGCCCGCGAGGGCCATCAACTGGCCAACGCCCTCTCCGCCACCGAGCTCATTCTTGCCAACGAGCAGCATTTGACGAGCATTGACGGTTTGGCAACGGCTGCCGCCCATGAGTTGGGAACACCTCTGGCCACAATCCAGCTCGTGGCCAAAGAGCTTGAGCATGAGCTCTTGGAAGATGATCCGATTTTTGAAGATGTGTCGCTGATCCGCTCTCAGGCCGAGCGCTGTCGCGACATCCTTGGCAAACTGCGCTCTCTTTCTGGCGATGACCACAGCAATTTCACCAAGATGCAGTTCGAGGCGCTCATTTCGGAAATAGTCGAACCTTTTGAAAATCCGGATGTCACGATCGAACGTATATTCCCAGAGGATAAAAGCGATCAACCCATTCTCATGCGCAATCCCGGTCTGCTCTTCGGTTTGGGCAATCTGGTGGAGAATGCCGTCGACTTTGCACGCAGTCGGGTCGTTCTTGAATCGCAATGGACCGATAGCACCATAACGCTGGTGATCGGCGACGACGGTCCGGGCTTTTCAGAGGCGATCATGACACGCCTTGGCGATCCCTTTGTGACAAGCCGAATGGACAAAGGCCAAGTGGATCGCGATGCAACCTCCGGGCCAGATTTGGCACGAAGACAGAAGTCGGGGCTCAATGGTGGCGGATTGGGTTTGGGCTATTTCATCGCCAAGACCTTGCTGGAGCGCAGCGGCGCCAAAGTAACCATTCGCAGGAGTGGAACAGTTCAAAAGGAAATAATGTCAAAAAAGATAAACGAAATCAGTGGAGCAGTAATCGAAATCACTTGGCCCCGCCTTTTGCTTGAGGCAGATCAATAAAAGCAGCAAATTCGATGCTAGATTAAAGGCGAGACCGATTGCCACACCCCTTTGGATATCGTATTTTAAAGACATGGAAGACGCGCAATCATGACAGGACTAGCAGAAATGACAGTAACTGAACAAGGAATAAGCACCCAGCCGGGCTATCTCTTGTTGGTAGATGATGATCGGCCTTTTCTCATTCGCCTGTCGCGCGCAATGGAAAGCCGGGGATTCACGGTAAAATCTGCAGATAATGTTGCCGAAGCCCTATCCACGGTAAAAGAGGAGCCGCCCCGCTATGCCGTTGTCGACATGCGGCTGGGCGACGGCAATGGTCTGGACGTCATCGAGGCCATTCGCGATTCCAACCCTGATGCGCGCACAATCATGCTCACCGGCTATGGCAATATCACCACAGCGGTAACGGCCGTCAAACTCGGCGCAGTCGACTATCTGGCCAAGCCGGCCGATGCAGACGATATTTTCGCCGCTCTGCTGAATGATGGTGAAGTCAAGATCGAGCCGCCGGAAAATCCGATGTCGGCGGACCGCGTGCGCTGGGAGCATATCCAGCGGGTCTATGAGCTGTGTGATCGGAACGTCTCTGAAACCGCGCGTCGGCTCAATATGCACCGCCGTACATTGCAGCGCATTCTGGCCAAGCGCGCTCCGCGCTAAAGCCTGGCACGTCTGCTGCTTTCAGCAAAAGCATTTCCCAACCATTTGTCTGGTCGCATCTTTCGATGCGGCTTGGGATGCCGATTGTCTACAATTTGACGGGCTCGATATGGGTCGGCACACCCGGATCATGGATCGCATGCAGACGCGAGGCAGCGATTTGGGCGAATCGCAGCGTCAGGGCCTTGCGGCGTGCTGCTGCCAGCTTGCGCTGTTCCACATCCCTGATGATTTCGGCGCTATGAGCATCAGCAATGATCAGGCCAGCTTCCTCGGGAAAGATCTCTTCAGGTGTTTCCTGATTGGTCGCGAAGAATAAGCGATCGCAAAAATCCCAATAATCAGGCCACTTTTTGTCGGCACGGAAATCGGCCAGCGAGGACTTGATCTCGACGATCCAGATTTCGCCCTTGGTGTTGATGGCCAACAGGTCGGCCCTGCGGCCTGACTTGAGTGTCACCTCTGGCAGGGACACAAAGCCGTGGCGGCGCAAAAGGCGCCCTGTGCCGCGCTGAATTTCGAGCGCACGCTCAGACTGTCGCCCATCCACCGGAGCGGAAAGGTCTGGTTTGATCATCTTGCTCATGGTCGGTCTTGAATCGGTTCGGGGTTATTCTTTTTGCCTGATTACCAGAATGACTGACTGTCAGCAGTACAGCCTGTCTGGCGTTGCTACGCAGACAGGCCGATTTGAGATCAATTCGCTGCGCCCTGCAAGCGCTTTCTGGCAGGGGGCCATATGATGGATGGCGAAGCCCTACAGGGCTGTGAAGGCTAGAGCGCGCGACCAGCCGCCACGCCGGATGCCCAGGCCCATTGGAAATTATAGCCGCCCAGCTGTCCGGTCACGTCCACCACCTCGCCAATGAAATAAAGGCCAGGCACCGCATTGGCCTGCATGGTTTTGGAAGAGAGCCCTTTGGTATCAACGCCCCCGAGCGTCACTTCTGCGGTACGGTAGCCTTCGGTGCCAACCGGCACCACCTGCCAGCGATGAACAACCTCATCGAGTTTACGCAGCAGCTTGTCGCCTTGCTCAGCAATATGGCCCTTCATGCCCTCCCGTTCGGCAATGGCCTTGGCCAGCCGTTTAGGCAGCAACGTAGACAGGCTGGTGGCAATATCCTGCTTGGGGTTGCTCTTGCGCGCAGCGATCAGTGTCTCAAGGCAATTGCCATCCGGAGCCAGATCGATGGTAACCGGTTTGCCTTCCTGCCAATAGGCCGATATTTGCAGGATGGACGGGCCGGATAAGCCGCGATGGGTGAAAAGCAGGCCCTCGCGGAACCGGACCTTGCCAAAGCGCACTTCCGCATCCACAGACAGGCCCGCAAGCCCGGCAGCGAATGTCTTCTGACTATCCGAGAAGGTGAGCGGCACAAGGGCAGCTCTCGTGGGCAGCACATCAAGGCCGAATTGCCGTGCAATGTCATAGCCAAGACCCGTGGCGCCCATCTTGGGGATCGACTTGCCACCGGTGGCCACGACCAGGGCGCGCGCCTGCTCGCTGCCCCGGCTTGTGGCGACATGGAACAGCCCATCGCGCTGTTCGACAGCCTTGATGTCTGTGCCAAGCTGCAAACGCCCTCCGGCGGCTTCCAGGTCATCAAGCAGCATGGCCACGACGTCTTTTGCGCTTTCATCACAAAAGAGCTGCCCGGCGGCCTTTTCGTGCCAGGCAATGGCGTGCTGATCAATGAGCTTGACGAAATCTTTTGGCGTATAGGCCTTCAAGGCTGAAATGCAGAAACGCGGATTGTTCGAGATGTAATTTTTGGCGCTGGCGTCGAGATTGGTGAAGTTGCACCGCCCTCCGCCGGAAATGCGGATCTTTTCGCCAGCCTTGCGCGCATGATCAAGCACAAGCACGCGTTTGCCACGGCCTGCTGCCGTAATCCCGGCCATGAGCCCCGCAGCACCCGCCCCCAGAATGATGGCATCCCATAGCTTGCCGGATGGTTTGCCCGCCGGATTATGAGACGGATTGGTCTCAAAGCTGAGAGTATTGGTCTTGTCTTCAGGCATGACGAAAAGCGCCCCTATTGCTCGCGAAGGCCATTTTGGCTCTCAGGCAATAGGGGAGACATCTCGTAAGGTCAAGGAATAAGCGCTAGGGCGCGTTCCTGTCAGTGATTGACGATCATCTCTTTCTGGTAGGATGATTGCCGCGCAGCCTCAGGCTTTGGCAGCGAGACTGACAGAATATGTTCAAGATCCGTAATGGCCTCAGACAGATTGGCGGCCAGTTGCACCATGTGACCCGAACCTTCCTGATCGAGTTCGGCCGCCGTCATGTCACGCCATGAGAGGCAGAGATCGAATACTGAGCGCGCACCGATATTGGCCGCCGCCGAGCGCAAGGCGTGCGCCCCGTCACGGAACTCTGCATCATCGCAATGGTTCACCGCATCATGCAGACGATGTAAGGCGGCAATGCCGTCTTCACTGAATTGATGTGCGAGATCGACGACAAACTGGTCGCCCCCAAGATCTCTCAAATCTTCAATAATCTGAGTGGTATACATTTCTTCTAATCCCCAATTGTCAGAAATAGTGATTGTTTTTCTATTGTCAGCAGTCTGCTGTTTTTGCTTGATAAATATATCGAGCAATTCCTTGAGCCGGTAACGATCGACCGGTTTGAGCAAGCAGGCTTTCATGCCCGCCTGCAGACATCTGTTCTTGATCTCCATGCCGGGATCGGCGGTAAGGGCGTAGAGGTGCGGTGGGTGCTGTAAGTCCCCGGCACCCGCCAGAGCCTCTATGCGACGCGCTGTTTCCAGCCCATCCAGAACCGGCATCCGGATATCAAGAAAGGCCAGATCAAATTTACGGTTACGGATTGCGGCGATGGCCTGTTTGCCGTTTTCGGCCAGAGTCACCTGATGCCCCAGGCTGGCCAGCATTCTTTCAAGAACCATCTGGTTGGTCCGGTTATCCTCGGCAACAAGAATCTGCAGGCTTTCCGCTGGCTCGCTTATCTCTGTGTCACGACTGGCGCTGCGAACGCTGCCATGTCCATGCAATTGCTCGGCAAGGCGCAGCAACTTGCTCATGCGATAGTGCCAGTCGGAGCGATTGAGAAAGGCCAGCCCGTGCTGAGGATGAACAAGGGCCAGATTGGACGCCTGTTCATCGGCACGACAGATCCAGAGCACAAAAGGCAATCCGCTTCGGCTACAGGATGCGATCTGCATCTGGGTGAGCGCAATATCACACTCCAGCCCCTGACGATCAATCACCACCACGGACGGCATCTGGTCTTCGCAATAGCTGGTAAGCGCCGTAAGGGCAGAGCGCAAATCGTGCTGAACATCACAATAGGGCGCAGCGGGCGGCAGCATGCCGACCAGCTCCGGATTTCTGGTGATCATCATCATCGATCGCTTGGGTGTCTCTTCGCTTTCAGCCCCGGCTGTTGCTGTTTGACTGTGTTTTAAGGAGAGACCGAAGGGGGCGGTGAAGGCAAAAGTGCTCCCCTCTCCCGGCTTGGAGGCCACCTGAATATGTCCCCCCATGAGTTCGGCATATTGACGGCACAGGGCAAGCCCTAGGCCGGAGCCGCCAAATTGCGCCATCACGTCGTCGTCGGACTGGGTGAAGCGATCAAAAATCCGTTGCTGGGCCTCTGGAGCAATGCCAATGCCGGTATCGATCACTTCAAAGCAAATGCGGTGCATCTGGCTGTTTTCTTCCACCAGCCGCGCGCGCAAGGTGATTTGTCCCTGATGGGTGAATTTGACTGCATTGCCCATGAGGTTGGTCAGAATGTCTTCCAGAAAACGCTCATTGCCACGATAAAGGCGGCGAAGCGAGGGATCAAAATTGATGTTAAGATCCAGATGTTTCTGGCGCACCTGCTCTCTAAAGAGCCGATGAAGACGGCCAAGAATCATCGACAGGTCAAAGTCATCATCATTGACCGGCATGGTGCCATTTTCGGCTCTGGCATAATCGAGCAGATAGTTGATAAGGCCCAGAAGCGTGTCGCCAGCCTGTGAGATGGTGCCCACCATGCGCCGCTGGTCCGTATCCAGTCTGGTATCGTCAAGCAGATCGCTCAGCCCCTTGATGGCCTGCAGCGGTGTGCGCACTTCGTGGCTGATGCCAGCAAGAAATGCCGACTTTGCACTGCTGGCAGCCTCTGCTGTCGCAATGGCCTGCCGGATCGTGTTGAGGAAGGATGTCATCGAGAAGGCAAGAATGATGACGAAGCTGATTTGCAGCAAACAGACAAGATAACTCGTCTGCCAAAGCTCGAATATATGAAAGTGAACGGAAAGAACGGCGACGATAGAAATGGCAGATATCAAGAGATAAACCGTGCCATAGCGAAAGCCTGCAGCCAGCATATTCCACAAATAGAAGGGATATAGCACCGAACCTGTTGGCCCTAGAATGAAGGCAAAATAGGTCAAAAGCGCCTGATCGGCCCAAATCGCCATCAAGCGTCGGCCACTGGAGGCATTGGGAGAAAAGGCCAGATGCGTCGATTCCAGAGCCAGAGCGAGCCCATACAGGCTTGTTGCCATGAAGATCTGCTCATACCCGTCTGCGGGTATTTTCTGCAGGATGAGATAGTCAAGGGCGGTGAAGGCCCATAGCGCCAATATCATGCCCAAACGCAGGATGATTGCCACATGCTCCGTGTCTGGCCTGTGAGACAGAATGCCAACCAGTCGCATGACCGGATCGATAACAGGTTCAAGAAAAGAAGTCCGTACGGTCATGAAAATCCGATCTTTCGCTGTTCACCCCAGAGATGCCAGTTTGGCAGGCATCTGTGCCTGAATGGCCAGCTGCAGTTTTTCAGCCGATTGCGGCTTTCCGAAATAGTAGCCTTGCGCTTTGTCGCAATGCTCGATCTCCAGATGACGCAAGACCTCTTCTGTCTCGACCCCCTCGGCGATCACCTCGAAACCGAGAGAATGCCCAAGATTGACGGTTGCACGAACGATGGCTGCGTCCGATGGATTTTCAAGAAGATCATGCACAAAGGACTGGTCGATTTTCAATCGATCTACCGGGAAATGCTTCACATATGAAAGGGAAGAACAGCCCGTTCCGAAATCATCTATGGAGATTTTGACCCCCAGATCGCGCAGCTGCTGAAGCTGCAGGGCAACCTGTTTGCGATCATGCAGAACAATGCTTTCCGTCAGTTCCAGATCAAGCAAATGCGAGGGCAACCCCGTTTCTGAAAGAATGCGCGCGACCAGCAGTGGAACCGACTGGCGCTGGAACTGCACCGGCGACAGATTGACCCCGATGGAAAATTCCGGTAGCCCCATTTCGCGCCATCGGGCCCCTTGCCTACAGGCCTCCCGGATCACCCATTCGTTGATTGGCATGATCATGCCGTTGCGTTCGGCCCGCGCCAGAAATTCACTTGGCGCGACCAGAGTGCCATCGGCTTCACGCATTCTGAGTAATGCCTCGCAGCCAACGATCTGTCCTGTCTTGATATCAACCTGACGCTGATAGAGCAGTTCGAAGCGGTTGCTTTCCAGCGCTTCGCGCAAGGTGGCATCCAATCGGCGCTCTTCCCGGGCGCGGGCATCCATGTTCGAGACAAAGAAGCTGAAGCCATTGCCGCTCGCCGCCTTGGTGCGATACATGGCAAGGTCGGCATTGCGCATGAGATGCTCATAGCTGTTGCCGTCTTCCGGGTGAACAGATATGCCCACCGAGGCCGTAACCGGCGTCGACAGTTGCACACCGGCAATCGCGCCTGGCATGATTTCCATCGCTGCCTTGCACATATCCTCCACCTGCGCTTCGGAGGTGATGTTGGATTGCAGAATAGCGAATTCATCGCCCCCAAGGCGTGCCACAAGGTCTTCTTTGCCCGCGATAATGCGTAGCCCTTCAGCAACGCGGGTCAGTAATTCATCACCCGTCGCATGACCATGGACATCATTGACCTGCTTGAAGCCATCCAGATCAATCAGATGCAGGGCAAAACGTCCATCACCGCGGCGACAGCGCCCGATTTCGCGCTCGACACGATCTCTCAGCAACGCCCTGTTGGCCAGACCAGTGAGTGAATCGTGATGCGCCAGATGATGCAGATGGGTTTCGGCTGCTTTGCGATCGGTGATATCCTGAGAGGAGGTTACCACACCGATGACATTTTCCCCTTCCACGAGGGGAGACTTGTTGGTCAGAAAGATGCGTTTGTTGCCGTCCGCGCCAACGATTTCTTCCTCAAAGGAGCGAATGCCGTGATTGGAGGCGATCACCAATTGGTCGATGGAATCATACCGCTCGGCAACCTGCGAGCCGAAAATTTCAGCTCTGTGGCGCCCGACAACCTGCTCAACCTTGAGGCCAAGATAGTTGGCCTGATTGACATTCATAAACAGATAGCAGCCATCAAGATCAGTGGCACTGACCATGACAGGGAGCGTGTTGATCACATTCACAAGACGCGATTCACTTTCGCGCTGTGTCCAGGCCAGTATGCTTTCGCTTTTTTTCAGGGACTCAAGCAGCGAGTTGGCCCGGTTTGAGAGAACCTTGCTCTGGCGATGCATTTTGAGAAGATTGCGCGCACGGGCAATGAACTCGCGATGATCGACCGGACTGATAAGAAGATCCGTCGCGCCAGCATCCAACGCCCGCAGCCGTAGGCGCCGATCTTCAAACACGGTGATGACAATCACTGGTACGTCTGCCAGACGTCTGTCTGAACGGATTTGACCAATAAAGTCATCCCCCTGCATGCCTGGCATACTGAAGTCAGTCAGGATCAGATCGGGGCTATTATGTGCTAACCATGAAAGAGCTTCTATTGGCCCTGAGCATGTAACAACGTCTATTTCGGCTTCAATGCGCCGCGCGATCTGAGCATAAATCTGTCTATTTGTGTTTTGATCATCAACGATCAAGATAAGTGCCATTTTGAGCCCCGCGTGTCCCCTGTGCGTTTTCCGCTCTTCCCCAAGAGCGAAAGGCTTCGACGATATTTCGGGACACTGTAGGGCAAAGACGTTAATGACACAGGCCAAAAATGGTCAAAGTTGGCTTGCTCTGTCCAAAAGGTAAGACTATCGTAAATATTGTATTTATGAACACATGTAACCCAAAATGGACTTTGTTCAAGCCAGCAGGCGGGTTGAATCCGGTCAGCGCAAACCATTCCATGGGTCATCGGTCAGACGGGGACCGGCCTTTTTAGCAGGCCTTGCTTTCAGCTCGGCCATTTGTCGGGCTCTGGCAACAGCAGCGGCGGCTTGTGGATCATTGCTGACATATTCCTTACGGGCACCAGAAACGGTCAACTGACCGGTGGCAGCGAGATAGCTGTAGATCGCGATCACACTGTCAGCCCGTGAATAGATTGCCAACTCACGCGCATCCAGCAGGGACACTTCCGCATCCAAAATATCAAGGTAGGAGCGTTGGCCAGCTTTCTCTTCCATCTTGATGCCCCGCAAAAGATTGCTGGCGGCTGTCACTTCGGCGCTGGCCTGAAGCATGGATGCGACAGCGGCCCGATATCTGAGGAACTGCTCGCGTGCATTGGCCTTGATCTGTGCCCGCAAAGCATTGGTCTGATGAACTTGCTGGCTTCGCGCGGCGCGCGCCTTCTGCACCTCTGCAGAGCGTGCGCCACCATCAAATAGCGGCAGGCTTAGACGCAGGGAAAGACTGCGCTCGGACTTGTTGGTTTCGGCTGCGCTTGAGGCCAAATTCTCAGAGACATCGCCATTGAGATCCAGCGTGGGCAGAAAGGCCCCTTGTGCAGATTTGACCGCATAGTCTGCCGCCTTATCATTAGCGCGCGACGCTCTGAGATCTGGATGCATGCGCAGGGCTTTTTTCACCGCCTCTTTTTCATCAGCGGGCAAATAGCGCACAGGCATCTGCGGATAGATCAACTCGCCGGGACGATATCCCACCAGCGCTTCATAGCGCCCGGACGCTCCGCCCAAATCTGCGTGCGCCCCTTCCAGCGCGGCGCGGGCCCGATAGAGCAGCGCTTCGGTCTTGGCCAGATCGGTTCTGGTCAACTCACCTGCGCGAATGCGGGCTCTTGTGGCTCTGTGCTGTTTTTCAAGATTGGCAACATGATCGCGTCGCAGGGCAATCATGTTGCGTGCGGCATACACATCCATATAGGCTTTGACCGCTTCGAGAAGGACTTCTCTTTCCCGGTTTTTAAGCTGATAAAAGCCCGATTTTTCTTCATATTTGGCTTTGATCAGATTGTTTCTGCCCTGAAAACCATTGAATAGGCGCTGGCTGGCCTTGATGCCATACTGGCTGGTACGCGTGCGCTCTGTACGCCCCGTCTTCAGCCGCTCTTCCACCATTGATTGGGACGCATAAGCGCTGATCTGCGGCATAAAGACCGCATTGGCCTTCTTCGTTTCGGCCTGCTTGATGGCCAGACCAGCTTCCGATGCGTGAATTTCTGGATTGTTATCGTAAACGTCATAGAGCATCTGCGCCAGATTATCCGCCAATGCGGGGCGCACCGAAAGGCAAAGAGACGCGCTTAACAGCAAAAAAGCAAAGCGGTTGCCAAACCCGAGCCGACGGGTGCTCCCATCGGCCTTGCTTGTCGTGGCTGTTACCAGACCTATTTTCTTTTTGCCGTTCATGCTGATCTTCTACTGCGAGGACATGGTTAGAGCTCGCCGCTTACGGGTCACCTCCCTCCAGTCTTATGGAATTATGGTTAATAAAGCGGAAATACGCAGACATCCAAGCGGCTTGTCGGCCCATATGAGCAATCAAATCAAGGATATGTTGAGAAAAGCGGCCCCGGCATCCAGTCCATTCATCCAAAAGGCTTCCATGGGAAGTTAGCGCTCGGAGAAAGCCACGTCCATGGACCGATAGACCGGCTTGAGGAGATAACGCGCCAGCGACTTGGAGCCCGTCACGATATCAGCAGTCACAACCATGCCCGGCAGCACTGGATAGGCCATATTATTGCGATTGAACTCGTTTTGATCGAGCGCGATATGCACCTTGAAATAAGGTTCGCCATTTTCATCCTCAAAGGAGGTCGCCGAAATGGTCTTTACATTGCCTTCCAAAGCCCCGAAGACATAAGGATCGAAGGTAGATACGGTCACCTTGGCATCGGCATTGAGATGGATATGGCCGATATCTTTTGGTTTCACGCGCACCTCGGCGATGATCTTGCGATCATCGGGCACGATCCGCGCAACCACTTCGCCAGAGCGCACCACCGCCCCAACCGAATTGACTGGCAGTTCCTGCACGATGCCATCCGTCGGCGCAGTCAAATCAAGGCTGGTGACACGATCCTGCTGCTTGGTCAGAAGGCGATCGACCTCGGCCAGTTCGCTGGCATTCTTGGATTTTTCCTTGGCCAGATCACTGGAAATTTTGGCCCGCGCTTCTTCCAACTGTATCTGGGCTTCCTTGACCTGTTCGCGCGTTGTCGCGAGCCTCCCATCAAGGGAATAAAGGCGCGAGCGCGCTTCTTCCAGCGCGGCTTCAGCTTCCAGTACCGAGCGGCGAGATGCATATTGCTGCTTGAGCAGGCCATCGAGCATCGTAAACTGCTCTTTAGCAATCTCCATACGCTTTACGGCGCTCTTCTGCTCGGCAATCGTCGAGCGATATTCTGCCTCGTGACGGGCCAACTGGGATGCATATTTGGCCAACTCGCGATTGATACGATTTTTCTCGGATGAAAAAACGCTCATTTGCGACTGCGCAATGTTGCTATAAAGGCGACCTGCCTCGCCAAAGGAGACAGTTTCCTGTTGCTTCATAAGCGCATCAGTGGTGGCAATCGCCATGCGCAGGGATGCAGCCCTGATCGCCAGTTGGTCACGCTCGCTTTCGGTTGCCGTCGGGCGCAAACGCACCAGCGGCTGGCCTGCCTTGACCCTGTCGCCTTCGGACACCAGAATCTGGTCGATATAACCGCCTTCAAGATGTTGGATGGTCTGGACAGAGTCAATCGGCTGTATCTGACCACCAGCATGGGTAACCTCCAGCACAGAGGTGACAAAGGCCCAGACAATGAAGGCTCCCAAAAAGATAAAGCACCCCGTTACCACATAGGCAAAGAGCTGAGGCGGCTGTTCAGCCTCAAGCGCCAGCGGCAATGTCAGCGTCTTGGAGTCAAGACCTGTGCTTTTTGAAGCAAACAACTTCACTGAATTCACCCCGGAATGCCCTCGCCTTTCCCTTGGAAAAGCGCAAGACCCGTACCCGTTTTGCTCATACTCGAGACCGGAAAACCGACCGGCTTTCCCTTCTGGAACATGATCCCACATGATCGCGAGCAGCCTATGCCGCAACACCAATTCAACAATAGCGCGCTTAGGGTTAATACATCCTTGCCCAAAAGGCGCCTCTTTGAGAGATCTGCCTTATGCAACCGATTTGTTGAAGCTGTCCAATTGCGGCAAGATCTTCTCGGGCGGCCCATTCATGATGACCCGCCCTTCATGCAGCACCAGTATGCGGTCTGCCATTTTCATGTGGCTGGGTCGCTGCGTGGTGAACAGAATGGTGGCTTCACCCCGCATGGCCTGCAGGTGATCCATGAATTTCCGATCGGTTTCAAAATCGAGATGATTGGCCGGTTCATCAAGGAAATAGTAGGTCGCGGATTTACTGAAGCTGCGACATAGCAAGAGCTTCTGCTTGAGCGCATCCGACATCTGATGCACGGTTTCCGCCTTCAGACGTGTTTCCATCCCCTCAGGCAGGTCTGGATGGTCGGCTCCGATATTGAAGGTCTGCATGAGGCCAGCCATCTTGGCACAATCGGCCTCGGGGTCATTGAGATGGAAATTCTGCGCAACCGTTCCGTAGAAAAAGGTGGCATTGTCTGGCTGGTAGCTGATCTCGAAACGCAATTCGCCCAAATCGATCTGGCGGATATCAAGATGGTCAAAGCCCACTGACCCAGCAACAGGACGATAAAGACCAGCCAGCAACTTAAGGAAGGTAGACTTGCCGCCTCCACTTGGCCCGGTAATGGCGACGATTTCGCCCGGATTGATGGTCACATTGGCACTCTTGATCGCAGCATCTGCGGCCTGCGGATAGCGGAAGGACAGATTCTTGGTTGCTATATGCCCCTGAAACTTGCGCGAAATGCTCGGCACGATACCGGGCATACGCTCTGGTTGGGTGCGCATTAGATTATTCACCATGCGGATGGCTTCAATCAGCTTGCCCACGCGGGATAGACTGAGGAAGGCATTCTGCAAAGGCGCCAGAACCCGCCAGATGAGGGCCATGATCGCGATCAATCCACCAACGCCCAGATCCCCTTCCATCACCATGATCGTGCCTGCTCCCAAGGTGGTGATGCCAGCTCCCATGGACAGGGCTTGCGAGATGGTCTGCACTTGGCGGGAGAAATGCTGCGCACGGAAATCAAGGGCGGCAAAGCTGGCAGCCGCGTCCTCATAGCGTTTCTGCCAGACGGCTTCCCCACCAACATCCTTGATTTCGCGATGCATCAGAAACAGCTCCATCATGATGTTCTGTTTCTTGGACTTGGCATCGCCTGATTGCATGGTCTGGCGCTTGGCAATAGGAATGGTGACGATGGCCAGTATCGCATAGAGTCCGACCAGCGTTGCGGGAATGGCCGCGATCCAGCCGCCGATCAGCGCAATGGCCGTGATGAAAACGAGCACGAAGGGCAGGTCCAGAACGGCGGTGCCGAAGGAGCCCAGAAAGATCTCGCGCAATTTTTCAAATTGCCGTAACCGTGCCAGCTGCGCACCAATGGAGGCATTCTGCACCATGCTATAGGGCAGATAGAGAAGGCGCTGGAAGACCTCAACCGACAGGGCGGTATCAAAGCGAGCACCGACATAGGCCAGAATGCGCGTACGCAGAGACCGCAGCGCATAATCCGCCGCAACGATCATGCCCACGCCGAGGACAAACATCATCAGACTACCCGGCGCCTTGGACGGGATCGCATAGCCATAGACAGTCATGATGAAAATGGGCACCGCCATGGCTGCCAGATTGATACCGAAATTGATGACAAACAACGAGAAGAACAACTTCCGGAAAGACGCCGCAGCATGGGTTACCCAACCGAAGGATTGGACAAAACGGGTGCGACTGGCCACATCCAGCGGTTTGATATGGTGGATAATCACCGGCTGCCCGGGGCAGACAATGACCTCTTCCTCGCCGGTCTGGCCATTAAAGCAGGTTACCCGATTGGCACCAAAATCGACGGATAGAACAATGCGGACAATATCGTCCTCTTCATCCTGATAAAGGCAGGGCAGCTTTTCTTCCGACAGGGTGCCAAGCTTGGCTTCATCCGAAATGGCCACATAATTGAGCCGTGTAAGAACGGCTCTTAGCCCCGTCATGTCATGAACGGTATTGAAATGGGGAAGCACCTGCGCCAGATGACGTCCGCCACCGCCCCAGCCGATCAGCGCCAGCAAAACCTGAACGCACCGGCCAGCCGAACTGGCATAATCAATGCCCGACCAACGTTCCTTGATACCAAGACGCTGTTCAAAATCAGAGAAGGGAACATCCCGTTCAGGCGCGCTTTCGCCCCCATATGCCGGCATACACGCATCTTTGGCGATATGGTCCTTCGGTTTGTCAAGCTTTGGCTCGGATGCATCCGTCGCAAAATGTTGATCCGCCGAATAATCTGCGAGCTCCGCAAGGCTCACATCCTCTTTGCCCGCATGACGCGCGGCTTCGGATAGGGTTGCTCCCTCCAGCGGATTATCGTCGGCCCGCTTGAGCAGCATCGGTGCGCCCCGTGCCTTGCCCCTGCCGCTGCGCTTGGCCGGTGCGATCGGTTTGATCTGAAGCTTGCCAGCGCCTTGCTCTTTTTGCTCTGCCTGTTCCTTATTGGAAGACTGGCCGTCTTTCCTTCTTGTTTCCTCGATCATGCCACACCTCCAACTGCCGACTTGGCATCGTCTTTGGCGTCTGGTTGCGATGCAGCCTGTTGACGCGCTTGGGCGCCATCAAACGGCATGAGCGTGCCATCCTTGAGAATGACCTGCTGATCGGCAAGGGAGAGAAAGGAGGGTCGGTTTGACAGGAAGATAATGGTCATGGAGCCCCGCAAGGCCTCAATCCCCTTGCGTAAAAGGGTATCGGAGCGCTGATCCAGCATTGCGTTGGCTTCTTCCAGAATGAGAATTTTCGGCTTGCTGGCAATGGCTCTTGCAATACAAATGCGCTGACGAAAACTCGGCGGCAGGGTTTCGTTGCCACCCGAGCCAAGCATCATGTCATAGCCGTAGGGCAGTTGTTGGATATCGCTTTCCAGCCCGATCAATTGGGCGGCCTCACGCGCATTCTGCAAACCGTCGCGGGGGCTGAACAGCGTGATATTATCCAGAATGGAGCCACTGAAAATAGCCGGGCTATTGGGAACATAGGCAATGGAGGCAGAGACATCTGCATCCACCAGATCATGAATCGAACGCCCACCCAAGAGGATATCGCCTCCGTCCGGATCAATCTTGGTGCGCAGAATTCTAAGGAAATGATGATCATCGATTGTCAGATTGCCCTTGATGCCGATGGTGGCTCCATGGGGAATGGTCATCGAGATCCGGTAGGTGCCATAGTCATCGCCCATTCGTGACGCCATGACAGCTTCATCCAGAATGATCTCTCCGGACGCCAGTTCGGCATGCGCTATCACCTTGTCCGGCTCGGGATTGACCGACAGGAGCTCGTCGACATTCTGCTTGACCAGATCGAAATTGCTCAATTCACTCCAAGAACGGACAGAACGGACCAGAACCTCGACCGCCCTGCCCCCGAGCAGCAGACAGCAGGCCAGCGAGCCAATGGACTGGGTGCCCTCGATAACCAGCAAGGCCCCGCTGGAAACAATCGTGATCATGGTGATGGAAGCAAAGGAAGCACTCAGGGACTGCGTTGCCCCGTCCAGTTTGACCGAGCGATGAAAGGCGACGGCGATGGATTCCTGGAGACGTTCATAACGGCGCATCATCTGTGGCTCACAAGACATGGTCTTGATCGATTCAATGCCCGACAAGGCTTCAATCACGAAATCATATTTGCGCCGATCCAACTGTTGCCGTTCATCCTGCAGGCTCTGGATATCCTTGGCCCTCTTGAGCAGCCTCCAGGCGAAAATGGAAAAGACAGCAACCAGCAACCCGGCGATGGTCGGGCTGACGATGGCCATCACGCCCAGAAAGATGAAAATAAAGGGCAAGTCGACCAGCCCCATCCGAGCTGGTCCGGCAAACATGCGCGCAGTGGTCGAGAGCGCATTCATGCGATCAATATGCGTGCTTGCCGCGCTCTTTTCCAAAGCCTCCGGCGACGCCCGCAAGACCCGTTGGATCGCCTCCACGCCCGACACATAATCAATGTAGGATGAAGACCAGCCGGAGATATGTGAGCGAACGACTTTCAGGAGAGTATCAAGCACCAGCACGGTGACGAGACCGGCAATCAAATAGAACAGCGTCGCATAAGACTGGTTGGGTATGATGCGGTCATAAATCTGCAAGATGACCAAGGGCATGCCAAGTCCGAGCATATTGATGACAAAAGACGCCGCCATGATCCGTTTCGGAACACGCACCTGTTCGGCGAACCATGTTGTCTGCATGGAGCTAGGAGGTTGAAAAACCGCATGGAACCGCGCTATGCCAGCTCGAAGGGTAGCGATCATGCTGTTTGGTTTTTCAGGCTTGCGACCTGTCATCATTCATTGCGCTCATGTGTCATTACCCTGCCGCAGTGGTGACCGGGAGGACAATTGAGTTAACAGAAATTTCCAGACTTCCCCAATATGGCGCCAAGTCTCTTGATCTTTTCTTAACCACCTTTGTAATTTTTGGACAATTCCAATTCAATTAAACCGAAAAAGCCGCTCTTAACCCATTCATAACCAGTTTCCGAAAGGCCCGATTAAGCACGCCTATTATAGCGTCAGGGCCAAATGCCTGATTGCAGAAGGCGTAATCGAGTTAAGGAACCTGGCAATGGCTGACACCAATACCCCAGATGTAAAACCCGAAGCGGCTGCATCCAAATTTGAATCCAACCGCGCCCAGCAGACCCTGCAAAAAGCAGAAATGGAAAAAGCCAGTGACTATGACACCGGTGACCATATTGCGCTGCGTCAGGATATCCTGAACCCGAACCTTCATTATGGCCTCGCTAATGAGGAAGAAACGCTCCTTCCAACACAGCAGTCGGGTGAAGCGGATGGGAGCACTGCCGATGTGGGCTCTGGCTCTTTGTCGACACAGCCCTCTTCGCTTGCATCCGCTCCGGCTGTCGATGATTTTGTCTCTCCTGTTTCCGCTTCCGGATTGTCAGCCCCGGAAGACATTGCCAACGCAGGCCAGGAAAGCCCGATTCTCTCTATAAACAATGGCTCGGCAGACCTAACGCGCAGCGCAGCTCCCCTCAGCGGCGATGAGGCCTCTGTTCTTCCGACGATGCAGAGTGGCTCGATCAACACGGGATCGCCCTCGGGTGGCTCGCTGCCTCCGGCAAATGGAGGCGACACCACAGAGGGAAATGCACTGGTCGAAGCAGACGATATCGCCGAGACCACGGGTGAGAATAGTGTTCTTTCCAGTTCTGTCACTGCGACCGATCTGGATGGGGATACGATCAGCTATAGCCTTGATGGGCAGCCATCCGAGGGTACCGTCACGCTGAATGACGATGGCTCCTACAGCTTTGATCCGGGCACGTCCTTTGATGATCTGGCCGTGGGAGAGAGCCGCGAGGTCTCCTTCACCTATACCGCAGATGATGGCAATGGCTCCACCGATCAGGGCACCGTCACCATTGAAGTCACCGGCACCAATGATGCGCCGACCGCTGTGGATCTGTCATCCTCAAGCGTGGATGAGAATGCCTCCGGTGCGGTTATCGGCACCCTGTCCACCACCGATGTGGATGCCTCTGATACCCATAGCTACAGCGTCGATGACAGCCGCTTCGAGGTTGTCGAGCAGGATGGTTCTTATGTCCTCAAGCTCAAGGACGGCGTCTCTCTCGATTATGAGGCGGAACAAACGGTCACGGTGACCGTCACGGCGGATGATGGCAATGGCGGCAGCGTCAGCGAGGACTATGAGGCGGAACAAACGGTCACGGTGACCGTCACAAACAGTCACGCCGTCACTGCTGATGATGATGGCAATGGCGGCAGCGTCAGTGAGGACTTCACCATTGATGTGGGCGATCTCAACGAGGCCGTCACTGCCAGTGATGCCTCAGAGACCACGGGCGAGAATAGTGTTCTTTCCAGTTCTGTCACCGCGACCGATCTGGATGGGGATACGATCAGCTATAGCCTTGATGGCCAGCCATCCGAGGGCACTGTCACGCTGAATGATGACGGCTCCTACAGCTTTGATCCGGGCACCTCAAGCCTTTGATGATCTGGCCGTGGGTCGAGAGCCGCGAGGTCTCCTTCACCTATACCGCTGATGATGGCAATGGTTCCACCGATCAGGGCACCGTCACCATTGAAGTCACCGGCACCAATGATGCGCCGACCGCTGTGGATCTGTCATCCTCAAGCGTGGACGAGAATGACTCCGGTGCGGTCATCGGCACCCTGTCCACCACCGATGTGGATGCCTCTGACACCCATAGCTACAGCGTCGATGACAGCCGCTTCGAGGTTGTCGAGCAGGATGGTTCTTATGTCCTCAAGCTCAAGGACGGTGTCTCAATGGTTCCCGGCACCAATCGATTATGAGGCGGAACAAACAGTCACGGTGACCGTCACGTGCTGATGGATGATGATGGCATGGTTCTTCATGGCATCTCAAGGAGAATAGTGTTCGTCACCGCGACCGATCTGGATGGGGATACGATCAGCTATAGCCTTGATGGCCAGGCGGGGCACACAGCGTCAGATGGCAATGAGGACTTCACCATTGATGTGGGCGATCTCAACGAGGCCGTCACTGCCAGTGATGCCTCAGAGACCACGGGCGAGAATAGTGTTCTTTCCAGTTCTGTCACCGCGACCGATCTGGATGGGGATACGATCAGCTATAGCCTTGATGGCCAGCCATCCGAGGGCACTGTCACGCTGAATGATGACGGCTCCTACAGCTTTGATCCGGGCACAGCCTTTGATGATCTGGCCGTGGGGGAGAGCCGCGAGGTCTCCTTCACCTATACCGCTGATGATGGCAATGGTTCCACCGATCAGGGCACCGTCACCATTGAAGTCACCGGCACCAATGATGCGCCGACCGCTGTGGATCTGTCATCCTCAAGCGTGGACGAGAATGACTCCGGTGCGGTCATCGGCACCCTGTCCACCACCGATGTGGATGCCTCTGACACCCATAGCTACAGCGTCGATGACAGCCGCTTCGAGGTTGTCGAGCAGGATGGTTCTTATGTCCTCAAGCTCAAGGACGGTGTCTCCCTCGATTATGAGGCGGAACAAACAGTCACGGTGACCGTCACTGCTGATGATGGCAATGGCGGCAGCGTCAGTGAGGACTTCACCATTGATGTGGGCGATCTCAATGAGGCCGTCACTGCCAGTGATGCCTCAGAGACCACGGGCGAGAATAGTGTTCTTTCCAGTTCCGTCACTGCGACCGATCTGGATGGGGATACGATCAGCTATAGCCTTGATGGCCAGCCATCCGAGGGCACTGTCACGCTGAATGACGATGGCTCCTACAGCTTTGATCCGGGCACCGCCTTTGATGATCTGGCCGTGGGTGAGAGCCGCGAGGTCTCCTTCTCCTATACCGCTGATGATGGCAATGGCTCCACCGATCAGGGCACCGTCACCATTGAAGTGACCGGCACCAATGATGCGCCGACCGCTGTGGATCTGTCATCCTCAAGCGTGGATGAGAATGACTCCGGGGCGGTTATCGGCACCCTGTCCACCACCGATGTGGATGCGTCTGATACCCATAGCTACAGCGTCGATGACAGCCGCTTCGAGGTTGTCGAGCAGGATGGTTCTTATGTCCTCAAGCTCAAGGACGGCGTCTCTCTCGACTATGAGGCGGAACAAACGGTCACGGTGACCGTCACTGCTGATGATGGCAATGGCGGCAGCGTCAGTGAAGACTTCACCATTGATGTGGGCGATCTCAACGAGGCCGTCACTGCCAGTGATGCCTCAGAGACCACGGGCGAGAATAGCGTTCTTTCCAGTTCCGTCACCGCGACCGATCTGGATGGGGATACGATCAGCTATAGCCTTGATGGCCAGCCATCCGAGGGCACCGTTACGCTGAATGACGATGGCTCCTACAGCTTTGATCCGGGCACCGCCTTTGATGATCTGGCCGTGGGTGAGAGCCGCGAGGTCTCCTTCTCCTATACCGCTGATGATGGCAATGGTTCCACCGATCAGGGCACCGTCACCATTGAAGTGACCGGCACCAATGATGCGCCGACCGCTGTGGATCTGTCATCCTCAAGCGTGGATGAGAATGACTCCGGGGCTGTTATCGGCACCCTGTCCACCACCGATGTGGATAGCTCTGATACCCATAGCTACAGCGTTGATGACAGCCGCTTCGAGGTTGTCGAGCAGGATGGTTCTTATGTCCTCAAGCTCAAGGACGGCGTCTCTCTCGATTATGAGGCGGAACAAACGGTCACGGTGACCGTCACTGCTGATGATGGCAATGGCGGCAGCGTCAGTGAAGACTTCACCATTGATGTGGGCGATCTCAACGAGGCCGTCACTGCCAGTGATGCGTCAGAGACCACGGGCGAGAATAGTGTTCTTTCCAGTTCTGTCACCGCGACCGATCTGGATGGGGATACGATCAGCTATAGCCTTGATGGCCAGCCATCCGAGGGCACTGTCACGCTGAATGATGACGGCTCCTACAGCTTTGATCCGGGCACAGCCTTTGATGATCTG
Organism: uncultured Cohaesibacter sp.; assembly: GCF_963682185.1. Classification (NCBI taxonomy): domain Bacteria; kingdom Pseudomonadati; phylum Pseudomonadota; class Alphaproteobacteria; order Hyphomicrobiales; family Cohaesibacteraceae; genus Cohaesibacter; species uncultured Cohaesibacter sp. The sequence goes on along the minus strand of NZ_OY821667.1, from coordinate 3,043,789 downwards.
GCCGTGGGGGAGAGCCGCGAGGTCTCCTTCACCTATACCGCAGATGATGGCAATGGCTCCACCGATCAGGGCACCGTCACCATTGAAGTCACCGGCACCAATGATGCGCCGACCGCTGTGGATCTGTCAGCCAGCTCCGTGGACGAGAATGACTCCGGGGCGGTTATCGGCACCCTGTCCACCACCGATGTGGATAGCTCTGATACCCATAGCTACAGCGTCGATGACAGCCGCTTCGAGGTCGTCGAGCAGGATGGTTCTTATGTCCTCAAGCTCAAGGACGGCGTCTCCCTCGATTATGAGGCAGAACAAACGGTCACGGTGACCGTCACTGCGGATGATGGCAATGGCGGCAGCGTCAGTGAAGACTTCACCATTGATGTGGGCGATCTCAACGAGGCTCCGACCCTCACAGCCTCCGGCTCATATAACTTCCTCTATAACGGAAGTTTCGAAGTGTTCAATGGCGGCGTTCATGGCGGCGGAGATGGAACCGGCTGGTATGAAGATGCCTATATCGATGGCTGGACACAAAGCAGCATTGATGTGCATGAAGCGGGTCATATGGATCTTGGCGCAACAGATGGGGACTATCATGTCGATCTGGCGGCCCAATCCAATGGCACGTTGACACGCGAGCTTGAAGGTCTGGAAGATGGCGAAACTTATAGCCTTTCCATGGATTTGAAATCTCGCGGTGCATATGGCGATGGCGTGTCAGGTACCGCCGAGGAAGCTCTGGGCCAAAGCGTGGTTCAGGTTGTCTGGAACGGTGAGATTATCGCAACCATCGACCCGGCGAATGACGGCCTTGGCTGGAACACCTACACGCTTGAGCTGACAGCAGGTTCGGGCGATGGCTCCAACACAATCACCTTCATCGAAATGGGGTCGGAAAACTCATACGGCACGTTGCTCGACAATTTCCAAATCAACGATTCCGATGGTTTCGGCGTGCTGGAAAATGAAGCCGGGGCTGAGATCGCCACACTCAGCGTGACTGATGTAGATGATGGCGACAGCATTTCCTACAGTACGAGCGACGACCGCTTCGAGGTGGTTACACAGGATGGCGAGGTCATACTGAAACTCAAGGATGGCATATCGCTGGACTATGAAACCGAAAGCTCCGTCGATGTTACAGTCACCGCGACTGACAGTGGCAACCTGTCGACCAGTCAAACCCTCACCGTAGCCGTTGGGGATGTTGATGACTTCAGCAGCCTCAATCAGGTCAACGGCAGCGATAATAGCGATACGCTCAACGGCACGAGCGACGACGACATGATCACCGCTTATAGCGGGAATGATGTGATTGACGGACATGACGGTGACGATGTTATCTATGGCGATGCTGGTCAGGATACAATCGACGGCGGCTCTGGTGATGATGACATTTACGGCGGCGCCGATTCAGACACGATTTCCGGCGGAGACGGCAACGACTTCATCAATGCTGAAGACGGGGCGGATATTGTGTATGGCAACGACGGAGCTGATGCTCTCCACGGGGAAGCGGGTGACGACGCGCTTTATGGCGGCTCGGGCAATGACACGGTCTATGGCGGTACGGGCGACGATATTCTCTTCGGCGGTGAAGGCTCAGTCTCTACAGCCGCCACCTACACAGAACAGGCCGGCTCTGGAGATGATTCCCTATACGGCGGGGCTGGCAACGACACCCTCATAGGCGGAGATGGGAACGACTATCTCTCGGGTGGCGAAGGGGATGACACCTTCATCTATATGGTGGGAGACGGCAATGACATTATCGATGGTGGCTCGGTTGGCGACTGGACGGACTCTCTGGAGATCCTTGCAGCCGATGGCACCGACACGACAACCTATGGCACCGACTGGACAATCTCACTTGATACCGGCACCGTAACAATGGTTGAAGGCAGCGATCAGATGCTGCTGTCAGACGACGCGAGCGGCACCATTGACTTCAGTGATGGCAGCCAGATCGAACTGGAGAATATTGACAATGTCTCCTGGTAAATGATCAAGAGTTTAAGTCAAATAACCCTGCAATTTTAAAGGGTTATTTGATCATCCGTATCTACAATCAATTAACGTAATCTTAGAAACGAAGAGATATAGTCTTCTAGAAATGCAAAGCAAAGAGGCAACCATGTTGGATAATATTACAGACCTCGCCAGAGAAAAATCGAGCGACAAAAGACGTGAACTGCTCGGTCGAGTGGCGGATCTGTTTTTCGATGGTGCCGAAAACCATACCGAGCAGGGAACGCTGATCTTCCGGGATATCGTTTTGAAGATGCTCAATGAGGTCAGCGTCGAAGGGCGCGCAGAATTTTCCGATCGGGTAGCCACAGAACAAGGACTACCCAATGAAGTTGCCCTCAAGATGGCTCAGGATGATGTGTCTGTTGCGGGGCCTATGCTTCAGCATAGTCCTGTTCTTACCGACGCGGACTTTGTTCAACTGACCCAGACGCTGCCGGAAACCCACTTGGAAAGCATCGCCCAGCGCGAGCATCTCAGCGGCACGGTGACCGACGCTCTTATCGAGAATGGCACACGCGCCGTCTGGCACAAGGTTACACAGAACAAGGGCGCAGAGATTACCTCCAAGGGCTTCAATACCTTGGTGACCAAGGCAGATGGCGATGCAGTATTGCAGGCCAACCTCTGCTCGCGACCGGACATTACAGAAGACGCGGCCAAGCGTCTACTGCCATTGCTTCCGCCGGAAGGGAAAGCGCAGCTCGCCCAATTGTTTCAGAATGATGAGCAGGCAGCGAACGATCTGGTAGACCGGGCCAGAAAGGCGGCGTCAGATCAAAAGATCGTTGGCCGTCAGAAACGGCTCGAAGCCAAGATCGTGATTGCGGATGTCAGGGACGGCAAGCTGGATAAATCCGATGCTCTGAGCATGCTGGTTGAAACCAACCGCGGGCCGGATATCGTGATGTTCCTGGCGGCCATGGCCGATATGGAAGAGCCGATCGTATCCAACGCCCTCTATCAGACCAATGACGAGCCAATCAGCCTGTTGTGCAAATCCATTGGTATCACCAACGGAGCTTTTGGTAAATTAATGGGTCTGAAGGCAGACAAACTCAACAAAAGTCTTGCAGAAACCGGGCGGACGGTCGCTTTCTACAAGGATATTGATGTCTCATCGGCGCAGCGCGCCATGCGGTTTGTTTCCATGCGCAAGAATATGGGCACCACGAAAGCCGGCTGATACAGTCCAACGACCTTTGCAGGCACTGCCTACTTGAGAATGCATATAAAAAGGGTGGCCCACAGCGGGTCACCCTTTCTCATTTTGGAATTCTAGCAAGCGTGCGCTGCCGCTTCAGGCTGGTGCATTGGAGAGCTTGTCCTTAGCCTCACCTTTTTCTGCGGCTTCCTCTTCGCCTTCGTCAGAGGTAGCGCTCGTGTCAGTGTCAACTTCTTCGGTCGAGGCCTCAGGGCTGAGTACTTCGGCCAGAGCATCCCGCGATAGACTACCAACGAATTCGCCTTCTTCATCCACGACCGGGACAGGATAGTCCGACGCCAGAGTTTCTGGCAGAACCTCTTCAAGCGCGGCATCCGGAGCAATCGGCTCAAGATCTTCATAATGCTCTTCGGTCAACTTGGCGGTCTTGTCTTCCTGATAATATTCCTCAAGGCTTTCTTGCGACAACATACCCTGATAGCCATCATCGGTGACGTGATAGGCGTAATCATCCTTGTGCGCACGCATCTGTTTGAGGGCATCTTCGATGGTCGTCGCGGTGATGCGGAATTCCTGCGGCTGCATCACGGTTTCAACCGTCAGGGCGCGGGCCCGGTTCACATCTCGCACAAAGGCTTCCACATAGCTGGTCGCCGGATTGAGCAGGATTTCCTCCGGCTTGTCGTCCTGCACCAGTTCCCCATCTTTCAGAATGGCAATATTGTTGCCAAGACGCAGCGCTTCATCCAGATCGTGGGTGATGAAGATAATGGTCTTCTGCAGTTTTTCCTGCAGTTCCACCAGTTGGTCCTGCATCTCGGAACGGATCAGCGGATCAAGCGCGGAAAAGGCTTCATCCATGAGCAGGATATCGGCATTTGTCGCCAGAGCACGCGCCAACCCGACGCGCTGCTGCTGACCACCGGATAGCTGTGCCGGATACTGGTTTTCATAACCAGCCAGTCCAACCGTTTCGAGCCACTCAACCGCACGCTCGTTGGCTTCCTTTTTCCTGATGCCCTGAATGGTCAGGCCGAAGGACACATTGTCGAGCACCGTGCGATGCGGCAGCAGACCAAAGCGCTGGAACACCATGGACATTCTGTGACGGCGGAATTGCTCAAGCTCTTTCTCCGACAGGCTCATCACGTCGGTTCCGCCCACCAGTATCTGCCCCTCGGTGGGTTCGATCAGCCGGTTGAAATGGCGAATGAGCGTCGACTTGCCCGAGCCGGACAGGCCCATGATAACGGAGATATCGCCTTCCTTGATGGACAGGTTGATGTCCTTGAGGCCCAGTGTGTGACCTGTCTTGGCCAGAATCTCGTCTTTGCCCAATCCCTGATGCACCAGCGGCATATGCGCCTTGGGGTTTGAACCGAACAGTTTATAGAGCCCTTTGACTTCAATAAGAGTGTTGCTCATGAATGGGCTCCTTTCATGTGCTTCTGGCTTCGCTTGGCGTATGCCTGAGACACGCGGTCAAAAATGATGGCCAATGCGACAATGGCCAGACCGTTAAACAGACCAAGCGTGAAATATTGGTTCTGAATGGATTTCAACACCGGCTGACCGAGGCCCTTCACGCCGATCATCGACGCCACGACAACCATGGCCAGTGCCATCATGATGGTCTGGTTAATGCCCGCCATGATATTGGGCATGGCAAGCGGGATCTGTACGTTGAACAGACGCTGTCGCCCATTGGCTCCAAAGGCGGTGGCCGCTTCCAGCACTTCAGCATCCACCAACCTGATGCCCAGATTGGTCAGGCGGATCACCGGCGGAATGGCGTAGATGACGACGGAAATCAGCCCCGGAATCTTGCCGATGCCCAAGAGCATGACCACCGGAATGAGATAGACAAAGGCCGGCATGGTCTGCATGACATCGAGGATAGGCATCATGACCTTCTGGAACCGGTCAGACCTAGCCATGCCAATGCCGATGGGAATACCCAGAACAATGGAAATCAGCGTGCAAACCGTGATCATCGAAAGGGTCGACATGGTGTCTTCCCACATGCCGAAAAAGCCGACCAGCAGAAGGGCAATCACGACACCGGTCAGCAATTTCCAGGATCGACTGGCGAAATAGACGATCGCCCCAATCACCAGAATGATGATCGGCCAAGGCGTATTGATCAGCAGTTTTTCGAACCATACGAGAAAGGCAAGAACGGGATGAAAGATGCTTTCAATCGCATCGCCATATTCTCGAGAGAATGCCTTGTAAGCGCCATCAAGCGTCTTACGGATAGTCAGCAGTTCCATTCGGCTCAGCTGGGGGAATGAGGTTAACCATGACGCATCCGCCATATAGACTCTCCAATTGTTACCATGAAGCGGCAGATGGTCCTCGTCTTGTTTCGATTTTCAAATCGATGCCGCCTCAATCAATTCACCAATCTCCTTGTCTGCGTCCAGCTCCGGTTCACCATCGGCGTTCAGCTGAGGGCAGAAAAGCAGACCTCCCACGAAGAAACCCGGACGACATACATCGCCCGGGGGAATCGCACCTTTTCAGGTGATGTCAGTTACATGCCAGCTACGGCGTCTTTTACCTTGGCAGCCACGTCTTCTGGCAGCCACTTGCTCCACATGTCTTCATGATTCTGCAGGAAATAGATAGCGGCGAACTCACCATCAGCCTGATTCTCTTCCATCCAGGCGAGCAGTTCGTTCATTTCGCTGTTCTTGAAGGAGAGCTTGCCGAGGAACTCCATGATATCAGGATGAGCCTTGGCAAATTCGCCCGTGGTAACAGCACGCACAGGAGACGGCGGATACATGGTCACTTTCGGCTCAAGGCAATCTGCCTGAGAGGTACAGGCCTTGTAATGCTCTTCATCAACGCCGGAACCGAAATCAACCTTGGTCATCTTATATTTGCCGAGAATGGCGGTTGGTGCCCAATAATAGCCGAACCATGGTTCGCCGCGCTCGTAAGCCTTGGCAATGGAACTGGCAAGGCCTGCGCCCGAACCCGGATCCACAATTTCAAACCCGGCATCTTCCAGTTTCAGAGCACGAAAGAGGTTGCCGGATGTGATCTGGCAGTTCCAGCCAGCCGGGCAACCATAGAAGGCGCTCTTCTCGGGATCTTCTGGATGCTCGAACAGTTTGGCGTTTGCCTTGATGCCCTCGATGGTCGCAAGGCTTGGGTCTTTCTCGACCATATAGTCCGGAACCCAGAAGCCTTCTTCACCACCATCGGACAGGGACTTGCCAGCAATGGCCAGACGTCCCTCTTCGACGCCCTTGTCAACGGCCTCTCGCATGGAGTTGGCCCAGAATTCCGGGGCGATGTCAGGTTCGCCCTTTTCGGTCATGGATGCACCGGTTGGCATTGTGTCGCCAGGAACCATCTCTGCATCGCAGCCAAAGCCATATTCCAGAACGAAGCGATCGATGTTGCCAATCAGCGTGGCCGAGTTCCAGTTCATGTCAGCGATGGTGACTTTGCCGCAGTCATCAGCTGCCTGAGCGGATAGGGCCGAGCCTGTTATCATCAGGGCAGCGATCAGTAGGCGTTTCATATTCTACCTCCGGGAGTAGTCGATCAATGTGTCTGGTAGGGAGTGGGAACGCGCAAGGCAGCCCATCTCCAAACAACAAATTTGAGTGGCGAGCCCTTCGCTTTGGCCAACCACCATCCAAACATCACATGCGGTCACACACGCGATGCGCAAAAGAATAAAATGCATTTCGCACAGCCATCCATCAGTCTAAACGCTCCGACAGATGGTCGATATTTTTTAACGCACTGAAATCTAACAAGTCTCACAGGTTGGCGTCAATGAATGTCTCCTAGGAAAATGGTAGTTTGAACCCTCGAAAATCCAAGGGATGAAAATTTTCTTTTGCAATATTTTTACCAGATCCCCTCGCATCTCTGTATCAACTTTTTATATTGATGATATTCTTTCAATGGGGTCAAGAATATTGGAATTTTTGTAAAATCCTCGCGTAAGGATCTTGTGCAATTATCAATTTTCGAAAGATTGGCAGCGCATTTTCAAGACTTCAAACAGACTTTACTAACCCCTCCAACAGTCCACGGACAGACACCAGCCTTTGGAATGGATCGACAATTTCTCTGTTCGGGATGGGGATAGGGGGTGCAATGCGGCAAGGAAGTGGCACGCCAAAACACATTTCCGCCACATTTGGGCAGCCATGCCTTCACATTTTCTGAAAAACGGGATCTTGAAAGACGCTATTCGCCTTCGCCAAAGCGATCCGAGATCAACTGGTTCAAGGCTTCCATGACGGCCTCGGCCTCATTGCCTTCGGCAACAACGTCTATTGCGCAGCCGGGAGCGGCAGCCAGCATCATCAACCCCATGATGGAATTGCCGCAAACGGTCTGGCCATCCTTGGAGACTCTGACCAGAGCGTCAAATCGTTCCACCAATTGCACAAATTTTGCCGAAGCACGCGCATGCAAACCACGTTTATTCTGGATGATCAGTCGGTCTGAAACTGAAATATTGGTCACGGAAAGTGCGTTCTTTCTATCTGCTTCTGCTCATGCATTCACCCGAGTGCATGGCCCAGTCTGCTTGCGGATCATTCGCCGGAAAGCAGCTTGCTTGCAATGTTGATATATTTACGCCCGGCTTCACAGGCTTCGCTCACGGCATCTGACAGGCTTCTGTCTGCCCTGACACTGGCCAGCTTGATCAGCATGGGCAGATTGACACCGGCCAGCACTTCGATCTTGTTTTCATCCATGACCGAAATCGCCATATTGGAAGGTGTTCCCCCGAACATGTCGGTCAGAAGAACCACGCCCTTATCCTTATCCACGGCCTCAACCGCATCCAGAATATCCTGACGGCGCTGTTCCATGTCGTCATCGGGGCCAATGCAAATGGTTTCGATCTGCTGTTGAGGCCCGACCACATGCTCAAGCGCGGCACGGAACTCTTCGGCCAGATGACCATGTGTTACAAGGACAAGACCAATCATGATGTCTCTGCTCTCCTTCTTTTTGGAACCCTCTGGCTCCTTTTACTCTCAGCTCCGGCTTGTAGAGACAATCACTTCCATCCGGCGCCTGAAGTATCGCCTATCATGACCACTCGATTGCCGAACGCAAGCCCAAAAGTCGAGCACCGGACGCTAAAGCCCCTCCTTCCATGTGGATAGAAGGGCAAATATCAGGTCGCACGCTTCAACGACTGACCGCTCCGGCACTGACAAATGAGCAATCGGATAGCCGAGACAGGTACGGACCGTTTCTTCACTCGAAGGCATTCGGTGTATGGCATTCGCGGGGCATAAATCAACCAGCAAATGCATCGAGGCATCCGCTTCGAAATTGTTCTCCCCGACTGAGATAATTCCAAGACCGCGCACTTCCTGCAAACCGCGGGTAGCGACCGGACCATAGGCCCTCAGTTCGGGTTGTTCTGATGTTCCGGACTGCTGCTCTGGCTGGGGCTCTGACTGGGGCTGGGGCTGGGGCTGGGGCTGGCGTACCAGCTTGACATAATCATCACTGACAAGGGCCGAGGGAATGGAAAGCGCCGTAGCCTCGCGTCGCATTGTGCGTTGCAGAAGGGATTTTCCAGACCCGCTCCCTCCCCTCAGCAACAGCCCATAAGGACCAATGACAATGGCGGCAGCATGCATGATCTCGCTGAGGCAGCTTGATGAAATGGCGTCTGGCACGTCGAAAATCGGTCCATCATTTGCCTGATCGTGGTCTGGATCAAAATACAGGGACATATGTCTCCAATCCTCTCGCTCGACTGCAGTCACCGACCAGTCTAGCCAGTCGGATCCGATTTGGGCTCTGGCTTTTTCGTCGCACTATGGGCTATGGCGGGAAACCGCACGGAGAAACGGGCACCCAATATTGTCGGAGCATCCTCATCAGAGGCCGGATCAAGCCGGTTGGAAGCTGCGATTTCCCCATTATAGGCTTCGACAATCTGTTTGGAGATCGACAGGCCAAGTCCGGAATTCTGACCGAAAGCTTCCCCTTGCGGACGGTCTGTGTAAAAGCGCTCGAACACACGGGATACATCTTCAGCCTGAATACCCGGACCGTCGTCATCCACCGTGATCTCAACCCAAGGCCCATCATGCTTGAGGCAGACACGCACCTCGCCTCCCTCCGGCGTGAAGGAGCGCGCATTGTCCACCAGATTGACGAACACCTGGCCAAGACGGCTATCGTTGCCCCGAACACAGAAGGCCTTGTCCTTGTCAGCGGCGTTCTCGTCTTCTTCCATAATGACGCGAATGTTTGATTTGGAGCCGATTTCATCCTGAATGGACACGATGGTTTCCAACAGCGCCCGCAGATTGATCTCGTCGGATTCCTGACGTGCCAATTCTGCATCAAGCCGCGACGCATCGGAAATATCCGATATCAGCCGATCCAGTCTGCGCACATCATGCAAGATGATGCTGACAAGCCTCTCGCGTGCTTCGGGCTTTTTGGCCAAAGGCAGCGTTTCCACCGCCGAGCGCAGGGAGGTGAGCGGATTCTTCAGCTCGTGCGCCACATCTGCCGCGAAGGCCTCAATGGCATCCATGCGCTTGTAGAGCGTGTTGGTCATGTCCCTCAGAGACTGACTGAGCTGGCCGATTTCGTCTTTTCGCTCGGAAAAATCGGGAATTTCCTCACGCGCCTTGACCCCACGCCGAACCCGTTCTGCCGCTTCGGACAATTTGCGCACCGGTCCGGCAATGGTTCCGGCCAGAAGAATGGACATGGAACCGGTCACCAGCGCCGCGATCAGGAAGACGCGCAGGATACCCCAGCGTTCCGCCTCCACGATCTTGTCGATATCGCCATCGCGGGTGGACAGAAGCAGCGCGCCGGTGATGATTCGCGAACGCTGGATTGGCACCGCCACGGAGACGATCAACCGTCCCTTCGTATTCACGCGCACAATGGAGGCCTCAGACCCGTCCAGCGCCTTGGCAACCTCTGGATAGTTGCGGCCGTCGGTATTGGCCATTTCCTTATAGAGGGGCAGATCAGCCTGACGAAGCCAGCTGACAAAGCGATCCCAGCGATCAGCCCAGCTATCGGACGTCTCCATTTCCGGCTCCGGCAGATTAAACCGGAGCACACCATCCGAATGCAGCTGGTTGGAATCAACAACCATATTGCCCGCCAGATCATAGATGCGGGCGCGCGTGTCTGTTGGCGAAATGGCTGCCCGTAGAATCGGGGCAGCTTTTTCCGGATCGATGGGAAATTCGAAATAGCTGAAGGTGTCATCTGCAGGGGAAAAGCTCTCCCCGGCCTGCAACTCCAAAAGCCGCTCGGGATTGATGGTAATGGCGTCGGTGTCGGAAGCTGCCGACGCGGCCACTGCGCCGGCAATGATTTTGCCCTGCGTCAGCATCGAAGAGACACGCGCGTCAATCAGCCCTTCGCGGAACTGGTTGAGATAGAGAATACCCAGCACCAGAACCGCCAGTGCGGCAACGTTGAGAAAGACAATGCGGCGTGTCAGAGACGAAAAGGCGACCGTATTGGAAAGACGCCCCAGAAAAACACGCAAGCGTCTCAGAGAGACTGACTTACGCCGCCCCTTCTGACCATCCTGCTTTACGCGCTTTTCTTTTTGCATTCGCTGCAACACTATATGTCTTTCAACAAATCGGAGCGGCCACGATCTCGCGATAGCCACTCCGTCCGGTCTACCCGAAACGCGGCCCCTTTCGAGCCGCGCTCTTTATATATCATGCTTTATAAAACATGCATTCAATAGCAACTCTTGCCAGCCAATCGCGATGGGCCGACACGCCCTATTCTTCGCGGAAACGATATCCGACACCATAAAGGGTCTCGATCATATCAAAGCTGTCGTCCACTGCCTTGAATTTCTTGCGCAGGCGCTTGATGTGGCTGTCGATGGTGCGATCATCAACATAGACCTGATCTTCATAGGCAGCATCCATCAACGCATTGCGGCTTTTAACCACTCCGGGACGCTGGGCCAGTGAATAGAGAATGAGGAACTCGGTTACCGTCAGGGTCACCGGCTTACCATCCCAGTTACAGGTGTGGCGTTCGCGATCCATGGAAAGAAGCCCACGCTCAAGCAGATCGCTCTTGGCAACAGTGCCACCCGTTTTGACTGCCGTTTCGCGTGCCTGCGCCCGGCGCAGCACGGCCTTGACGCGTTCGACCAGCAAACGCTGGGAAAATGGTTTGTGAATGAAATCATCCGCACCCATTTTCAGGCCGAACAATTCATCAATCTCATCGTCCTTGGACGTCAGAAAGATCACCGGTAGATCTGTCTTCTGGCGCAGGCGTCGCAGCAGCTCCATGCCATCCATGCGTGGCATCTTGATATCGAGGATAGCAAGATCAGGCAAGGCGTGGAGCAGACCATCAAGCCCGGAGGCTCCATCCGTGTAGGTATCCACTTTATAGCCTTCAGCTTCCAATGCGATTGAAACCGAGGTCAGAATATTGCGATCGTCATCGACAAGGGCAATCGTTGCCATGTCTTTTCCTTCCTTCTCTCCATCCCCGCGAGCTCTCTTCTCAGGCTGGCGAAAACACTCTTTTATATTTCAGAGCTTTTGCTCCGCAGCTACGACGCCATCCAAGATGGTATCTGAAAAGACAACGAAGGGAGTGTACACGCTTCGGCGAACCAGAACCACAGTCCCTTCTTATCAGCGGCATCCGCTGCTCCATTCTCTTATTTAGGAATGCTTGTTGCGTTCGCCAAGGCCGGGTTTTTTGCGAAATCCCATTCACATTTTGGCAAAATGCACAGGATATTCGCCCTGAATTGTCCAAAAAGAGTCCGATTCAAGCCTTGCAATATTACTGTATCTAACATGCAAAAAACGCATTCCTGATATTAATGCAGATCTAATTTCCGAAAGCTGCAAAATTGTGGCAACGCCTTTTTGTTCACAGATTGAGCGGCAAATTTATCATTTCTAAATAAAGGGCTGTTTTCTGCCGTTTTCGACTTTAGTGGTATAAAGCTGGCAAGAATTTTTGTGGCGCAAAAGAGGCGTAACCCCACAAAAGACCAGCTATCAAATGAGTGGGGGGTGCTTTATGAGGAAATTGTCACGGGACTGGGTTCCGCTTGGACTTTGCGAAATATCAACGACACACTTTTGTGGGATCGTTATGAAATGCGCGAGTTCGACGAAAGGACTGTTGCAGGGCTGCTGCCGGGAGTAGAGGACAAGGCAAAGCAGCTCCTCAGGAGGTTGGATCAAACAGAAGAGCGGAGTAATCCGACAGGTTATATCGACTTCCGCAGACCTTGAAACGAACCCCCGGTCAAAGCCATTCAGGCGTTGGCCGGACTGGCAGATCCTGTCAGTTTCCCACAACCTAAGTGTGTCTCAAGGGGCTTGAAAAGTGAAACAATTCGGCACGTGGAACGAATCCAATGGCGTTGACAAACTCGGTCTTCGCAACCTCGATAGCGTACATTACAACTATCGTTTTCCTAAGCTGGTAGAAGAAGCGCTGGCTCGCAAGGAAGGTCGTCTGATCGAAGGCGGTGCTTTTGCAGTGGATACCGGCAAACATACCGGCCGTTCCCCAAAGGATAAACATACTGTTCGCGACGCTACCACCGAAAACACCATCTGGTGGGACAACAACAAGGCCATGACGCCAGAAGCTTTCGATCTTCTCTATGAAGACATGATGGCTTATGCAGAAGGCAAAGAACTGTTTGTACAGGACCTGTACGGCGGCGCTGACATTGACCACCGCCTGCCAACCCGTGTTATTACCGAGCTTTGCTGGCAGTCTCACTTCATCCGCAACATGCTTATCCGTCCGGAACATGCCGAACTGGCAGATTTCGTTCAGGAACTGACTGTGATCGACTTCCCAGGCTTCCTCTGCGACCCAGCAAAATACGGCGTTCGCTCTGAAACCTGCATCGCTCTGAACCTGACCAAGAAAATCATTCTCGTTGCTGGTTCTTCTTACGCTGGTGAAATCAAGAAATCTGTCTTCACCACGCTTAACTATCTGCTGCCTGAAAAGAACATCATGCCGATGCACTGCTCTGCAAACGTTGGCGATGATGACGACACGGCTATCTTCTTCGGCCTGTCCGGCACCGGTAAAACCACCCTGTCTGCTGATCCAAGCCGTACCCTTATCGGCGATGACGAGCATGGCTGGGGCGAAAACGGCGTCTTCAACTTCGAAGGCGGCTGCTACGCTAAAACCATCAACCTCTCCGCTGAAGCTGAGCCGGAAATTTATGCGACCACGCACACCTTTGGTGCAATCGTCGAAAACATGGTTATCGATCCAATCACCGATAAACCAGACTTCGCTGATGGGTCCAAAACGGAAAACACCCGTGTTTCCTATCCGACCTACTTCATCCCGAACGCATCGGCTACCGGTCGCGCTCCTCAGCCTAAAAACATCATCATGCTGACGGCTGACGCATTCGGTGTTCTGCCTCCAATCGCTAAGCTGACCCCGGAACAGGCAATGTATCACTTCCTGTCTGGTTACACCGCTAAAGTGGCTGGTACGGAAAAAGGCGTTACCGAGCCAGAAGCAACCTTCTCTACCTGCTTCGGTGCTCCTTTCATGCCTCGCCATCCTTCCGAATATGGCAACCTGCTGCGTGAAATGATGGAAAAACATCAGGTTAAATGCTGGCTGGTTAACACCGGTTGGACCGGTGGTGTTTATGGCGTTGGTTCCCGTATGCCAATTAAAGCAACCCGCGCTCTGCTGACCGCAGCTCTCAACGGTTCTCTGGCATCTGCAGAATTCCGCACCGATGAAGTCTTCGGTGTTGAAGTTCCTGTAGCAGTTCCTGGCGTTGACACCACCCTGCTGACGCCACGTGACACCTGGGCAGACAAAGCTGCATTCGACGCAATGGCAGCGAAACTGGCTGGCATGTTCGTCAAAAACTTCGAATACTATCTGCCACACGTCGACGACGCTGTGAAAGCTGCTGGCCCAAAAGCCTAAGCTGATAGATCAGTATTGAATAATTAAGAAAGGCCCGCCTCTTGGCGGGCCTTTTGCTTTTCAAGCATCTTGCTTGATTGCATCATTAGCATCTCAGGGGTCAGAATTGCATACGCCCTGTGTCGTATTTTCCCGGACCCCATATGGTAGTATTGTCCCGCCACACCCTTCTAAAGACCCCATCTTGAGGGCGCACATATTCGTCGCGTGCCTGCGGGGGAGGATTTACCATGTATATTCGCGAGGAAACGTCCGCTGACGCGGATGCCATTCATATTTTGACACAAAAAGCCTTTGCGCCCATGCCTTACAGCTCTGGCAACGAAGGCCCGATCATCGATCAATTGCGCCGCGATGGTGATCTTGTGCTGTCACTGGTGATGGATGACGACGGCTCGATTGCCGGCCATGTGGCTTTTTCGAAGATCCGGATCGATGGCAAATGGGACAAATGGTATTGTCTCGGCCCGATATCGGTCACGCCAGACAAGCAAAGCCAGGGCATTGGCAAAGCGCTGGTTGGCGAGGGCATGAGGCGCCTGCGGGCTCTTGGCGCCAATGGCTGCATTCTTATCGGAAACCCGGCCTATTATGAGCGGCTCGGTTTCAAGTGTAATGGCCAATTACGCTTCGGCGGGCTGGATGCTTCCCTGATTCAGCATATGACCTTTCAGGGCCCAGCCCCGAAGGGCACATTGACCCACGCCGATGCCTTCGAACAGGCATTTAAAGAAATGTCAGCGTAATCAGAGTGTTACGATGATCGGACCTTTTTTGCCGATCACAATCGTATGCTCGAACTGGGCGGTGAGACATCCGGGAGTGAACAGCTCCCATTCTCGCGCCCCGTCGCTGGCATAGGTCGCACCGGTCGAGAGAAATGGCTCAACGGCGATTACCATGCCTTCCTGCAGCTTGCGGCGATCTCGGCGGTCCGGCACGGCGAGAATTTCCGGCCTATCATGCAAGGTCGTACCAACCCCATGACATCCGAGCAGATTCTGGATGATAGTGTAGCCACCGGCCTTGGCTTCCTTGTCGAAGGCTTTCGGGATGACCTGCATTGGTTGCCCTGCACGGGCCTGAGCAATCGCATTGTCGCGGGCGCGTTTTGCGGCCTCCACCAGTATCCGCTTTTCCGGTGTCACGGGCGGCACAATAAAGGTCGCCCCGGCATCCGTGAAAAAGCCATCCTTGCTGGCTGACACGTCGATATTGACCATATCGCCCGGCTTCACCGTCTGGCTATCGGCCCACCCGTGAGCAATCACCGGTTCAATGGAAATACAGGTGGCTCCGGGAAAGTCATAGACCGATTCTGGGGCTGATTCTGCACCCTCTTCTTCGAGAATGCGCCGTCCAAGATCATCCAATTCCTGTGAGGTCATGCCCGGCTCCAACGCAGCACCCATTTCACGAATGGCACGCGCCACGGCTTTGCCACAGGCCTTCAGGCCCTGAAGCTGTTCTTCGGTTTTTACGATCATGGATGGATGCCTATCTGAAACGCGGATTGGAACTGCCGCCATCAGTAGCGCATTTGCTTTGGTAACTGCAAGCCTTCTGTTTGGCCCCAAGGCCCACAGGCAACCCACTGGTTCGGATCAGAAACCAATGCGTCAACCCGCCAACAAAAAAGCCCGCCTCTGTATGAAGGGCGAGCTTTTCTTGTTCAGAAAGCGAACCGCGTGCTTATTTGACGGACCAGAGGGTCACCGTGCCGGAAACCTCATTGGCAACCGCAATCATCGGCGCGCCGTTCGGGCTATCCTTGCCAGCGATGAACTTGATACCTTCCGGCGCAATGTCGCCAGCGGTCAGTTTTTCAGACTCGCCATCAAGCTTGGTGTTGCTTGCATACGTCACAAAGGTCGCCTTGGCCGGGTCCGTGATGTCATAGACCACGATACCGCTCATGCGTTCCAATCCGATAAAGGCATAGAGTTTGCCGCCAATCTCGGCCAGTTCGAGTGCTTCGGGCTCTGCCCCTTTGTCGTCTGAGCGATTGTCAAAGCTTTCATTTGCGCCCTGACTGTTGAAGGCGCTAGGCACCAGCTCGGCCAGTTTGGCTTCGATTTCATCAGCGGAATCGAACACCATTTCGCCGGTTTCATTGAAGATGGAGAAAGAACGGCCGCCATAGCCATAGATCACGTCAAAGTCACCATCGCCATCGGTATCACCCTGTGCGGTGGTGATCTTCAAGCGGCCGAGATTTTCTTTCTTCTGCAGTTCTTTAGCATTCGGGAAAGCGGTCGGGTCGAGTTTGACCTTACCCAGACGTTCTTCTTCGGAATAGCCATCATAATCGCGGCTGTCGCCTTCATTGGCCATGACCACATAATTAACGCCATCCTTGGCGAAGGCCTTCACGGTATCCGGCATGCGGAAGGAAAGCACTGGCCAGTTCTGACGATTGATCTTGCCATCCTTGTCGGAAAGGTCTGCCTTGACCTTGGAGTAATCCTGAAAGCCCAGCGAGAAGGTGGTTTTCAGCTTGGCTGTTTCCGTATCGATAACGGCGATAGCGTTGCTTTCCTGAAGGGAGACAAAAGCCGTTTTGCTATCCGGTGTGATAGCAATATATTCCGGCTCGATCTGCTGCTCGAAGGAAATGCCTTCTGGCGCTGCGGTGTGGAAATCATCGCCGAAATCTTCCGCCTTGAGATCGCCAAAGCCGACAGTTTTGACCTCAAGGGAGGGAATGGAGACGATGGAAACCGTGCCCACAGGATCGGTCTTGAAATCGTCGGACGGCTCGCCTTCGTTGGCAACCATCACGAATTTGCCATTGGGGGCAAAGACCACGCAATCGGGCAGCGCCCCCAGTTCCACATCGCCCACCAGCGTGCCGTCGGTCTTGTAAAGAACCAGCTTGCCATTGGCCTGCTTGTCCTTGTTCTCAACGGCGATGGCCACATAGTCGCCATGCACGTCCACGGAGTTGGCACCTTTGCCAAAATCCGTGACATTCAGCGTGCCCGCTTCCTTGATGGAGGACGGGTTCGAAATATCGAAAATATCGATGGCCTTGTCATGGCCGTCGACGACAAAGAGTTTCTTGCCAGCCTTATCATAAGAGACGATCTCGGCAGCCCCTTCATCAAACACATTGGCGGAGTGTGTAGCAATCGGCTCAAGCGTGAGTGCATAGGCCTGAGACCCGAACGGGGCGGCAAGACAGCTCGCCAGAAGCAAAGCCTTGGAAATGGATTTAAACATGAGACCCTCTTGGATAGCGCATAAAATCTTCTGCTGCTTTAGCGAAGGCAGATGACAGGCGCGTGACTGCCTTCCCAAACGCCTTTTTGGGTGGCGGCGGCCTCTCTTTGTGCACCGCGTTCATCTTATTGTTCGCCAAACAAGAATTAGGGAAAAGGTCGCTTTTCCTCGGCGTCATCCGGATATAAAAAGGAGTCGATCAAATTCATCTTTGGAGACTGAAATGTGCCGCTGGGTCGCTTACAAGGGACAGCCTGTTTTCCTTGAACATTACGTAACAACAGCCGACCACTCTCTGATTCATCAGAGCCTGCATGCGGAGAAGGGAAAAACCGTCACCAACGGGGATGGCTTCGGCATCGGTTGGTATGGAGCCAGAGACAATCCGGGCCTTTACAGGGAGATCCTGCCCGCCTGGAACGACACCAACCTCAAGAGTCTAGCGTCCCAGATCCAGTCTCCCCTCTTCTTTGCCCATGTCAGGGCCTCCACCGGCACGGCAACCAATCGCTGCAACTGTCACCCCTTTGCCTATGACAAATGGCTGTTCATGCATAATGGCCAAATCGGGGACTATCACCGGGTGCGCCGCGGGCTGGAATTGCAATTGAGCGATGATTATTATGAGCACCGGTTCGGTAGCACCGATTCAGAGCTGCTATTCTTGCTTGCGGTTCAGGAAAATCTGCAAAAATGCCCGGTCACAGCCATGCGCAATGTGCTGCACAGGGTACGAGAGGCCATGATTGACAAGGGTATCCGCACGCCTTTGCGCTTCACATCATGCCTTTCTGATGGCAAGCGCCTGTGTGGTTTCCGCTGCTCGAGCGACCATCACGCTCCTTCGCTCTATTATCGTCGCTATGAGAATGGCGATGTGGTGCTGGTGTCCGAGCCGATCGACCGGCAATCGGAATGCTGGATCGAAGTGCCGCAGGATCATGCCGTTTGCTTCAAGGAAAATGGCGATATGGTGCAAACGGAAATGCCGCTGCATTGACGATCGGTAGCCTACAGCCTGACATTCATTTTTGCAGCGCGATCAATTGAATAGATTGAACTGGGTCCATTTATCCCTGGGGATCTCATCGCCCTTTTTGTAGGTGAGCTTGAGCACTTGCATCTGGTCTTTGCTGGTGTCGCATGAATAGCTCACCTTGTACCAATGCCCATTGCGGCGATAAGCGGCGCCGCCGGCCTTGACCGTCTGGTCGCGAACCTGCGGGCTGGAGAAGGTGTAATCAACCAACCGGTCCGCATCGAGCTTGCCCATGGCTTCCATGTTGCAAACCTGAAGCATGCGCTCTTGGGGGACCATATCCTTGAGCCAGGCGCGCATTTTGTTGCTCATTGCTAAGGTTGCTTGCGGGTAGGCACTTGCCATTGCCAGAAGCAACACAAGCGAAAGTTTACCGGTGTGGGATATCATGCCCTTGACCTTTTTGGTTCTTATCATCTTGACGGGAGCGCCCCGGCTTATATCGACTGATAGTTGAATGGGTTAGCAGGCTTTTGCCAACCATTCGAAACGCCAAGGCTACGCCTGCTGGTGTGCCTCTGAAATGAGGTCAAAGTTTGTCGTTTCCGGTCGATATCGCTAGAGCATCAAGGCTAGTGGTTAAAATTTTGTTTACCTTTACAATTCATTGTTTTTTTAGATTTGTGAACTCGCACTTTTCCTTATTTTTACAAGCTGAGAATAACGCGTCTATCACTTGCAAGTCTTGAGAAGCACTTCCTTTTTGCAGCTGAGGACGCCTACCGAACAGGTTGCCTCTTTTCTTTTCGTCAGACACTGTTGGCCCACGCAGGCTTTTTAGTTGGTCCGCCCTCCCCTTCATGCTAAAGGCTCTGCATGCCAACCTGGATTCTGATCACCATCTCTGCAGCCTTTCTGCAAAATATCCGCTCTGTCCTGCAAAAGCACCTCAAGGGTGCGCTGAGCACGACCGGGGCGACCTTCGTGCGTTTTGCCTTCGGAGTGCCCTTCGCCCTTCTCTATCTGTTCGGCTATGTGTGGCTATCGGGCAAAGACTTGCCGGTGTTCAACGGGCCGTTTCTCTTCTGGGTCATGATGGCAGCGGTGGGGCAAATCGGGGCGCAGTTTCTGCTGGTGCATCTGTTTTCCTTCCGCAATTTCACGGTGGGCACGGCCTATAGCCGCACCGAACCGGCGCAGGCGGCGCTGTTCGCCTTTGTTTTCTTTTCGGAAACGCTGAAGATGTCTGCATTGGTTGCCATCGGGGTCGCCGTGCTCGGGGTCATGCTGATTTCGGTTGCGCGCACAACCTTGTCCATTCGCACCCTGATCACCTCGACCTTTTCGCGCACGGCCCTTATCGGCCTTTCTTCGGGTTTTCTCTTCGGTGTGACTGCGGCGAGCTATCGCAAGGCTTCTTTGTCGCTTGAGCCGACGATGGTCGCGCCGGACTATATCCTGCAAGCCAGCTTCACACTGGCAACCGCCATTCTCATCCAGACCGTCTTGATGGGCATCTGGATCACCTTTCGTGAGCGGGAACAATGGGGATGCGTGGCGCGGGCGTGGAAACCATCGCTTGCCACCGGCTTTGTCGGCGCATCGGCCAGTTTTGGCTGGTTCATGGCCATGACCCTGCAACAGGCCGCCCTCGTCAAAGCGCTGGCTCAGGTGGAAATGCTCTTCACCTTCGCTTCTTCGGTCTTCATCTTCAAGGAAAAGATCAACCGGTTGGAGCTGATGGGCTGCGGGCTAATCGTGTGCGGAGTTTTGATTCTCGTTTTGGGATAGACTTAATTTTTAGGTCTCATCTTTTGCGCTTTATTATTTTCTAAACAACTATTGGTCATTTATACCTTCTTTATTTATCCATTTAGTCATGGGATTCGGAAAATTTGCCAAATGCACTACAATCCCAGTTTATAACTAGGTAATATTGTCATGGTAATATTTATCCAAGTAAAGCGATCGCGTCTTACCCGCGCTTCTTTTAAGCTCGCGTGCGCAGACCGTGAACGGTCTTGGCCAAGCAGGATAAATTCACCATGCCTTCCCAACTTCAGAACAAACCCAGAGTTCTGCACCGATTGCTTCGCGTGTTGATTGCTGATGACAGTTCGATTGCAAGAACGACAGTAAAAAAGGGCGTCTCCTCGCAAAGGGATCAAGCTTATCTAGAAACCATCGTATGCTCCGATGGTGATGAGGCTTTCAAAATTCTCCACTCAAAACCGATTGATCTGGCGTTTTTCGACATTAACATGCCGGGAATGAATGGCCCCGAATTGGTCGCCTCCTTGCGAGACACGCCGTCCAAGAATTGCATGACAATCGCAATGTCGAGCCATCTTGATGATACAGCTGAGCAGGTTTTGCGGAAATATGGCGCTTATCATTTTATCCAAAAGCCTTTCAGCTATCAAGACGTCGCCGACATCTTCACTACCTTCATCATCATCACCCGCACATACCCGATTTTGCTGGTGGACGATTCCAACACAATGCGCAGACTCGCCCGCAGGGTGTTGGAAAAATGCCGTTTCTCCTTTGACATTCACGAAGCGCATGATGCCGAATCTGCCGTCAAAACGCTGCTGGAAGTCAGACCTGAGCTGGTTCTGACCGACTTCCAAATGCCCAATATTGACGGGATTGAACTCGCAGGAGCGATCCGAAGAGCTTCGGAAGATATCGGTATCTATATGATGTCCACCAATTATACCAGCCATCTTGAGAGATCTGCGGCCTTCATTGGCATCAATGGTTTTCTCAAAAAGCCATTTGTTCCCGATGATGTCGATACGATCATGCACCGCTATCTCGGTCTTGATGACCCTGCTTTTGGCAAGAACCGGGCCATGTTTTCATTTCTTGAGCGCAATCAGAAAGGCGCGGCCTGACGCTTGGCGTCAAACACGCCGGAAGGTTTCGGGATAATCCAGAACCATACCGTTTTCGTCAAATTCCAGCTCAGCGGTGAATTTGCGGAAGATCCCCTCATAACGATAAAGCCTATAGGGGTCGAGACAGGTATAGCGCTGCTCTGCACGTGCAGGCAAAAAGGCGCCATCGATCTGGGTGGGCAACGGCACATAAGCGGCGAGGATATCGCAGGACTCGTCCTTTTCCAGCTTTAGCCGTCGCACTGGCAACATGTTTGTGGCAGGCGTGACGCCGATGTCAATATCGAGGCATCCTTCAAGCTCGGAAATAGGAGCCTTGCCGATCAGATCGAACCAGTTGCCCTTGCCATCAGCCTCAACATGCAGGCTTTTGCCGCCGACATAGGCGACGCGCACCTCACGGGTGTTGCCGGATTCATCGGCCTTGACATAATAACTGGCGCCATAGAGCGAACCACGCGTGCCTGCCACCACGCCAGCCACAAGCAGCCCCTCGTTTGTTGCAAAACACTGGCAATGTTCCAGCCCGTTTCCGTCCCAGTCACTCCACCGCACCGCTGTTTGCATTGTACCATCCTCATTTTGATCTTTTCTGACCGAAGCTAACCACAGCTTGGAGATTCGGAGAAGTCGGGATGTGGAAGGAGGGGAAGAACTTTCACCCTGCTCAGCGAATGGCAGCAAGCGTCCGACCGAGTGGGCGCATTATGCGCCCGCTGTGGGCGGGCGGACGCGTACCCGCAGTAAGCTGCGGGGGAGCAATTAGTCTAACCTCAATTCACGAAAAGCTAGCATTTCCATCAATGTTTCTTCACTTCCATAGAGGCTGTAGGCATTGACGTTAGCTTCATCAAGTATTTGTAGCACTTTAAACTTTTCTGATCCTGCTAGAATGTACTTTTTCATCCGATTCTTACTGAAATTTTCGGATGCTGCTTCTTGATGGTTACTGAAAACGAGCTTGTCACCGCTTAATTGCGACATACATACTGTGTATTCACTTTGTTGTAAAAAGTGTCTTTTATCTGTTTCAACGTAGTGTCCCAAAACCCCTATGTTCGGGTCGCCAGCCCAACCAGCTTTCGCTCCATCAATCGTGTCATTGTATGCGTAAATTGCAACATTCCGACATTCATTCGCTTTTTGATAGGCGAAAAATGCTGAAACTAGGTATGAACGGCTCCAGTCTAATAATGGCGTAGGATATCCGTGGTGCCTTAAGTAATAAAGCAACTTCAGACTCTCTTCCGTCCATCCACCAAGGACGAATGTAGGAACTCTTATGTCTAGTTTAAATTTCTTTTGAGCTAACGAATTAACTGCGGGAAGAATTGATCGAATAGTGCTGAGATAGCGCTGTACAGAAATTCCTTCGGGTTCAAAACGCTTGGTATCATTAGCGAACCTCTCAAGAGTAGTAGTGAGACCCCAATTCCAATCGCTTTGACCGCGAAACAGCCAATCAGTCACGACACTGTAGCGCGGAGCTTCTATTCTCTTTCTATCAAGTTCGGTGCGAAGTTCCCGAATCTGCGCTTCGAATTCACCCCAGCTTAACGGGGCCTCTTCGCTCCCTATAACTTCCACTGGTTCATCCTCCTCAATGCGCTTCGTCCCAGTTGTTGGCAGCTTCGGCATCGACCTTCAAGGGCACGCTGAGTTGCAGAGCGGGCATCGGGGCGTTTTCCATGATGGTGCGCACGACCTTGATGGTGTCGTCGACCTCGCCTTCCGGCACCTCAAAGATCAACTCGTCATGGACTTGCAGCAGCATACGGGCCGAGAGCGAAGCATCACTCAGAGCGTCTTCCATACGGACCATGGCGCGGCGCAGGATATCGGCTGCCGAGCCCTGAATGGGGGCGTTGATGGCGGCGCGTTCCTGAAAATTGCGCATGTTGGGATTCTTGGAATTGATCTCCGGATAATGGATCTTACGGCCGAAGATGGTCTCCACATAGCCCTGCTCGCGAGCGGCCTTCTTGGTGGCTTCCATATAGTCGCGGATGCCGGGGAAGCGCTCGAAATAGGTGTCGATATAGGTCTTGGCCTCGCCGCGGGAAATGCTGAGCTGGTTGGCCAGCCCGAAGGCGGAAATGCCATAGATGATGCCGAAATTGATGGCCTTGGCGCGGCGACGGGTGGCGGCGTCCATCTCATCGAGCGGCACATGGAACATTTCAGACGCCGTCATGGCGTGAATGTCCAGGCCATCCTCGAAGGCTTTCTTTAGCTGCGGAATGTCGGCCATATGCGCGAGCACGCGCAGCTCGATCTGGCTATAGTCAGCGGAAATCAGCTTGTTGCCATTCTCGGCCACGAAAGCGGTGCGGATCTTGCGGCCCGCTTCGGTGCGCACCGGAATATTCTGAAGGTTTGGATCGGACGAGGCCAAACGGCCCGTGCTGGTCGCGGCGAGTGAATAAGAGGTATGGACGCGCTTGGTCTCGGGGTTGATGAAATTGGGAAGCGCGTCGGTATAGGTGCTCTTGAGCTTTGAGAGCTGGCGCCATTCCACCACCTTTTTAGGCAATTCATGGCCTTCCGCTGCAAGATCCTCAAGCACACTGGCCGAGGTGGACCAGGCTCCGGTCTTGGTCTTCTTGCCACCGGGCAGGCCCATTTCGCCAAACAGAATATCGCCCAGCTGCTTGGGGCTGCCGATATTGAAGGGCGAACCAGCCAACGCGTGGATTTCTTCTTCCAATCCGGCCATGCCTTGGGCGAAAGTGCCCGATAGCTGAGACAGGATCTGACGATCGACCGAGACGCCGCGCTTTTCCATGCGGCGCAACACTGGCAGCAGCGGGCGCTCCAGCCTCTCATAGACCGAAGTCATGCCATCGGCCGCAAGGCGAGGCTTGAGGATCATCCAGAGGCGCAGGGTCACGTCGGCATCTTCAGCGGCATAAGGGGTGGCCTTTTCCAGCTCCACTTTGTCGAAGGTGATCTGGCTTTTGCCGCTGCCCGCCACTTCCTTGAAAGGAATAGGCTTATGGCCGAGCCACAGCTCGGAAAGTTCATCCATGCCATGGCCATGCTTGCCGGCATCAAGCACATAGGAGAGCAGCAGCGTGTCATCAAACGGCGCGATCTCGATGTCATAGCGCGAGAGCAACAGCGTGTCATATTTGAGATTCTGGCCGATCTTGAGGATAGAAGGGTCTTCCAGCATGCCCTTGAGAGCGGTGACGGCTTCGGTAAGCGGGATCTGACCTTCCACCAGTCCACCGCCAAACATGTCTCCATCGCCCGAAACATGAGCGAGTGGGATATAACAGGCCTTGCCCGGTTCGGTTGCCAGCGACACGCCGACCAGATTGGCCTGCATGGCATCGAGGCTGTCGGTTTCGGTGTCTACCGCGACATAGCCGATGCGTTTGGCTTCATCGAGCCAGACTTGCAGCTCCGCCATGGAGCGCACGGTCTGGTAGCTCTGATTGTCAATCGGCAGCGCGCCGATATCGGCGGCCATCTTGGCTGCAAGATCCAGCGGCCCGGGGGTCTTGTCGCCATCAACAGCGTCCGTACTTTCGCTGGCGGCAGCCGGATCTGCGGCCTCCCATCCTGCCACCTCAAGGCTCGTCGCTTCCACTTCGGCAGCTTCAGTTTCTGTCGCTTCGGCGACGCGGCGTGTGAGCGTGGTGAATTCGAGCGCCTTGAGGAAGGAGACCAGCTTGGGCCCTTCCAGATCGCAGCAGGCCAGCGCATCAAGACCAAGCGGCAGCGGCACATCGCGCTTGAGATAGACCAGCTCTTTGGAGATGCGGGCCTGCTCGGCAAATTCAATGAGATTTTCGCGGCGTTTCTTCTGCTTGATGCCGTCCGCCTTCTCCAGCAGAGTTTCCAGATCACCATATTCGTTTATGAGTTGGGCGGCGGTCTTGATACCGATGCCGGGCACGCCGGGAACGTTATCGACCGAATCGCCCGCCAGCGCCTGCACCTCGACCACCTTATCGGGAGAAACGCCAAACTTCTCGGCGACCTCAGCTTCGCCGATACGCTTGTTCTTCATGGTATCGACCATCATGACACCAGGGCGAACAAGTTGCATCAGATCCTTGTCAGAGCCGATAATCGTCACATCGGCCCCTTCGGCCAGCGCCTGTTCGGAATAAGTGGCGATGATGTCATCCGCTTCATAGCCTTCCAGCTCGATGCAGGCGATGTTGAAAGCCCGCACGGCGTCGCGAATAAGACCGAACTGGGGGACGAGATCTTCCGGCGCCGGTGGACGCTGGGCCTTGTATTGATCATAGATCGCGTTGCGGAAGGTATCGCCCTTGGCGTCGAAAATCACGGCAACATGGGTGGGCGTCACGCCAACAATGCCCTTGTCTCCATCGGCAATCAGCTTCCAGAGCATGTTACAGAAGCCGGAAACCGCGCCCACGGGCAGCCCATCGCTCTTGCGCGTTAATGGCGGCAGGGCGTGATAGGCTCGAAAAATATAGGAAGATCCGTCAATCAAAAAGAGATGTGGTTTTTCGGACATTGGAATTTCCCTTTATAGCCTCTGCTGGATGCCGCGCGTGAAGCGAACAAACCATGATCATAATGTCATGAGACCTTAGCGCATGCATGAGGGCAATGAAAAGGGCAAAAGAAAAAGCTCCCGAACAGATCGCCTGTCCGGGAGCTTTTGTTAAGAAGATTTGCGGCGCGGTCCTTCGCCTATTCAGCAGCAACAGTGATCTGTTTGCTCTCTTTGCTCAGCCTTGCCCACTGGGGGCGCACATAGAGGAAGGTGCCGATTTTTACGCGCATGACCACTTCATACATGAGGATCGCTCCGATGACAGCAGCCATCGATACGAGCAGAGCGGAAAGCCCTGGATCGCCATTGCCGAATTTCATCACAAGAATACGCGTTACCCCCATAGGCAGGAAAAAGCCCAGATAGATGGGCAGCGAATGGCCGCCCAGATAGCGGAAGACCTTTGCCAGCGCACGACCGGGGGCAAATTCGGTGATGATGCCCATGAAGTCGACAACCGCCATGAAGCCAAGCACGCCCATGATGATGGCAACAGGGACGATCTCGCCATAGCCCAACCAGACAACAAGCCCGTTTGCCACAGCCCAGACGACGAGCCCGAGCACGGAGGCCAGCTTCTGTTCACGTGCCGAATGTGCAAGCGCAAACCAGATGTCCCGCCCGAAATGGCCAGCAAGGAAGAAGACATAATATTTCGAGAAGAAGTCGATGAGTTCAATGCCGGTCGTTGTCAGCATGAATTTGCAGGCAATCGCAATAGCAAACTGCAATAGCATCGGCATCGGACGCATCAGCCGCAAGGCGAGAAAATAGAAAGGCAGCAGATAGATAAACCACAGCGGCCCAAAGGGCTGCACGAAAGACAGCAGATAGTAGAGCCCCGTTTCATGAGTGCCGAATTGCTGCACGAAGAAAGGCGCCTTGAAGATGAACTCGATGGTCATCCAGAGGAAATAGAAATAGCCGAAGTGGAAAAATTTCTTATCAAGAAAGACAGGCCATTCCTTCACGATGGCACGGGCGGCAAAAAGCCCGGCAACGGCAAAAAAGACAGGCATCCGAAATGGAGTGGCATAGGCCAATATCGGATGCATCCAGCCTTCGCTGCCCAAATATTTTTCAACGCCATTGATGGAATGCATGACGACAACCAGAAGGATCGTCAACCCTTTGGTCAAATCAACCCAGTCCACATGTCGCTTTGTGTTTAGATCCCGGTTTGTCAAAACTAGCCTCGTGCGCCATTCACTGAAACGGCTCTAATGTGCAATTTTTTGAAAATTATTTTTAAAAATGACGGATCTTTACTTAAAAATCTCTCTAAATATTAAGTTAACCTTAACCATTTCGGTAACCATATGATTTTAATATTATTTTTACAGTTCACAACTATTTGAACAGAGCGAATTAATAAATTGTTAACCATGATTTTTGCAATTTAAAAGATATTTATCCGATTTGATGCCCTACTCCAGCTTGTTTGAATTGCCTGTGAATGGTGCGCCATGACCAATTTATTATTAACAAGACCTTTGCGATCATTGCATTAGGATGAAGCACAGCAGGGCAAATAATCCATGCTACCGGACTGTCTCATTCATGAATTTGCCTCAATATATGAGCATAGTCCCATGCTGACTTTCATAGGCTCACCTGAGCTGATCGATCCAACAAGACAGGTCTATTGCAAATCATTCTTGCACGGACACTAAATAGAGACTTTGCCGAACATCATGACGTCGCACCGCAGTTCTTCCCATACGGGCTCCCTGAGTGACATTCGCCTAAGCGATGAAGACAGAAGTCACCCTGGTGCGTCTTCAAAACGAGCCGCGAGACGAAAAAAGCGCACGGACGGCAAGACGGGCCAGCGCAAGGTCAAGGCGCAAGAATCCAGAAGTGCTGCGGGTAGAGGCGGCGGATCGGGTGGAGGCAACTCCGGTGGCGGGTCTGGAGGCGGGTCCGGCGGAGGACGTCGGCCACCAAATGGCGGTCGCAAACCTTCGCGAAAAAAATCGTCTGGCAATCGGTCGGCACGGCGCTCGTCGCTGCTCGGCAAACTGTTTCGCTTTGGGCGGCGGGTCGCCTATTGGCTGGTGATTGCCGGCATCTGGGGCTCGATTGTTGCTGGTGGAATCATTCTCTATTATGGCGCCAAGCTACCGCAATCGACCGACTGGAAGATTCCGGATCGTCCGCCCAATGTGCAAATTGTCTCACTGGATGGCGGCCTGATTGCCAACCGGGGCAAGACCGGGGGGCAAAAGATTAGCATTTCAACGATGCCGCCCTATCTGGTTGATGCCGTGGTGGCGATTGAGGATCACCGCTTTTTCCATCATTTCGGCTTTGACCCCATTGGCTTTACGCGTGCGATGGTGACAAACATCATCCGCGGTCGCGTGTCGCAAGGGGGCTCGACGCTGACCCAGCAGCTGGCCAAGAACCTGTTCCTCGAGCATAAACGCACCATCGAGCGGAAGGTGCAGGAGCTCATTCTGGCTATCTGGCTGGAAACCAAATATTCCAAGCAGGAGATACTGGAGATGTATCTCAACCGGGTCTATCTGGGCTCGGGAGCCATTGGCGTGGATGCGGCTGCACGGACCTATTACAACAAACCGGCCTCCATGCTGACATTGTCTGAAGCAGCCACCATTGCAGGCCTGCTCAAGGCACCATCTCGCCTTGCACCGAACAAGCACCCGAAGGCGGCCCGGGCGCGCGCCAAGCTTGTTTTGGCGGCCATGGAGCGGGAAGGCTTCATCACGCCGGAAGAGCGCAAACTGGCCCTCACTCAAAGCATTGATACGGTTGCTCGCCACCGCTCCAGCTCGCTCAATTATATTGGCGACTGGGTGATGGAACAACTGCCCGATCTGATTGGAGAGGTCAACGAGGATGTGATTGTCGAGACAACCATCGACTTGCGCATGCAAACGCTGGCCGAGAAAGCCATCGTCGATGCCCTTGATGAAAAGGGCAAGAAATATGGCGTGGAACAGGGCGCCCTTGTCAGTGCCACGCCGCAAGGGGCCGTTCGGGCACTGGTTGGCGGCAAGTCCTATCGCGAGAGCCAGTTCAACCGTGCGGTAAATGCCAAACGTCAACCGGGCAGTGCTTTCAAGCCCTTTGTCTATCTGACATCTCTGGAATTGGGCAACCGGCCCGACAGCATGCGCGTGGATGGTCCGGTTTCCTATAATGGTTGGACGCCGCAAAACTATTCCAAGAAATATATGGGCCAGATTTCCCTGCGCAAAGCGCTGGCGCTTTCGATCAACACCATTTCTGCGCAGCTGACCTTTGAGGTCGGACCTGCGCAAGTGGTGGAAACGGCCCACAAGATGGGCATTCAGTCGAAACTGGCGAACAACCTTTCGATCGCGCTGGGCACAAGCGAAGTGACGCCTTTGGAACTGGTCGGGGCTTATATTCCCTTTGCCAATGACGGCTCACGCGCCACACCTTATGTCATCCAGCGGGTTGTTACCAAAGAGGGCAAGGTGCTCTATATCAACCCCAATATTCCAGGACCGCAGGTTATCAAGCCTGAAATCCTTTCCATGATGAACCAGATGATGCAGGAGACCCTGATTACCGGCACGGGTAAAAAGGCCATGCTTTCGGGCCGTCCGGCAGGCGGCAAGACCGGCACCAGCCAGAATTATCGCGATGCCTGGTTCGTGGGCTACACCGCCAATCTTGTAACCGGGCTGTGGTTTGGCAATGATGATGGCTCCCCGACCAAACGCGCATCAGGCGGGAACCTGCCTGCAGAAACCTGGAAGAAATATATGGTTGGCGCGCATAATGGTATGCCGGTCGCCGGTTTGCCGGGGGTTAGCATGGAGCAGATAGCAGAAACCCGTCGCAAGGCTGGTGGCGAGAAAAATCCATGGATCAACCCAGATCTCTTGCCTGAAGGACAAAGCACCATGCCTCTGCCCAAAGAGCGTAAGGGGCTTCTGGAACGCCTGTTCGGCAACTAGCGGGATCGGTTATCTGATTAAATGAAAGATGAGAAGGCTGGCCGCTCCTTCGCACAATGCGGAGCATGAGAGGTCAGTCGTCCGCCTCGACCCCATAGGAATGCAGCCTGCGCCCCTGATCGCGCAACCATGCCTGCCCGTCTTCATAATTGGGGCAAATGCTCTCGACATGGCGCCAGAAACGATCGGAATGGTTCATCTCGCGCAGATGGGCCACCTCATGGGCTGCCAGATAATTCAGAACGAAGGATGGCGCCATAATCACCCGCCAGGAAAAAGACAGGGTACGGTTGGCACTGCACGAGCCCCAACGGCTGGTGGTATCCTTGATACGGATCGATGCGGGTTTGACATCCAGTGCGGCCGCATGACGGGCAACCGCTTCTTCCAGATCCTTGCGTGCCTGCTTCTTCAGCCAGTCGGTCACGCGACGGGCCATGTGGGATTCATTGCCCGAGACCAGCAGGATGCGGCCCTCTTCCAGTTCCAGAAGGCGCACGGTGCCGCGGGCGACATCATTATGCTCAAGAGTATGGGACAAACCGCGCACAGGGATGACCGCGCCATGCTCGAAGGGGACATTGGGTGCGCGGGCCTGTTGTCTGTCGACCAGCCAATTGACGTTCTTCTGCAGAAAATGAAGGATCTTACTTTCGCCAAGGCCCGGCGGACAGGTCGCCACCGGCTCACCTGTCTTGCTATCAAGACGCAGGATCAGGCGCTTGGCGCGTGCGTTGGGCTTCAGGCGCACCTCTATCTTGCGGCCTTCATGATGCAGATAGACCGTTTCGGGCAAGCGCGCTCGGCGTCCGGTCGAAAGCAGTTTTCTCAAAAGAGCATCATCTCCCTATAGCGCTGGTAGCAGCCGAAACCCGGCGGCTCAGCAATACGCGCCTTTTGCGCCACGAAACGCCTATTTCTTATATTGCAGATTGACGAGGCTGGCATAGAAGCCGTCTTTGCCCAACAGCTCGTCATGGCTGCCTTCTTCGATCAGTTGACCATCTTCGATAACGCAGATCTTGTCCGCATTGCGGATGGTCGACAGGCGATGAGCGATCACCAAGGACGTGCGGTTTTCGCTCAGGCGCTCAAACGCGGCCTGCACCTTGGCTTCCGATTGGCTATCCAGCGCCGAAGTCGCTTCATCCAGCAACACGATGGGGGCATTCTTCAGCATGGCGCGCGCAATGGCCACGCGCTGCTTCTGCCCCCCGGACAGAGAGGTACCGTTTTCTCCGATCTGAGTGTCATAACCCTGAGGTTGCGCCATGATGAAGTCATGCGCAAAGGCGTTCTTGGCCGCCGCTTCCACCTCATCATCCGTCGCATCCATGCGCCCGAAGCGGATATTCTCACGGATCGAGCCGGAGAAAAGAACCGTATCCTGCGTAACCAGCGCGATATGCTGGTTCAGGGAAGCGATGGTGCAATCGCGGATATCGACACCGTCGATCACGATGCGCCCTTCGCTCACATCATTGAAGCGCTGCACGAGCCCCATGATCGTGGATTTGCCGCCACCTGAAGGCCCCACAAGCGCTGTTGTCTTGCCGCCTGGAATGACAAGGGAAAGATCCTTTAGGACCGGTTCATCTTCCCCATAGGAGAAGGAAACCGCCTCAAATGCAATCTCACCACGGGTGACCGAAAGCTCTCCAGCGCCGGGACGCTCGATGAGGCGGGTCGGCCTATCCAAGATTTCAAACATCAGGCGCACGCCAACAAGCCCACTTTCCATATTCACCTTGAGGCGACTGAGGCGGCGCGCCGGATCTGCTGCCAGAAGCAGAGCGGTGAGGAAAGAGATGAATTCCCCCGGGCTCTGTCCACCAATGATGGTGCGCCAGCCGCTATAAAGGATCACCAGTGCGATGGCAAAGCCGCCCAGCGTCTCGGTCATCGGGTTTGTGCGCGCAGTCAGCGTTGCAATCTTGTTGGCCCGCTTTTCAACCCCTTCGATGGCATCATCCATTTTAGCCGTCATGATGCCTTCCATCCCGAAAGTGCGGATGATGCGGAAGCCAAGCGCGCTTTCCTGCATGGTCTGGGTGGTCTGGGTCAGCGAGATGAACTGCTCCTTGGCAATCCGCTTCACACGGCGCACCAGCATGGAAATCATGATGACGGCAGGCGGTGCCACAACAAGGGCGATGAGCGAGAGCAGAGGATCCTGAAACACCATCACGCAGACAAGGCCAATCAGCGAAAGAGCATCGCGTCCGATGCTGGTGATGAGAACATCCATCACCGCGCGCGCTGCGGTCGCGTTGTGGGAAATGCGGGTGATCAGCTCGCTTGAAGGGAAATCATGGAAGAAATCAGCCCCTTGCGAAAGGAAATGGCGATACATCTTGCGCTGCTGATCCGCGACGATCGCGTTACCGATATGGGCCAGAATGGTCGTCTGCCAATAGGTTGCCAGACCCTTGGCGACAAAGATCACGATGACCGCGCCAGAGATCAGCCAGACCTGATTAAAATCCTTGGAGACAAAAATGCCGTTGACAATGTCCTTCATGATCCATGCGCTCAGTGCCGTCGTTCCGGCAACCACCGCCATCAAGATGAAGGCAAAGATATAGCGCTTGTAATAGATATGAAAATTTTCAGACAGGAGCCGGTAAATAAGATACCGGGAATTGTTTTGATCTGAGAAGAGGCGATCCCTAAGGGTCCGGATGGTTTCGGCTATCATGCCATTCCTTCATTCTTCCAGTGGTATTTCACCAAACAGCACAGGAAGCCAATGTCATCGAACATGTTTGTAACTAGGCCCTACTTATCGTGTTTCCTTGCGTTGTGAAAGGGAAATTGGTCATTTTTGCGTGAATATGCGCCATCCATCCAGATACAGAAAGGGCGGCAGATGAAACATCGCCACCCCGAAGCTGGATAACAGCTATCCGGTTCTACTCCTGGAACTGATCTTCGGAATAATATCCGCTGTCGATCAGAATTTCTTTCCAGTTGTCTTTGGTCACTGCGACTGGCTTGAGAAGATAGGATGGGACGATCTTTTTACCATTGTCGTAGGTTTTGGTGTCGTTGATTTCTGGCTCGCCACCATTCAGGATCGCATCAACCATGCCCACGGTTACGCCAGCCAGAGCACGGGTATCCTTGAAGACGGTTGAATATTGTTCGCCCTTGAGCATTGCCTTGATGTTGGCAACTTCGGCGTCCTGACCGGTGATGATCGGCATTGGCATGTCTTTGGTGCCATAGCCAACACCCTTCAGAGAAGAGATCACGCCGATTGCAAGGCTATCATTGGGAGACAGAACACCGTCGATTTTCTTGTCGGTGTAGAAGGCAGACAGCAGGTTGTCCATGCGGGCCTGAGCGGTTGCACCATCCCAGAAGAGCGTGCCAACCTTGTCCATGCCCATCTGGCCGGAAACCACTACGAGTTTGCCGCTATCCAGATATGGCTGCAGAACAGACATGGCGCCATTATAGAAAAAATAGGCGTTGTTATCGTCTGGCGAACCACCGAAGACTTCAATATTCAGAGGGCCTTTTGCATTTTCGATATCGAGCCCCTCAAGCAGGGATTCAGCCTGAATAACGCCGACCTGAAAATTGTCGAAGGTTGCATAATAGTCGACATTGGGGGACTCACGGATCAGACGGTCGTAAGAGATGACCTTGATATCGGAGTCGGCTGCCAAATCCAGAGCGCTGGAAAGCGCGGAGCCATCGATCGAAGCGATAACCAGCACATCCACACCCTTGAGGATCATGGTTTCGATCTGACGCAACTGCGTTGCAACATCATCGCTTGCATATTGCAGTTCGGCGTCATAGCCAGCAGCAGCAAACTGTTTGACCATGTTGTCGCCATCATCAACCCAGCGCGCGAGCGACTTGGTTGGCATGGCGATCCCAACAGATCCCTTGCTTGCTGCCTGTGTCAATGAAGAAGAAAAAGAAAGACCGAGCGCCAAAGCCATGGCGCCAACGGTCGCTGATTGAATCAGCTTACGAAGTCCCAGCATAGATACCTCCCTTGCCAGCAAAACTTGTATATGACTTTACAGACGACAATTTCGCCGGAATTCCCCAACCCCTGAAAGCTGTGCGTCTATAAGGCCCACTCAATTCCTCCAGAGAGCGGGCTCCTTCTATTATTTTTATATCATAAATTAATTCAAGGAAATTCGCAGGGTATCCACCGGCATAATTGAAAAGATGCCCCCTTCTTGTAATTTTATTTCAAATATTCGCAATTATTAAAAATTCTTGATAAGAACCACCCGAAAATATTTTTTTCTCAAAATTTAATCCTGTCTTCAAAACTGATAGACGCTTTGCCTGGCCAATCGCTGAACGCAAACGGCGCTTGCCAGAAATAGCAGACGGCCATCCAAGGATCGAAAAATAGTCAAATTCTCTACCTGAGGATTTAGCCGGAGCGAGAGTTCAATCAGAAAACCAAACAAAGTGATTAATTTTTATGCAAATGCACACAACCGGAGCCATCTTATCAGGCTTAACATAGTTGTTTTTACGTACATCAAGAAGGTCGTCAAACGGAATGACCTTTATTGTCTCCATGCTTCCATTTTAAACGACATTTTTTCAAAGTCTTACCAAATTATTAAAACAAAATGGAACGATAGGTACATTTTGGCACAACCATTGCAAAACACCTTCCATCACCACCAGATGGAGTTATAAAAAGTGTCTTCCAGAATTTCACATTTTGCTGCTGCCCTTGCTCTGACCACATCCTTGATCTCTGCTTCTGCAGCCTTTGCAGAAGAGACCATCAAGGTCGGTGTCCTGCATTCTCTTTCCGGCACGATGGCCATTTCCGAAACCACCCTCAAAGACGCAATGCTGATGCTCATTGAAGAGCAGAATGAAAAAGGCGGCCTTTTGGGCAAGAAGCTAGAGCCGGTTGTTGTCGATCCTGCATCCGACTGGCCGCTTTTTGCGGAAAAGGCCCGCGAGCTGATCGACGTCAACGACGTCTCCGCCGTGTTTGGCTGCTGGACCTCGGTTTCCCGCAAGTCTGTGCTGCCCGTTTTCGAAGAATTGAACTCAATCCTGTTTTACCCGGTGCAGTATGAGGGCGAGGAATCCCAGCGCAATGTGTTCTACACCGGCGCCGCCCCGAACCAGCAGGCCATCCCTGCGGTTGACTATCTGATGGAACAGGAAGGGGTGGAACGCTGGGTTCTGGCTGGCACCGACTATGTCTATCCGCGCACAACCAACAAGATCCTTGAAGCCTATCTCAAGGCAAAGGGTGTCGCTGCCGAAGACATCATGATCAACTATACCCCGTTCGGTCATTCCGATTGGCAAACCATCGTTTCCGACATCAAGGCCTTTGGCGAAGCCGGCAAGAAGACCGCCGTTGTCTCCACCGTCAATGGCGATGCCAACGTGCCATTCTATAAAGAACTGGCCAACCAGGGCATCAAGGCGGAAGACATTCCCGTGGTCGCCTTCTCTGTGGGTGAGGAAGAACTCGCAGGTCTGGACACCGAGCCGCTTGTAGGCCATCTGGCCGCATGGAACTATTTCCAGTCAGTCGATT
Organism: uncultured Cohaesibacter sp.; assembly: GCF_963682185.1. NCBI lineage: Bacteria > Pseudomonadati > Pseudomonadota > Alphaproteobacteria > Hyphomicrobiales > Cohaesibacteraceae > Cohaesibacter > uncultured Cohaesibacter sp. The sequence goes on along the minus strand of NZ_OY821667.1, from coordinate 3,008,480 downwards.
CCGATGCCAACTATGAATTTATCGACGCCTGGCACGCCTTCACTAAAGACGAAAAGCGCGTCACCAATGACCCGATGGAAGCCCACTATATCGGCTTCAACATGTGGGTCAAAGCGGTTGAAAAAGCTGGCAGCACAGATCCGGATGCAGTCATTGATGCATTGCCGGGTATTTCCGTGCCGAACCTTTCTGGCGGCTACAGCGCCATGATGCCGAACCATCACATCACCAAGCCGGTGCTTATCGGCGAAATTCAGGATGATGGCCAGTTTGACATTGTATACGAAACTCCGGGTCTGGTGCCGGGTGATGCATGGTCGGACTATCTGCCCGATTCTGCCAAGCTGATCTCCGATTGGCGCGCGCCTCTCTCTTGCGGCAACTTCAACACCGAGACCAATGAATGCGGCGGCAAGGGCGCTGAATAACGCTTCCGACGCACTCAAACACCCGACATGTCCCCGGTGGCGGTTTGTCCGTCTGCCGGGGAAGACATGTTTAGCAAGAGAGATTTTTATGACAGTCCTGCGTGCCCTGCTTGTTTGTCTTGTCACTCTCCTGGCTTCCTATTCCACCATGCCTGCTGCCATGGCCGATGATCTGAAAGATGCGATCAATGCGCTGGCCGAGGGAAGCCTCAAGGATAGAGAAGCCAAGGTAGACGCCCTGTTGGAGACCGGAGACGACACGGTCGTACCGGTGCTCACCTATCTGGCGGAGGGAGACCTCTATTTCCGCAAATCCGATAAACAGGTGTTTCTGGCCGATAAAACCGGTCGGACCTTCAGCCTGACAGATCCGATCAGCGGCGATGTGATCCCTGATATTTCCAAAAGAGATATCAAGAAGGTGCGCGTCAACAACAATTTACGGCGCCAGATCCGGGACGGACTGAGCCTTTTCGCGCTCAACAGCCGCGACCCGGCCAAACGCCTTGCTGCGGCAGAGACCATCTACAAGGCGCAAGACGCCAGCGCCCTGCCCGCCATTGAAGCGCGCCTTGCCAAGGAACAGGACGCACAGGTCATCGCCTTTCTGCAGGAAGCGCGTGCCGGATTGACGCTGACTTCGGATGTGCCAGAAGAGGCCAAGCTTTCGGCCATCGAAATCCTCAGAGACAAAGGCGGACGACAAGCGCTTTCCATTCTCAATGAAGCGGCAGAGACAAGCGAAGGGGCCGTCAAGGATGCCGCATCCCGCGCCATTGTTGCCATTGAGCGGATGCTGGCCATCTGGAACGGGGTGCAGAATATCTGGTATGGGCTCTCTCTGGGCTCCGTTCTGCTGCTGGCATCCATCGGCCTTGCCATCACCTTTGGTGTGATGGGCGTCATCAACATGGCCCACGGGGAAATGGTGATGCTAGGCGCTTACACGACTTTTGCTGTACAGCAAGCGATCCAGACAGCAGCGCCGGGCCTGATCGACTATTCGCTCCTCTTTGCCATCCCCGCCGCCTTTCTGGTGGCCGGTGCCATCGGCTTTGTGCTTGAACGCGGCATCATTCGCTTTCTCTATGGCCGACCATTGGAAACCCTGCTGGCGACATGGGGTGTCTCGCTCATTCTGCAGCAAGCCGTGCGGACCATCTTTGGTCCAACCAATCAGGAGGTCAGCAATCCGGGCTGGATGTCCGGCGCCGTCGAACTGGCTGGCCTGTCTTTGACATGGAACCGCATCTGGATCTTCTTCTTTGCCCTTGCCATGTTCGGGCTGCTGTTTGCACTGCTCAAACGCACACCGATGGGCTTGCAGATGCGTGCGGTCACACAAAACCGCAACATGGCCTCTTCGCTCGGGGTCAAAACCCCGTGGGTGGATGCCTTTACCTTTGCGCTTGGTTCCGGCATTGCAGGCATCGCCGGGGTGGCGCTCAGCCAGATCGGCAACGTGTCGCCCAATCTCGGCCAGAGCTACATCATCGACAGCTTCATGGTCGTGGTGTTTGGCGGGGTGGGCAACCTTTGGGGCACGCTGATCGGCGCCCTGACGCTGGGTGTTGCCAACAAGTTCCTTGAACCCTTTGCCGGTGCGGTTCTGGGCAAGATCCTTGTGCTGGTCTTCATCATTCTCTTCATCCAGAAAAGGCCACGCGGTCTGTTCGCTCTTAAAGGAAGGGCCGTGGAATAATGATTTCAGCGTTTCTGTTTCGTGGCCTTGCGGGGCGCATTGCGTGGGTCGCAGCCTTCATCGCACTGCTAGGCATTCTCGTGCCCCTCAGCAATTTGATGCTGCCATCCGATCATGCTCTTTATGTGCCTGATTATATCGTGTCGCTGTTCGGCAAATATCTCACCTATGCCCTGCTGGCAATGGCACTGGATCTGGTGTGGGGCTATTGCGGTATTCTTTCTCTGGGCCACGGCGCCTTCTTTGCCCTTGGTGGCTATGCCATGGGCATGTATCTGATGCGCCAGATCGGTTCCCGTGGCGTCTATGGCGACCCGATCCTGCCGGACTTCATGGTCTTCCTCAACTGGCAGGAACTGCCATGGTACTGGTATGGCTTTGATCAATTCTGGTTTGCGGCCATCATGGTGCTCGCCATCCCGGGCCTTTTGGCCTTTGTGTTTGGCTGGTTTGCCTTCCGTTCGCGGGTTACCGGCGTTTATCTTTCCATCATCACCCAAGCCATGACCTATGCGCTGTTGCTGGCCTTCTTCCGCAACGATATGGGCTTTGGTGGCAACAATGGCCTTACCGACTTCAAGGATATTCTGGGCTACACATTGCAGAATCCGGCGACACGTGCCGGGCTGTTTGCTGCTGCGGCTTTTGCGCTCTCTGTTGCTTTGGTCATCAGTTCAGCCATCGTGCGCTCGAAATTCGGCAAGGTGCTGCTCGCAACCCGCGATGCGGAAAGCCGCGCCCGCTTTCTTGGCTATCGCGTCGAGCATGTGAAGCTATTTGTATTCACTCTGTCGGCCATGATGGCCGGCATCGCCGGAGCTCTTTATGTGCCGCTCGTTGGCATCATCAATCCGGGTGAATTTGCCCCGGCCAACTCCATCGAAGTGGTCATCTGGGCTGCGGTCGGCGGACGCGGCACCCTGATCGGCCCGATCATTGGCGCCATAACGGTCAATCTGGGCAAAAGCTGGTTCACGGCCCAGTTCCCGGAATATTGGTTGTTTGTGCTGGGGGGGCTGTTTGTTGCGGTGACGCTCTTCATGCCCAAGGGCATTCTTGGCACCCTATCGAGCTTTTCAGACAAGGTGAAATCTCTCAAACCCGCCCCCAAACCTTCTCAGACTGAAGCAGGCGAAATGCGCAAGGAAGGGGAAGCATCATGATAGACTCCAACACTCAGGTCACCTCCACTCTCCTCTATCTGGATGATGTGTCAGTTTCCTTTGATGGCTTCAAGGCGATCAATGGCCTTTCCCTCGCGATCGAACCGGGCGAAATGCGGGCCATTATCGGCCCTAACGGCGCAGGCAAAACCACCATGATGGACATCATCACCGGTAAAACCCGCCCTGATACCGGTGATGTGCTGTTTGAAGGCCAGATGGACCTCACGCAGCATGACGAGACCGAGATCGCGCTGGCGGGCATTGGCCGGAAATTCCAGAAACCGACCGTGTTCGAAAGCCAGACCGTGCGGGAAAATCTCGAACTGGCGCTTAGTGGCAACCGTGGCGTCTGGGCCTCTCTCTTCTATCGGGAAAGTGAAGCGGATGCCGCCCGCATCGAGGAGATCCTGCAAACGGTGCGCCTTCAACAACGCGCCAATGAGTTGGCCTCGGATCTTTCGCACGGACAGAAGCAATGGCTCGAAATCGGCATGCTGCTGGCGCAGGACCCCAAGCTCCTTCTGGTCGATGAGCCGGTCGCAGGCATGACGGATGCCGAAACGGTGGAAACAGCCAAACTGTTGCGCGAGATTTCCAAAACCCATTCGGTGATTGTGGTCGAGCATGACATGGGCTTCATCCGCGATCTTGATGTCAAGGTCACGGTTCTGGCTGAGGGGTCGGTTCTGGCCGAAGGGTCGCTGGATCATGTCAGCGCCCATCCGGACGTTATTGAAAGCTATCTGGGGCGATAATCATGAGTGAAGCAATGGAACAGACATCCCCGGACGTGAGCAATCCCATAGCCCTCTCTATCGAGGGAATTGATCTGCATTATGGCGCAGCACAGGCTCTCAGAAACATCTCTCTGGAGGTGGAAACCGCGAAGATTACCTGCGTTCTGGGACGCAACGGGGTTGGTAAAACCTCCATGTTGCGCGCCATCGTCGGGCAACATCCGGTGAGCAAGGGCAAGATCATTCTGGGTGGGCATGATGTCACCAAGGCCCCGCCTTATGCCCGCGCCGGTCGTGGCATCGCCTATGTGCCTCAGGGGCGCGAAATCTTTCCCCAGCTGACGGTGCGGGAAAATCTCGAAGTGGGCTATGCCCGTCTGCCGCGCAAGCAAAGATTTGTTGAAGAAGAAATCTTTGACCTTTTCCCGATTCTCAAAGACATGCTCTCACGTAGGGGCGGCGACCTTTCGGGCGGACAGCAGCAACAACTGGCCATCGGCAGGGCATTGGTCACCCGCCCAAACATTCTGGTATTGGATGAACCGACCGAGGGCATCCAGCCCTCCATCATCAAGGATATCGGTCGCGCCATCACCTACCTCAAAGAGGAAAAGGGAATCGCAATTCTATTGGTCGAACAATATCTTGATTTCTGTCGTGAGCTGGCGGATGTTGTCCATATCATGGACCGAGGCGAGATCGTGCATTCAGGTCCTGCCGAAGATTTGGACAAGGAACATGTACGCAACCATCTCACCGTCTAATGCTCCTTCTGAGGCTCATTCTGGCGCAGTGCCTGCACAAAGGACGAGCGGTACCGGTCGTGTCAGTTTCAAGGCCAATGGCGCGGGGCAGACCAAACTGGATCGCCTCTACCAGCAGGGGTGCGCCAAGATCCGTTTGCCCAAGGTTTATGGCGGCAAGGCAGCTGAGGCCGTTTTGATCAACAGCTCTGGCGGGCTTACCGGTGGCGATGTGGTCAACTGGCATGCCGAGGCGGCGAGCGATACCTATGCGGTGCTGACCACACAGGCCTGCGAGAAGATCTACAAGGCCGAAAACGATGTTGCTCGCGTTGCCAACCATCTGAGCGTGGCTGATGGCGCCCGCCTCGACTGGCTGCCACAGGAAACCATTCTTTATGACCGCTCAGGCCTTGCGCGCTCCCTAGATGTGCATCTGGTAGGCAGTGCGCGGTTTCTGGCCGTGGAAAGCCTGCTGCTGGGGCGCATCGCCATGGGAGAAGCCCTTCACAGCCTTGCCTTCAGCGACAATTGGCGCATTCACAAAGACGGAAAACTGATCCACGCTGAAGCCCAACGTCTTGAGGGCGACGTGACGCATATCGGCGCGGCGGATGCCGTTTTGTCTGGTCATCTGGCGCTCGCCACCCTTTGTTACATCGGGCCCGAGGGTAGCGATGCGATGAACGCGCTGATGGAAAGTGGCCGCACTCTCATGGCGCCCTTTGAGGGCTGTTCCGTTGGGCTTTCGAGCTTTAACGGCAAAATTCTTGCACGCCTTACGGCGATAAACGGCATGGCGTTGCGTGCAACGCTCATCCCATTGATTTCACATTTCCGGACCGGGGAACCTCTCCCGCGCGTCTGGACGACCTGAACAGGAGAGGAAGCGTCATGAATTTGACCCCGAGAGAGAAGGACAAACTTCTCATCGCCATGGCTGCAATGGTGGCCCGCCGACGCCTTGAAAGGGGCGTCAAGCTCAATCATCCAGAAGCGGTGGCGCTCATCACCGACTTTATCGTGGAAGGCGCGCGCGACGGACGCACCGTTGCCGACCTGATGGAAGCGGGTGCACACATCATCAGTCGGGCTGAGGTGATGGAAGGCATTGCCGAAATGATCCATGACATTCAGGTGGAAGCCACTTTCCCCGACGGGGTGAAGCTGGTTACCGTCCACGAACCGATCCGCTAAGGAGGACACCATGATTCCAGGGGAAATCATCACCGCGGCTGGCGATATCGAGCTCAATGCCGGTTTGGACGTCACCGAGCTGGAAGTCTCCAATACCGGCGATCGTCCGGTACAGGTCGGCTCCCACTATCATTTCTATGAGACAAACCCGGCCCTGTCCTTTGACCGTGACGCAGCCCGCGGCAAACGCCTCGACATCGCCTCGGGCACGGCGGTTCGCTTTGAGCCGGGCCAGACCCGCAAGGTCAAGTTGATCCCGCTTGAGGGCAATCGCGAGGTTTATGGCTTCCGCGCAGAAATCGGAGGGGCACTCTAATGGCATATACAATTTCTCGCGCTGCCTATGCAGACATGTTCGGCCCCACAACCGGCGACAAGGTGCGTCTGGCCGATACAGAGCTTTTCATTGAAGTCGAGAAGGACTTCACGACTTACGGCTCTGAAGTGAAATTCGGCGGCGGCAAGGTTATCCGTGATGGCATGGGCCAGTCTCAGGTCGCCCGTGCTGACGGCGCCGTGGATACAGTCATCACCAACGCCCTGATCGTTGATTATACCGGCATCTATAAAGCTGATATCGGCCTGAAAGACGGGACGATCTGTGGCATTGGCAAGGCAGGCAACCCGGACACCCAGTCTGGCGTCGACATCATCATCGGCCCAAGCACCGAAGCCATTGCAGGCGAAGGCAAGATCATCACCGCAGGCGGCATGGACGCCCATATCCACTTCATCTGCCCCCAGCAGATCGAAGAAGCGTTGATGTCTGGCATCACCACCATGCTCGGCGGCGGCACCGGCCCTGCCCATGGCACGCTGGCCACCACCTGCACACCGGGTCCATGGCACATCGGTCGCATGATCGAGGCTGCCGACGGCTTTGCCATGAATCTGGGCTTTTCAGGCAAAGGCAATGCCTCCAAGCTGAAACCACTGGAAGAGATGCTACTTGGTGGCGCCTGCGCCCTCAAGTTGCATGAGGACTGGGGCACCACCCCTTCGGCCATCGACACCTGCCTGTCGGCTGCCGATGCATTCGACGTGCAGGTGATGATCCACACTGATACGCTCAATGAATCCGGTTTTGTGGAAAGCACCGTTGATGCCTTCAAGGGCCGTACCATCCATGCCTTCCATACCGAAGGTGCAGGCGGCGGCCATGCTCCGGACATCATCAAGATCTGCGGCATGGACAATGTCATCCCATCCTCAACCAACCCGACCCGTCCCTACACGGCCAACACCATCGCCGAGCATCTCGACATGCTGATGGTCTGCCACCATCTGGATGCCAACATCCCGGAAGACGTGGCCTTTGCTGAAAGCCGTATCCGCAAGGAGACCATCGCAGCAGAAGACATCCTGCACGATATGGGCGCCTTCTCGATCATCTCATCGGACAGTCAGGCCATGGGCCGTGTTGGCGAGGTAATCATCCGCACCTGGCAGACAGCGGACAAGATGAAGAAGCAGCGCGGCAAGCTGAATGTTGAGACCGGTGACAATGACAATGAGCGCGTCAAGCGCTACATCGCCAAATACACCATCAATCCGGCCATTGCACAGGGCATGAGCAAGCATATCGGCTCCATCGAAGTGGGCAAACGCGCCGACCTCGTGATGTGGGATCCGGCCTTCTTCGGCGCCAAGCCGAATATGGTGCTGATCGGCGGTTCGATTGCTGCTGCACCAATGGGTGACCCAAATGCCTCCATCCCGACGCCACAGCCGGTGCATTACCGCCCGATGTTCGGTGCCTACGGCAAGGCCCTGACCAACAGCTCGGTAACCTTCGTGTCACAGGCAGCGCTGGATGATGGGCTTCCGGGCAAGCTGGGCATAGCCAAGCAGATGGTTGCGGTCGAGAATACCCGCAGCGGCATTTCCAAGGCGTCCATGAAGCTCAATGATGCCACGCCGGAAATCTCAGTCGATCCGGAAACCTATGAAGTGCGTGCCGATGGTGAGATTCTCACCTGCGAGCCAGCCAGCGAATTGCCCATGGCCCAGCGCTACTTCCTGTTCTGATCCGGCTCTTGCCCGACAGATCCATACGCCATCATATCCCTGCTCGGGCCTGCCCATGCAGGGATATGTCTTAAAAGGATAGGACATGCCGATATTAAAAGCAGGCAGCATTCTGCCAAAGGGTAGCTACTCTCAGGACGCCTTTGACACCATCACGCTGGATGAAGAAGATCGCTATCGTCGCCGCATTCAGCTGACCAGCGACAATGGCCTTGATTTCATGCTGTCGCTGGCCAAAGCCACACGCATGGACCATGGTGATGGCCTGCTGCTGGAAGACGGGCGTGTCATCAAGGTGTTGGCAAGACCTGAAGAGCTATACGAGGTGCGCGCGGAAAGCCCGCTGGCGCTGTTGCAACTCGCATGGCATCTGGGCAACCGTCATCAGCCGGTCGAGATTTATGAAGATCACTTGCGCATTCGCAAGGATGCTGTAATCGCCGACATGCTGGAGGGGCTGGGCGGCAATCTGGGGGCTGTAACGGCTCCCTTCTCGCCCATGAGCGGCGCCTATGTCAGCAAATCAGCCGGAGTTCACAGTCATCATCATGAGCATGGGCATGGGCATGGACATGACCACGACCATGGACACAGCCACGACACCGCGCATTCTCACGGCCATTCTCATGATCACTCCCATGATCAGGGGCCCCATGAGCATTAATCCCGAAACCATTGCTGAGCCTTGCGTGCTTGCCAACTCTGCCCATCAGCAGGGAACGGCCCTGTTGCGGTTATTGACCTGGCTCTCCCCTGCCTTTCCCCTTGGCACCTTCAGCTACAGCCATGGGCTGGAAACCGCGATCAGCGAGGGGATTTGCCATGACATGGGCCTTGTTGGCGACTGGATCGAGCATCTCGTCACCATGGGCAGCGCAAAGAGCGACGCCATTCTGTTGGCTCATGCCTGGCGCATTGGGGCGAGCAACATGAATGCCCTGATTGAGCTGAATGATCTGGCTTTGGCCTTATCGGCCAGCAAGGAGCGCCATGTGGAGACCAGCCAGCAGGGCATGGCCTTTTTCAAGGCCAGTGCGGCATGGCCGACCAGGTTGCAAGAACAGATCAGGCAGGCCGGACCGGACGCCATTGCTCTCCCCGTCATCATGGGCGCCACAGCCAAAGAACATGGCATCGATCTTGGCACCATTCTGCCTGCGAGCCTGCATGCCTTTGCCTCGAACCTTATTTCCGTTGCCATGCGGCTGGTTCCGCTTGGCCAGTCCGATGGGCTGAAACTGCAAGCGCGTCTGGAAGCGGCAATCCTCGCCAGCGCCAAAGACGCGGCTGCAGCTGGCCTTGAGGATCTGGGGTCGAGCTGCTTTCATTCCGATATTGCCGCCATGCGGCACGAGACGCTTTATACAAGGATTTTCCGGTCATGACTTTACACAGCACCCCAGACAGCTATGCAGGGCCGATGCGTATTGGCATCGGCGGACCGGTCGGCTCGGGCAAGACGACGCTCACCGAAAAGCTTTGCCTTGCCATGCGTGACCGCTTTTCCATTGGTGTTGTCACCAATGACATCTACACCAAGGAAGATGCCGAAGCGCTGGTGCGCAAGCAGGCCCTGTCAGAGGATCGCATCATCGGCATTGAGACCGGCGGCTGCCCCCATACGGCCATTCGCGAAGATGCCTCGATCAATCTGGCGGCCGTCGATGAACTCTGCGCCCGGCATAAGGATCTCGATTTCATTTTCATCGAATCGGGTGGCGACAATCTGGCGGCGACCTTCTCACCCGACCTTGCCGACCTGACGGTGTATCTCATTTCGGTCGCGCAGGGCGACGACATCCCGCGCAAGGGCGGACCGGCCATTTCCCGCTCGGACCTGCTGCTGATCAACAAGTCCGATCTGGCCCCCTATGTCGGAGCGGATCTTGACCGCATGAAGGAAGACGCAAAGACCGTAAGAGGCGGCAAGGCTCATCTCTTTACCGATCTCTCGCGCGGGGTCGGCGTGGATGAGGTGGTTGCGTTCCTTTGCAAGAAATCCGGATTGGAGCTGGAATAGGCCGATCAGCACAGCAGGCATGAAAAAGGCTCGCACAGGATGCGGGCCTTTTCCATTTGGAGCGATGCTTGGTCTTATCATCTGATCTTAGGCTTAGCCTTTTTGCGCGGCCTTGTACCAGTTGATGATCGTCCGGCGCTCTTCCGGCTCCATGAAGGTCACATTGGCCGGTGGCATGGCGTTGGTTGCACCTGCATTGATATAGATTTCCCGCGCAGCCCGAATGATGCGGGCTTCATTGTCGAGATGAATGCCACGGGGCGCTGTGCCTATGCCTTCCCATGCCACTTCGTCTGCATGGCACATGGAGCAGCGACTGATAACGATGTCGGTCACCTCTTCAAAGCCCGCCGCGTTGGCATATTTCATTTCATAATCAGAGAGCGTCTGGCTGAGTTCTTGCTCCTCATCCATGTAATCCTCATCGCTTTCATAGATGGTCGGAATGAGCGAAATCCAGACAATCGCAAGAAACAGAACAATGGTCGCCGGTATGGTCCAGTAAGGGTTGCCCTTGCGGGCATGGCGGGTGTTGAACCAATGCCGGATGGTGACACCCATCAGGAACACCAGCGCCGCGATCACCCAGTTATAGGGCGAGGCAAAGGCCAGCGGATAGTGATTGGACAGCATCAGGAAGATCACCGGCAGGGTGAGATAGTTGTTATGGGTCGAGCGCAGCTTGGCGATCTTGCCATATTTGGGGTCCGGCGTGCGGCCTGCCTTGAGGTCGGCCACAACGATCTTCTGATTGGGAATGATGATGAAGAACACATTCGCCGTCATGATGGTCGCGGTGAAGGCCCCCAGATGCAACAGCACTGCGCGGCCGGTGAAGACATGATTATAGCCCCAGCCCATGGCCACCAGCAGCACAAACAGCAACACCATCAAAAGCGTCGGCTTTGCATCAAGGCTTGATTTGCAGAGAAAATCATAAACCAGCCAGCCGATGGTCAGCGAACCGGCGGAAATGAGAACGGCCTGCCAGACCTCCAGCTCCATCTTGGACTGGTCGATCAGAAACAGATTGGCTCCGGCCCAATAGGTCACCATGAGCAGCGCCGCACCGGACAGCCAGGTCGAATAGCTCTCCCATTTGAACCATGTCAGATGCTCGGGCATATGCTCGGGCGCGACGAGAAATTTGCGGATATGGTAGAAGCCGCCGCCATGCACCTGCCATTCTTCGCCATGGGCGCCAACCGGCAGATTGGGGGCCTTGCGCAAGCCCAGATCCAGCGCGATGAAATAAAAGCTCGATCCAATCCAGGCGATCGCGGTGATCACATGGGTCCAGCGGACAGCAAATTCCAGCCAGGACCAGATGAGCGGTTGCAACAAGTCAAAATCAAGCATCCCAAAACTCCAAATTCAATCTTTTGCTCCCCCTCTGGCGACCTCTATAAGGCCTTATTGTCACTCTATTGCAGAGACGTATTTTCTGGTATGAAGAAAAAGACAGATCAGATTCAAAAAAAACAAGAAAAAGCGATGGCCATACGCCATGTCCTATTTTGATAATATTAAAACCTTCGTTCGTGTTTTTGAACTTGGCTCCATGTCGGCTGCCGCCCGCGACCAGCGGATTTCGCCCGCCGTGGCTTCGGCCCGCATTTCACAGCTGGAAGACCATCTCAATGTACGTCTGTTCCAGCGTACAACCCGCATGCTGACCCCGACCGAACAGGGCAAACTGTTCTATCCCGGCGCCTGCCGCATCCTTGAAACCATTGAGGAAGCCGAAGCGCTCGTTTCCAGCGTTACGCTCAAACCGCGCGGCTCTATCCATGTGGCGGCCCCCCTTGGCATCGGGCGACGACTGGTGGCCCCTGCCGTGCCGGACTTCAAGAAGCAATTCCCGCTCATCGATGTGCGCATGCGCCTTTCCGATCGCAAGCTGGATGTGGCGGCCGAGGGGCTGGATGTGGCCTTCTTCCTTGGCGTGCCGGAGGATTCCAACCTGCGGATTCGCAAGATCGCCGATTGCCGCCGCGTGCTCTGTGCCTCTCCTTCCTATATTGAAACCCATGGTGAACCGGAGAATGGTGAAGCGCTGGCCGGACCGGATCATGCCTGCCTCAATCTGCGCTATCCCGGTGCGCCGGAGTTCCAGTGGCCCTTGCAGACCGAAGATGGCGTAAAGCGCTTTGCGGTGTCCGGACCGTTCGAATCAGACGACGGCGACGTGCTGACGGACTGGGCGCTGCATGGTCATGGCATCATTCTGAAGCCGGAATTTGAAGTTTTGCACTATTTACGCACCGGTCAGTTGATACCGATCTTGACCCAGACGCCGCCAATCCCGATCCAGATGGCCTGCCTTTATTCTCATCGTCGGCGGCAGGACCCCAAGATTCGCCTGTTTATCGATTTCATCGCTGGCCATATTCGCACAGTGCTGGCCGAGCAGGAAAAAGAGCAACAGACCGACTAGCGAGAGACCCCTGTGCCCCGCACATTCTGTGCTGACTAGCTGCCCCGATAGGTGGAATAACCATAGGGAGAGAGCAGCAGCGGCACATGATAGTGGCTCTCTTCGCTCATGCCGAAGCGGATGGGAATCGTGTCCAGAAAGCGCGGCTCCTTTTGCATCCCCTCTGCCTCATCAAGATAGGCTCCTGCATAGAAAACAAGCTCATAGATGCCGGGTGAGAATTCTTCTTTCGGCAGGATGGCCCCATCTGTGCGGCCGTCTTCATTGGTGATTTTGGTTGCCAGTAATGTACGGGTCTCTCCCTCAAGCCGATAAAGCTCAATGGCCATGCCCACAGCAGGGCACCCGCGCGCCGTATCCAATATGTGGGTCGTCAGATATCCCGCCATTTATCACCATCCTTGCTTCATCTTTTCGTTTACATAGGCGTCTGTTTGCGCCCCTCGCGCGTTGCGCGCAAGCATATGGAATTGCATCATAATAGCATCCATTTTGAATACACTCCTTCATTATGCATAAATACCTATCGGAATTTCAAGAAAATGTGATCATATTTTAATGCTATAGAAGGAAATGAGATTAGGGAGCCGCAAGGAACCAAAATGAATAAGACGTCGACACGATATTTGCGCAATATGTCCGGTTACGGACCAACGCCGCCTGCCGCCAATTGGCCCGGCGGGGCGAAGATAGCCGTGCAATTTGTGATCAACTATGAAGAGGGCGGTGAAAACTGCATTCTACATGGCGATGCAGCTTCCGAAGCCTTTCTGTCCGAGATTGTCGGAGCAGCCCAATGGCCCGGCCAGCGCCACTGGAACATGGAATCCATCTATGAATATGGCGCACGGGCCGGTTTTTGGCGGCTTCATCGCCTGTTCACATCCATGGGCATTCCAGCCACTGTTTATGGTGTCGCTTCAGCTTTGGCGCGCAGCCCCGAGCAAGTCGCAGCGATGCAAGACGCCGACTGGGAAATTGCCAGCCACGGCCTGAAGTGGATCGAGTATAAAGACGCCGCCCCGGAAGACGAAAAAGCCGACATGCTGGAGGCCATTCGTCTGCATGAGGAGGTCACGGGCGCCAAGCCTCTGGGTTGGTATACGGGTCGTTGCTCGGACAACACCGTGGCGCTCGCCAGCGAGATCGGCATCTTTGATTATATCTCCGATATCTATGACGATGATCTGCCTTACTGGATTGAGGCTGGAGAGCGGGACCAGCTGTTGATCCCCTATACGCTCGACTGCAACGACATGCGCTTTGCCACAGCGCAAGGCTTCAACTCCGGCGACCAGTATTTTGCCTATCTCAAGGACACGTTCGATTGCCTTTATGAGGAAGGCGAGGCCGGAACACCCAAGATGATGAATATCGGCCTGCATTGTCGCCTTGTGGGACGGCCAGGGCGGGTCATGGCGCTCAAGCGTTTCATGGAGTATGCGCAGTCGAAAGGCGATGTCTGGTTTGCCCGCCGCATCGATATAGCCCGCCATTGGCAGGAGACCCATCCTCCGGTTCGCTTCGAACGCCCTAGCCAGATGGACGAAGCACGCTTTGTCTCTCTTTACGGCGGCATCTTTGAGCATAGCCCATGGATTGCCGAGCGCGCCTTTGCCCTTGAGCTTGGCCCTAGTCATGATACGGCCATCGGCCTACACAGCGCGCTCTGCCGTGCCTTCCGCTCGTCTTCAAAAGAGGAAAAGCTGTCTGTTCTCAAGGCCCATCCGGATCTGGCAGGAAAACTGGCCGCAGCCAAGCAATTGACAGCAGACTCCACTGCTGAACAGGCCAGCGCCGGGCTTGATGTGCTTTCCGACGAAGAGCGCGCCCAGTTCATGGCCATGAACAAGACCTATATGGACAAGCATGGCTTTCCTTTCATCATCGCCGTGCGCGACCATGACAAGGCCAGTATCCTTGAAGCCTTTACCCAGCGCATCGAGAATGACAGCGACACCGAATTTGCTACCGCTTGCAAACAGGTCGAGCGCATCGCCTTCTATCGCGTGAGCGATGGCCTTGCAGGAGGCGCGCGATGAGCGATGAAACGATCATGATTGCTCCTCTGAGCGCGGAAGCCTTTGCACCCTTTGGTGATATTCTGGAGGCGAACGGCGCCCCCACGAAGATCATCAATCAGGGCTTTTGCGGGCGCTATCATGATCTGGCTGAGCTGGATTTTGTGGCCAGCGGAGATGAGGACGGTCGCGCTGGCATTTCGCTGTTTGATGCCCAGCCGCGGTCCCTTCCCTATTGCCTCGATATGGTCGAGCGCCATCCGCTCGGCTCACAGGCCTTCCTGCCCATGAGCATGAATGCCTTTCTGGTGATCGTGGCGCCTGACGAAGGGGGCAAGCCCGGCAAACCACTGGCCTTTGTAACAAACCCCGGACAGGGCATTAATTTTCACCGCAATGTCTGGCATGGCGTGCTGACGCCGCTCAAGGCACCGGGGCTCTTTGCCGTGGTCGACCGGATCGGTAACGCGGAAAATCTTGAAGAATACTGGTTCGAGGAACCCTATTGGGTGGCCGCGAGCCCGAAGACAAAAAAACAGAAGCAATCAAAATAATAAGACAAGAAGTCACCGGAGGAAAGACAACATCCGTTGAGGGGTAACATGATGAAGAACAGTTCAATCGGCACTCCGGAGCAGCTCCGGGATCCAAATTACACACCACCCTTGCTCAAGGCCATTCCTTTGGGCATCCAGCATGTTCTGGCGATGTTCATCGCCAACGTAACGCCCGCGATCATCGTTGCAGGGGCTGCCGGCTTTGGCTTCGGCTCAAACAGCCCGGACTTTCCAGAGCTCCTTTACATGATCCAGATGTCCATGCTGATTGCTGGCGTGGCAACCCTGTTGCAAACCATCACGCTTGGGCCTGTGGGCGCGGCGCTGCCTGTGGTTCAGGGCACCAGCTTTGCCTTCCTGCCTGTGATGATTCCATTGGTGGCTGGCAAGGGCATTGATGGCATGGCGGCGCTCTATACGGGCATTTTCGTCGGCGGCCTGTTTCATGCCTTCCTTGGCCTGTTCATCGGCAAGATCCGCTTTGCCCTGCCGCCATTGGTCACAGGCCTTGTGGTCATGATGATCGGTCTGGCGCTGATCAAGGTCGGTATCCAATATTCTGCAGGTGGAGCACATATGGTTGGCAAGCCAGAATTCGGAACGCTCGCCAGCTGGGCCTGCGCAGCGGTTGTGATCCTTGTCACGCTCGGCCTCAAATTCTATGCGCGTGGCATGTGGGCCATTTCGGCTGTTCTTCTCGGCCTCATTGCCGGTTATGTCTTTGCCATCGGCATTGGCAAACTGTCTCCGGCCGCCATTGCAGGCTCCTGGAACAATGCTGCGGCCTTCGCTCTGCCGATGCCGTTCAAATATGGCTTTGAAATGTCCTTTGCTGCCATCATCGGTTTCTGTCTGATGGCTGTTGTTTCCGCCATTGAAACCGTGGGCGATGTCTCCGGCATCACCAAGGGTGGTGCTGGCCGTGAAGCAACCGACAAGGAAATCGCCGGTGCAACTTATGCCGACGGTCTGGGCACAGCTGTGGCCGGTATCTTCGGTGGTCTGCCAAACACCTCCTTCTCACAGAATGTGGGTCTGGTTGCCATCACCGGTGTCATGAGCCGCCATGTGGTCACCTTCGGTGCGATCTTCCTGATCATCTGCGGCCTCGTCCCGAAAGTGGGCAGCCTCATCCGCACCATTCCGATTGAAGTGCTCGGCGGCGGCGTTGTCGTGATGTTCGGCATGGTCGTGGCGTCCGGTATCTCGATGCTGTCTGACGTCAACTGGAACCGCCGCAATATGGTGATCTTCGCCATTGCCCTGTCTGTTGGTCTGGGTCTGCAGCTGGAACCAAGCGCTCTGCAATATGTTCCAGGCACCCTGAAAGTGCTTCTGACCTCGGGTCTGTTGCCTGCGGCTCTGATTGCCGTCGTGCTCAATCTGATCCTGCCGGAAGAGCTGGCTGCGGAATCCACCGAAGAGGTTTCAGGTGGCATGGCCGGTCACAATCCGGAAATTCAGCCCGGCGAGTGATCGCAACATTTGAATATTGAAAATCAAAAGCCCGCCGGGATCACGGTGGGCTTTTTTATTGCTTGGATGATGCCGTAGGAATTTCAGAGCTGCTCGGAATGAGACACTTCACTCTGCTTTGCGGACAACAGAACGGTGAGTAGCTCGGCGGCAACCATGGCCGCAATCACTGCGGGCCTCTTGTCGCGGACCATCTCATGCGCCCCGATGGGGCAAATCAAGGCGTCAAGTCGGTTTGCTGCAAGGATAGGCTCTTCGCGCTTCAGCCAATGGCTGAAGGTGGCCCGTTTGCTCTTGGACCCGATCATGCCGACATAGGCCGCATCCTTGCGGCCAAGCGCTTCACGGGCCAGTAGAAAATCAAGGGCATGATCATGGGTCAGGATCAGATAGGCGCTCGCTGGCGGAGCCGTACGAATCTCTGCTTCGGGCAGGGCCGCGAGGCGTTGCTCTATGGGCACATCCACCAACGCCAATTCCTCGGCGCGGCTATCGATGAGGATAGGCCTTACGGGTAGAAGATGCAGCGCCCTTGCAAGCGCGCGCCCCACATGCCCGGCGCCAAAGATATAGACATGGGGCTGGGCTTCCCGTTGCTGTTGCTCGGCAGCGATTTCATCTGCTTTTAGCGCATCATCCATCTGCGTGAAATGGAGCGAGACCGCGCCCCCGCAGCATTGACCGATTTCGGGGCCAAGCGGCACATCCATCTGTTTGTTCGCTTCACCACGGGTCAGCATGCGCCGGGCTTCATCAATGGCGATATATTCCAGCTGACCGCCACCGATGGTGCCATGCAAGCCATCCGGAGACACATAAAGCGACGCACCGGCTTCACGCGGCGAGGACCCCTTGATTGCGCCAAGGGAAACCTTCACCACGCTCGCAGCCCCAAGGAAATGCGCCAGCCCCTTAGCCATCGCTGCGCCCCTTTTCCATCAGCTTGTCGATAGCCAACAAGACACGCTCCGGCGTTGCGGGCGTATCCAGCCTTGGACAGATTTTATAATCGGCCACGCTGGCCACAGCCATGGAAAGGGCTTCCAGCACGGAAATCGCCAACATGAAGGGCGGTTCGCCTACCGCCTTGGAGCGTTTGATCGTGCGTTCGGCATTCTGGGACCACTCGGCCAGTTTAACATTGAAAATGCGTGGAATATCACTGGCCAACGGGATCTTGTAGGTGCTGGGCGCATGGGTTCTGAGCCGCCCCTCCTTGTCCCACCAAAGCTCCTCGGTGGTCAGCCAGCCCATGCCTTGCACGAAGGCGCCTTCCACCTGTCCCTGGTCCAGTATCGGGTTAAGCGACTTGCCCACATCATGGATGATATCGGTGCGATCAATGACATAGTCCCCCGTCAGGCGATTGACGGTCACTTCCGAGACCGCTGCACCATAGGCGAAATAGAAGAAAGGCCGCCCCTGTCCCTTGTCCCGATCCCAATGGATCTTGGGAGTCTTGTAAAAACCGGCAGCGGAAAGATGCACGCGCGCCAGATAGGCCTGCTTGATGACTTCATCAAACGAGAGAAGCATTTCGCCTATCTTTACCCGGTTGGGCAGAAAGGCGATCTCATCCTCTGCCACATCCCATTTCTCGCAGAGAAAGGCCACCAGCCGCCCCTTGATCTGATTGGCCGCATCAAGCGCGGCCATGCCATTGAGGTCTGAGCCGGACGAGGCCGCCGTGGCGGATGTGTTGGGCACCTTTTCAGTGGTCGTGCGGGTGATCTTGATCCGCTCGATGTCAACCTGAAAGGCATCGGCCACCACCTGTGCCACCTTGGTGTTGAGCCCCTGCCCCATCTCCGTGCCGCCATGGTTGAGCTGGATCGAGCCGTCGGAATAGACATGAATGAGGCTACCTGCCTGATTGAAGTGGGTGGCGGTGAAGGAAATGCCGAATTTGACCGGCGTCAGCGCCAGCCCCTTGCGATAAAGCCCGTGGCTGGCGTTGGCCTTGGCGTTATAGGTCAGGATATCGGCCCGGCGGGCCTGATAGTCCGACTTGGCCTCCATCTCCTCGATGAGGCGCGGCAGGATATTGTCTTCCACCTGCTGATGGTAGGGCGCCAGATCCCGACCGGCATCGCCATAGAAATTGGCCTTGCGCACCTCCAGCGGATCCTTGCCCAGAGCGAAGGCGATTTCCTCGATCATCCGCTCGGCAACGACCACCCCTTGCGGTCCACCAAAGCCACGAAAGGCCGTGTTGGACACGGTGTTGGTTTTCATCGGATGAGAGCGCAGCAGCACATTGGGGTAGAAATAGGCATTGTCGGCATGGAACAGTGCACGATCCGTCACCGGGCCGGACAGGTCGGCGGCATATCCACAGCGCGCCATAAAATCGCCCTCCACGGCAGCAATCACCCCGTTCTCATCAAAGGCAACATCATAGTCGACGACAAAATCATGGCGCTTGCCGGTGGCTGTCATGTCATCATCCCGATCCGGGCGGATCTTGACCGGTTGCCCGAATTTGCGTGCGGCAAGAGCAGCGACAACACAGAAGATATTCATCTGCGATTCTTTGCCGCCAAAGCCACCGCCAAGGCGCCGCACTTCAACCGTCACGGAATGGGACGGGATGCCGAGCACCTGCGCAACCATATGCTGGGCTTCGCTTGGATGCTGGGTCGAGGTGCGGATGAGCATATCCTCGTCTTCCCCGGGAAGAGCAAAGGCAATCTGGCCTTCCAGATACATATGATCCTGCCCACCGATCCGCATCTGGCCCTTGATCCGGTTGGCGGCTCCGGCAAAGCCCTTGATCACATCGCCCCGTTCCAGCTTGAGCGGCTTGGCGACATAGGGATATCCGGCCTCTTTGGCCTCAAGAGCGTCTATTTGCGCAGGCAGGGGGTCACAGCTTATCTTGGCTTCCCTCGCAGCCCTGCGTGCTTCAGCTCGTGAGCGGGCGACCACGGCAAACAGGGGTTGACCGAGAAACTGGATTTCATCGGTGGGGAACACCGGTTCATCATCCAGATGGTTGGCGCTGATGTCATTATAGCCCGGAGCAATGATATCCTTGGCGGTGATTACTCCGACCACACCTTCCATGGCTAGACAGGCGTTCAAATCGATATCGACAAGCTTGGCGTGCGCCACATCGCTCAAGCCCAGATAGGCATGCAATGTGCCAATGGGTTCGCGGGTGTCATCGGTATAGTCGGCCTGTCCGCTGACATGCTTTTGCGCCGATTCATGGGGGAGATTCTTATGCACTTGTCCGCGGATTGCGTCTTCGGTCTTGATATCCTGTTTCATTCAGCAGCCTCCAGAGGCATCGTCCCCTGTTTGTCATGCCAGAATTGTTCGAACAGATTCTTGGCAACACGCATGCGATAGTCCGCGCTCGCCCTCATGTCGCTGATGGGCTGGAAATCCAATGGCAGACAGTCAGCGGCCGCCAACATGGTTTCCCGCGTGAAGGGCTTGCCCTTGAGGGTGCGTTCCGCTTCGGCTGCCCGTTTGGGTGTTGCAGCCATGCCGCCAAAGGCGATGCGGGCCTTGGTGATCAGGCCATCCGTAATGACAAGATAGAAGGCCGCACAAACCGAGGAAATGTCCTCATCGCGCCGCTTGGAAATCTTGTAGACCCCGTGCAGGCTATCTGGTGCGGGGATGGGAATACGAATGGCTTCGACAAAATCCCCCTCCCACCGATCCTGTTTGCCGTAATCGATAAAGAAGTCCTCGAGCCGGATGATGCGTTGCTCCCAGCTTTTGCGCAGAACAAGATCTGCCCCCAGCGCAATCAGCACAGGCGGCATGTCTCCGATGGGAGAGCCATTGGCGATGTTGCCACCGATCGTGCCCATATTGCGGATCTGCGGCCCGGCGATCCGGGTCCAGAAGGCATCCAGATGCGGGAAATATCCGCTCATGGCCTGCTTTGCCTCGCTATAGGTTACTCCCGCTCCGATGGAGATGTGCGATTGCGAGCAGATGACCGCCTTCATGTCTTCCAGATGGGCAATGAAGATCAGCGTATGCAGATCCCGCATCTCTTTGGTCACCCATAGGCCAACATCCGTGCTGCCTGCCACGATCGTGGCAAGAGGTTCTTCAAGACGCACATGGGAGAAATCATCCAGATTGGCGGGCAGGATGGCGCGTTTTCCCTCTGCCTCCAGCACCACGCGGGCGCCGTCATGCAAATCGATGAGCCGTTTGAAATTGGTCTTTCTTTCCCGCTCCAGCCAATCGGAGAGCGGAGAGCCGTAATCGCTGATGGCAACGGCAGCCCTGATAATGGGGGCGTAGCCGGTGCAGCGGCAGAGATTGCCCTGCAGCGCCTCTTCTATCTGGCATCGCCCCGGTTCCGGGTTGGTCATCCAGAGAGCATAAAGGGACATCACGATGCCCGGCGTGCAGAAGCCACACTGACTGCCGTGATGGTCCACCATGGCCTGTTGCACGGGATGCAGGCCACCGTCTTCATCTTTCAGGGCTTCGACGGTTACCACATGACATCCATCAAGGCTGGGCAGAAAGCGAATGCAGGCATTGATGGCCTCATACATGAGAGTGCCTTGAAAAAGCCGCCCCACAAGAATGGTGCATGCGCCGCAATCGCCTTCGGCGCATCCTTCCTTGGCTCCGGTCAGACGTCTTTCAAGCCGCAAATAATCGAGCAAGGTCTCCGTTGGCGAGCACTGATCAAGCGTGATCAGCTCATCATTGAGCCAGAAGCGGATGTCTTTGCGAATTGACGGCATAACCTGAACCTCCAGACGAGATGGAATGCCCAGAATCTACGCAAAACAATCTAATGATCAGCAATTGGGCAATAACAACTCTAGTCTAACGGCATTCTTTCGTGAATGCCGAAAAAGCTACGACAGTTTCAGGATTTTACAAAAAATATGGAACAAACACCATGCAACTGATGCCTTATTGGCATCATTTAAAAGGCATGTGCCGGTTTACATCCTTATAAAGCAGATAGCGGAACTTGCCCGGCCCCCCCGCATAACAGGCCTGCGGGCAGAAAGCTCTCAGCCACATATAGTCCCCGGCCTCGACTTCCACCCAATCCTGATTGAGTTTGTAGACCGCCTTGCCCTCCAGCACATAAAGGCCATGTTCCATGACATGGGTCTCCATGAAAGGAATGACCGCGCCGGGCTCGAAGGTCACGATGGTGATATGCATGTCATGGCGCATATCCTCAGGATCCATGAAACGGGTTGTCGCCCATTTGCCCTCGGTCTTGGGCATGGGAATAGGATCAATCTCTTTCTCGTTGGCGAAAATGGGGTCTGGCGCTGATAGCCCGTCTACCGCCACATAGGCCTTGCGGAACCAGTGAAAGACGGCGGGTGCCTTGCCCGCATTACTGATCGTCCAGTCTGTGCCTGCGGGGATAAAACCAAAGCCGCCCTCTTGGAGGGTCTGCTCTTCTCCTGCAACATTCAGGACAATGGCACCACCAACCACAAACAGAGCCGCTTCGGCGCTGGCATCCGTTTCGGGTCGGTCTGAACCGCCCCCTTCTTCCAGCTCAACAATGTAATGGGAAAAGCTCTCGGCAAAGCCGGACATGGGCCGGGCCAACACCCACATGCGCATACCGCGCCAGAAAGGCAGTTGGCTACACACGATATCTTGCATGGTCCCTTGTGGAATGACAGCATAGCTGGGAGTAAAGACGGCCTTGTCGGTCAAAAGCTGTGACTGAGGCGGCAAACCACCCTTTGGAATGTGGTATTTTTGCAAGGACATGCGGTCCCTTCCTTCACATCTATGCCTGAATAGGCCATCATGGATCTCGGTTCAAAGCTGCCTTCATCAAACAGTCTCAACCTCTTTTTGCCAACCATGATGATCGCTGCTTTGGAAAGAAGCATCTTCTTGAAATTTGATAAAATAAATGAAATTTTCGCCTTTTCAGAAGAGAACAGTTCCGTTCATAATCGCGCACCGCAGAACTGGGCAGTTCGCGCCACGCCAACTCATACACTCGATTGCAGCAGGACCAAGAAAATGACCAGTAGATTGGATAAATTTGGATTACGGGTAGATCCGGCGCTTTGCGCTCTGGTGGAAAAGGAAATTCTCCCCGGCACCGGTGTGGATTCCGGCATCTTCTGGAAAAGCCTGTCCGATACGGTCCGCTTGCTGACACCGAGAAATATCGAGCTTCTGGCCAAGCGCGATGCGATGCAGCAACAGATTGACACCTGGTGCAAGGGCAATAGCGGGCATGCCTTCAATCAGGGCTTCTATCGCGATTTTCTCGAAGATATCGGCTATCTGCTCCCTGAAGGCGAGGATTTTGAAATCACAACAGCCAATGTGGATGAAGAGATCGCCACGCTGGCCGGGCCGCAATTGGTTGTGCCAGTGATGAATGCCCGCTTTGCCCTCAATGCTGCCAACGCCCGTTGGGGTAGCCTGTATGATGCCCTTTATGGCACCAACGCCCTTGATCAATCCGGCGATCTCGCACCGGGAAAAAGCCTCAATGAAGCCCGCGGACGCGCTGTCATTGCAAAGTCCTGTGCCTTTCTGGATGAAGCCGTACCTCTGGCAACGGGGTCGCATGCCGATGTGGTCGTTTATGCCCTTAGCGCAGATAAAAGCACTCTGTCTGTCAGTTTTGCCGATGGTAGCGTGACAGCTCTGGGCGATGCATCCCAATATGCCGGGCATGTTGACGATAGGCTGTTTCTGCTGAAAAACAATGGCCTGCATATCGAATTGCATATCGACAAGGGGCACCCGATCGGCAAGCTCTCCTCTGCTGGCGTGAAAGACATCATCATCGAATCAGCAATCAGTACCATTCAGGATTGCGAGGATTCCGTTGCTGCGGTTGATGCCGAGGATAAATGTCTGGCCTACCGCAACTGGCTTGGCCTGATGAAAGGTGACCTCAAGGACAGTTTTGAGAAGAACGGGCACATGATGACCCGAACCCTCAATCCGGATCGCACCTATGTTGCCCCTGATGGCAAACCACTGACCCTGCATGGGCGCAGCCTTCTATTGGTGCGCAATGTCGGCCATCTGATGACCAATGACGCCATTCTGGACTGCTCGGGCAAGGCTGTCTTTGAAGGCATCATGGATGCTTTCATCACGACCGCCTGTGCGCTGCATGATCTTAAGCGCAAGGGCAACAGCCGCACCGGCAGCATTTATATCGTCAAACCCAAGATGCACGGTCCTGAAGAGGTTGCCTTTGCCGAGGATCTCTTCTGTCAGGTGGAGGATGCCTTCTCGCTGCCGCGTAACACGCTCAAGATCGGCGTCATGGATGAAGAACGTCGCACGACAATCAACCTCAAGGAATGCATCCGTGCGGTGAAAGATCGCATCGTTTTCATCAATACCGGTTTTCTGGATCGCACCGGCGATGAAATCCATACCTCGATGGAGCTTGGCCCCTTCCTGCCCAAGGACGAAATCAAGACCCAGCCATGGATCGCGGCCTATGAGGACTGGAATGTCGATATTGGTCTGGAAACCGGCCTCAAAGGCAAGGCGCAGATCGGCAAGGGCATGTGGGCCAAGCCCGACGAAATGGCAGACATGATGGACAGCAAGATTGGCCATCCGAAAGCTGGGGCCAGTTGCGCCTGGGTACCTTCGCCAACCGCAGCCACCTTGCATGCGACCCATTATCATCAGGTCAACGTGGCTTCGGTGCAGGACAGTCTCAACACCCGTCAGCGCGCGGATCTGGACAAGATTCTCACAGTGCCCCTGCTGGGTCTGCGCGAGCTGGATGCCGAGACCATCCAGAAAGAGTTGGATAACAACCTGCAGGGTATTCTGGGCTATGTGGTGCGCTGGATTGATCAGGGTATCGGCTGCTCCAAAGTACCGGATATCAACAATGTGGGCCTGATGGAAGACCGGGCCACCTTGCGCATTTCCAGCCAACATGTCGCCAACTGGCTCTATCATGAGTTGGTCGACGCCGATCAGGTTCTGGAAACCATGAAGCGCATGGCGCTGATTGTGGACGAACAGAATGCAGGGGATCCTGCCTACACCCCGATGGGTGGCAATTTCGATGGCTCCGTTGCCTTTCAGGCGGCATGCGATCTGGTCTTCAAGGGCAGAGAGCAACCGAACGGCTATACCGAACCCTTGCTGCATTCGCGCCGTAGACAAGCAAAATTGCTCGCCAGTTAGGCGTACCATTCCAACGAAAACCTTGAGGCCCTGCCATTCTGGCGGGGCTTTTTGCTGCCTGCAAATGGTAAAGGATGCCGGAATTCATGTGTCCGCCCAGAAGAATGCGGATACAATCGGTTACAATAATGGGCTAAATGTTACTTGAAACGGCCACAAACCGATAAGATAAAAGTATAACTTTGTACATATTTGCCCCATACGGACAAACCAGATGAAACATATTTTGAGCCTGATCGCTGCGGCGATTCTCATTTTTGCTGCCTATATTTATCAATTCGGAATGCCAGCGGGCATCTCTGCCCTTTTTTCAGATAAAGCCGACCAGACCGCGTCCGGACAACAGGGCGGAGCGCCACAAGGCACCGGAGGCCGACGCACCCGAGGCTCCAGCGCCACCTATGTCACGTTGTCCACTGTTGCCTTCAGACCCTATGAAGATACCTTCAGTTCCATCGGAACGGGCGTAGCCAAACAGAGTGTCAGTCTGGTCTCGGAAGTTTCAGGCCAGATCAAACAGGTCATGTTCGAAGGCACCCCGCAAGTGTCCGCCGGAGATGTCCTGTTACAGCTGGAAAATACCAGCCAGCGCATCAATGTCGAAATTGCCCAGGCGAACCTGTCTCAGGCAGAAGACACCCTTGAGCGCTATAATCTGCTGCAATCGCGCAATAGCGGCATCGTGACAGCCACGAGCATGAAAGAGTCCGAATCGGCAGTGGCCGTCGCCCGCGGCAATCTGGCTCTCGCCCAGAAAGAGCTTGAAGACCGCACGATCAAGAGCCCGATTGATGGTCGCCTTGGACTGGTGGAATGGGAGGTTGGCGATTTTCTCTCCAACGGGGCTGAAATTGTCGACATCAACAACACGGAAACCATTCTCGTCACGTTCGAACTGCCAGAACGCGCCATGAATCTGTTGGAGTTGGACAAAGACGTATTCGCTACGACACCGGCCATCAACGGCAAGATTTTCAACGGCAAGATCATCGCCTTTGACAGCACCATTGACGAAACCACCCGCACCATCACCGTCAAGGCAGAAATCGATAATCATGAAGGGCGCCTCTGGCCCGGCATGACCTTTGAAGTGATGCTGCGCCAAGCCACCGAGCCGCTCGCTGCCGTGCCCGCCATGGCGCTGACATGGACGCGCGATGGCACTCAGGTCTGGCTGGCTGAAGAGGGCAAGGTGCGGGCTGTTCCCGTCATCTTCCGCTATCGGCAGGATGATACCATCTGGATCGAGGGCGATGACCTCAAGGAAGGCACGAAAGTGGTCGTGGAAGGCGTGCAGAAGCTGCGTCCGGGCGCATCCATTGTGGCTGAAGAGACCTCAGCCCCTTCCGCCGACGCACCGTCAACATCCGCGGAGTAACCTAGATGTCGAACAAGCATGTTGAAGGCATGACGCGCATCTTTGTTGCCCGTCCCATTCTGGCCTTCGTTCTCAACCTGTTGATCATCATTGCCGGTATCGCTGCGCTCTCGGGTGTCGAAGTACGCGAAATGCCCGATGTGGACCAACCGTCCCTGTCTGTCCGCACAACCTATGACGGAGCAAGTGCTGACGTGGTTGACCGGGAGATCACATCGGTTCTGGAAGATGCCTTCGGGGCACTGGATGGTGTCAAGGGCATTTCCTCCACCTCTAGCTATGGAAGTAGCCGCATCACGCTGGATCTCAACAGCGATAGCGACGTGGATATTGCAGCCAACGAAGCGCGGGAGATCGTCTCACAGACCATGCGCCAGTTGCCTGATGATGTGGAAGATCCGACCGTGCGCAAGAGCAATGCAGATGCCGATCCGATCATCCGCCTTGCGTTATCGGGCAACAAGAGCCTTGCCGAATTGACGACCTTGGCTGAGGGCCAGATCACCGACAGGCTCAATCTGGTGGAAGGCATTGCCGAAATCACGGTGACCGGTGCCAAGGCCAACGAATTTCGCATCAATGTTTCCATGCCCTCGCTGCTGGCCCGGGGGTTGACGCTCAATGATATCAGCAAAACGCTTGAAACCTTGCGCAATGACTATTCGCTCGGCTCGGTTGACAGCGATCTCAGTACGACGACGCTCCGGTCTGTCAACCCTGATGTCACGACAGAAATGATCGGTAAGCTGCGCATCAACGCAACCACCTATATTTCCGACATCGCCAATGTGCAGTTGACAGGCGAAGACACAACACAGGCCGCGCGCGTCAATGGCCGCCCATCCATCGGCCTCGATATCGTACGCCAGTCTGTCGGCAACACGCTGACAATCTCCCAGGATGTGCGGCAAGCCGTTGAAGAATTGCAAGGGCAGTTGCCTGAAGGCGTTGCCCTGACCACGACCACCGATGACGGTATTTTCATCGAGGGCTCCATTCAGGAGGTGACCAAATCCATCCTGCTGGCCGTGGCCATCGTGATCGTCGTGATCTTCCTGTTCTTGCGCTCCTGGCGGGCCACCATCATTCCGGCCATAGCCATCCCGGTCGCTCTGATCGGGACGCTCGCGGCCATCTGGATTGTCGGATTTTCGGTCAACACCATCAGTCTGTTGGCTCTCGTGCTCGCCACTGGCATGGTGGTGGATGATGCCATCGTGGTAGTGGAGAATATCGTACGCCGGCGCCATGAAGGCGAAGGCGCGCGCTTTGCTGCCGTAACGGGCACCAATGAAGTGTTTTTCGCGGTGATCTCCACCACGGCAACGCTAGCCGCCGTGTTCATCCCCATTTCTTTCCTGCCCGGACAGGCAGGCGGCGTTTTTTCCGAATTCGGTTTCGTGCTCGCCTTCTGCGTCACCCTGTCTTCTATAGTGGCTCTCACCATGGCGCCAATGCTGGCGTCCATTCTCGATCCGGGCAAGCCATCTCGAAAGATGCTGGCCGCAAGCGAAAAGGATGAGTATTTCATAGACAGCTTACCCAAGAAGCTGTTCCTGAAAGTCATCGACAAGGCCATTCGCTATCCTCTGCTAACCATCGGTATCGCGATTGCCTTTGCCGTGTTTGCCATCGGGGCTGCGCAGAATCTTACCAGCACCCTGACGCCTCCAGAAGACAGGGGCATGTTCTTCATGATTGTCTCCGGCCCGGTCGGCGGAGCCAATGACTATATGAACGAGCAGACCGGCGAGGTGGAAAAAATCCTTGCGCCCTATCGCGAGAGTGGCGAGGTCACATCCGTCTTGAGCCTGATTGGCCGCGGCGGAGGCACCCGTGCCTTCGTGATCGTGCGTCTTGCCAACTGGGCAGATCGTAAACGCGACCAGCAGGCGATTCTGGCTGAATTGAACCGCAAATTCACCCAAATTCCGGGCATTCGCGTTATCGCCCGCTCGGGCAACTCGCTCGGCATTCGCGGTGGTGGGTCAGGCCTCAGCTTCGCGGTAACGGGCAACGATTATTCAAGGTTGGTGGAAGGCGCGGACAAGCTGATTGCCGCCATGGAACAGGATCCCACCTTCACCAACCCGCAACTGCGCTCCGTTGATAGCACCTTGCAGATCAGCGTGGACATCGACAGAGACCGGGCGCTGGAGCTGGGTATTACGCCAGACACGGTCGCGGATACCATTTCGGCGGTCACGCAAGGCCTGACCCCGACCTCGGTTTTCATCGATGGGGAAGAAGTCGACCTCACAGTCAACCCAGATGGGGGCTGGCCAGTTAATGACGCCAGCGATCTGGAGCGCATGTTTGCCCGCACCATTGAGGGCAATATCATCCCGCTTTCCTCAGTTGCCACCTTCCAGCAGGTTCTCAGTCAGGCCTCCTATGCGCGCGAAGGCGGCTCATTGGCGGTTTCCATCAACGCCAACCTGCCCCAAGGGGTGGATCTGGGACAGGCGGTTGAGCGCATGCGTGCCATCGCGCAGGATGTTCTGCCCCAAGGCACCAGCGTGACATTGCTTGGCGAAGCCGCCGAGCTGGATTCGGGGCGGGCCGGAACCCTACTGATCTTCGGCATTGCCGCGATCATCGTGTTCCTCGTTCTCGCCGCCCAGTTCGAGAGCTTCGTCTCGGCGCTGATCATCATGATCACCGTGCCGTTTGGCCTTGCTGCCGCCATGCTGGCGATCCTGATCACGGGCGGAACGCTCAACTATTACAGCCAGATTGGCCTTGTGATGCTGATCGGGGTGATGGCCAAGAACGGCATTCTGATCGTGGAATTTGCCAACCAGCTGCGCGAGCGGGGACAGGATATCGACAGCGCCATCCGCGATGCCGTCAGCCTGCGCATCCGTCCGGTGATGATGACCATGGTGTCCACCGTCTTTGGCGGCTTGCCTCTGATCCTGACCTCGGGCGCCGGAGCAGAGGCACGCATCGCGGTCGGCTGGGTTGTGGTGGGCGGCTTGGGCTTTGCCACCCTGTTCACCCTGTTCCTCATTCCGGTGCTCTATCGCTGGATCGCCCCCTTGGGTGGAGAACCGGGAGCTGCCAGCCATCGGCTGGATCAGGAAGTGGCCTCTCATATTGGCCTGACAGACTAAAGCTTAGGACTTTGATGTGCTGGCATGCCAGCGCTTAGTCTGTCGCCAGAAGAAGACAAAAAGAAAGAGGCTCCCGAACGCTTTGTTCGGGAGCCTCTTTTCAATTCATAAGTCTTTTGTGCAACGGTCAGCTTAGGCCTTTTCTGCACCAGCCTGAATGGCCGTCAGAGCGATGGTGTAGACGATATCGTCAACCAGAGCGCCGCGAGACAGGTCGTTCACCGGCTTGCGCAGGCCCTGAAGCATCGGGCCGACAGAGACGACATCAGCAGAACGCTGAACGGCCTTGTAGGTGGTGTTGCCGGTGTTCAGATCCGGGAAAATGAACACGTTGGCATGACCGTCGAGCGGGCTGCCCGGTGCTTTCTGGCGGTTGACGCTCTCAACGGAAGCCGCATCATACTGGATCGGGCCGTCGATGATGATGTCAGGGCGTTTTTCCTTCACGATGGCCGTTGCCTCGCGTACCTTGTCAACGTCTGCGCCAACACCGGAGGTGCCGGTGGAGTAGGAGATCATGGCCACTTTCGGCAGGATACCGAAGGCCTTGGCGGAATCGGCAGACTGCATGGCCACTTCAGCCAGCTGGGCTGCATCCGGGTCCGGGTTGATGGCGCAGTCGCCATAAACCAGAACCTGATCCGGCATCAGCATGAAGAAGACAGAAGACACGATGGAATTGCCCGGAGCGGTCTTGATCAGCTGCAGAGCAGGACGCACGGTGGAGGCCGTGGTGTGAACCGCGCCGGAAACCAGACCTTCAACGTCGCCGTTTGCCAGCATCATGGTGCCCAGAACAACATTATCTTCCAGCTGTGCTTCAGCCTGATCAGGGGTCAGGCCTTTTTTCTTGCGCAGCTCGCACATCGGCTCGATATATTTACCGCGGATTTCATCAGGATCAACAATTTCAAGTCCGGCAGGCAGGGTGATGCCATGGCTTTTGGCAACGGCTTCCACTTCGGCCGGTTTGGCCAGCAGTTGGCACCGAGCGATATTCTTTTCAACGCAGATAGCAGCAGCACGCAACGTACGTGGCTCATCGCCTTCCGGCAGAACAATGGTTGCGCCAGCGCGGCTTGCATCCTTGATCAGGCGGTGACGGAACATCGGAGGAGGCATGTGAACGGTCGCATCCCCACTGTCATCAAGGCGCAGAGCCGACAGATCCGTGTGGTCGGCGGTGTGATCCATCAGCACTTCCATGCGCGGGTCATCGCCCAGGCGGACACGACGGTCCATGGCAGCCAAACGGGTTGCCGCGTCAAAGGTCTGCTCTTCGATTTCCAGAATGGTTAGATCGGAGAAGCGAGCGCTGAGGAACTCATCAAGGGAAGGCGAGAGCGGAACACCGCATGTCAGCATCAGGCCAGCAATTGGCATGCCGGAGCTTTGGGCCAGAGCGGTTGTCATGATGACGTCGGAACGGTCGCCCGGCGTGACAACGAGTGTGCCCGGTTTGAAGAGCTTGACCAGATGCTCCGGTGGGCGTGCAGCCACAACCACATCTTCCATGCGTGCCGCATCAAGACCACCTTGGTAGCGGATGTTGCAGCCCATTTCTGACACCACATCCTTAAGGCGCGGTGCGTTGAGATTCTGGGTTACCGGATAGGCAGCAATCACCGGGAAATTGAGATTTGCCTGTTCGAGCGCCACCTTGATGTCGCTGGCGAGCGAAACATCTGGCAGGCGACCAATCATGACACCAGCCAGCGGACGAACGGCTGTGTTGACACGCAGAGCAACATCGCGCGCTGCATCCACGATGGCATCAACATCGCCGGACTTGCCGGAAAGAACGGCAATGACTTCTGCGGCAAGGCTGCGCCCCATGGCCACGTCCAGATCGCTGATCAGATTGTGATCCTCGGCAGGAACGACCCCTTCGACCACGACGATTTCAGCATCGCCACGGGCTTCTTCAACCAGCGCCACGATATCTTCGAGCAAGGTGCTGATATTGCCGGAGCGGATCTGGTCTTCCGCATGGGCCAGAGAGATCGGCTCGGGAACGGTCAGGTTGCACAGGGAGCGTGCGAAATGAACCGAGATATCCTCTTCGCCATCCTCAAAGGTGGAATCGGCAACAGGCTTGGCAAAAGCCACCGTGTGGCCTGCGCGCTGCAAAGCGCGAACAAGGCCAAGCGCTGGCGTAGCGAGACGGAATGCATCCGTCGTCGGCGTCAAGAAGAGCGTGCGGGGTTTAGCAGGAGCGGTCATGAAGGCTACTGTCCTTTTGTTGGTTGTGGCCTTGCCATCATCAAAAGCGATGAACGCAATGTCACTCTGGGGCCAGCGCTCAGCATCAGGAGGAATGATGAGAGCTGCCGATCCTCGGCGGTTATGAATTTTAAGATGACGCCAGACCATCTCTGAGACGGGTTTATGTTAATCCGGCATCATGCTCGATGCCTGTAAGCGGGCATCATCGCATTATTCCATTGGTATGCACGTTGACTAATATCTCACCGGTGCCAACGGGTCACGACGAAGGCATCGCGAGAGTCAAAAAATTGTTCGTACGGACTAAGGCGATAGGCTAAGACGTCA
This sequence comes from uncultured Cohaesibacter sp., assembly GCF_963682185.1. Classification (NCBI taxonomy): domain Bacteria; kingdom Pseudomonadati; phylum Pseudomonadota; class Alphaproteobacteria; order Hyphomicrobiales; family Cohaesibacteraceae; genus Cohaesibacter; species uncultured Cohaesibacter sp. The sequence goes on along the minus strand of NZ_OY821667.1, from coordinate 2,976,767 downwards.
CACGCGTCAAGTGCCTTGTCCCGGCCCGAAGCGCCCGAATTGGCATTGCCGGCAACCCTCTTCAGTTTTTATGACAAACCATGGAAAGCACAGGCATATTTTTTCCGTTTCAAGACCCCGTATCAGCATCGCATTGCGGTACAGATTTCTCTCATCAGACAAGCGAACAAAGGGCAGATACGGGTATGATTGGTGTCTTGATTTGTTAATCGAGAGCTTTTCTTCAGAGGAAAGAAGCCAGAAAAATCATTAGGTTATTTTGTTTACGAATGAAGAAAGCGCAAGAATGCTCCCTCTCAGGACAAAAATGAACACCCTTTGGCGCGTTGCCGACGAGGCCTTGGCCCGAATTTGCCTTTAAATCTCACGTTTTAGCCATCACGTTTTTGCATAACAACTATTACGCAGACAAAATGTCGCGATCAAAATTTTGCTATCGTGGGCCGATTTCTAGTGAACAAAATCTGGATATCTCCGTATGGGCGCAGGCTTGCTTTTTTGCAGCATCAGCCTTGCACCACGATATGGGCAGGAAACCTTTTGCCGATGACAAAAGCCCTGACAAACGAACGGAGAACATTCGCCCCCTCGGTCTCATTTTGCCTCATGGAAGAAGACCACGGAGACCCCAGTGCCAAAGTCGGTATTTAACGCAAATCGGCGATGTGTCGCACTGCGGTAAGTCATTGTTTTACCGACAAGTGAGTCAACACATTTTTCTACGTAATTACACCAATACTCAAGATAGGCACCTTGGTCTCATAGGCGCGCGTGCGGGTCGGTTTTAATCTGGAATGATTACAGCTTACGAGCCGCCAGGAATAAGCAGACCCACGAGCAAGAGGTCCGACAGGATCTGGGCGGCACGCAGCATTTTTGGGAGGAAAATCATGGATATCAATACACCGATCAGCCGCAGCGCGGCGCTTGATACAACGCATCTGAATGTGGAATTCCCGTTCAAGTCTCGCTATGGCAACTTCATCAATGGCGCATTCGTCGAACCGAAGTCCGGACAGTATTTCGAGAATGTGACGCCCATCACCGGCGAGGTCATTTGCGAATGCGCACGCTCCAACGCCGACGACATCGAAGCGGCACTGGATGCAGCCCATGCGGCCTTTCCGGCCTGGGGCAAAACCTCGCTGACCGAGCGCTCAAACATGCTGCTCAAGATCGCGGATCTGATGGAAGCCAACACCCAGATGCTGGCCGTGGCCGAAACCATCGACAATGGCAAGCCGATCCGCGAATCCATCGCCGCCGACGTGGCTCTGGCGGTCGATCATTTCCGCTATTTCGCTGGCTGCATCCGCGCTGAAGAGGGGCATATCTCGGAGATTGATCACAACACCTATGCTTATCACATTCCAGAACCACTGGGCGTGGTTGGCCAGATCATCCCGTGGAACTTCCCGCTTCTGATGGCGGTCTGGAAGATGGCTCCCGCGCTTGCTGCAGGCAACTGCGTGGTGCTCAAGCCTGCCGAGCAGACTCCGGCCTCTATCATGGTCTTTCTGGATCTGGTCGGCCATCTGCTGCCGCCCGGCGTGCTCAACGTCGTCAACGGCTTCGGACTGGAAGCAGGCAAACCGCTCGCCTCGTCCAACCGCATCGCCAAGATCGCCTTTACGGGCGAGACGACCACGGGTCGTCTGATCATGCAATATGCCTCGCAGAATCTCATTCCCGTGACGTTGGAGCTAGGTGGTAAATCGCCCAATATCTTCTTTGAAGACATCATGGATGCAGACGATGCCTATTTTGACAAATGCCTTGAAGGCTTCTCAATGTTCGCCCTCAACTCTGGTGAGGTCTGCACCTGCCCGTCTCGTGCGCTGGTGCAGGAATCCATCTATGACGACTTCATGGCCCGCGCACTGGAGCGCGTAAAGAAGGTCAAGCAGGGCAACCCGCTCGACATGGAAACCATGATCGGCGCGCAGGCTTCCGGAGAACAGAAGGAAAAGATCTCGTCCTATCTGAAAATCGGCGAGCAGGAGGGGGCCACATGCCTGATGGGCGGTACGGTCGCCAATCTGCCCGGCCTTGAAGGGGGCAACTATATCAACCCGACGGTCTTCAAGGGCGACAACAAGATGCGCATCTTCCAGGAGGAAATTTTCGGGCCGGTGCTGTCGGTCTGTACCTTCAAGGATGATGATGAAGCTTTGGCCATTGCCAACGATACCGACTACGGCCTTGGTGCAGGTATCTGGACCCGCAACGGCAACCGGGCCTTCCGCTTCGGTCGTGAAATTCAGGCCGGTCGTGTCTGGACCAACTGCTACCATGCCTATCCGGCCCATGCGGCCTTTGGCGGCTACAAGCAATCCGGCATCGGGCGTGAGACCCACAAGATGATGCTTGAACACTATCGCCAGACCAAGAATATGCTGGTGAGCTATTCAACCGACGCGCTCGGTTTCTTCTGATACTCCCGCAGGGCTCCGGCCCTGCCCCCCTTCCGGGGATGCGTGGGTTTGGATATTTCCCGGAAGGACGGGCTTGCAAAAGTCCGCAGCCCACAAGAAAGACGAAGACCATCAAAATATTACAGTCCCCCAGCTGTTCCCGGTGAGCCGATAGGCCTGAAAGCAAGCCTATCGGCTCACCGCATCTTCCAGAAATTCCCTCAATTCCAGCGGGTTCAATGGCTTATGATGCAATGAAGCCCCCATCCGTCGGCAGTGATCGGCCAATAAAGGCGAGCGGTTGGCCGAGATGATGCATGTGGGCACCTTGCCATAGCGCTCGCGCAAGCGCTCCACCACATAGGTCCCCAGCTTGCCATCATCAAGCTGATAGTCTGCGATGATGGCATCGGGCGCGATATCGAGCTCTTGCAAGACCGAAACCGCCTCATCTTCTCTGGCGCAGGGCAACACGTCCACGCCCCATTTTTCCAGTGTGATCGTGATGGCGCTCCTGAGGCTATCGTCATTTTCAAGCAGCAGCACGATGTGATGCTCAAGGCTCAGGCGCTTTTCCTTGCCCAGAAGGATCAGATCATCGGGCAGGTCGCATTTTGGCGCCACCGAGGAGAGAGGCAGCTCAACGGAGAAGCAAGTGCCCTTGCCCACCTGAGACTGCAGATGCAGAGGATGTTTAAGCAGGCGACAGGCGCGCTCCACGATGGCAAGCCCGAGCCCCATGCCGTCTGCTGCGCTAACGCTGGCATTAAGGCGCTGGAATTCATCAAAGATCCGGCCGCGCTCATGCTCTGGAATGCCTGGCCCCGTATCCCGCACTTCAACAAACAGGCGTCCCTGCCGTTTGCGCACCCCGACCAGCACCTTGCCCTGCCGGGTATAGCGAATGGCGTTGCTGATCAGGTTCTGCAGGATACGGCGCAAATAGGACGCATCGCTATCAACAACGGCCGGAGGCGCGATCATGCGGAATTGCAGGCCCTTCTTTTCAGCAAGCGGCCCCAATTCATCGCGCAGCTGATCCAGTAGCTGGTGCAGGGACACCGGCCCCACATGCAGTGCCGCGCGACCGGAATCCAGCTTGGAAATATCAAGGAGCGCATTGAGGATATTCTCCGCGCTCATCAAGGCATTGCTGGCCTTGGAAATGCGCTCGGCCAGCTCCGGCTCTTCGATTTCGCTTTCCAGCGAGGCTACAAACAACTTGGCCGCGGAGAGAGGTTGCAACAGATCGTGGCTGGCGGCGGCCACAAAACGGGACTTGGAGGCATTGGCCCGCTCAGCCTCCGAGAGCGCGTCTTCCAGCTCCAGCGTACGCTCGGTGACCCGCTGTTCCAGTGTTTCATTCACTTCTGATATGGCCCGCACGGCCGCCCGCTCGGCGGACACATCGGTAAAGCTGATCACGAAGCCCTCATCGGGCATCTGTTGGGCAAAGACAGCCAGCGTCCGCTCCTTGCCGATGACGATCTCGAAGGAGAGCGGCGCGCGGCTGACCCCATCCCGCACCCATTTTTCGATCAGGCCGACATCGGTCTTGTTGGAAACGCTCACCTTGGTGCGGATCTGCTTGTAAAGCGCAGCAAAGCTATTGCCCAACTGAAACTGCCTTGCGGGAATGCTGAGTAGTTCGCCGGCCCGCTGATTCCAGCCGATGAGCCGGTTCTGATCATCAAAAATGCAGATGCCCTGATTGAGATGTTCCAGCGTGGCGCGGATGAGGCGAGCCTGGCCATCCAGTAGCCTTTCGCGCTCCTGCCGCTCCAGCCGCACCATATCGGTAATATCGGTTTGCAGAATGACGGTACCCCCGTCCGGGGTGCGATGTTCGCTTACCTGCAACCAGCAATCCCCGGCCATGCGCACATTGAAGGCGACGTGGCTGTCCTTATGCCGTTCCATCCGGTTGGCCGCCCAGATTTTCGCCGTCTGCCCCTCGGGCAGATCAAAATAGGCGCTGGTGCTGACCATCCGGACATAGTCCTCGAAATGCAGTCCGGGCTTGAGGTGAGGATGGATGTCAAGCATGGGCAAGCCAAACCGGCTGTTGCACATGACCAGCACATCGTGAGCATCAAAGAGGGCAAAGCCCTCCTGCACTGTTTCGAGAGCGTTGGCCAGATTGACCCGTGCCGTTTCGGTTTCCGCATTGGCCTTGGCGAGGCGGGCGTTGGATTCATTGAGCAGATCCAGCGCCCGTTCCAGATCATGGGTGCGTGTCCGCACCTCATCTTCCAGCAAGACTGCGCGCTGAAACTGGGCATAGGCCACGCCGGAGGCGTCGACGCCCTTCTCCACCCGCCGCATCAGGGTCGTGACGATCTTGAGCAGCTTTTCATTCTGCCGCTCCAACGTGTCATTGGGATTGATGAGACCGTGATCCAAAGTCACACCTCGTCGGGCGGATAGATGGCGACGCCGGTGAGCGTCTGGTTGACATGCATGGAGTTATATTGCTCACCATAAGTGGAAAAGCCCACCACACGATTGTTGGCCAAAATCTGTGAGAGTTGGCCAAGCTGCTGCTTCTGCTCGGCTTCCAGACGCCGCAGGATGCAATCGAACGCGATAATCGCATCCGGTTCTTTCGGGTCAGCCAAAGCATACAGCTCCCTGTTGAGGTGATCGGCCATATTCTGAGGCTCGGCCAATGTCAGCACGACGCCTTCGTCGATGGCGGAAAAGAACACCAGATCGCCATTGTCTGCCACGCGCTGAATGGCCCGCACATGGTGCTGGCCACCGAACTGGACCACCACCGGATGAGCCGCAAAGATGAATGGGGTCAACTGTTCCGGGTCCTTGCCAAGAATACGCGCATATTCCCTAGCCGCCGGTTCGGCATTGATCTCGGAGACCACGCGCCGAGATGGATCGGCTCCGGTGACGACCATGCGCGTCTGGGCGGGTAGCAAATGGTCGGTCTTGAAGACCCGGATCGGGCATCGGCTGATCATCTGCACCAACACCGCAGCGTTGGAAACCACCTTGCCATCATGCAAAACGAAGGTGCGGGTAAAGTCGGTGCCATCCCCCGCCGAGCCACCCGATAGCGGCACTGGCCCCAGCCCGAAGGAGATTTCCGCCGTCAATTGATCCTCACAGGTGGAAAGGCCATCAACCAACAAAAGCGCACATTCCGAATGCCATGACGGAACTTGCGCGGCGAGCGCATTGCGATTGCGGATAATGCTGGCCACCATCTGCTGGCCATCAAGTGCGTCGAGATCTTCAATCAGCACACTGCGGGTCGCAAAGTGGCTTTCTGGAAAGCCCAGCGCTACAATCGTGCCCTCGGCGTAGCCATCCCGCGTGATTTCTCCTGCCGTCGTGCATCCCACCAGTCTGGTTTTGCCAAAGCTTCTGCCAAGGCGCGCGACAAAGGCGGCAATGTCGGTGCGGGGCGAAAAGAACAGGATTACGAGGTCCAGATCATCCGGCTGTAAAGCCAGCCGCAGCACCTCAACAGCATCGTCAGCCTCGCAATCCACGCAGCCGGTGCGCAGAATTGCACCCGCTCTCCCGCCCTCACGGCCCATCTGTGCTGAACAGCTTGTCATCGCTCCTCCCTTTTACCCGCCGAAGGCACCGAGCGCTCTAGCTGGGCTCGCGCCCATCATCAAACACATGCTCAAAGCTGGTTTTTCTGGCCACAAGGGCGGCCTGAGTGCGGCTTTTCACGCCCAACTTGCGCATGATGGCGGTGACATGGGCTTTCACAGTGGTCTCGGCGATGGAGAGGTCGAACGCGATCTGCTTGTTCAATTTGCCCTCGCAGATCAATTGCAGAATGCGGCCTTGCTGGTTGGTCAGCGATGCCAGACGTTTGACGGTTTCGTCTTCGCTGAGAGCCGGGCTGTTTTCCAGCAGCTCATAGCCTGCGGGAATGAATTTCTGCCCCTGCGCCAAGGTTTCGATGGCCTTTTGAAAGATCGCCCGGTTGGAATGCTTGGGAATGAAACCGGACGCGCCGGTATGGATGACCGAACTGATGATTTTGTTGTCCGCCATGGAAGAGATGACCACGATCGGAGAGCGTGTCGTATTGCGCAAGCGCAAGAGTCCATCAAGCCCCTGCACATCGGGCAGATTCAGGTCGAGCATGATCAGGTCGGGGCTGTCATGTTCGATGATGATATCCAGCGCCTCTTGCAGACTGTTGACCGAATGAATGGATCGGATCGAAGACACCGCCTGCAGGGTCATGCAAAGGGCGTCACAAAATAACGGATGGTCGTCAACGATCAGGGCAGACCGAAACTGAGCTGGTTGGCTATTCTCGTTATAGGCAAGCATGGCGCTCTCTTTTTGTTTATGAGAGCGCCAGTTTAGCAAAAGCGGGGCTTGGCGACCTATGAGGCAAAGGTCTTAGTTTAAAAGGCCTGTAAGATGCGATCTAAAACGTTATGATTATTGGACTATTCAAAACAAGAAATGAGCGCAACTTGATGTCGGCACAATCGCGTCAGAACTTCCAGATTGCACCATACTGCTGCCCGTTATCGGTTGTGAAACCAGCGCCATACAGAGTGTCTCCGTAGCTATCAATATCATTCACGATGGCGTTGCTATAGGAGTAGCGATTTTTCAGGTTGCCATATTGATCGAAAAACACAACCGCAGAATAAGGCTTGCCCTCGGCTTCACGCAGCAGGACCGCGAGTTGGCCAGAGCCATAAAATTCCAGATCCCGGATGGTCAACCCCTCGTGCCAATTGGAGTCATTGCGTACAAACATGCGCTGCAAGTCCGCTTTGCCATCGAAAGTCCAGATCAAATAGGCATCAGCACGAGAACTGCCATCCTTATTTGTCTGGTTCCCCATTCCCCAAATGTCTCCGCCCATAGCCAAGGACTTCCGGTAGGAATCGACAGCGGCTGCAGTCATCCTGATGCCGCCGGCCAAATTTGTATATTTCTGGAATACGCCTTTGGGTAGAATGTCTAGCGGTTTGAATATCTGTACCCTGTTGCCTTCAAGGGCCACACTGGAGGATTGGGACTTAACCCGGATCCCATTCAAATAGCTTTGGCTGGGCGCGAAAAGCGTGTTCCTACTCCCGGAAACAAGGGCCATGCCTTGTTTAATACCGTCCTTGGAATGGACATCAAGAGCGATATGCGACCCAGAATCGGAGTAGGGAGACTCATCGTAGGGATCGCTCCATATTCTGTAAGTCTTGGATTTGCCCTTCTCGTTCGAGACAAGCATATTTTGCGAATAGTTCTCTGTGTTTTGAAATAATAGCGCCATTATGCCACCGTCTTTGACGGCATACTTTAAAGAGTACCCCTCCTTGAAAGCACCGGTTATTTTATTTGGCTCCCGTTTGGCGAAATAGTGATAAGCGCTCACTGCGCTTTTTTTGTTCTTTGGAGAAATCAGGACGGTCGATACGTCTCGCTCAGGATAGTCCCCAAAGATGAAAGCCTTTTCAGGATCCGTATTCAAATAGCGAACATTGCGAAAGGATCCCCTCCCCTTGGAAGGATAGCTGGTTACGATGGAGCGTTTATCGGCGCGGCCAACAAACTGTACTCGACTATTGCCCGCATCCAGCGACAAAAATTCGATATCGCGGGCCCTGCTGTTTCTGTCTATGTAACGTACAGAGTATTGAGGTTTAATATTCGGAACTTTTTTCCAATCCCTATCCTGCTTTGCGGGAAAGGGACGCGTTGGCAATGGTTTGGGAGCCGCGGGCTTTGTCGAAGCGGGAACAGGCGCCGATTTTGTCGATATGGCAGAAGCAGAAGGCGTGCGCTGGGAAGAAGCCGGCCGCTCCTCCAGAAACTGCATCGCAACAGCACCGCCCAAGAGCACCACGACAAAACCAGCAGCAACCAAAGCGATTTTTTTGCCTGATGGGCTATTGCTGGCTTTACCCGTCTCTTCCTCTTTTGTGCCGTCCCCGGCTCCGTGGTGCGTTTGCGCACCTTCGGGCGGTTCTTGCTGTTGCTGCCCAGGCGCACTATCTGACGATGCACTTGCTGCTGATGTCTCGGCTTCTTGCGCTGCTGAAGGCTCCGTTTGGGCTGGACGGATGGATTCCTTTTGCCCCGAGGCTTGCGCATATGCGGCCTGATGGGCTTGTTGCGCTTCCCTTTCAGCACGCTCTTTTCGGGCTTGGTCCTGTTGAGCCTGTTCCTCTGCCTCGGCTTTGCTCTCCTGATCATCCTCCTCTTGGGAAGATGCGGCCTCATCAGCAAAGGTCTCGATTACCAAAAGCATCTGACGTTCGTCCAGAATGGCATCGGCAGGCGGTGCCTGAATGACCCGCCCCTCATGGCCGCATTTGATGGCAATGCGACGCCCTTCTGCCGTTTCGGCCATAAGAGCTCTCGTATCCGGTTTCACCAACTCACCGGGAGCAACGAAAATCTCTTTGACACGAAGCGGATAATGCGCAGCAACTGCGGGGGACATTATGGTTTTGAACGCCATGCTTGCGCCTTTGCCACCTATCTTGAAAGAAATGGGTCGAAAATGAACATGAAGAAATTTTGCACATTTAACGGCAAATGAGAAGTCTTCTAATCAAGCCTCCCCGAACAAAGCGTTATCCAGTCATGCCTTTTGACCGTGTTGATAAGAGCATCACTTATTCTGCCCAACTTACAAGCCTTCCTTGCGCCCTTTTTGGGGCCTTCTACGATAGAGCGGTTATGCCTATTTTTTAACTATTCAAGCGAAGGAGAAAAGATCATCTCTTCTATCAATAATAATCGTGCCAAAACTACCATTATATTTTTTGATAATTGCGCTCTTAACGTTACCCAACAGTCAGTTCTCTCGCTTGGAAGCATGCAATCTGAATAATGCTCGTAGTTTCAATAGAATAGTCTATGTAATGCAAACTTCATACAACTTATGGAGGGTATGTTTCGACCATACTTGCTGAAATACTATTGGACGGGGCGGGGCAATTTATGTGTCTCAATATTGTTCGTCGACAGAATGTCGCAACTATTGGATTTTTTACGATGTTTCGGTGCCCTGGTACTAACAAGGAGGACGATTAATGTTTAAGAAAATGGCGCTGGCAGTCTCTCTGGCGTGTGCAACTCTTGTCGCTATTCCTGCCAGTGCGCAGGATCAGCTTCGCTTTTCTGCAGGCCCTCCGGGAGGAAACTGGTTTGCACTTGGTGGTGCTTTGGCAGAGACCTGGTCCAAAGAGGGCATCACAACCTCAAGCAGCACCGGCGGTGGTGTTTCCAACGTGGTCAATACGGACAGAGGCAAAACCGACCTTGGCTTCTCGGTAACGGCCCTTGTGGGAGCGGCTTCCAAAGGCGCAGCACCTTTCAAAAAGCCACTTGATAACGTCTCGGTTCTGGCAAACGTTTATCGCCAATATACCTATTTCGTGATGCGCAAAGATTATGCAGACGAAAACGGCATCAAATCCGTTGCCGACATCGTCGACAAGAAACTTCCTATCCGTCTGGCAACCTTGAAGCCGGGCACCTCTTCAGAATTCGTGATCCGGTCCGCTTTTGAAAAAGGACTGGGCGTTGGCTGGAAAGACATTCAGGATTGGGGCGGCTCGGTTTCCTTTGCCTCCTATTCTGACGGCTCCAACCAGCTGGCCGACAATCATCTGGATTGCTTTGCCTTCTCCGTTGGCCGTGCGGCCTCTGTTGTTCTGAAGATCGAAAGCCAGCTGGATGTGGTCATTCTGCCGGTAGACAAGAAAATTCTCGACGCGATGACCGAAGCCCTCGGCACTGTCAGCTTCGAGATTTCTCCGGAAATCTACAAGTCAGTCACAGACCCTGTTCCGACGATTGGCGATTACACCAGCATCATTGTCCGCAAGGATCTGGATGAAGACACGGTCTACAACATGACCAAGGCTCTTTGGGAAAATAAAGACACCCTGCAAAAAGGCGTGAAAGCCGTTGCCGAGTTGAACCCGGAGGAAGCCGTTCCGGCTCTTGCTCCGGCCCATCCGGGCGCAGTGAAATACTGGAAATCGGTTCAGTAATCCCGATTCATCAACATCATGGCCCGGAGCCGAAATTCCGGGCCATGATCACGTTGTATTGAATTCCTCGTTCGAGAAAGAAGAAGGGCAGCGGTATGCGCGCGACAGGTTCACTCGTAAAGAGAATTGTCTATGTCTACATTTTGGGGGTCGGGTTATTCCATCTGTATACATCGGTGTTCGGCAGCTTTGAGGCTTATTTGCAGCGCAGTTTGCATCTGAGCATGGTGTTTCCGATGGCCTTCATTCTCTACCCCATGCGCGCGGCCGACAAGGACAGTCCGAATGTCCCGTGGTATGACTGGATTTTGGCCATAGCCTCTACGTTACCCGGCATTTATATCGTCCTCAATTATGAGTCGATCACCTTCCGCATGGTGCAGGTGGACGACGTCACCATGGCTCAGCAGGTGCTCGGCACCGCGCTTATCTTCTTCCTTCTGGAAGCGACCCGCCGCGTGGTTGGCATGCCGCTGGCAATCATTGTCGCCTTCTTTGCAGGCTATATGTGGTTTGGCAACTGGATGCCCGGCGTCATGCAGGGCCTCCCCTTCACCTTCCATGAAGTCATAGAGCAGATCTATCTCACCGATGAAGGCATCTTCTCCATTCCGCTTGGTGTCTCGGCGACGTTCGTGATGGTCTTCCTCATTTTTGGCGGTTTTCTGGAAAAGAGCGGCGTGGGGCAGTATTTCATGGATTTTGCGCAGGCCTTCACCGGAACCTCTCCGGGCGGTCCGGCCAAGATCTCCGTGGTCAGCTCGGCCCTGTTCGGCTCCATCTCGGGTGCCGCAGTTGCCAACGTCTATGGCACCGGCACCTTCACCATTCCGCTGATGAAACGCATCGGCTATCCGCCTTTCTTCGCTGCAGCGGTTGAATCGGTCGCCAGCACCGGCGGGCAGATCATGCCCCCGATCATGGGCGCGGGCGCCTTTATCATGGCCTCTTTCCTTGGTGTGCCTTTCAGCGACGTCATTATCGCGGCCGTTGTTCCTGCGATTCTCTACTATGGCGCTGTGCTGCTGATGGTGCATCTGGGAGCGCTCAAGAATAACCTCAGAGGTCTGAGCGAAGAAGATCTGCCCGACAAGAAAAAGGTACTGCTGCAATCCTACAAGCTGCTGCCGATCGTGGCGCTGGTCTATATGCTGCTATCAGGCTATTCGCCCATGCTGGCTGCAGCGGTCGGCATTCTGGGCGCGTGGCTGGTCTCCCTGCCAGATCCAGAGCATCGCATGGGCCCCAGAAAGATCCTCGACGCCATTGTCGCCGGGTCTCGCAACGTACCGGTTGTCTGCATAGCATGTGCAGCGGCTGGCATCGTGGTTGGTTCGGTCTCGCTCACCGGCTTTGGCTTCAAATTTGTCGGTCTGGTCTTTTCTCTGGCGCAGGGCATTCCCTTTATCGCGCTGGTTCTGATTGCTCTGGTATCCCTCATTCTGGGCATGGGGCTGCCGACCACCAGCGCCTATATTCTGGGTGCGGCACTTGGCGTTCCGGCTCTGGCGCAGTTGGGCTTTGATCCTCTGGCCGCTCATATGTTCGTATTCTATTTTGCCATTGTCTCGAACATCACACCGCCGGTTGCCTTGGCGGCCTATGCGGCCAGTTCTCTTGCCCAGTCCAAACCGACGGAAACCGCCATTCAGGCGCTCAAGCTTGGCATTCTGGCCTTCATGGTGCCTTTTGCCTTCTGTTATGATCTCGGCCTGCTCTCAAATGCCGGCTGGGTAGGCAACAGCTTCGCCGTCTTTGGCGGCATCGGGGCTCTGTTTGCCATGGCCTTTGCCATGCTGGGCTTTATCAAAACGCCAATCCCCATGTGGCAACGTTACGTCTTTGGTGCTGCTGCCATCCTGTGCCTGTGGCCGCTGGTGGCGGTGAAGCTGGCGGGTGTAGCTCTAACTGCAGCAGCAGCCATGCTCTGGAGCAGACAGGTGGCAACGGCGGCGTAGTGGCCGAAAGGCAATAAGCGCAACTGGCGAGCTATCAATGAATCGCGGGACCTATGACCTTTTTAAAGGATCACAGGCTCCGCTTTTTTGCGAGACACTGGTATGCCCAACACGCTAGCTGATCGGCAGCCCTGCTCCCTTACTGAAAAGTTGCAACGCTCCAACAATCCCGTCATGGTAAGCGACGACAGATCATCAGACTCCGGGGTGCTGCCAAATGGATAAATTTTCCGTCATGACTGCCTATTGCCGCATTGTCGAACGCGGCAGCTTTGCCCGTGCGGCTGAAGATCTCGGCGTTTCTGCCGCCTTGCTCAGCAAGGAAATCAAACTGCTGGAAGAAAGCCTCGGATCGATCCTGCTCAGCCGGACCACTCGCAGCATGTCGGTTACGGATGCGGGCCAGCAATATTATGAGGAAGCCCTGTCCATTCTCGAGGCTGTCAGCAAACTGGATGGACGCATCCGTGAGGTTTCCGGCTCCGTGAAAGGGCAATTACGGATCAACGCGCCAAACTCTTTCGGTCAGGCAGTGATTTCGCCGATGCTGCCTGCCTTCCTTGAAAAGCACCCCGATCTAAGGCTCACCTTGTCGCTTGATGATCGTGTGGTCGACATGATCGAAGGTGGGTTCGATCTTTCAATCCGGGTGCGCTCCAGTCTGCCCGATTCCTCGCTGATTGCCCGCCGTCTGGGCCGGGTGCAGCAATGTCTGTTTGCTTCGCCCAACTATCTGGAGACAGCTCCTGCGCTCAGCCAGCCCGACGACATATTGGCCCACCCGATCATCGGTTTTCTGTTGGCCGATCATGTCAGTGAATGGAGCCTTCTAGGGCCGGGCGGGCCGCATACCTTTTCCTTCAAGCCCCATGTCAAGGTGGGGAGCAGCTTCGTGCTGCGCGATCTGCTGATTGCAGGTCATGGCATCGGAACATTGCCCGATTTCATTTCGCAAGCCCCAGTCCGCGAGGGAAAACTGGTGCGCATCTTGCCTGCCTTCTCGTTGCAACCGCGCGAGGTCTTTGCCGTCAGCGCCTCCCGCTTTGGCATGCAAGCCAAGGTTTCGGCCTTTCTGGATCATTTGCAAAGGGCCATGAAGGACAGCATTCATAACGCCCTGTAAAGAATGATTTCAAAACGAGCCGCTTATTCATCCACGCAGCCAGAGCTACCTTTTCAGCATCGAAACCAAGACTGAAATCGAAACTGAAAAGGCTCACCATGACCCGCATTCTCGTTCTTTACTATTCAAGCTATGGCCATGTCCGCGATCTCGCTCAGGCAGAGGCGGAAGGCGCACGCAGCGTTCCCGGCACCATCGTCGAACTCCGCCGCATTCCGGAAACCATGCCTGAAGAGGCCCGCCGCAATGCCGGTTTTATCGAAGATGAAACCCCTGAGGCTTCCCCCGCCGATCTGGCCCATTATGACGGCATCATTTTCGGCACGCCGACCCGCTTTGGCATGATGGCTGGCCAGATGAAGCAATTTCTGGATCAGGCTGGTGGTCTCTGGGCGCAGAATGCGCTGGTTGGCAAGGTTGCGGCCGTTTTTGCCTCTACCGGCTCCCAGCATGGCGGCCATGAAGCAACCCTGCTCTCCACACAGATTCCACTGATGCATTTCGGTATGCTGATCGCCGGGCTGCCTTACAGCTTCGCTGGCCAGACAGCGCGAGACGGCATTATTGGCGGTGCTCCCTATGGCGCTGGCACCATCGCTGGAGCGGATGGCGCTTTACAGCCCACCGAAACAGACCTCGCAGGCGCCCACTTTCAGGGTCAGCATGTGGCCCGGATTGCATCTCGTCTTGCGGCCAGCGCTACGAACCGCGATGTCGCCTGATGCTTGCCCTTTTGCCAGCTATTGACATTTGATCGGAGGGTCTGCCTCATGAAACGCTGGACCAAATCATCTCAGGAACAGCGGTGCGCTTTAAAAACGCATCGCGTTGCTTGTAACCTTTCACCCTATTTGATGCGTGATATCGGCCTTGAGCCATTCCATGAGCGTCTGCCCGTTTCGCTTCATCTGATCCGTTAGCCATAAAAGGCCCACAAAGGCTCCTGTAATGACCAAGTCTCTATCCCGCTCCTATGACACCTTGCTAACGGCGCTTGCTCCGGCTATCTGGGGCAGCACCTATCTTGTCACCACAGAATTCCTGCCCGCTGGCTACCCGCTGACGCTTGCGGTGTTGCGTGCCCTGCCAGCAGGGCTGCTGCTCATGCTGTTGATCCGCGCTTTGCCACCGAGAGCCATGCTTGGCCGGCTCTTTTTGCTCGGAACACTGAATTTTGCGCTCTTCTGGAGCCTGCTTTTCGTGTCGGCCTATCGGCTCCCCGGCGGAGTGGCAGCAACATTGGGGGCGACACAGCCGCTGATGGTGTTGTTGTTGGCCCGCTTTGCCCTTAGCATTCCCTTGCGCACCGCTTCGGTGCTTGCGGCTCTTTGCGGCATTCTCGGTGTGGCCATGCTGCTGATCGGGCCCGAGGCAAAGCTTGATACCATCGGCATCGCGGCAGGGCTTGGAGGGGCAGCCTCCATGGCGGCGGGCACTGTACTCAGCCGGAAATGGCAGGCCAATGTCTCCCCGCTCACCTTCACCGCTTGGCAATTGACCGCCGGTGGCTTGATCCTTCTACCAATCGCGCTCTTCTTCGAGCCAGCCTTACCCGCCTTGAGCGCCACCAATCTGGCGGGGCTTGCATGGCTAGGCCTGGTTGGCGCGGCCTTGACCTATTGGCTCTGGTTCCGCGGCGTTGCACGGCTGGAGCCGGGCGCGGTTTCCATGCTGGGCATGATGAGCCCGATCACGGCCGTGGCTTTGGGTTGGCTCTGGTTGGGGCAGTCGCTCACGGGCCTTCAATTTGCCGGTGCTGCGCTTGTGATTGCATCGGTCTGGGCGGGGCAACGTTTCAACAAGCCCTCGGCTCGGCAGGAACAAGCGTCAGGCCCTCTCATTCTGCAAGAAAGAACGGATCCATGAGTTCGCCACCACATCAAACACAGATCTGGCACATGGCGAGGGCCGCCGGATGCCTCTATGCCGCAATCATCCTTCTGGGACTATCTGCAGAACTTGGCATCCGGTCGCAGCTCATCCAGCCTGATGATACTGCTGCGACAGTGAGTGCCATCCTCGCTCATGGAGGCCTGTTTCGTCTCGGTCTTGCTGCCGACCTCACCATGGCCCTCTGCGATGCCGGGCTTGCACTGCTGTTCTTTTTCATGTTTCGGGCAACCGCACCTGCTCTGGCTTTATCCGCTATGGTGTTCCGCCTGCTGCAAACCGGGGTGATCGCGGTCAACCTGCTCAATCTGCAGGCCGCCTGGCTGCTTATAAACGGGCTTTCCGGCTCAACCGAAGGGGATCAGGCAACCATGGCGATGCAATTTCTACTTCTTCATGGCTATGGCTACGATCTGGGCCTGTTATTTTTTGGCGTGAATGGGTTGCTGATGGCTACGCTCATCTGGCAGTCGTGCCTTTTCAGCCGGGTTTTCGCTGTCGGGCTGGGATTGGCCGGTGTCGTCTATCTTACCGGCAGCGGACTGCGCTTTCTGGTGCCAGATTTAGCCGAGGGTTTCGAACCGGCCTATGGCATCCCGATACTGGCGGAAAGCCTGTTTTGCATCAGATTGCTCATCGCTTCTGGATTTGCCTCAAAGCGGTTGGGACGAGAGGCTACCCCGCATGCAGAAGAAGAGAAATGACACACAGTTGGCGCATCTGAAAGTTGCGCTATGGTGGGCGCTTAAATATGGTTGAGCAACAGGGTGATTTGTTCGCATAGTCCGGAGACAGCCGGTCTGGTTCCATTCACCCGTTCTGCCAACCCGAAGAGCCTCATCATGCGCTTTATTCATTGCGCCGACTTCCATCTCGGCAAACCTTTCGGAACGTTCGACGAGGACACCCGCGCAGCGCTGAAGACAGCACGCCTGGACGCCTTGCGCGCCACGGGCAATCTGGCGATGGAACGGGGGGCAGAGCTGGTGCTGATTGCTGGCGACACCTTCGATGCGGAGGCACCGCCCTCACGGCTGGTCCGGCGTGCCATTGATATCATGGCAGACTTTTCGTCCCTCACATGGATCTGGATGCCGGGCAATCACGATTCCCTTGCCGCTGTTGATCTGTGGGAGCGGATCGAACGAGACAGGCCGGAAAATGTCATTCTCGCCACAAAGGCCGAAGTGATCGAAATCGGGCAGGATGTGGCCATTTTGCCAGCGCCGCCCGCGGTCAGAAGCCCCGGCTTTGACCTCACAGACTGGATGGCGCGCGCTGAGACGGGCGACCGCATCCGGATCGGCCTTGCCCATGGCGGGGTCACTGATTTCGGCTCGGAAGATGGCGGGCTGGCAACCATTCCGCCAGACAGGGCCGAGCAATCAGATCTTGACTATCTGGCACTTGGCGATTGGCATGGCCAAATGGCCATCGGGCAAAAGACATGGTATGCGGGCTCCCCCGAGGCAGACGGCTTCAAAGGGCATAGCGAGGCCGGTGTGCTGTTGGTCAGCATTGATGCGCGAGGAACGGCGCCGCGCGTCGAGCCCATTCCTTTGGGGCGCTACAAGTGGCATCGGCTGGAGATCAGCTTTTTTGCGGGTAGTGATCCGGTGGAAAGCATGATGATGGCTCTGCCTGAAACAGACCGCGCCCATGCCCTCGTCAAGCTCATCGGTTCGGGTCGCCTGACGCTCAGTGAATTGGCCCGCCTCAAGGAAGCCTGCGACGGGATCGCCGACGCCTTCCACTATTTCGATGCCGACTTGATGAAAATCGGCATCAAGCAAAATGAGGATGATCTCGATCTTATCGCAGAAAGTGGTGCCCTCAGGGTGGCGGCAGAAAGCCTTTTGGCCGAAACCTCGACCGACGGGCGGGCAGAGGAGGATGCGCGCATCGCTCAGCAGGCACTGTCGCACCTGTTCCATCTGGCGCAGGAGGTGGACCAATGAGATTACGCAAACTGATCCTGCATAATGTTCGCCGCTTTGCCGACAAGACCGTAACTCTCGGCCCCTTTGGCGATGGGCTCACCACCATCACCGAAGAAAATGAACGCGGCAAGAGCACCTTTTTTGATGCCCTTCATGCCCTGATTTTTCATGACTATGGGTCAGCCCGCAAGGAAATCCGGGACTTGCAGCCCTATTCGGGCGGAGCGGTTCAGATTGCGGCAGAAATCGAGCTTGGCAGTGAGGCCTATCGCATCGAAAAGCTCTTCAATCTGAAGAAGGCAGGCTCGTCTGCGCGGATCATCAATCTTGCCACCGGCGCCATTCTCAAGCAGGCCGACGATGCCGAGCAGTGGATTCACGATACCATTCTGAGCAGCAGCAAGGGGCCGGTGGGCCTGCTCTGGGTTCGGCAAGGGACCGTTGGTGTCGATGCGGCAAAGGCTGAAGCCGAAGGGGTTGATGCCCGCCGCGATGTCATGTCTAGCGTGCGTGGCCAGATCGATGCCGTAACCGGCGGGCGGCGCATGGACACGATATTGCAGCGCTGCCGCAGCGAGCTGGACGCCATAGCCACCAAGAGCGGCAAGCCAAAGGCTGGCAGCCAATGGAAGGAAGCCGAAGATCTGGCTGAAAGCCTGCGTGAGCAACAGGCCAAACTGCAAAAATCCGTCGATGCCCTCAGCCACGATCTGGAGATGAAGAAGCGGCTTACCAAGCGCCTGCGTGCGCTTAATGACCCTGCCCTACGCGCAAGGCGCGGTGATGCGATCAAGGCAAGCCAAGCCGAGCTTGCTGCCGCGCGGGACCATGACCGGCGCATCAAGGAAGCCGAGCAGGGTCTGAAGCTTCTGATGGCTCAGGAGCAGGATATCGAGCGCACCATCAAGGAGATTGGCTCCCTGCGGGACAGACGCGAAGCCTTGCGCCAAGCCATCAGCGAGCGCGAAGCCACACTGGCCAAAATCAAGCAGGCCAAGGCGCAAGCGCAAGCGGCCATGGCGCAGCAACAGGCAACCATTAGCGAGAGGGAAACCGAGCGACGCAATCTGAATGACGCCTTGTCCCATGCCCGTCAGCAGGAACGCTCTCGTGAGAAACGGCGGCGCCTGATCGCGCTTGGGGCTCTCCTTGCCAGCCTTCAGGAACCGCTCTCCCGTCTGGCAGAGGCGGAGCGCATTCTCAAGATGCCCACCGCTTCGCCAGCAGATCTGGACCGCCTTGCCAACCTTGAGCATCGGCGGGACATCGCCCGAGAAAAGCGCAAGATCCATTTTTCCAGCTTTGTGCTTTCTTCGCAGGGCGAGCAAGCAAAGTGCGCAGGCGCAATCCTGTCCGATGGCGAAGCCCAGCTCATTGATCGCCCTCTCGATATTACGCTGCCGGGCTTTGGCGCTATCCAGTTGCGACCGGCAGAAGGAGCGGCACAAGCCATCGAAGACCCTGACGCCTTGCAAGCGGAGATCAATGCCACGCTCGGCGCTCTCGGGTTTGAAACGGTAACAGCCGCAAGAGCTGCCCATGATGCCCATCGCAAGGCGCAGGATGCCAAACAGCTGGCGCAGGCACAAATACGGGCCAGTGCACCAGACGGGCTGGAAGCATTAAGACGCGAACAAGACCAGCTGTGCACCGAGCTTGGATGCACCATTGAACAGGCTGCGTCCTTGTTGGTTGATGACAATGCCAATGCGCCGCGCACCTCTGAAACAATGGAACATGGCTTACGAGATTTGGACGAGGCACTGTCCGCGCTTCGTGGGTCTCTTCCCAAGCTTCAAGACCGTTTCACCCATGCAGCCAATGCCTTGACCGAAGCGGATGTTCTGTTGGGTGAAAGGCGCAAGGCGCTGGCTGATCTCGCACCCCCTGCCGATGAAGAGGCACAGCTTGACCAGAGCATTCGGGCCAGAAGCGATCTGGCACCAAAACTGGCCACTGCGCGCGCGCAAGTCAACCAGCTTCAGCAGCAGGCGCCCGATCTTGCCGCCACCGAAGCCGCCCATCAACGGGCGCTTCAGGCGGACGAACAGGACCGGAAGGAAATTCACCTGCAGGAGACGGAACTGGCGCGGCTCAATGGTGCCATTCAGACCCAATCTGAAGGAGCCGTTGAAGAAAAACTCGCAGAGGTCAGCGGCAGGCTAACCCGCGCTTTAGAGAGGGCGGCACAGTTTGCCAGCCACGCCAAAGCCATCGACTTGTTGATCACCCATCTCGAAGCGGCCCGGGCACAGGCGCAGGAAACCTATTTCGAACCGATCCGACAGGAATTGTTGCCCCTGTTGCGCCAATTGCACGCAGGTGCTGACTTCCAGATTGATGCCGACAAACTGCTGATCGACACCATCACGCGCAACGGCATCACCGACAAGGTTGATGTGCTTTCCGGCGGGGCCTATGAGCAGATTGCCATTCTGACCCGACTTGCCTTTGCCAAGCTGTTTGCCAAGCGTGGCAGTCATGTTCCCATCATTCTCGATGATGCATTGGTGCATACGGACGATGAGCGCATTTCCACCATGTTCAACATGCTGGCCCAGATGGCCAAGGATCAGCAGATCATTGTTCTGAGCTGCCGCACCCGTGCCTTCTCGGACCTTGGTGGCGAGCGAGCCTTCATCAGTGAGGGGCATACCGCCGACGCAAGGGAGCATTAAGCGCCAAAGTGGCCCGGCATCGCTTTGCCTTCGCAAGGATACCGGGTTGCTTTACCCGTCAAACCATCAAACATCTGATGGCAGGGCCCTCCCCCCTAGTGAGCCATCAAGACTGGCAGGGTCGGATCTTTCATGAAGGCTTCTGTGACACCGCCAAAGATCCGCTCCCTCAGGCGCGAGTGCCCGTAAGCGCCCATGACAATCATGTCGGCCTGCACGGCCTGCGCATGCTGCTTGACGAGCTTGTCCTGATCCTGCCCATCGCTCGACAGCACATCAACGCTGACATTGACATCATGACGGGCCAGATAGGTGGCAAGATCTGCTCCGGGTTCTTCGCCGCTTTCTTCTACCCGCGCAACAGGATCAACCATCAAAATGGTCACATTGGTGCCCTTTTTCATCAGGCCCAGCGCACTATAAATGGCGCGGGATGCTTCATCGCCGGAGTTCCAGGCGATCATCATCCTTTCTGGCTTGAGAGTGGCTTTGCCATCTTTGGGAACAATCAGAACCGGTCGGGTCGAGCGGAAAATCGCCCCTTCGATTACCGGCTGAAGGGCGATCCGGTTTTTCATGATGGAATTGCTCAACACGAGCAGATCGCTAAAGTGGGCACGCAAGGCGATTTCGTCTTCCAGCATCGCCTCTAGTAGATACTCGTGCTCGACATTATAGGATATCCCTTGAGACTCAAGAATATCCCGCGCGCTTGAAACGCGCACAGAGAGGGCTTCAGCTTCGCTGTCTCTTTCCTTGGCCCAGAGCAGGAAGCCTGCGTCGGCATATTCACCCACGGGCGGATAGGTGGACAGCCCCATTACGATGAGAGACAGGTGGGCGTCGACTTCAGCACACAAGCCCGCGACCAGTTTGATCTCGGAGTCCGGAGTGTTGGCCGTGCAAATACTCAGTATCGTTCTGATAGCCATGATAACCTCCTTATGGATACTCATCACGGCCCCATTCTACCAGCAATCCCGACAAGCTTGTATGAGACTTAATAGGCGTAAAATCAGACGCTTGGCGAAGATCCCGAGATTGATTGCCGACGGTTTATGCTACATGGCAGCAGCGGCTCTTGCGGCCTGATCATAATTGCCCGAGACCATGCGCAAGGTGGCGGCCACCTGCGACAATTCTTTTTCATCCAGCCCGAGCGCCTTCATTGGCTTGATCAGCAGAGCTTCGCGCAGCCTTTTATATTCCAGACAGGCGTCTTCTCCGGCGGGGGTGATTTCGGCGATCTTTTCCTTGCCCCTTTTGCCAGAGGCAACCAATCCGGCTTTTTCGAGCTTTTTCAAGGCATAAGCAACGGTGTGGGTGTCTTCCACATTCAGCACCAGACAGATATCTGACAGGGTTTTGGAGCGCCCCCGATGGTTGACACTGTGCAGCACGATGACATCAAGCGGCCCCAGACCTTCGGTACCACTGGCCGCCATGCAGCGCTCGATCCAGCGATGATAGGCATTGACCATCATGGTGAGCGCAAATTCCACTTCCGAAAGCGCAGGCATGGCCCCTGATGCCAGATGCGAAGCGGCAACGACCGGGCCGATTTGTTTCTCCGTGCTATCCATGCTCCTAAGTTTTCCCCTCTTATCCCGTTGCAATCTTCCCGTCATTTTGCACCAGAGATACCTACATTGCATCGATCTGACGATTGGGATCATGCAAATTGCTTGACCACCTCAAACTTTTGTATATAGATTTTGTCGATAAAATATAGACAAAATGTCAAAATAAAGCAATCACAGACCACCCGTTCCAACCTTATCAAAAGTGGTCTGCCATAAGCCAGAGGTATTGATATGTCAGAGAAGTGGGATTTTTGGATCGACAGGGGCGGCACCTTCACAGACGTTGTCGGCCGGTCGCCAGATGGTAGTTTGCATCCGCACAAGCTTTTGTCTGAAAATCCGGAAGCCTACCGCGACGCCGCCATTCAGGGTATTCGCGATCTGTTAGACGTGAAGGCCGGAGACCCGATCCCTTCCTATCAGATCGACTCGGTGAAAATGGGCACGACAGTTGCCACCAACGCGCTTCTTGAGCGCAAAGGCGAGCCGACCGCCCTGTTTATCACGAAGGGCTTTCGCGATGCGCTGGAAATCGGCTATCAGGCGCGCCCGGAGATCTTTGCCAAAGAGATCATCAAACCCGAGCTGCTGTATCACGATGTCTATGAGATAAATGAGCGCATTCGGGCGGATGGCTCGGTGGAGACGCCGCTTGACGAAGCACGCGCTCGGGCCAGCATGAAATCGGCGTGGGATGCGGGCATCCGCAGCATCGCCATTGTTCTGATGCACGCCTATGCCTATCCGCAACATGAATTGCGGCTGGAAACACTGGCCAAAGAGATCGGCTTTACACAAATCTCCGTTTCCCATCAGGTATCCCCGCTGATGAAACTGGTGGGCCGAGGCGATACCACTGTTGTGGATGCCTATCTCTCGCCCATTCTGCGCCGCTATGTGGAACAGGTGCAAGAAGAACTGGGCGAAGGGCCGCGCCTGATGTTCATGCAATCTTCCGGCGGATTGACCGCTGCCAATCTGTTTCAAGGCAAGGATGCCATACTTTCCGGCCCCGCTGGCGGGGTTGTCGGAGCGGTCGAGACCGCTCGTATGGCAGGCTTTGAAAAGATTATCGGGTTTGACATGGGCGGGACATCCACCGACGTCTGCCATTTTGATGGCGAATATGAACGCGCCTTTGAAACCGAGGTCGCCGGTGTTCGCATGCGCGCCCCAATGATGATGATCCATACGGTGGCGGCTGGTGGTGGCTCCATCCTTCATTACAAGGACGAGCGCTTTCAGGTCGGCCCTGATTCTGCGGGCGCCAATCCCGGCCCGGCCTGCTATCGACGCGGTGGGCCGCTGACGGTTACCGATGCCAACCTGATGACAGGCAAACTGGCAACGGATTTCTTCCCCCAGATTTTCGGCCCCAATCAGGATCAGCCTCTGGATGAAACCGTCGTGCGGGAGAAATTCGCCGCTCTGGCGCAAGAGGTGGGCGATGATCGCAGCCCCGAAGATGTAGCTGATGGCTTTCTCAAGATCGCCGTTGAGAATATGGCCAATGCCATCAAGAAAATTTCGGTTCAGCGCGGCTATGACGTTACCTCCTATGCCCTTGTCTGCTTTGGTGGTGCTGGTGGCCAGACTGGCTGCCGCGTGGCCGATAGCCTTGGCATGAAAACCGTGGTGCTGCACCCCTTCTCGGGCATCCTTTCAGCCTATGGCATGGGGCTTGCCGATATCCGCGCCGACCGGCAGCAATCCGTGGTCAAGCGGTTGGAAGAGAGCCTCATTCCTGACCTTGAAGCGCTAAGAGACGGTCTCGCCCTGCAGACCGAAGAAGAACTGGAACGGCAGGCTGTACCGGCAGAGAAGCGGCAGACGCGCACCATTGTGCATCTGCGCTATGAAGGATCAGACACCTCCTTGCCGGTTCATTTCGGAACCGTATCGGAAATGAAAGTAGCCTTCGAACAGGCACATAAGGCCCAATTCGGCTTTGCCTATTCCGACAAGGAGATTGTCGCCGAAACGTTGGAAGTGGAAACCACCGGTGGCGGAGCAGGCCTCATCGAGCAGGATCTGACGCTTTCCAGCGAGACCCCGGAGGCTGCCGCTGCAACACGCATCTATGCCGAAGGCGAATGGCACGACACCTCCATCTACAAGCGCGATAGGCTGAAACCCGGCATGACCGTTACTGGCCCCGCCATCCTTGTGGAATCCCACGCAACGATCGTCGTGGAGGATGGATGGCAGGCCAAGCTCAATGCCAAGGATCATGTGGTGCTCAGCCGCATCGTGCCTCTGCAAAGAGACAAGGCCATCGGTACCCAAGCCGATCCGGTGATGCTGGAAGTCTTCAACAATCTGTTCATGTCGATAGCGGAACAGATGGGGGTAACCCTGCAAAAGACGGCCTATTCCGTCAATATCAAGGAACGGCTCGATTTCTCCTGCGCCATCTTTGACGCCAAGGGGGCCCTGGTTGCCAATGCGCCGCACATGCCGGTGCATCTGGGCTCCATGGGGCGGTCCGTGGAAACCGTCATCAAGCTCAACGAGGGCAACATCAAGCCCGGCGATGCCTTCGCCCTCAATGCCCCCTATAATGGCGGCACGCATTTGCCAGACATTACCGTCGTCACGCCGGTGTTTGATGACAAGGGCGAGAACATCCTGTTCTGGGCCGCTTCGCGCGGACACCATGCTGATGTCGGCGGCACCGCCCCCGGCTCCATGACACCCCTTGCCACCACCGTGGACGAAGAAGGCGTTCTGTTTGACAATTTCAAGATTGTCGATCAGGGACATTTTCGCGAGGCAGCTCTAAGGGACTTGCTGACAGATCACGCCTATCCTGCCAGAAATCCGCACCAGAATATCGCCGACCTTTCCGCCCAGATCGCTGCCAACGAGAAGGGCATTCAGGAAGTGCGCAAAATGGTCGCCAACTTCGGGCTGGATGTGGTGGAAGCCTATATGGGCTATGTTCAGGACAATGCCGAGGAGAGCGTGCGGCGTGTCATCGAGGCGCTCAAGGATTCCGATTGTGAATATCACACGGATCAGGGCTCCGTCATTCATGTGAAGATCACTGTCGATAAGGAAAAGCGGGAAGCAACCGTGGACTTTACTGGTACAACCGGCGTCAAGGCCAACAATTTCAATGCGCCAGAACCTGTGACTCGGGCGGCAATTCTTTATTGCTTCCGCGTGATGGTCGAAGGCGACATTCCCATGAATGCCGGATGTCTCAAACCGATCAACATCATTGTTCCGGAAGGCTGCATGTTGCGTCCGAGTTATCCCGCTGCCGTGGTGGCAGGCAATGTGGAGACTTCGCAGCATGTGACCAACGCCGTGTTCGCAGCATTGGGCGCCATGTCCAATTCGCAAGGCACGATGAACAATCTCACCTTTGGCAATGACATCTATCAGTATTATGAAACCATCTGCTCGGGATCTCCGGCTGGTCCGGGCTTTCATGGCACGGATGGTGTGCATACCCACATGACCAACTCCCGCCTTACGGATCCGGAAGTTCTGGAATTCCGTTTTCCGGTTCTGCTGGAAGACTTCCATATCCGTAAAGGGTCTGGCGGCAAGGGCAAATGGTCTGCGGGCGATGGCACTGAGCGCAGCTTGCGCTTCCTTGAAAAAATGGATTGCGCCATTCTTTCCTCGCATAGAAGTGTCAAGCCTCGCGGCCTTGAAGGGGGCGAAGATGGAGAGCTCGGCCACACCTGGGTCAAAAGGCTTGATGGGTCAGTGCAAGAGCTGAAGGGGTGCGATCAGACCATACTGGATGCTGGCGACACCATCACGGTGGTGACCCCGACACCCGGCGGATGGGGCGCACTCTAGCCTTTTCTGCCACGCAGAATCTTGGCGCGCGCACAAAAGCCCGCTCCCATCAACGATGATAGGAGCGGGCTTTTTTCTACAAACTCAAGATCTGTAGTCTGTGACCGATATTAAAAATCTGTGATCCCCTCAGCATAGAGTCGATCTACCCAAACGCGATATCCCTTGCCATTGAGATGCATCCCATCGAAGGTGTATTTGGGGTTCAAGCCCGTTTTAATGCTCAGATACGGGTTCAAATCGATGAATTTGATATTGTTGCTGTTGGCATAGGTCACCAGCGCCGCATTCAATCTCTTGACTTTCTTGTTGAATATGCGCTGGCATTTCTCCCGCGCGCATTCCAGCGTGGACTGAAGCACGACCTTGATATTATTTTGCTGCAATTGCTCGGTTATGGCGACAATATTGTTGAAGGTCTTTTTGACCGATCGGCCATGGATCAAGTCATTGATGCCCACCATCAGATAGGCGACTTTTGGCTGGGTGTTCAGGATGGTGTCCATCCGCTGCAGGATCTGATCGGCTTTGTCTCCACCAACACCTCGGTTGGCAATTTTGATTTCGGGAACAAACTCGCTCCAAAGCCCCTGCTTTGTGATGCTATCGCCAATCATGACCACATCAACATGGGGGCTGAATTCCAGAAACAGCGAAGATCTAGGCTTTATGCGCCCGGGAGCATTGGCTGCCGCATTGGCCCCTGCTGAAAAGCCGAGAAAAGCTGCGCAAAGAGCAAAAGTCATAATTTTACGTATCATCGGAAACCGCCTATTCGCCAATTCCATTTAGTCTCTCCTGAAAGGAGCAAAGAACAACGGCGGATCGATGACAATCCCCAATCTGTAACTTTTATTGTGTGTTCGCTCAATATTAATGCCCTCTATGCAGTGGCCCCAT
Source organism: uncultured Cohaesibacter sp. (assembly GCF_963682185.1). Lineage (NCBI taxonomy): Bacteria > Pseudomonadati > Pseudomonadota > Alphaproteobacteria > Hyphomicrobiales > Cohaesibacteraceae > Cohaesibacter > uncultured Cohaesibacter sp. The sequence goes on along the minus strand of NZ_OY821667.1, from coordinate 2,950,459 downwards.
TTGCACAGCGCCTTAACCGGATTTGCACACTTCTATCCAACCCGATTTCAACAAGCGCAGAAGATTTTCGCAAGGATAACAGGGAAAAATCCCATCCGGTTTGGCTTGTAGGGCCGTGCAGCCTCTAGAGGTGTTTTTAACGTAGCGATAGCCGTCAATTTGGGCAGACATAGAAAAGCCGACCGGAGGGATGCCCATCCCGGTCGGCTTTGTTGTCAGATCTCGCCCTCATTGCAAGGCACACCATGCGGCTAGAGCGGTAGGCGATCGCGCACCAGCTGTGCCCAATAGGAACAGCCCCACTTGATCACATCGTCATTGAAATCGAATTTGGGATGATGCAACTGGGCTGACGGGCCATTGCCCACATGGATCATGGAACCCGGCACGGCATTGAGCATGAAGGCAAAATCCTCACCGCCGAGGGTCGGCGGCATTTCGATGCTGACGGCATCGTCTCCGGAAACAGCACGGGCTGCCTTTGCGGCATGCTCGGTTGCTTCATCATGGTTGACCATCACCGGATAGAGGCGGCGATAATCAAGCGCGCCGACGCAATTGTTGCCTTCGGCAATCTGAGACACGATCTTGCCAAGGCGTTCTTCAACATGGTCGCGGACGGCTTCATTCAGCGTGCGCACGGTGCCCTTGATGTTGATCTCTTCGGGGATCACATTGTAGGTGTCGTTGCTGGTAATGCCGCACAGGGAAACCACGTGGGAATCCAGCGGGTTGACCGTACGCGCGCTCATGCCGTTGATAGACTGGATAATGGCAGCCACAGCCGGGAACGGATCGATGGCATTGTGCGGCTGAGCAGCATGGCCACCGCGACCGGTCACCTTGATGTCGAACATGTCGACCGCTGCCATGCTCGGGCCCTTGCTGGTAACGAAATGGCCAACCGGCACATCGGGAATATTGTGCATGCCATAGACTTCATCACAGGGCCAGCGCTCGAACAGGCCATCATCGATCATGGCCTGCGCACCTGCACCGCCCTCTTCGGCTGGCTGGAAGATAACCAGAACCGTACCATCAAAGGCGCGGCTTTCAACGAAATGTCTGGCGGCGCCCAGCAGCATGGTGGTGTGTCCATCATGACCGCAGGCATGCATCTTGCCGGGAACCTTGGAAGCGTGAGGAAGGCCCGTGGCTTCCACGATGGGCAGAGCATCCATATCAGCCCGCAGACCGATGGTGCGGCCGGACTTGTTGCTCTGACCACGGATGACACCAACGACGCCGGTTTTGCCCAGCCCTTCAACCACCTCGTCCACGCCAGCGGCGCGCAGCGCTTCAGCCACTTTTTTCGAGGTGCGTTCAAGGTCGTAAAGCAGTTCGGGATTTTCGTGCAAATCCCGCCGGAAAGCGGTCAGATCTTCGATTTCGCGCGAAACCCAATTATCAACTGCCATATTCTTCTCTTCCTCTTCTCATTTCATTTTGTAACGGAAATCGCAGTGAGACGCGCCCTTCATGATGGTCTGGGTGCGATCCAGCTTGATTTCCGGGTTATAGCCTACGCAGAAGTCGCCGTCACGGTTGCATGACAAGAGATGACCGATATCGCCAAGGCCCATTTCCTTGTACATTTCAGCATAGCGACAGCGGGTGACGTTAAAGTCCATCTGCTCGGGTTCGGTTACCAGCGTTTCGATCTGGAGCGCATCTTCCTTGGTCCAGTTGGGAAGGATGTCGGCAAAATCGGAAAGGGTCGGGGCGTGGTCGAGCCCTTCAGCCATGGCCTTGCCCTGCTCGATAGCCGAGCGCGAGCAGGTTTCGCCGATTACAGCTTCCGCTTCTTCGCGGCCGCTGCGTTCGGTGATCACATCCAAAACATGCTTCAAGATCATTGCCTCGATGCGGCGGCGTTCCAGAATAGGGATATCGTTCATGGTCAGGTCCTGTTAGCTTTTATATTCCCGGTGGTCCTTGAATTTATACCAGGCGAGATAGTAAGGGGCGATGGCGCGGCCGATGGCGTGGAACGGCAGCGCATGCGGCGTGGTGGTTGGCAGGGCCAGCGAGGCAAGGTCTTCGCCGCTGGTCGCACGAGCCATTTCTCGGCCCAACGAATAGCCAAGCGCAACACCACGACCATTGCAGCCGATCCAGGTCCAGCCATTCGGGCCAAGGCTATGCACGCGTGGGAAGCGATCCCAGTTCATGGAGAGATAGCCTTCCCAGACATGGGTCATCTTGGGTGGCGCAAGCTGAGGGAAACTGTCTGCCAGATTGTTGGCGGCCTTGCGGGCCATGCGGGCAGCGAGATCGCCAAAGCCCATGATGGCGCCGCCGGTGATCAGCCGGTTGTCGCGGTCATAATGGAAGAAGCGCAAGTCGCCGCGGGTATCAGACACCGCCTGACGCCCCGGCAAGATCGAAGCGCGCAATTCATCGCTGAGAGGCTCGGTGGACATCTGCCAGGAAGAAACCGGCACGATGGAATGGGCCAGACGGCGGTTGAGTTTTGGCACCACTTCACCCGTATAGGCGTTGGTTGCCAAGATCAGCGCGCGCGCCTTCACAGTACCCTGATCGGTCTTGACGACCCATTGGGTGCCGTCATGCTCATAGGACAAGACTGGCGTCGCTTCATAGATGGTGCCACCGGCCCGCTCCACAGCCAACGCCAATCCGCGCGAGAGGCCGAGCGGGTTGATATGACCGCCTGATGGAGCAAGCATACCACCATACCAATGCTCGGTGCCGAGCAGGTCGGAGGTAGCCTTGTGGTCGAGATAACGGGCATCAAGGCCGAAGCGCTGCCATGCATCAACGCGTTTCTGGCTCAGCTTGGTGCGGCCCGGCGTGTGAGCAGGCTGGAACCAGCCGGTCTGTTCAGCATCGGCGTGAGAGGTGATGTCCTCCTCGCGAATGGTATCAAACAGCACATTGGCAGACGCTCCGATCATCTGGGCAAACAGACGCCCTGTTTCACCATAGCGCTGCACCCACATATCCGGTTCAGCGGCTGTAAGGGTCGGGATCACCTGCCCGTTGTTGCGACCAGATGCGCCCCAGCCGATGGCCTTGCCTTCCAGCAGAACCACGTCGCTGCCAGCCTTGGCCAGATGCAGGGCAGAGCCCAGCCCCGTGAAGCCGCCACCGATCACCACAGTGTCGGTTTCAATCGCCTCGGTAAGGGGGGCAGCCTGCGTACGGGCTGGTGCAGTGACGGCCCAGATGGAAGGAGGAAAAGTGACTGGGTTGCTCATGTCTTTTCTTTCATTGTTTAGACTGACCAAACGGCGTCGTTTATCTGTTAAATTCAATAGATCAGAGGGTTTGGCCCCTCTGAAGGAGGTGCGGGAAGAAGAAAAATCCCGGCATGGTGCGCACGCCGGGATGATCACTCATGTGTCTTACGACCCTTCGTGCACATGTCCGCCCAGATAGGCATCGGCCACACGCTTGTCACTCATCAGCTCGTGGGCATCACCCTCGATGACGATCTTGCCATGCTCGATGACATAGGCCTTGTCGGAAATGCGCAGAGCAGCCTTCACATTCTGCTCGACCAGAAGAACAGAATAGCCTTCATCGCGAATTCTGGTCACAAGCTCGCAGATAAAGCCCACCAATCGTGGAGCAAGACCAAGGGACGGCTCATCAAGCAGCAGAACCTTGGGCTTATGCATCAATGCGCGCCCGATGCAGAGCATCTGCTGTTCACCACCGGACATGGAGCCGGCCTGTTGTTTGAGGCGTTCCTTGAGAACCGGGAACAGGGTCAAAACATGATCCAGTTCCTGTCGACCAAGCGGCCCTGCACCCAGCAACAGATTTTCCAACACGGTCATGGTTGAGAAGATCTGTCGGCCTTCGGGCGCCTGCATCACACCTCGCTCAACGATATCATGGCTTTTGAGCTTCGAGATATCCTGACCGTCGAGCAGAATCTCGCCACCTGTGGCATGGTAGATGCCCGAGACGCAGCGCATCAGCGAGGTTTTGCCAACACCGTTGGCGCCCAGAACTGAGACAATGCCCTTTTGCGGCACCTTGACCGTCACGTCATGCAGAATATCCTGAACGCCGATCTTGAGCGACAGATTATTTATTTCAAGAATATTGCTCATCAGTCGTCGCCTCCCAGATAGGCTTCCAGAACGGCAGGATCCTGACGCACCTTGGAAGGCACATCATCGGCGATCTTCTGGCCGGACGCCAACACCACCAAGCGCTGACAGATGCCCATCACCAGCCCCATGTCATGCTCAACAAGCATGATCGTGAGGCCCGTCTTGTTGAGATCGGTGATGAACTGGGCCAGTTCTGCCGTTTCGGAATCGTTCATGCCTGCGGCCGGTTCATCCAGAATCAACAGATCCGGATTCATCGCCAAAGCGCGTGCGATTTCGAGATATTTGCGCTTGCCGTAAGACAGGTTCGCCGCCAGATCATCAGCATGAGCCGCAAGGCCCACCTTTTCTAGCATCTCCCAGCTGCGCTCGGAGATTTCCTTTGCCTTGGCCTTGCCGCCCCAGATGGAGGAGAAGGGGCTGACCCCAATCATGCCCAGAGCCCCGACGGAGATATTGTCGAAAACGGTCATGTTGGGGAATACACGCAGGTTCTGGAAGGTACGGGACATTCCCTTATGCGCAATCTTGTGTACTGGCAGGCCCGTGATGCTTTCGCCCTTGAAGCGGACATCGCCCGAGGACGGTGGCGTAAAGCCTGAAATCAGGTTGAAGAGGGTGGTTTTGCCCGCCCCGTTCGGCCCGATCAAACCGCACAATTCGCCCTTGGATACCGTTGTGGTGACATTGTCCACGGCTTTCAGGCCACCAAAGACGCGCGTCAGGGAATCGAGTTCAAGTATTGCTGTCATTTCCAACCGATCCCTTTTTCAGAATTGTCTTCCGACCATGCCGAACCAAGAATTCTGCGCGCAAAGTTGAGCGCATTCACTTCGCCGAACAGGCCCTTGGGCAGGAACAGGATCGCGCCAAACATCAAGAGACCAACGATGATGTTGCGGATATCGCCAAAATAGCGCAGCACTTCGGGCAGGAGGATCAGCAGCAGGGCACCAATCAGCACACCCGGCAGAGACCCCAAGCCACCCACCACAACCATGGTCAGGATCAGGATCGACTGGGAGAAATTGAAGTCGTTGGGGGAGATATAACCCGTGGTGTAGGCCCAGAGCGCTCCGGCGATGCCTGCAAAGAAGGCAGAGATCACGAAGGCCTGTATCTTCATCACGGTAACGTTGATACCCATGGCCGCCGTGCACTGGTCATCTTCACGCAGCGAGCGAAGGGCATTGCCATAATAGGAGTGGCTGAGGCGGTTGAGAATGAGAATCGAGACGGCAGAAACGGCCGCGACCACATAATAGATACCCAATTCACTGTTGATGGCGACGCCGAACAGATCAATACCGTCGAACAGCATCACCCCATTGGGACCATTGGTCAGCCCGACCCAGTTCTGGAAGACAAGAAACAGCATCTGCCCGATACCAAGCGTTGCCACGGCAAAATAGATCGACATCAGGCGCATGGTCGGCAGCGCAACCAGAAAGGCAACGAACGCCGCCCCGAGCCCGGCCAGAGGCAAGCCGATCGTAAAGCCGATGCCATATTTGGAACCGAGCAGCGCGGCCACGTAAGCACCCACACCATAAAGGGAAGCATGGCCCAGATGCAGCAGACCCGCAACGCCGGTAACCAGATGCAGGGACGCGGCCAGCAGCATGAAGACGAAGGCCAGTGTGGCGATCTGGTAATAATATCCCTTGCCAAAACCTTCGAGGGCAAAGGGTACCACGGCGAAAACAATGACTAAAAGCAGGAGTTTGATGAGAAGCGACTTAGACACGTTCCCTCCTTGCTCCGAAGAGACCCTGCGGGAAGAAGATCAGCGTGGCCAACAAGAAGCCATAGGCAACCATGTCAGACCAGACCGATGGCATGAAGCTGGTGGAAATGCTCTCGGCCAGTCCAAGGACCATGGCAGAGACAACTGCGCCCGGAATGGAGCTAAGACCGCCCATGACCATGGCAACAAAGGCCTTGATGCCCGGTGTGAAGCCCATGGCGGGGAAGATGGCGCCATAATAGAGCCCGACGAGAATACCAGCCAGTGCGCCCATGCCCGAACCGATGATAAAGGTAAAAATGATCGTCCGGTCGGTGTTGATGCCGCAATATTTGGCACCCAGCGCATTGTTGGAAACCGCGCGAATGGACATGCCGATGGGGCTCTTCTTGAGCAGCCATTGCAATCCGGCCAGCATCAAGAGCGTGATGCCCAGAATGATCAGGTCACCATTGACGATGGTGATCGGGCCGATTTCGATCGGTTTGTTGATCAGGTAGGCCAGATCGACAGACTGGAACTGCGAGCCGAAAATCAGCTCCATTGCTTCACGAGCAATGATGGACATGGCAAGGGAAGACATTAGGGTGGCTTCACGCATGGCGCGGGATTTCAGCGAGGCTTCATCGGAAAATCGGCGAAATGGCCGGAAAGCGAGACGCTCTAGACCGAAACCGGCAAAGGCCCCTGCAGCAAGTGCAATGAAAAGCACCACCAGAAGCGGCGGCGCAAATGCGGTAATGGCCATAAGACCGGCAAAGGCCCCGATCGTGTAAACCTCACCATGGGCAAAGTTCACCACATTGAGCACGCCGAAAATAAGCGTGAAACCGATCGCCATCAACGCATAAATCATACCCAGCGAGACGCCAATGGCGAGCTGCTGCAAAAAATAAGGATCGAACACACGGTCCCCCTTTTCTCTTATTGCCACCCGCCCGAAGGCTCAGCTCCGGGCGGGATGGGGGATAGGATTACTTGACTTCTACGAACACACCGTCTTTGACGGTGGCTTTGGTGAGTTCCTTGAGGGGTTCACCATTTTCGTCAAAGGACGTGTTACCGGTTACACCGGGGAAGTCTTTGGTGGCGGCGACTGCGTCACGCAGGCTGTCGCGGGTTACGTCCGGATAAGCCTTGGCAACAGCGGCAAGCATGATGTTGACAGCGTCATAAGCCTGTGCCGGGAACTGACCAGGTGCGTTGTCATGACCTTTTTTCCATTCAGAGACGAATTCGGTCACATTCTTGTCCGCACGGGTTGGCAAGAAGGTGGCAGTCAGCTTGAGGCCTTCGGCCGCGTCACCAGCAAGCTCGATCAGCTTGTCGTTATAGGCAGCTGAGGTGGAGTAGACCGGAATGTCTGCATTAAGCTGGGCAACCTGTTTGAGGAACTGGGCACCATCTTCATAGAAGAAGCCGGTGTAAACAGCCTCAGGCTTCTGCTCTTCGATCTTGGTGATGATAGAACGGAAGTCAGCCAGACCACGGTTGAAGAATTCGGTGTAGACGACTTCGCCACCCAGTTCCTTGAAGGGATCAACGAAGCCCTTGACCACAGACTGACCCCAGTCGGTCTGTTCAGCAATCACGGCCACCTTGGTGATTCCCTGATCAATCATCCACTGGGCGTTGACTGCGCCTTCCTGATTCTGAGTGGTGATGTTGCGGAACTGCCATTTGGAGATTTTTGCAAAATCCGGATGGGAGGCCGTCTGGGAGAGCTGAACCATACCGGAGCGCTTGTAGACCTGTGCGGCGGCCATGGAAACGGTTGAGGTAAAGTCACCCAATACGCCGACGATTTCATCGTCATCGACAAATTTACGGGCGATGGTCACGCCTTCCTTGGCGTCAGAGCGGGAGTCTTCATAGATGATTTCAACCGGAACATCGATCTGGCCGGATGCATTGAATTTGGCAAGAGCGATTTCTGCGGCGTCCTTGAAGTCCTGGCCATACTGTGCGGTGTTGCCGGTAAGAGGCAACTGATACCCGATCTTGATGCTATCGGCAGCCTGGGAAGCTGCTGGAATCATGACTGAAGCAACAGTGAGTGCCAAAAGCGTTCTGCGAGAAAGTTTCATAGCGGATGTTCCCCAATGGGTTGGTAATCGGTGTACTAAGCGCCTGACTTTCATCAGGCAAAGGGAGGTGACGCCCGTTTTAACGGGTCTGTTTTATGTCCGGTATTCCGGATCATGCATTTCGACGTCCGATTTGCCGGATCTGTCTGTATTATAAAAAGATCTTCTTCAAACTGCTTCTGCTTCAGAACCAGGTTTCACGACGAGGCGGCAGCAGCCGGTGTCGCCAATCTTCCAGGTCTCGCCTTCGAAGGTGAAGCCCGCCTTACTGAACATGCCTGCGTCAATGGCACCTGCGGCCTTGCACAGCAGCTCGAGCGCTTCGCCCTTGCGGCCAGCAGCAACCCAGTTGTCTTTCAGTGGGCATTTGTGGAATTTGATTTCCATGCCTTCATGGTCACATTTGCGCAGCTCAGGGCCAAACAGATGGTCGCGGCAGGGAATACCCTGCAGGAACTGCTCAGTGAGGCCTTCGATATTGGCCGGGCCATGCGCTTGCAACTTTTCACCCATTTCTTCTCCGAGACGATAGGTGGCATCGCTCATCAGTTCGACAGCTTTGTCGTTGCCAAAATTTTCAACCAGAACATCAAACATGAACATGTAGAATTTGGCGCGCATGGCATAGGCGCCGGAAAGCTGCTCAAGTGTGATCTCGGGGGTCGTGGTCTCTTCTGACATTGGTCTCTCCAATTGTGGTCTTGTGGTTATCACCTTATAGCCTGACATTTGACGATCATTCACATGGTCCTGTGCCGGTCCGCCAAGGGCGAAACAAACATATATCAGGCAGGAGCTAAGGCTCGACCATCTCTTCTTTCAGTAACAATGCTTTAAAATCAAAGCGGTTGTTCCCGCAACTGACGAAGGCTTGTGCCTCTGCCTAGATTTCAACTAAGAACAAATTGCAAGAGTAAAATGCAACAGCGTTCTATGAATTTTATCGTGCTTTGCTCGCCTACAAGAGCGAAAATGCCTTAAATTTAGACTTGCTCAAATTTTACGCACACAAGCCTGTGAAGCGCAAATGAAATATTGTTTTCCATACAACTAAAGTAAATTTACTGAGGACTTTGCCCTATCGGCTCGCAGTCGAAACAAAGAAGGCATGAGGTTCTGATAGACACGGAAAGTCGCAGACACCCCAATGTTCGAATAAGAAACTTCTGTTCCGCTCTCCAACCCTCCAGAAGACAAAAGCCCTCCCATAAGCAGGGCCGCTTACGGGAGGGATTCTTTTTAAAAAGGAGCGCACTTTTGCGATGGAGAGGACGAGTGAAAACGCCGGATCTGTAAAGCGCGCTCCAAATCGAAAAAGGACAAAGACTGCTTATTCGAAGCCGAGCTTTGCACTCACATCGCTGGCGACCTGTTTGATGGTCTTTTCTGCGTCCGCCCCGTCGATCACATCCACAAGGCCTGCGGCGATCATATCGGTCACGGCCACACCTTCAGACCCCGGATAGGAATACCAGGGACCAGCAAAGGCAGACACCTGAGCGTGCGCCCGTTTGGCATTCTGGTTCTTTGCATAGAAGTCGCCAAGATAGGTGTCGTCCTGCAGAACGATGGCATTGGTGGGTGCATAGCCGGTATTTTCAACGATGATCTTGGCCGCATCCGGCCCCGTTACATAGCGCATATATTTCCACGCTGCCTGCTGGCGTTTTTCATCATCGGTCAGCATGACCACTGCGGACCCACCGGTCGGGAAGTAGATGGAGCTTTTGTCCTTGGCCGCCGTAATGAAAGGCAACAGCGTGACGTCAAAGCGATCACCGGCCCCTTCGACCATGCGCGTAAGATAAGAGGAGCTATCGATATAGATGCCCAGCGTGCCAGCAACGAAAGCCTGACGCGCATCGTTGCCGGAATAGCTTTTCATGCCGGCTTCCTTGGCGAGACGACCATAGAATTCAGCAGCCTTGACGCCTGCCTTGCTGTCGAAGGTGATTTTGGTTTCGTCTTCATTCATCGGGCGCCCACCATAGGAGCCCAGCACCGACTGGAAGCGCCAGTCATGCGCAGCAATCCAGGCACCGTCAATCGTGTCGCCCAGAGCGTTGATCTTGCCAGCCAGATCGATTAGACCATCAAAATCCTGCGGGAATGCATCCAGAGAAACACCAGCCTTTTCGACCAGATCGGGGTTCACATACATGACCAGCGTGGAGGCAGAGGCCGCCAGAGCCCACTGCTTGCCCTTATATTGCCCCAGAGAACGCAAAGCGCGGGTGTAGCCATCTTTCTCAAAAGCAGCTTCATCACCAATCAATCCATCAAGCGGCTGGGCCAGTTCACGGGATTCCAGAATACGCCAGCGATTAAGACCCACAAAGGCCACGTCCGGCAGGTTGCCAGCAACGGATTCGCGCAGCAGACGCTGGACGCCATCGGCGTAGGTTTCTGCCGGACTGTCATACTGGATCTTGATGTCCGGGTTCTTTGCCATGAAACCATCGGCCAGCTTCTGCTGGACTTCGGTCCACAATGTCGGGTTGGCATAATGCACACGCAGGGTGATGTCTTCAGCTTTTGCCGCAGCCGTGGCAAACAGGCCAGCAGCAAGAGAGGCAATGAGTAGTTTTTTCATAGTGACGTTTCCTATCCAAGATACGCAATAATTTTTCGGGTTGAGGGAAAAAGCTGGTTGCCCTCAAGTCATGCTTGTCTGGCGTTTGTTTGCCTTTACGCCGTTTTTCTTTCTTGTTCGGCTCCTTCGCGCACCCAAGAACCAGACCCACGAAGAAAGCAAGAGTGCAGAGCCCGTCGCCCTATCCTTTAAGGCCGGTCATGGTGAGCCCCTGAATGAAGGCGCGCTGGGCCATAAGGAAGACGAGCACCAGCGGCGCGGTGACAATGGCGGTTGCCGCCATCAGCGGCCCGAAGCTTGAGCCCGCTTCCACATCACGGAAAAACAGAATGCCGCGCGGCGGCGTCGCCAATTCCGGACTGGATACGGCGATAAGCGGCCAGAAGAGATCATTCCAATGGGCGACCACTGAGAAGACAGCAAAAGCCGTGGCCGCAGGCCATGCGAGCGGAAAGGCAATGCGCCAGACGATCGACATTTCGCTCAAGCCATCCACCCGTGCGGCGTCGATGAGATCCTTGGGAATGGTTGCGAAAAACTGCCGAAACAGGAAAATGCCAAACACCGAGGCGATAAAGGGCAGGATCAGGGCCGCATAGCTATCCAGCAGGCGCAATTGTGACAGGCCCAGAAACAGGGGAATGGCTGTCACATGATAGGGCACCAGCAATCCGGCCAACACCATTCCCATGACAATCGCCTTGCCGCGAAAGTCCCGCTGGGTGAGCGCATAGGCGCAGGGCACGGCAATCAGAATTTGCAGGATGAGAATGCCGCCACAGACGATGATGCCATTGATGAGAAAGCGCCAGAGGGGCATCTTGGTAAAGGCCACCACATAGTTGTTCCATTCAAAATGGCTGGGCAGCAGCTGGATGCTGTCCTGAAAAATTTCGTCGGCTGGCTTTAGGGAAAGGGAGATCATCCAGAAGAAAGGCAGCAGGATGATGGCTGCCCCCAAGAGCAGAAGACCAAGGCTTACGGCGCGGGAAAGGTATCGGGCAGCGATCATCGGTAATGCACCTTCTTTTCAACGATCCTTACCTGGGTCAGCGTCAGAATGAGCACGGCCACAAAGAAGACCACAGTGATGGCGCTGGAATAGCCCGCCTTGAAATAGACGAAACCCTCGCGATACATCGCATAGACCAGCGTGTCGGAGGCATAGGCCGGTCCGCCCTGGGTGAGCGTCGCCACGGTTTCAAAGACGCGGAAGGAGCGGGTCGCCGTTACCACCAGAACAAATAGGGTGGTGGGGCCCAACATGGGCCATGTGACAGTCCAGAAGCGATCCCACCAATTGTTGGCTCCGTCGATTTCTGCGGCGTCATAAAGCTGGGATGGAATGGCCGTGAGCCCGGCCAGAAACAGCACCATATTGTAGCCGATGGTCTCCCATATGCCGATGGCGGCCAGCGTATAGAGCACCAGCCCGCGATCGGAGAGCCATGACTGGCCCGGAATGCCCACCAGCCCGATCAACTGGTTGATCAAGCCAAGGCTGGGGTGAAGCAACATCTGGAACACAGTCGCCATGGCGACCAATGTCGCGGCGACAGGCATGAAATAAGCCGTGCGCAACATGGTCGCCAGCCTCGGGCTCCAGGTTGAAACCGACTGCACCCCAAGGGCGACGACCAGCGAGAAGAGCATGGACAGCGGCATCACGACCGCAACATAGAGAAGCGTGTTGGTGACCGCGCGACGCCCCGTCCGGTCGGTAAAGAGGGTCACGTAATTATCAAGCCCAACCCAGTGAAAGGAGCGGGCGCCAAACTGGTAGTCGGTGAAGGAGAAGACCGCCACCAGAAGCGAGGGAATGAAAATGAGCACCAGCATGGCAAGGGTCGCGGGCCCTGCCAGCGTCAGGGTTGTCGCGGCTTCCTTAAGGTGCGGCGCGGAGAACTGGCGAGGAGACAAAGCCATCATGCGGCCTCACCGCTTTGGCTGACCCCAATCGGCAGACGCTCGCCACTTTCGGCCTTGAACAGATGGATCTTCTGCGGTGCGATAGATAGCTGCAGGGCATCGCCCACAGCAGGCACAAGCGGCCCCTCCTCATCAGCAACCCGCAACCGACTGCCATCGGACAGCTCCACATCAAGCAATGTATGGCCGCCCAGATAATCCACCCGCGTCACCCGGCCCTGAAGGGGGCCGTTTTCGACGAGCGTGATATTCTCAGGCCTCAAACCGAGAATGATGTCTCCATCCCAAGTTTCAGACAGGACAAAGGCCCCAAAGGGGGACGGAAGCGCGCTGCCTTCCGGTTTGACTGCCAGCAGATTGATCGGATGCTCACCGACGAAGGCCGCGACCTTGGTGTTCGCGGGCTTGGAATAGAGAGTGCGCGGCGGCGCGACCTGCAAAATATGTCCCTCCATCATCACCGCCACCTGATCGGACAGGCTCATGGCCTCCGTCTGGTCGTGGGTGACATAGATGAAGGTCTTGCCGGTCTGCTTATGCAGCAGGCTGATTTCTTCGCGCATCTGGCCGCGCAGCTTAGTATCAAGATTGGAGAGGGGCTCATCAAAGAGAAAGGCCTTCGGGTCTCGCACCAAGGCACGTCCGACAGCAACCCGCTGCTTCTGTCCACCGGAAAGCTCGGAGGGTTTGCGTTCTAGCAACTCGGTGAGGCCAAGCATGGCCGCAATCCGCTCCACTTCACGCCCGTTGGCTGCCCGTTTGCGCCGCGCAGAAGGCAACAGGGCCGTCACGAGCGGGAGCCGTTCTAGGCGGCTCATGGACCGCATCGCCAGCGGCAACCCGATATTGGCCCGCACCGTCATATGGGGATAAAGCGCATAGGACTGAAACACCATCGCGATGTTGCGGAGGGTCGCGCTTTTCTCCCGCACATCTTCGCCATCAAACAACAGCGTACCAGCGGAAGGCTGATCAAGACCGGCCAGAATGCGCAACAAGGTGGATTTGCCGCATCCGGACGGGCCCAAAAGGGAGGTGAAACTCCCTTCCGGAATTTCCAGATTGATGGCATCCAGAACCGGCTTGTCATCAAATATGCGCGTCAGCGACTTGAGCTGGATCACGGTTTATCTCCAATAAATGTAAATTAATTTACAGATATCGGAGATAGATGTAAGTTTTATGACGCGTCGCTCTTTGTTGATGCTGGCAGGTGGAGAAGCACGGGAACAAGAGCCTCCAGAACGGCCTCAACACTCTCCTTATGCTGCACCCCGTCAATGTCGGGAGCATGACACAGCCCGAAAACCTGCTTGCCGAACACCAGCCCAAAGGCGGCCTCACTGTGGGTGCCATATTGCCCGCCAACGGCGACCAGCGCCTGTGAGCCTTGCGCGATCAGGGCATTGCGCGCATGGCCAATCCCCGTTGCAAGCGGGATAGTTATGTAATCGTTGGCGTCGCGCCAATCGTCACCACGCAAAAAGCCCATGGTCAACCCGCCTTGCAGAAATGCGCCGCGGCTGGCCGCTTCCATGACGCCACCGCGCCCGCCGCACAGAATTGGCACATTCAGTTCGGCCAGTTTTGCGCCCAACAATTCGGCAGCTTTCAACATGTCCGCGTCCGGCTCGTTGGGGCCGATGATGCCGACGGGAATCTTTCTCGTATTCTTCTGTGCATAGACGTGTCGCACAGCTTCCAGCCCATCGATGGTCTGCCGAGCCCCCTTAGAGCCTGATGCCCCTTGCGCGTCTGAAGGCATCCAGCGCCAATGCCAACTATCAAGCCAAGTTTCGTCAGACTGCCATATTGTGCCCTGATCATCGATTTGCAAATTGATCATTCCGCTTGCCTTTCCCGCAGTAGGTTGTGTAGGTTATCTTACACAATAATAAATTTGGAAGATAATTTACAATTTCTTTGATGTCAGAATGACGACAGTTTGAAAATTTGGGGCGCAAGCCATGGACACCCTTTCGAAAAGACAGCAGGACATTCTCGCCCTTGTGGGAGAAAGCGGCTTTGTCACCATTGAAGCGCTCGCCGACAGCTTCGGCGTTTCCGCCCAGACAATCCGCCGTGAGATCATCGCCATGGACAATGCCGGTCTGTTGCAGCGCTTCCATGGGGGAGCTGGCCGGGCAGAAGGCACCAGCACTTTGCGGCTGGGCCATAACTACAAGGCCCACCAGAATCGTGAGGAAAAAGACCTGATCGCGCAGAAGGTCGCGGCTCTGATTGCGCCAGGATCATCACTCTATATTGATGTGGGCACAACGATGGAAGCCGCGGCCATACGGCTCAACAAGCTTGCTTCTCTGACCATTCTCACCAACAGCATGCGGGTTGCTGCCAATTTCGATCATACACAGCATGCGGTGCATGTGCTTGGCGGGGTCGTGGCTGGTCAGGATGGCTCTCTTGTGGGGGAACAGGCGGTTCTGCATTTGCGTGACGTGCGGCTTGATTACGCCCTGATCGGCTGCTCGGGCATTGAGACCAGCGGTAATGTCATGGATTTCGATCAGCGCAAGATCGCCATCAAACAGGCGGCTCTCGGGGTGGCAAAGCACAGCTATCTACTGGCCACGGCAGGCAAGTTCGAGCGTAGCGCCTTTGCCCGCATCTGCCACAGGGACGATGTCGAGGCCGTCATCAGCTCCGACTGAACTCACAACCCGCCGAGGTCTTCCTTGATGCTATCGACGATTTCGGCCCGCTGCTGGGCCGACTTTCCGGCATGGGCTGCATAGGTCAGAGCCAGAAGACGGATGGCGCTGCTGACGGCGGTGTGCGACGCGCCAAGGGCAAAGCTCGATACATGGCAGGGCAGCACCACCTTGGAAACCCGCTGCATTTCAAACAGGGATGTCCGATCCGTGATGGTGACAACATTTAACCGACTGGTCTTGGCATAGTTCAAAATCGATTTGAGCAGGGATGACCGTGGTGGCAGGGTGATCAACAACAACACGTCCTTGGGGCCTGTCATGGCCAGATCTTCGGCCCATGACCCCTGATTGATGCCCAGCATCATGACGCCGTGCCGCAAGCGGGAAAAGAGCAGGCGCGCATATCGAGCAATTCCTTCCTCTGTGCCCAACCCGAGCACCCAGACGCGCGGAGCGTTGTCGATCAGTTCAGCCGCTTCGCGCACCTTGTCAGAACGCAATTCTTCAAAAGTGCGCGTCAGATTCTTCAATTCAAGCTCCAGATGGGCGCCAATGGCACGCCCCATGGCCACTTGTTCAGAATTGGTCACAGACAATTCGTAGGGCTCGGACTGGTTCCGCTCTTCACGGGCTTGCAATTTGACTTCGTTGAAATCGGCATAGCCCAGATGCTGGAAGAAACGGGCAGCGGTGGCCTTGGAAACCCCTGCCATTTCAGCAATTTCGGTCGCCGAGTGCGTCAGGATATCATCTTGCCTATCCAGGATGAGGCTCGCAAGCTTTTTCTCTCCGGCAGTCAGCCTGGAATATCTTTCCTGAATTCTCAGCACGAGGCGTGATGCCATGAAACCCTCCGAATCTTGTTCGTCTCATAAAAAAAGATTAGCAGCCCTCTTGCAATAATGAAACAACAGTTTCATGATTATGAAACCGAGAAACAAGGAGGCAGAATGAGTCAATCCCGTCTCATACGCAAAGGCATATGGCAGCGACTGAAAGATGTCGCACGGGCTGACGCGCGCTTTCATCTCGATTTTTCCGAAGTAATCCCCGATTTTGACGGCTCTGAACAGGCGACCGAACGGGTTCTGCAAGATGACGCCTTCAAGGCTTGTCGCTTCGCGTTCGTAACCCCTGACAATTCCCTTACGCTTTTGCGCCAACGCATGATCGAAGCGGGCATACCGCTGGTCATGTCCACCTTCAATATCCGGCGTGGATTTCTCTATCTCGCGCCGGGCGTCGTGCCCAAGGGGGCCGAGCTTTATGCCTCATGGCTTGAGGGCATGGAGCATTTCGCCACCCCCATTTCCCTTGAAGGCATTGCGCAAAAGGGGAGTTTCGATTTTGCCGCCACCGGCGCATCTGCTGTTTCTTCCAAAGGCATCCGCTTTGGCAAGGGGCACGCCTATTTCGATCTGGAATGGGGCATGTTCACAGATCTGGGCCTGATGGAAGAAACAACGCCTGTCGCTTCCATCGTGCATGATGTGCAGGTGACAGACGAAACCGTCATCGCCAGCGATCTCGACATTGCCATCGATATGATCGCCACTCCGGAGAAGCTGATCCGGGTTGAGAGAAACGAGCGGCGGCCGCGCGGCATCCGCTGGGATCTCTTGAGCAAAGAGCAAATAATGGACATTCCGCCTCTGGCCGAGTTGGCTCGGATCAGGGGTGTTTTTTAAAAAGACCGCTATCCTTCCCGAGACAAATGGAGACACTGATCATGAGACTTGCTCTGGACAGACGCCGATTTCTTTCCCTGATGGCCGCAGGCGCAGCCCTGCCAACCATGAGCCGCTTTGCCAGCGCCGCAAGCCCTTTCGCCTTTCAGGCTTCATGGATCAACGATGCCGAATTCACCGGCTATTTCGTTGCCATGGACAAAGGCTATTATGCAGAAGAAGGTCTGGACCTTTCCTATGCTTCCGGCGGCCCGGATGTCATCCCTGAAAGCACCATCATCGCAGGCAAAGCAGATCTGACGCTGACGACGCCGGACACCACCATCAAGGCGATTGCCGAGCAGGGCGCACCGTTCAAGATCATCGGTACCCAGTATCAAAAGAACCCGATCGGCATCGTGTCCCTTGCGTCCAACCCGATCAAGAGCCCTGAAGATCTCATCGGCAAAACCCTTGCCGTGCCGCCGGTCAACGTGATTTCCGTTGAAGCCATGTTGAAAATTTCCGGTGTGGATCGGTCCAAGATCAACATCGTGCCTTATGCCTATGATCCGACACCGCTGATCAAGGGCGAAATCGACGCGTCTCTCGACTTCACCACCAACGTGCCTTTCACCATCAAGCAGGCTGGTGCTGATGCGACCTCCTTCCTGCTCTATGATTTCGGCTTCACCACCTTCAATGACACGGTCGTGGTCACCGAAGAAACCCTCAAAAGCAAGCGCAAGGAACTGGTTTCCTTCCTGCGTGCTTCTCGCAAAGGCTGGGAAGAGAATTTCAAGGACACCACTGTCTATCCGCCGAAATTTGCGGACAGCTGGTTCAAGGGTACGGGGCGTTCCATCGAGAATGAACTCTTCTTCAACGAAGCTCAGAAGTCGCTGATCAAAGCGGAAGGCGGCATCTTCTCCATGAGCGAAGAAGCCATCGAAGCCAACATCAAGGCGCTGGCAGAAGTGGGCATCGCGGCCAAACGCGAGTATTTCGATACCTCTCTGCTGGAAGAAATCTAATGAATGCCGAGCACGGTATAACAATCAATAAGGTGTCGCGGTCCTTTACGGGCCGCGGCACACTCGTTCAGGCGCTGAGCGATGTGTCCCTTGACTGTCCGGAAGGCTCCTTTACGGCGCTGATCGGGCCGTCGGGCTGTGGCAAGTCGACCTTGTTGCGGCTGGCTCTGGGGCTTGACGCGCCCAATTCTGGCGATGTGCGCATTTCCGGCATGACGCCGCAGGCCGCTGCCAAGAGCGGCAAGACCGGCGTCGCCTTTCAGGATGCCGCGCTGATGCCCTGGCGCACCGTGGAAGACAATATCCTGTTGCCTCTGGACGTCCTCGGGCGCAAACGGAGCGCTTATCACGACGAAGTGGCCAAGCTGGTCAAGCTGGTCGGGCTAGATGGCTTTGAAAAGGCCCTGCCGGGTGAATTGTCCGGTGGCATGCGCCAGCGCGCAGCGATTGCCCGCGCCCTCGTCACGCGCCCCGAAATCCTGTTTCTTGATGAGCCCTTCGGGGCTCTTGACCAGATTCTGCGCCGACAGATGAATATCGAGCTGCAACGCATCTGGATGGAAAGCAATGCCACCACCCTGTTGGTGACCCACGGCATTGACGAAGCCATTTTCCTTGCCGACCGCGTGGTTGTCATGCAGAGCAAACCCGGTCGGATCAGCCGCATCATTGATGTGCCGTTTGATCGCCCGCGTACGCCGGATCTATTTGCCCATCCAACCTTCCACGCCTTGGAAAAGGAAATCGCGGAGGCACTGGATGGCCACTAAGACGCCCGCCGCCAAGACCGAAAGTGCCCTCTCTTTGCGGCAGAAGCTGGCTCGCTATTCGACTGTGCGCAACTGGCTGTTGCTGCTTGTCTTCTGGGAGATCATCGGACAATTGCGGCTGGTTGCCGATGGAGCATTGCCGGCACCGTCTGCCATTCTGGCTCGCATGTGGGTTGATTGGGCCGACTATCCGCCGCATATCTGGGCCACTCTGGAAGGCGCAGGCGCAGGTTTCCTCATTGGCAACGCTGTGGCGATAGCGGCAGGTGTGCTGTTTGCCACCTTCCCCCTTACGCAGCGGCTGGCACGCGGGGTCAATGTGGCCCTGTTTGCGCTGCCCCCTATTGCCGTTTCGCCGATCCTCGTCATAACCTTTTCCGACATGACACCGCGTATCATTCTGGCGGCAATCGGCTGTTATTTCGTAACCATGAGCGCCACTGTTACCGGCATCCAACAGACAGACCGACGTATTGTCGATGTCGTGCATGCCTATGGCGGGCGGCAATGGAAAACCCTCATCTATGCCCAGATGCGCAGCGCCATTCCAGCCATTCTGGCTGGTCTCAGAGTCGCTGCCCCGAATGCGGTTCTGGGATCTATTCTTGCAGAATTCGGCGGAGGTGGTCGGTTTGGACTTGGGGTCTATCTGATCGGATCACTCGGCCGGGGCGAGCCCGATCGACTGTGGGGTATCGGTCTTTCGGCAACAGTGATTGCCGGGCTCGCCTATCTTCTTTTCTCGCTCATCGCCACGCGCCTGACCGGCACTTCGAAGGCGGTAACCGTGCCAGCCAGCCCACCGGCTGCCAAAACGGAAAAGACTATGGCCCTCGAGATAACTCTCGTCGCCATTTCTTTTGCCCTGCCGTTCCTTTTATGGTGGCTCTTGCTCGCCATCATGGGCACCCCCGCCATGATCGCCAAGACACCGGTTGGTCTGTTCGACTATCTCTTCATGATGCCCAACAGTCTTGTCAGTCTTGGCAAGCTGGCAACAGCACTTGGCCAGACGCTGCCCATGACCATGGTAGGCATGGCGGTTGGCCTGTCCTTTGCCTTTGCTCTGGCGCTCTGCTCGGTACTCTATCCAGCCATCATCCGCGGCTTCATGCCCGTTGCGCTGGTTACCCAGACCATGCCTTTGGTCGCGCTGACGCCATTGCTGGTCCTCATTCTGGGGCGCGGGCCTTCGCTCATCCTCTGGATCACTGTGTCAGTTACCTTTTTTCCGGCCTTTGTTACCATGGCACAAGGCCTGTCCATGGTGTCCAGGGCGGCTATCGAAGTGCCCAAAGCCTATGGCGCCGGGCCGTTCAAACAGCTCCGGCTGGTTTCAATTCCGGCCTCCCTGCCCTATCTCTTCGCTGCAACGAGACTGGCCGTTCCCCGCGCCCTGTTGGGCGTTATGATTGCCGAATGGCTGGCCACCGGCAAAGGCCTAGGCAATCTGCTCAACCAATCCCGCGGATATCTGGACTATGGCATGATCTGGTCAGTTTCCGTGGTTTCGGTTCTCATATCCGTTCTTTTCTATCAAATCGTAGTCGCCATCGAACAGCGCGTGCTTTCCAAGCGCGGCATGGCACCTGCCCAATAAGACATCACGGAGGTTCAACATGGTGGATATTGTTGATCACAAAATCAAAGTCCGCGAACGCGTTTGGCGCGAATTACGCAAGGTTGCTGTCCCAGATAGCCGATTTCATTTCGATTTTGGCGAATTCATCGCCGATTTCGAGGGTGGTGAAGAGGCTGTACAGCGGCTCGTGGACCATGAATTCTACCAGAATTCAAATTATATCTTCATTACGCCGGACAACTGTCTTGATCGCCTGCGCCTAAAAGCACTGGTAGATGGCAAGAAAGTACTGATGACGACCTATTCAATCAAGCGCGGCTTCTGGCTGCTGGATCCGGCTAAAATAGCACCCGAGCTCTATCTCTATGCATCTACACTTGATGGCATGGAGCGGGTTGGACAGCCAGTGAGCCTCAAGGATCTCGCAGAAATGCCGAAGGTGGACTATATGGTCACCGGCACAGGCGCCATCAACACCAAGGGCATCCGCTTTGGCAAGGGGCACGGCTTCTTTGATAGCGAATGGGGTATGCTTTACCAGATCGGGCGAATCTCGACCGATACCCCTTCCGCTGCTGTCGTCCATGATTGCCAATTGCTTGAAGAAGAACTCACACCGGATGTCTATGACACCGTCGCTGACGCCATTTTCACACCAACACGCACTATTACAGTAGACGGACCGCACAAACCGACTTGCGGTATTCTTTGGGACCGTCTCGATCCCGTGATGTTTGAAACCATCCCACCGTTGCAAGAGCTTAAGGCCATGGGCCTTTGATGCCCCGTCTAATTGGAAAATCACCTGCGTGAAGAGTCCCCGCAGAACTCTTGACACCAAAGGAAAGCCCGCATGATTGTTTCGTGCGGGCCTTTTCATACATGGAGTGGTGAAACTATCTATTTGATACTGTCATCATATCAGACTGATAATGCTTCACCCCCCTTCCCCCCCCTGGCACACGTACGCAAAAACCCCCCGTAGTTTTAAGGGCTACGGGGGGTTTTTTTGAGTTTGTTATTAGCAGGCCCGGCAGCGACCTACTCTCCCACGTCTTAAGACGGAGTACCATTGGCGCAGAGGATATTAACGGCCGAGTTCGGGATGGGATCGGGTTTGGTGTCCTCGCCATAACCACCGGGCCGGCGAATAACAAACGGAGAAGCTGGTTGAGCTACCGGCGTTTTTGCTAGAGCAAAAAGCGCCTAACGCTTAGTTTCGGTGGGTTGCATTAGAGCAACCCGCCTTGAATGAATATAGACAAATGAGAGTAATCAAGCCTATCGAGCTATTAGTATCAGTAAGCTTCGCACGTTACCGCGCTTCCACACCTGACCTATCAACGTGGTGGTCTTCCACGGCTCTCAGGGAGAACTCGTCTCAAGGTGGGCTTCCCGCTTAGATGCTTTCAGCGGTTATCCCTTCCGCACATAGCTACCCTGCAATGCGGCTGGCGCCACAACAGGTCCACCAGAGGTGCGTCCAACCCGGTCCTCTCGTACTAGGGTCAGCTCCTTTCAATTCTCCTGCGCCCACGGCAGATAGGGACCGAACTGTCTCACGACGTTCTGAACCCAGCTCACGTACCGCTTTAATTGGCGAACAGCCAAACCCTTGGGACCTGCTCCAGCCCCAGGATGCGATGAGCCGACATCGAGGTGCCAAACAATGCCGTCGATATGGACTCTTGGGCATCATCAGCCTGTTATCCCCGGAGTACCTTTTATCCGTTGAGCGATGGCCCTTCCACACGGGACCACCGGATCACTATGACCGACTTTCGTCTCTGCTCGACTTGTCAGTCTCGCAGTCAGGCTGGCTTATGCCATTGCACTCAACGACCGATTTCCGACCGGTCTGAGCCAACCATCGCGCGCCTCCGTTACTCTTTGGGAGGCGACCGCCCCAGTCAAACTACCCACCATGCGCTGTCCCGGATCCGGATAACGGACCGCGGTTAGACAGCCATGACAACAGGGGTGGTATTTCAAGGATGGCTCCATCTGAGCTGGCGCCCAAACTTCAAAGCCTACCACCTATCCTACACATGCCAACACAACTGTCAGCGCAAAGCTATAGTAAAGGTTCACGGGGTCTTTCCGTCTGACCGCAGGAACCCCGCATCTTCACGGGGAATTCAATTTCACTGAGTCTATGCTGGAGACAGCGGGGAAGTCGTTACGCCATTCGTGCAGGTCGGAACTTACCCGACAAGGAATTTCGCTACCTTAGGACCGTTATAGTTACGGCCGCCGTTTACCGGGGCTTCAATTCGATGCTCTCACATCTCCTCTTAACCTTCCGGCACCGGGCAGGCGTCAGACCCTATACGTCGCCTTGCGGCTTCGCAGAGCCCTGTGTTTTTGATAAACAGTCGCAACCCCCTGGTCTGTGCCACCCGCTAAAAGTTGCCTTCTAACGGGTCTCCCTTCTCGCGAACTTACGGGAGCAATTTGCCGAGTTCCTTCAGCATAGTTCTCTCAAGCGCCTTGGTATACTCTACCTGTCCACCTGTGTCGGTTTAGGGTACGGTCTAATGTGGGTGCTATTTCCTGGAACTCCTACGCTGCATCATCAATCCAATAAGACAATACAACTACCGGAATTCGTCACATCCCACTGGTTGAGGAATATTAACCTCATTCCCATCGACTACGCATTTCTGCCTCGCCTTAGGGGCCGACTAACCCTGCGCTGATTAGCATTGCACAGGAACCCTTGGACTTTCGGCGAGAGTGTCTCTCACACTCTTTATCGTTACTCATGTCAGCATTCGCACTTCTGAT